>NZ_PVZR01000035.1:0-64001 GCF_003024455.1 Ensifer sp. NM-2
CGCAGTAAGTCTCTGAGATCAAGCGCGAGGACATTCTCTTTGAGATCATAAATCCTAAGTATCGCCATGACGTCCCCCTGACGGCAGGATTCGCATTGGCAGCAGCACTTTGTCAACAGGACCTAATACAGCCGGAGATAACAAACCTGTTCATGGCGGGGTATACTGGCCGCGACGCGGAGTTTGTGAAGCGGCACATCGCCGAGCATGTTCTTGGCATAGTCGAGGGAGACACCACTTACCATCAGTTCAATCGAAGTACCCATAGGTCAGATCTTATCCGCTCCGGAATCCCTGCGAGCCTGTGGCACGATCTCCTCGATCTTACGCCGCTGCTCCGCATGTTTCTCTGGGTTCCTGGCTTTCAGCTTTTCGAGGTTGAGAAGCTTCCAGCGGACGGCGGGCAGCTCGGCCGCCTGGGGCAGGCCGATTGCTTTGAAATCTGGTTCGCCATCGTGGAGTGACAGCAGGAAGCGCATCGCCTTGTCGTCGAGCTTTGCGCGAAGGCCTCGTGCCGGGCAATGTAGGGAAGGGTCCGCACCAGGAGGTCGACTTGGCGCAGGTATTGGTCACGGGCCATTCGGGGTCTCCTTTGGCATCAAGTCGGCCGGGATCGTGATGCGGTAGATGGGGTGCAGCCGGCCGCCCGGTGTCAGCGCCCGGTCGCCCTTGCCTAGATCGACGGACGAGATGTCGATGTGGCGGCGCCAGGCATGATTATGCTTGTCGGCAAATACGAAGAAGAGGCGCTTGGTTTTGACGCTGCGGCATAGGGTGAGGAGCGTCGTTAGCAATCTCGGGCGCAGATTGGCCAGGCTCTCGAAGGCCATGTCGACCTTGTGAAAGCTTTCTTCTTTTGGGACCTCGTCGAGCATTTCGAGGATCGCGCGTTCGGGTGAGGACATTGGCATCGGCCAGCGCCACGGGCTCTGTGCCAGCTCCGGATCCTCGTCGTTGGAAAGGTCGAAATCCGCGTTTTCGACGCCAGTCGCTCCTTCGCCGAACAGGACGTTGCTCCTGGTCTTCACATCGGCGTCCGTCCGCAGCTTCGATAGCCATGTCGGGATATCGGATCCGTAGAGATAGAGGGCGAATTCGCCGCCGAACGACAGGTAATGAGCATGTCCCCCGTAAGGAGAGGGAGCTCGCCCCGCCGACATGAAATTTATGCCGCATGAGCCAGACGGCCGAGAGCAGGGGTATTTTCCAGCCTCCGACGGCTTCTGGATTGGTGTCTGAGGAAAACGGGCGGCGGTACACGCCGGACATGACCGGCTCGAGCCAGCCCTGTTTGAGATAGCCTGAGACGGACTGCCGCGAGATGGCATGACGAGCCATCCACCCAGAATCCACCAGGAAGCCGGGGGGGACTTGCTGGAGGAGTTGCTTTAGTTTTGTCATCGTCCACTCACGTTTGACATTATGGCATAAAAGTAAAGCTCGGGCCACTCCAGCTTTACAAAGATGGAAACTTGTCAATCTAGGATTGACCGGACTCACCGATCTCAAAGCGGGAGTTGGGTGGGCATCCCCCTTCAGGCCGCGCTGTTGTCAGAGCTGAAGCCCCGCGTGTCATCCCATGCGGGCGGCCATTGCGGAACCTCTTGCCGGGGCTAGTCGACCCCGGTTCCAGCCTTTCAGGCAGCGCTATGCTGAACCCCTTTGCGTGGGGATCAGCAATAGCTTGCCGGTGGTCGACCGGCTTTCCATGTCGGCATGAGCACGGGCGGCATCAGAAAGCGCGTAGGTTCCACCGACGTGCAGCTTGAGCGACCCATCGTGAATCCAACGGAACAACTGCTCGGTGCGGGCGCGAAGAAGTTCGGGCGTACTGATGTGATCGAAGAATGTCGCATAGCCGATCTTGATGCTCTTGGGCAGGCTCATGATGTCGAGTGGCCCCGGACCGCCAAGCACCGGCCCATACCAGCAGAATGTGCCGGAGCGACGAAGTGCTGCGAGCGACCCCTGAAAGGTCTTGGGACCGGAACCGTCATAGACGACGCTTGCACCTTCTCCCCCGGTGAGACGCAAAACTTCAGCGGCAAACTTCCCCTCCGTGTCGACGATAACGTGGTTCGCGCCAGCCGCTTTTGCGACGTCCACCTTGTCGGTCGACGAAACGCGGCCGATCACATGTCCACCCCTTAGCCGGACGATCTGTGTCAGCAGCAGGCCGACGCCACCCGCCGCAGCATGCACGAGTGCGGTGTCTCCAGGCTGGATCGGGTAGAAATCGGTGGCGAAGTGGCTCGCGGTCAATCCTTGCATCATGAGGGAGGCTGCTGTCTTGTCATCGATAGTATCGGGAAGGCGCACGAGCGCATCCGTTGAGATCAGGACGTGCGAGGCATAGCTTCCTGGCGCGTAGACCCAGGCGACCCGGTCTCCGATAGCGAAACCATCGACCCCATCACCAAGCGCGACGATGCGTCCTGCACCCTCGACCCCGAGAATTTTCGGGTTGGGGCTGTCTGTCCACGCCATGCCCTGGCGCACGCCGATATCCATGAAGTTCACGCCTGCGGCCGCGACTTCGACCACCACATGCCCCGGGGTGGCGACCGGTTCCGGGAGAGCGACAAATTCCATCACCTCGGTGCCACCGATTTCATTCATAACCACGGCTCTCATGATCTTCCTTTCTTGACTGATCATTCCAGAAACAAGCAAAAAATTTTGCCCTCATGTCACTACCCGAAGCGCGATCCTGGCTAGGGTCTTGAGCTCTTTTGGCCCCGCGCCGCCGCGCGCAGCGATGCGGATGCCGGCAACATTGGCGAAGAGGAAATCGGCAGTCTCTTCCGTGGAAAGCGTTGCGTCGAGATCCCCTTGCGCCTGAGCCTCGCTGATGCGTTGCTTGGCGGCATGCTTCAATCGCCGATCAGCAGCCTGATGAATTGCCGTTAGGTCAGGTCGGTTCTGGCCGAACTCGCAGACCGAGTTCACGCCAAGACAGGCCCGTGAAGCATTTTCGACCACTCGGTCCATCATCGCCCGAATGCCGTCCTGGGCACGCGGCGCACCGCGCAGCATGGCGATGTGGGCCTCCGTTTCCGCAGCGGCGTAGCGTTCGACAGCAAGGCAGTAGAGCTTCCACTTGTCGCCGAACGTATCATAAAGACTCTGCCGGCCAATCTTCATCGCACGGACGAGCATTTGGGTGGACGTGCCTTCGAAACCGTGTTCGCGAAACACCTCGATGGCGTCATCCAGCGCCTGCTCTCGATCGAATTCCTTGTTCCTTGCCATGGATGCGATTTAGGTATTCTGGAACGATCTGTCAAGAAAAGAATACGGCGAACGCTCGGGTAACTCCTTTAGAGCGTTGACTATGACATTTCAGGTTCGGTGGTTTGATTCCGTTCAAGGCGAGGGATAGGAGACATCCTTGCTGCCGGCCTTCTGGTCGTCGAGTGATCTGAACGCCCGAGGAGCGTCAGGAGTGGATACTTGGTCAGTGCGACCCAAGCGTCTCGATTGGGGCCGGAGAACGAACCCGCTGCGCGGGAGGGCGTCCGCGGTTGAAATAGAGGACAGAGGCTGGAGGTCGCGCCTGGGTTGAACGTCGTCCGGCAAGGGCGGAACATGACGAGCTTCTTTGCAGCCATTAGGCGCCTCGGGCTTTGCATCACGCTGCATCATAACGGCTTCGCATGGACGAAAACTAGAACTTTAGGACTTTGGCAATTTCAAATGCCAATTGATCTTGCGTGTAGGGCTTGCCAAGACGTGGTAAATCTATTCCAGCACCGGGAGGCAGATCGGCGTAGCCGGTTGCAACCAGAATAGGAAGCGCAGGGTTGATTTCCAATGCTGCCTTTGCGAGTTGCGCGCCATTCATCCCCGGCATCGAATAATCCGTAATCATCAGATCGATCTGATCGCCTCCACCCAGAAGCTCCAGAGCCCTTGCGCCCGAATTTGCCTCAAGGACCTCATGGCCGAGATCTTCCAACATATCGACGGTGCTCATGGCGATAAGCGCGTCGTCGTCAACCACCAGAATCTTTGCTCTTGCTGTCACGCCCGGCTGGGCTGGCGTCAGGTCCATCCCCTTATCCTCTATTTTCTGTGTCGTGGAAGGAAACCAGATTTCCGCTTTGGTTCCGTGCCCAGGCGCGCTGAACAACTGGAATTTGCCGTTCAACTGGACAGCAAGCCCATGAATCATCGATAAACCCAAGCCAGTACCCTTCCCCAATTCCTTGGTGGAGAAAAAGGGGTCAATCGCTTTCTTGAGCGTTTCGCCATCCATTCCATGCCCGGTATCTGTTACTGAAATCCGAACGTAGGATCCCAAAGCTAGCCTATCCTCGGGCATTGATTGAGCAAGATCGAGTTCCACCACGAGTGACCCACCGTCCGGCATCGCGTCGCGCGCATTCACAGCCAGGTTGAGCAAAGCAAGTTCCACCTGATTGCCGTCCACCAGCGCGTGCGGCAGCCCGTTGGTCAAATTCAATCGCAGAGCAATCGCCGAGCCGATGGAACGCTCCAAAAGATCAGTCATGCCGCGGATGAGTTTTTCCAGATCAACGGGTTCGACCTGAAGATCCTGTCGCCTGGCGAAGGCGAGCAGGCGCTGCGTCAGCGCCGCACCACGACGGGCGCCCTGCATCGCACCCTCCAGAAGCCTTGCCGCCTTTGGGTTGTTTGCCAGGTGCTTTCTCAACAGGTCGAGATTGCCCATGACGGCCATGAGAAGATTATTGAAATCGTGGGCAACACCGCCTGTGAGCTGTCCGATTGCCTCCATCTTCTGTGCGTGGCGCAAATGCTCCTCAGCCCGTTCCCGCTGCGCCACCTCAGCCAAGAGTGTATCATGCGCCCGGCTAAGCTCGGCCGTTCGCTGAGCCACGCGCTCTTCCAGTGTATCGTTCAGGTCCCGCAACTGGTCTTCGTAGCGTTTGCGGTCAGTGATGTCCGACGACACGCCAACCAAACGTTCGGGATGGCCGCTTTTGTCTGATACGACGCGAGCGCGGATTTCCGTCCAGTGAACGCTGCCGTCGGGCCATAGAGTGCGATGGTCTATGGCGTAGTCGCGGCCGCTATCGATGCTTTCCTTCACGGCGTTGAGGACGCGCTCCTTGTCATCCCCGTGGATACTTGAAAGCGCTTCCTCATAGGAAAAAGCCATAGTGGCCGGACGTCCGAAAATTGCCTTGCACGTGTCGGACGCCGCAAACCGCATGCTGTCCAATTCAAGTTCCCAGGTTCCGAGCCGGCCGGCAAGAAGCGCTGTTTGAAGACGCGATTCTCCTTCGCGAAGCTCTTCAATCCGAGCGCGTGCCTCGTACTGGCGTCGCCGTCCCCTAATTGCGGTGCGGGCCACGCTGGCAAAAGTGACAGCATTGAATGGCCGCTCCAGGAACGTCACGTTACCGAAAAGCTCCGACAGTCTTGCCGCCGCAGGGTTGCGTTCGGGGCTACCGCCGCGATGGGTTAGAATAATGAATGGAAGATCGGACCAGCTAGGCTGGTTGTTTATCCAGGAAGTTATCTGCCGCAGATCGGGAAACCGAAGAGCCTCCTCCGTTGCAACCGCAAAAAAGGTATCGTCATTGAGCGATTGAGCGAATTGAGGAAGATCACTCGCTATCGCACAAGCGATGCCAATTTCCCCCAGCAGCCTGTTTGCGACATCCGCGTCTCGCCCCTGCGGAGTGAAGACCAAGGCCAGTGATGTTACCGGGTCAGGAATTTGCGTCACTCGCGCTTGAGGAATTCAGCAGCGGCCCTGGCGTGCCTACAAACGTCGGCACCCCCCTCAGCACACCTTGGAAACTGGACAGGGGTTCACCAAACGACAACCCCTTGTTGCCTATACCGAACTCGCGGATTGTGTCCTCGTGGTATCCGGTTCGCTTCTTGATGACGGAAACCGCCCGCCGCACCTTGCCGGCCGCCTCGAAATACCGGAGCAAAACAACGGTATCGGCCAAATAGGTCACATCCACAGGCGACTTCATATCGCCAACCAGGCCATGTTGAGCAACGGTCAGAAACGTATTGGTGCCCTGCCTGTTCAAATATTGAAGCAGCTCATGCATGTGGAGAATGAGTGCGTTCTCCTCCGGCATGGAGGCTTGATAGCCGTTGATACTGTCGATCACCACGGTCTTTGCCTGGGCACTATCCACACGCTCACGGACGCGATGGGCAAACTCACCAGGAGAAAGTTCCGCTGCATCAAGTTGCTCGATATGGAGATCACCCGACTCTCGCATCGTCTCCAGATCGATCCCCATGGCACGCATGCGTGAAAACAACAGACCGAGTTCTTCATCGAAAACAAAGACAGCCGCCTTCTGCCCCCTTCGAATAGTCGATGCCACGAACTGAAACGCAAAGGTGCTTTTACCGGTACCTGCGGGGCCTAAGATCAGCGTGCTGGATCCCAGTTCAACACCCCCACCCAGCAGCGCGTCAAGCGCAGGGATCCCGCTGCTCAACGACACGCGTGCAAAATTCGTCCGGTGTTCAGAAGCTACGAGACGAGGGTAGACAACAACACCACCGGTCTTGATCGTGAAATCGTGATAACCGCCTCGAAACGCCTGACCGCGATATTTCATTACCCGCAGTCTGCGGCGTTCCGGACCGTAATTAGGAGCCAGCTCTTCAAGATGAATGACGCCGTGAACGACACTGTGCACGGTCTTGTCCAAGGTATCCGAGGTCAAGTCATCGAGAAGCAGGACTGTTACGCTTTGCCGGGCGAAAAAGTGTTTTAACGCAAGAATTTGCCGACGATACCTGAGAGAGCTCTGTGCCAAAAGTCGGATTTCCGACAAACTGTCGAGAACAACGCGGCTCGGCTTTACACGCTCGAATGCCTCCAGGATCAGTTTTAGGGTTTCGCCGAGCTCGAGGTCTGAGGAGTACAGCAGGCTCTGTTGCCTGTCGTCGTCAAGAAGCGTTTCGGGAGGGGCAAGCTCGAAAACCTCAATGCTTTCATCGATTGTCAGACCATGCGACGCCGCACCCGCGCGCAATTCGCGTTCGGTTTCCGATAATGTGATGTAGAGGCCTCGCTCGCCAACCTCACTCCCTTGGATAAGAAATTGCAGGGCGATAGTTGTTTTCCCTGTGCCAGGATTTCCTTCCAGCAAAAACACGTGCCCTTTGGAAAGCCCGCCGACCAAGATGTCATCCAGCCCGGATACTCCCGTTTGCGCCTTTTCCACGTTGGGGTCTTCACTCATTCACTGCCCTCATTGTTCGTGCACTGCCCTCTTTATTCGTGCCGAAAGAACTAGGGCAAAGGAGCGATCTTTCAACTTCAAGGCTTGCCCCTTTCCGGTCATCCTTCCGGCATCCAATTTCCGGCAGGCCACTGCCCGCGCCGGAAACAAGCGCGATGTCCCGCCGTTTTAGCGGACAGTCACATACAAAGGGAGGATGATCCCATTGGCGTTGAACAAGCCCCAACGAAGTGGCGACTAGGGGGCCGAAGGCTTCCGGGCTCCGAGTTTCGAAAGCAGACCTTGAGCCTGGCGGGCGCGTGATCTGACGCGAAGTGGACCTTCGGTCGCCCTCGGCTGAACGCACGCGCCGACGCCCCCTTCGTAAGTCCGAAATCCTTGGTTTCAGTCCCATCATTTCAGCTATAAGGTGGGAGACATCGCCCAAAGGGGATTCAAGGCATATGCCCCCAGAGAAGAAGGACCGTTCGCCTGTTGCGCTGGAACAGCGCGACGTAAGCGCCGACCAGCGCATGTTCTCGCCTTCCGTTGCGCGAAATTCGGCGCCGATCCTCGCGGTCCTAAAACGTGTCCTTCCAACACATGGCGCCGTGCTGGAGATTGGATGCGGGACCGGCGAGCACGCCGTGTGTTTTGCGGGAGCAATGCCCAACCTCACCTGGCAGCCGAGCGATCCGGATGCCGACGCCCGCACCAGCACGTCTAGCTGGATCGAATTCGCAGGGCTGAAGAATGTGCTGGTCCCGCGGGATATTGATGTGTGCTCAGGACACTGGGGCGTCGAACAAACGGGGCATTTTGACGCCATCGTGTCGATCAATATGATCCATATCGCGCCATGGGCGGCAAGCTTAGGATTGTTCGCAGGAGCTGGCCGTTTGCTTCACGCTGGTGGGCTTCTTCTTCTCTACGGCCCATTCATGCGCGACGGGGCACACAACGCCCCCTCGAACGCTGCTTTCGACGCGGCTCTAAAGGAGCGCAACCCATCTTGGGGTGTGCGTGATATCGCTGATCTTGAACAAGTGGGTGAGGCCGCTGGACTTAATCTCCGCGAGACGATCGAGATGCCTACCAACAATATGTTGCTGGTCTTCTCCAGCGGTGGTGCCTGAACGACAATCGTCCCAGGTGCCCATGCGACGAGAAATGGGAGGACGCGTCGTGTCAGTCGCCACTGAGCCGCTGCTGGGCGTTGCCAAGGAGATGCGCTCGGTTTTGGCCTTTGGTCAGCGGGTCCTGGAGGGTAGTGGCCTTGGTCCGGACACCTGTGACTTCATGTTCGGTACCCCCAGGAACGGTCGCATGGGGCGAAGCAGAAATGTATCCGGTTCGTGGAGAGCTGCTGCGCGAAGGTGATGACTACTGTTAGTGGCGCAACTTCGACCTCCAGCGTGGTCGACGGCAAGTCTGCTTTCAGGCGGCGGCAGCTCACCTCAACGGACGACAGGCGGGGAGGCGCATTGCGGACTGACGGCCTATCACCAAAAGGGACTAATGCTAGATCATCGGAGGCTTCAGAAGCGCGCCAATCCGCGAGATACTAACCGAGGGAATAAAATCGAAGTCGGCGCAGATGGCCATCGCCTGATCTTTGGTCAATCCCGCTGTCGAGGTAACGTTCGTGTCACCGTTGCCAACAGCCCAAGCACTCTCCCACAGCACCGCCAGCAAGTGGGCGCCGCTCTGCATGTTCTTGACGGTCTTGTTACCGAACTTTCGCCATAGGTGCTCCGCTCGCTCCTTCGGCTTGCCCAAAAAGCTGCCGAACTCGTTGACGACCGCCATCGGCGGAATTGAGGTGAAGGTCTTGCGCATCATCTCAACGGTTAGCTTGGCGGCCTCGAAACCGGTCGTAATCATCTCCTCAGCTTCGGTTTTTGGGGTGTTGAGAAGACCAGCCAGGACCTTCTCACGGAAGGCGCTGATCATGGTGTCTTCATATCCCCCATGGACGCCTTTGCCGAAACGTCTCATCTCCGTCTGGCCCTTCCGCTCGCCGCGCGTGAAGGTGTACTCGACCAGACGAAGCGGATCACCGTCATGCAGATATGAGATATGGAGCGGCTGGCACGCATCCCCAATGTAGTGAGTGAGCGTGCCCGCAGCACACACGAACTCTCGGGGCTTGTCGGCGGCGGCGAACTCGACCATCGCGTCGAATGTTTGCCAGACCCGGAAAGGCAGCAACCCGCGATACTTTTCGGCTATCGCGTCGCCGCTCTCAAGATCGGTGACTGAGTCGTAGAAGGCTGCCCATTTTCGGGGGTCGATGAACGTTGTCGGGTCGTCCCTACAAAGTTCCAGGAGAGTCTTTCCATTGGGATCGGGCTGATCCATGTCGGCGAAATGATTGGGCCCCTCGAAGGTGCGGGCGAATCCCTGCTTCGCGATACGTGGCTTCCAATAGAAGTCCGGCACATCCGCCAGTGCCACAAAATCCGCAGAACCCATTCCCGAGAACTCCCCCGCGAGGATGGTGGCGTCATCGTGACTGATGATGTCGGCATTGTTTTTCATCAGCGTGTTGAGTTTCGGCGACCGGTTCGACAGCGCGACCTGGGCGCGATTGGCGATCGAGAAGTGACCGATGGCACTCCATGTGTCGGGCTGATCGAGATTCCAGTTGCGGACCGGGTCGACGCCTAGCTCGGCACACACGCGCGACAGGAGCGTTGCCAATACATAGCTCTGCGGGCGCGCTTCGCCGGCCGAATAGAGCATGTTTCGGCCCCACTGCATGGCCAGCGGCTGGTAGTCCTTGTGCTTGGCCTTGGACTTAGGCGATTTGCCCTCGTCGTCTGGCTCGAGAAGCCAGAGTGTTCCTGAATCACCGGGGTGGGTTGCGAACGTTGAGTCTTTCGCCTTGTTGGCCTCAGCAGGACGGGGGCCAATGAGCAGGTCAGCGACGTACTCAAACCCGCCATTGGTCTTGTAGCGGTAGAAGAGTGCGGCTATCTCGCCCTCCATCTCACCGCTTGCGGCACCGGTACCACGAACGTCGCGACCGATGAGCGCCAACGAAATGGTATGGACTGAGAGGTCGACCATCTTTCCCATTTGGCCGACATGGCGGATTTCGGCGGTCCAACGGTCGAGATTGTCGATGTCGATGAGGCCGACATCGAGATTGACGTAGACGTCGCGGCCCGGCCAGCCGGGGTAGTGCGTCGTGAACAAGGCGCGCGTCAAATGCTTCTCGGAGCTCACGCCAATGCGCTGTTCCTTACCGCCTAGCCGCGAATAGATAATTTCACCCGCTTCGCCGGCGACATGTCGGTTCGTGAGGGCATAGACGGTGTGACCATCGCTCACCAGGCACGCGATCGTGGCAGCGTACTCCTGGCCCTGGTTGCGCGCGATGACGGGCCACCCGCCGCCGATATTGTTGACGGGAAAGACCGTGCTGAGCGGACGCGTCTCGTTCCGGCTTTCCTTGGGCGCTTCAATCACGCACACCGGGACGCTGCGGCCATCCGGCAGGTATAGCGTCTTCGGCACTAGGTCGCCTGGCTCTAGCTCTTTTTCTGTAACCCAGCGTTCGACGAAAACGAGTATCGCTGGCCAGGAGTAGTAGCGAATTTGCGAGTTCGCGAGCGTGCGCGCGTAAGTGCCGTGGACTTTGCCCTCGCTGCGCTCGGTCGGCCAGCTATCTTTGGTGCGGATGCGGTAGAGGCCGATAGCTGTCGCGATCACGTTCGCGTGGCGCATGAGGTGGATGTGGTACTGGTCTCGTGCATCGAGAAGATCGCGCAACGAGAGTTGGTCATGGGCTCGATCAAGACGTTTCGTAGCCATGCTGCCCCCAGCAGAATTGCGATTCTAGTATCGCCTCAACAACTCTCGCCGTCTAGGCCAATGTCTCATGTGTTCCACGGTTGCATTTGGATTTAGTATTAATGGTCACTCGCAAGGTAACCCTGTCACACTCCCTTTTCAAATGTGGCCATTGGCGAAGCAGACCGTCGGCCTTTCAGAACTCTATCGCGTGCTATGAACGACCAACTTGAGGGCGCAATGCTGCGTTCACAGACTTAAGCGTGGACGTCGCCTTAGAGGCGGACAGAATCGCGCTCACACCAGATCGCATAATGTATCAACGGGAATAAGGCGATTTGGCCTCGTGCAGTTCAGCTGGAGGAGGCGAGCCGTGGGTGTGGCAACCGGGGGCGGGCATTCAGCGGTGCCAGTCAGGGACAGTTGCCAGTTTGATGTCCCGCCAGCAAAGGTTTGGCGCACCGTGCACTACGGCGTCTGCTGCTTCCGTTTTTCCTCGTCGTATGCGCGGTGGTCAACCAATTTGCTATGGGAGAACTTCGACCGTAACCGGCCGGTCCGTAAGCTTCTCGAGAGTTGCCGGCGACGCCTTATAGGTCCCGATGTGAAGCGTCTGGTCTGAGTAATCGATGCCGGCTGTATTGTAGTAAAAGCCGAGGTTTCCCCACGGGACGAAGTAGATGAGGTCGCCGTCTTCGGGGTCGGATCCGGGCGAGCCGATGTGCTTGAGCTTACGGGGCAGATAGCTGATTTTTTCGCGGCCGGCGAATTCCTCAAGCTTGAGTGTGAGCGGCAGCATCGAAAGGAAGTCGCGCACTATTGGACTGTCTTCGCCGACTGTTACGTCTACCGTCGTTGCACCATCGGTGAACCGCACGACCGTACCGATCACTGAAGTCGGATTGCGATCCTTTGTTTGAGCAAAGGACATGGTGGGCATTGCGACCGAATGGGCTGCGAGCAAGAGTGCAACGATTTGACGATTGAAGCGCGACATTCTTTCGTTCTCTCGGTTGGCACCGGCTCACTGTTTCCGGTGCGACATGATCGGGATCGAGGGGCTTTCGTTCCTGCTCAAGCCTTTCGACACCGACCAATATAAACGGTCGAGCAGCATCCGATTACCTCTGCCACTTCGCTTGCCGTCATGGGCCCAGTTCATGAGTCCCGCTCAGTCGAGCGAAGATCATCAGCCGACTGATCGATCCGTTTCATAAGCGCATGCGCATTTCCGGCGCTAATCGCGCAGCCAGATCGAAGGTACTGTCTCTACCAGGTTGATCGTTGACCGCCAGCAATCGCCGCGAAGCCATGCAACCCACGAGATGATCGATGAGAACCCATTTTGAGCCAGTGTCGAAGCCTTGGACGACAACGTCGCGATGCGTTGCGCTTCTCCTGGCGCGCGCCCGACGCCGCCTGGCTGGCAAGGCAACCGGCCCCTTGGTCTCCGCGGAGGCGCTCGGCGATGCTATCGATCGTGAAGTAAAAGAGGGCCTGGCCTACATGTTCTGGGGCCGGCTGGTCGCCCTCGGAACGCTCGCCCTGGGGGCGGTCCTTGCCGTGCCACTCGACCGTTCGGGCCTATATGTAGCTGCCATCGTGGCTTTCGGGTTGCTCAATGCTCTTTCCTTTGGCTTGGCACGCAGCAGTCGCTTTGCGACAGTGGCGACATGGTCGTTCGTCGTCATCGACGCAGCGATATTGACTTACATCTTTGTCACGCCTTCGCCGTTTGCCGTCGAAGGCTGGACGTCCCAGCTCAATCTTCGCCTGCCGAATTTCCTGTATCTAGGTGTGTTTCTGGTGAGCATGGCGCTCACCTACTCGCCAGCCCTCGTCGTCTGGAGTGGCGCGGTTACCATCGTCGTCTGGACCATCGCCTACTGCTGGGTCGCAACGCGGCCCGATTCCATCGCCTATGGGAGAGATTTGCTCGATGGCGGGTTGAGTGATGCTGAGATCATTGCGCTGGTGCTCGATCCGCGCTCCGTGAGCCTGATAAATCTCTCTTATCAGACGATGTTCTTGGTGCTCGTGACGATCATTCTCGCGATCGCTGTTTGGCGCTCGCGCCGGCTTGTTCGCAAGCAGGTCGCGGCGGAGGCCCAGCGCAGCGCCTTATCGCGCTACTTCTCCCCGAACATCGTCCGCGAGTTGTCTAGCGGGACTAGCGGATTTGGAGAGCCTTCGCTCCAGACGGCCGCGATCCTCTTTGCCGATATGGTGGGATTCACCAGGATTTCGGAGGGGCTTGCACCAGAGGATCTCGTTAAACTGCTGAAGGAGTATCACGCACGTCTGGCGACGGTTGCCTTTGCCCACGGCGGGACCGTGGACAAGTACATCGGAGACGAAATCATGGTGCATTTTGGCACCCCTCGTCCCCGGAAGGACGATGCCGCGCGAGCGCTCGCTTGCGCGCGGGACATGCTGGAGCAGGTCCGGCAGTGGAACGAGCAGCGGCTCGCTTCTGGCGAATACCCAATCGAGGTCGGCATCGGCGTCCATTACGGCGAGGTCATCGTCGGAAACATCGGAGACGAGCGTCGCCTCGAATACACGGTGCTGGGCGATACGGTGAATGTTGCGAGCAGGCTCGAACGGTTGACGCGCAAGATCGGGACGTCCCTTGCGATCAGCGAGGATCTGCTGATCGCGGCACGGGCGCAAAGCGCGACGAATCTAGCGCCCACAATCGAGGAGCTGCAGGCCGATCAGATGCACTTCGTGCGCGGGCGTCGGCGACCGATCGTCGTCTGGTACCTTCCGCGGGCGCACAAGCAGGAAAGGCGAGGGGTAGCCAGCCGCCGCCAGCACTCGGTCCCGTCACAGTCGAAGCAAGTGGATCGAATCCTTCCTGTTACCGGAACTACGACCTTTGATATCTCAAAGCGTCTACCACCACCTTGAACGCCGGCGAGTTCTGATGCCGGCTTGGATAGTAGATATAGTAGCCGGGGAAGGGCGGCGACCAGTCGGAAAGCAGCGCGACCAGACATCCCGCTTCGATATGATCAGTCGCCAGATCCTCCGGCAAGAAGGCTATCCCATGACCTGCAAGCGCGGCGTCTACCATGGGATAGGACGTGTTGAACGTAAGTTGCCCGTCGATTCTGACGCGAAGCTCCTGGCCGTTCTTCTCAAACTCCCAGATATAGAGACCCCCGCCGGTTGCCCGGCGCATGTTGATGCAGTCGTGCTGCATCAAATCCTGTGGATGCTCCGGGATCGGCCGATCTGCAAGATACCGCGGAGAGGCCACGGCGAGCATCCGCCAGTCGGGTCCGATCCTGACCGCGATCATGTCCTTTTCGATGCTTTCGCCGAGCCGAACACCTGCGTCGAAGCCGTCTTCGACGATGTTGCGCAGGCCATTGTCACGACTGAGCTCAATCTTGATATCAGGGTACTTCGACAGGATCGGTTTCAGCTTGGGCCAGACGATGGTTTCGAGCGCATGATCCGACAGGGTGATCCTGATCGTACCCGACGGCGTGTCGCGCAACGCCGTAAGTGCCGCCAGATCGCTCCTGATGGCGGATATTCTCGGCGACAGCGAATGAAACAAGCGATCCCCGGCTTCAGTCAAGGCAACGCTTCGCGTCGTCCTGGTCAGCAGTCTCAGCCCCATCCGGGTTTCGAGCCGCTTGATGGTGTGACTGAGCGTCGACTGGGTTATGCCAAGCTTGGCGGCTGCCTTGGTGAAGTTGCGCTCCTCGGCAACGGCGAGGAACCATAGCAGGTCATTGAAGTCTTCTTTGGCCATCGATTTTCGCTTGGTCCGCCTCGGTCGATTTATGGTGCGTGTCGATAAATGTAAGCGAAGCATGGCGTCTAATCCATAGCCGTCTCCTTTGTTAGCGTCTGTGCTGAGACAGTTTCGTTCGAGATCGTCGTGCGCATCCTAAGGAGACCGCCATGGAACTCACCATCAATGGGGCCAAACACCAGGTCGACATCGAACCCGACACACCGCTGCTTTGGGTTCTCCGCGACGAGCTTGGAATGACGGGCACGAAATATGGTTGCGGCCTCGCTCAATGCGGCGCCTGCACGGTGCTTGTCGAAGGGCAGGCAACGCGGTCTTGCGTCACGCCGGTCGACAGCGTCGCCGGCACTGAAATCATGACGATCGAAGCTGTTGTTGATGATCCGGTCGGCCAGAAGGTCGTCGAGGCCTGGGTCACCAACCGGGTCGCCCAATGCGGCTATTGCCAGTCCGGCCAGGTCATGGCTGCCACCGCGCTTCTGAAGCAAACGCCCAAGCCCACTGATGACGACATTGCCGGCGCAATGGTCAATCTCTGTCGCTGTGGCACCTACAATGCAATCGCCGCGGCCGTCCGCGACGCTGCTCAAGCTTGATCGGAGGTGCATCATGAATGACATGACACCCATCATTCCCGAAGCTCAGGCCACCGAGAACGGCAAACCCTTCAAGGTATCCCGACGCGGCTTTCTTGGCGCATCGCTCGGCGCGCTTGTTCTTGGCGTGACGCTTCCGGCGGCTCGAACCCGCGCGCTGGCGGCTGCTCCGACGTCCGTCACGCCAGGTTCCCGGGTTGCGGCATTCCTGGAAATCCGGCCCGACAGCACGGTACTTTTCCGCAGTGCCTTCATTGAAGGAGGCCAGGGGATCTTTACCGCCATGGCGCAGATCGTCGGCGAGGAACTGGACGTCGACCCCGCGAACTTCGTCGTGGAAGGCGCTCCCCCCGGCCCGGATTATCTCCTGACCGGTGGCGGGCGGTTCACGGGCGGCAGCATGTCGGTCCGCATGAGCTACGACACGATGCGCAAGCTCGGTGCATCCGCTCGGCATATGCTGCTGCAGGCGGCCGCGGCAAGGCTTGGCGTGCCTGCGTCCGAGCTTTCGACAGAACCTGGGAGGGTGGTCCACGCCGCTTCGGGTCGCGCAGTTCCCTATGGCGAGATAGCCGACGAAGCAGCAAATTTGCCGTTGCCGGCTGATGTCACCCTCCGTGATCGGGCAAACTTCCGCTGGATTGGCAAACCTTTCGCGCGGCTTGACGCGCGCGACAAGTCGACGGGCAAGGCGAAGTACTCGATCGACCAAACGATCGACGGCATGCTCTATGCGGCCGTCCAGCACAGCCCGCGCCTGGGCGGCGAGCCCGAAGTGATGCAGAACGAAGCGGACGTGCGTGGCATGCCCGGCGTTCACTCCATCCAAAAGCTACCCGGCGCTGTTGCAGTGGTCGCCAACAGTTGGTGGCGTGCGCGCCGCGCTGTCGAGGCTTTGCAGGTGAGTTGGACAGAGGCTGCTTCCGGGATGTCGCACCCCATGCCGGCGGACTTCTCTTCCGAAGCGCATATGGCGAAGTTGAAAGCCACATCCGGCGATGGCGTAGCCTTCGAAACGGAGGGCGATGCGGCTGGCACGCTTGCGGGAGCGGCGCGTGTGATCGAAGCGGTCTATGACGCACCCTATCTCGTGCATGGACAGCTTGAACCGCCATCGGCGCTCGCGCGCTGGAACGAGGACGGCTCTCTCGAGCTATGGCTCCCCAACCAGGCACCGGAGATGTTCCAGGCCGATGCCGCGAAGGTCGCCGGCATCGCACCAGAAAAGGTCATTATCCACTCACCGATGCTGGGCGGTTTCTTCGGACGCCACTTTCTCTATCAGACGGCGAACCCGTATCCCCAGGCAATTCTGCTTGCCAAGGCGGTTGGGCGCCCGATCAAGCTCCTCTGGAGCCGAGAGGAGGAATTCCTGCGCGATGCGCTCCGGCCGATGGCTGCAGTCCGTTTCCGCGGCGGAATTGATGCCAGCGGCACGCCGGTGGCACTCTCAGCCGTTGCGGTCGGAGAGGGGCCCACGGGACGGTGGTTCGGTCGCCAACCCGACAAGGTCGACAGTTCCGCCGTCGAGGGGATAGCCGGCAAGGTCTATGCGATCCCTAATCGACGTGTCGGCCAGATCCATGTTGACGACCCCGCGATCATCGGCTTTTGGCGTTCTGTCGGCCATTCGATGAACGACTTTTTCTACGAGACGTTCTTCGATGAGATGGCGGATGCAGGTCAGCAGGATCCTTACGAACTGCGACTTCGTCTCCTGGCCGGCAGCCCACGCCACAAGACGCTGCTTCAGGCCGTGGCCGATCTCTCCGGCGGCTGGAAGCGTGGACCGTTCGCAGCCGAAGACGGTACTCGGCGCGCCAGAGGCGTCGCTATGGCCTCGCCCTTTGGTAGCGAAGTGGCGACGATCGCCGAAGTGTCGTTGCGCGATGGTGAAATCGCCGTGCATGACGTTTGGGTGGCGATCGATCCCGGCAGCATCGTCAATCCTGCAATTATCGAAGCGCAGATGAACTCGGCCGTTGCCCTTGGACTTTCATCGGCTTTGCTTGAGGAAGTCGTCTACGTAGACGGCGTGCCGCAAGCACGAAACTACGACGGCTATCAGATCCTAACGCCAGACCGCATGCCGCGGGTTCATGTCCGGATCGTCGAGAGCGGCGCGCCCATGGGTGGTATTGGCGAGCCAGGTCTGCCCGGCGTTCCGCCGGCCGTAGCCAATGCCCTCTCAGTCCTCGCCGGCAAGCGTGTTCGAAGCCTGCCAATGTCCAAATTTGAGCTCAAGGAGGTTGACGGTTGAAGACACTCGTTCTGGCCTCTTTGGCTTCTCTCATCGTGGCCGGTAGTGTTGCGTCTGCCTGTTCCCAGGAGACGGATGCCGCGCCTGGAGCGCGGCTGTTCCAGCAACGCTGCGGCACATGCCATCAGATCGCCACCACTCGCAACGGCGTTGGGCCCCATCTGCAGGGGGTCGTCGGACGGACGGCCGGAAGTGATGAGGGCTTCAAGTATTCTCCCGCCCTCAAGGCATCGGGAGTGACCTGGACGACGGAAACGCTGGATACGTTCCTGACAAACCCGGGCGCGATGGTCCGGGGCACGCGGATGACGCAACGCTTCAACAACGCGGAAGAGCGGCGTGCGATCATCGAGTTCCTCGGCTCGCGCTAGGCACAGACAAGCATGCGGGGTGGCGGCGGCATTGCTCGGCGCCGCCACCACGCACTTCGTTGGTTCGCGGATTTATGCGCCTCTTCGATTAATGCAAGTGAACGATGTCGGCTAATTCGATTTCTTCCACCGTGCTAATCCGTTTCGCACGGGAGAAAACTCGCTGAATTGAAGGGCGAAACGAATGACCCACATGACGTATGAAGAGACACTGACGAGACCCGCCGCGGCCTGGGGCGCCGTCGTCTCGATGGCACTTTGTGTCGCGGTACTGATCGCTTCAGAGTTCATGCCCGTCAGTCTCCTGACGCCGATTGCAAGCGATCTTGTCATGACGGAAGGCCAGGCAGGACAGGCAATTTCGATATCCGGGCTGTTCGCCGTGGTGACGAGCCTGTTCATTGCAGGGATCACCCGGAGCATCGATCGCAAGGTTGTCCTGTCATCGTTCTCGGTCTTGCTGGTCGCTTCAGGCCTCATCGTCACATTTGCCCCGAACTACACAGTCTTGATGATCGGTCGTGCACTGCTTGGGATTGCAATTGGCGGCTTCTGGTCGATGTCCACCGCAATTGTCATGCGCCTCCTGCCCGCCACCGCTGTGCCAAAGGGGCTTGCGATATTGAACGCTGGGAACGCGATTGCGGCGACGATATCCGCACCGCTGGGCAGCTTTCTGGGCGACTACATTGGATGGCGCGGAGCATTTTTCTTCGTGGTGCCTTTGGCGCTGATCGCGCTTATCTGGCAGTGGCTGAGCATGCCCTTGCTGCCGCCGCGTCGACGGAGCGCCGCCGGCAATGTTTTCCGCCTGCTCAAGCGCAGACAAGTCGCGATCGGCATGACAGCAATCCTGCTGCTGTTCATGGGACAATTTGCGCTCTTCACCTATCTCAGACCCTTCCTCGAGTCCGTCGCCGGCTACTCCGTTTCCGCCTTGTCTCTGGTGCTCTTGTTAATGGGACTCGCCGGCGTGTTAGGAACCTGGAGCATCAGTTCGCTGCTTTCGACGCGCCTTTACCCGATCGTGATTGGTATTCCCCTTGTCATGGCAGCGATAGCTGCAATGCTGATTGCATTTGGCTCGGCGAAGATTGCCGTTGCGGCCCTCCTGATTGCCTGGGGCTTCTTTGGCACCGCCGCGCCCGTCGGCTGGGGAACCTGGTTGAGCAGGGTACTCCACGATGATGCAGAGGCAGGCGGGGGGCTGCAGGTCGCCGTCATCCAGTTTGCCATTACCATTGGCGCGGCTGCTGGCGGATTCCTGTTCGACTGGAGCGGATGGTGGAGTTCGTTCGCATTGGCAGCCATTTTCCTGCTTGGATCGTCGGCGGCAGCTTTTGCGGCGTGGATGGATTGGGAGCGTTCAAGATGAAACGGCAAGCCACCTCGATGACGCGCCGCACTCTGCTCGGCGCGGGTATCGTCGGCACGGCCTTGCCACATCTCGCATGGGCTGAGGAGCAGACACACATGAAGGCACGTTTCATCTTCGCTGATCACGACTTTACGGTGACACTAAATGACAATCCGTCTGCCCGTGACTTCGCCTCGATGCTTCCGCTGGATCTGGCGTTCTCGGATTTCTCCAACGAGAAAATCGCCTACCTGCCGCGCAAGCTCCATCTTGAAGCAAGAGGACCTTTCCCCAACGAGGCTGCAGGCGACCTCTGCTACTACATCCCGTGGGGCAATCTTGCCTTCTTCCACGGCGATTACATCTCAACGAGAGATCTCATTCGGCTCGGTCGCATTGATGGCGGCATCGAGCCGCTGCTCACGCGCGGCGAGTTTCCGCTTCGCGTCGAACGCCTGTCCTGACGCCATCGAAAGGGAGTGAAGCATGCTGGCTACGGTTCTGCACGGCAAAGGCGATATCCGTTGCGAGGAGGTCGCCGAACCAAAAATTCTCAAACCCACCGACGCCATCATCAAGTTGGCGGCGTCCTGTGTTTGCGGCTCCGACCTATGGCCCTACCGTGGGCTCCAGCCGGTGGGCGGGCCGACACACATGGGCCATGAATATTGCGGCGTCGTCGTCGAAGTCGGCGAAGACGTCAAGACGTTGAAGCCAGGCCAGTTCGTCGTGGGATCATTCTGCATTTCCGACAATACGTGCCCCCACTGCCGTTTCGGTTTTCCATCCTCCTGCGAACAGCGTGAGTTCATGTCTGGTGCGCAGGCGCCCTATGCCCGAATTCCGCTCGCTGATGGCACCTTGGTAGCGACCCCCGAAATACCGTCTGACGACCTTATCGCGAGCTTGCTGGCCGTTTCGGATGTCCTTGGTACCGGCTGGTATGCGGCCGATGCGGCGCGGGTACAGTCCGGGTCGACGGCCGTCGTCGTCGGCGACGGCGCGGTCGGTCTGATGGGCGTGCTCTCGGCCAAACAAATGGGGGCTGAAAAGATTATCGCCATGAGCCGGCACAAGACTCGTCAGAATCTCGCGCTCGAATACGGTGCCACGCATATCGTATCGGAACGAGGCGACGAAGGTGTCGCACGGGTCAAAGAGTTGACAGGCGGCGTCGGGGCTGAATCCGTTCTTGAATGCGTCGGAACGCAGGAGGCGATGACGCAGGCGATGAACTGCGCTCGTCCCGGGGGACACATCGGCTTTGTCGGCGTACCGCATGGTGTCCAGATCGATGGTCAGACCCTGTTCTTCGCCCAGAAGAGCCTGATGGGCGGCCCGGCTCCCGTCCGCCGCTATCTCCCCTATCTCATGGAACTTGTACTGAACTGTGAGATCAATCCGGGAAAGGTCTTCGATCTCGAGGTTCCTCTCGCTGACGTCGCCGAAGGTTACCGCGCGATGGATGAACGTCGCGCGATTAAGACCCTCCTACGAGTCTGAGAGCGAGGCATACAGCCGGGCGGGCTGCTCCGCCTGGCACTCTAACCTGGCGCCCAGGGGCGGTGGCCGTCCAATTCAGGGAACTGATGTGAACGACAATCCGCTTCTCATTTTGCCGACACCAGCCAGGGCGCTTCTAACGGACGACCCCATTGAACTCCTCAAGTTTGCCGCTGAAGCATTCAAGGACTCGCAGGTAGCGATCGCAACACTCGTTGAAATCCGGGGCGGTGCTGCGCGATCACTCGGCTCACAGGTGATTGTGCTCAGCGATGGTCGCTTTGCCGGGTACGTTTCTGGAGGGTGCGTCGAAGCTGCCGTCGCCGCTGAAGCACTGCTTGCCATGGCAGAGGGTCGCGATCGAACTGTGCGCTTCGGCGATGGATCTCCATTCCTCGACGTTGTGCTTCCGTGCGGAGGAGGGATTACGGTCGCTATCCACGTCATGCGGAGGATGGAAGAATTCGAGAGGGCGCTCGAATTCTTGAGGCTACGACAGGCGACCGCTCTCAGATACTCGCCCGCCAAACAAACGCTGGACCTGGTCGAACCGGTGGAGCGCGCGGGATGGCTCGGTGACGACTTCTTGATCATCTATCGCCCCTCTACGAAAGTCGTCATCTCAGGGCAGACGATCGAAGTGCGAAGCGTTGCGCGTCTGGCAGAATGTTCGGGGTTCGAGGTAACCGTTCTGGCACCGGAGAGGGGATTGCGTTTGATCGAAGACGTGGTCGATCCGTTTTCCGCTGTCCTGCTTCTACACCATGACCTCGAACAAGAGATGCCGGTTCTTGAGGCCGCGCTACGAACCTCATGCTTCTACCTTGGCGCTCTAGGGAGCAGGCGGACACATCAACTGCGCCTCAATCGGTTGCTGAGGCTAGGACACGGTCAACCCGAACTGGCACGCATCAAAGCACCGATAGGTCTGTTCGGCCCCGCCCGCGATTCTACTTCCCTGGCACTTTCAATCCTCGCGGATGTGGCAGCGTCCCGCTCGGCGGCGTTCGGATGAGCCTTGAGTGTTACAAACTCCCCTGTCACCTGCCTCCAAATCCGAGTTCCTCACCTGAGAGTCATCGATAGCGCAGGGCGTCGACCACCAGTGTGAAGGCAGGCGATGCGAGACGGCGGCTCGGGTATTAGAGATGGTATCCGGGAAACGAAGGACACCAGTCGGCTAAAACCTGGATCAGCCGTCCTTCCTTCACGAGCGGATCTAAGTGATCGCAGGGCAGGCAGGCAACGCCCTGCCCATCGAGGGCGGTCGACGAGGATCATGGCGACGTCGTTGCAGACGAATTGACCTTGGACCCGGACGTTGATGGGGCGCCCGTCCTGCTCGAATTCCCAGGCGTAGAGTCCACCGAGCGTCGGGAGCCTCAGGTTGATGCAGTTGTGCTGCGTCAGGTCGTGCGGGGTCACCCGCCTCGGATGCCGCTCGAAATACCCTGGAGACCCTGCCACGACCATTCGCATTTCGGGACCGATCTACACTGCGATCATGTCCTTTTCGACACTTTCGCCGAGCCGCACTCCGGCGTCATAGCGCTCGGCAACCAGGTCCACGAACCTTTGGTCGATTGAGATTTCGATCTTGACCTCCGGATAGTCCGCCATCAGGCGTTGACGGCGGGCATGAGGATCGTTTCCGCGGCTTGCCGGCTGGATGTGACGCGGATCGACCCTCCTGGTTTTTGGCGCATTGCGCTCCAGCTCTTCGATCCGGCTCCGAGTAACGTTGAAGGCCGGCCGCAGCGTTTCCATCAACCGCTCTCCGGCCTCCGTCGCAACGACATTGCGCGTTGTTCTCGCGAGAAGACGAACGCCCATACTCTCCTCCAGCCGGCGCAGGCGTGGCTGCTGATGCCAACGGAAACGATGCTTGATCGGGGAACCCGCGCGGCACGTTGCTCCTCCCATCTCGGGAGTTCGACACTGTTGGGAAAGCTTCACGAGCATTGTGCTGTGTTTGTTTCCGATTTGTGCGTCCAGTATCGCATAATGTATCGACAGGACCTTATGAACCACGGGGCCTCCGGCCATAGGACCGATGTCTTCAAGCGTGGCCCTCTTCAATCCTCGGAAGGAACCACGCGAGAAGCCCTGCAAGCGGGAGGAAGGAGCAGACGTAGTAAACCGTTTCGACACCATAGCTGTCGGCCAGCAGCCCGAGAAGCGCTGCGGCTATACCGCCAAGGCCGAAATTCAGGCCGTAGAACAGCCCACCAATGAGTCCTATCCGGTGCGGCAGCAACTCGATTGCGTAGATCAGGATGGATGCGAAGGCGCTCGCCATGATCAGGTTGATCATCACCGTCAGCACGCCGGTCCAAAAGAGGTCGACGTGTGGCAGGATCAACGTCAGCGGAAGCGGCCCCAGAACCGAAATCCAGATGATACGATAACGCCCGATGCGATCACCGACGATGCCGCCGATCAGCGCGCCCGCGGCCGAAGCCAGCAGGAAGATGAACAACATCATCTGTGCGGAGGGGATCGAGAGGCCGAACTTCTCCATGAGATAGAAGGTGTAGAATGAGCGGAAGCTCTCACCATAGGCGTTCTTAGTAAACATCAGCAGCATCAGGACCACCAGGGCTACCCCGATCGTCGCTGGCGCGTGACGAAGG
The DNA here is from genome assembly GCF_003024455.1 of Ensifer sp. NM-2. Lineage (NCBI taxonomy): Bacteria > Pseudomonadati > Pseudomonadota > Alphaproteobacteria > Hyphomicrobiales > Rhizobiaceae > Ensifer > Ensifer sp. NM-2. Next base: position 23,481 of record NZ_PVZR01000035.1, read on the forward strand.
GCGCCGCCCGCCTTCTTGCCGTCTGCCCGCATCGCCATGAATGCGGCGCTGATCTCCCGCTGCTTGCTACCGATCCATACAAGAAGTGCCATGGCCATCAACGCGAGAACGGCAAACCAGGCGAGGCTCGGCTGTCCCCAGGGAACGATGATCAGCGCAGCGAAGACCGGGCCGAGCGCGCCCCCCGCCTGACCGCCGACCTGAAACAGTCCCTGCGCCAACCCCTGGCGCCCGCCGGCGGCATAGCGCGCCATGCGCGTCGCTTCCGGGTGAAAGATGGACGATCCAATGCCGATCAGCGCAACTGATACCAGAATCACCGCGTAGCTATGGGCGAAGGCAAGGCTAACCAGGCCAGAGAGTGTAAACATCATCCCCACGACCGGTGAATAGGGCGCGGGATGTTTGTCCGTCACCATGCCGATTACCGGCTGCAGCAGCGACCCGGCGATCTGGAAGGTCATGGTGATCAAGCCGATCTGCACGAAATCCAGCGCATAGGCGTCCTTCAGGATCGGATAGGCGGCCGGGATCAGCGACTGCATCAGGTCGTTGAGGAGATGGGTGAGACCCAGAATGACTAGCACAGCGAGATGCGTCTTGGGACGCGTCATGGTGGGAATGGCGACAGTCATGATTGTTGTTCTTGGCCCTTGGGAAATTCGGCGAGCGGTAGAACGCGGCGCGCCGCTATGGGAGCTTATGCATCGCTCGAGGGGCAGGCAACCGTTTTTTCGCGCTACGAGGGCAAGAGGAGACAATCCTAGCGCGATGGAGATGGCAGCGTTACATCACTGGGAGCCAGCTTCGAGATACCAAGTACCCCGGCCTGTAGATTTGCGCTAGCTATTGATCGTTTCTTGGAGCTTCTCGATTTTTGCAAGTATGACGTCGAAGGTGGGCGGACTGTCATCGAACATCATCGGCGCCATCGCACGATAGTCTGCACGCAGATCCCTGACCCGCGCCTCGCTCGGCATCAGGCGCAGCGTCCCTGGCCGCGCGGTGTCATAGCTGGCCCAGCCCGATCGGAAGAAGGTCGCCTTGTGCTTCGCCACCGTCGCCAGAAGGTCGAAATCGCTTGCTGCGGCTTTGCCCTCGTCGGTATCGAGAAGCATGGCGAGGTCGTAATAGTGTCGTGAAAAGTATTGCGGCGTCGCGGATTCAGCAGGGCGATGGACCTCCGCGTGCAACGCCGTGGCCTTCTCCCAAAAGGTCCGCTGCGCAGCGAGAACGGTGACAGCTGCGTCGGGATTTTCGAAGAAGTCGGGATAGTCCTCCGCCGCATAGGGGCGCATGACCTTCTGCTCCGTCGGCCAGGGATCGCCGCGCGCGCCGAGTTCGAGCTTCACCCGCGGCGTGATGTAGGCCATGCCCTCATATTCGGCGGCGGGTAGCGCGGTCGGATAGTGGAAGTTCACGTTCTGCGCGTCGCCGGCATCGATCTCCAGCGACCAGGCGCCATCGGTCGGTTCGCCGAGTTGCTCTGTGATGGCGGCGCGAAGCGCCGGAAGCAACTTCTCGGCGATATGCGCCTCGACGTCGCCCACGAGATCTTGGATGAGTTGAGCCGCTTTTTTTCGGCTAATTCCCTCTTTCTCGGGATCACGGTCGCCGACGTAGCCGAGGTCGGCACGATCAAAGGAAAGATCGATATCTTCGGAAAAGCGGCGGATCGCGCCGAAGGCCTTTGAGAGGGACGTGCCGCCCTTGAAGACCAAAGTGGCAGCGTCCTTCCCTTGCAGGCCGAAAAGCCGCTTCAAGGTCCAGCAGACCCAGAAGTCCTTTTCGATGATCGTGTCGGCGACCCCTCGGCCCGCGCCGGTCTCGCCAAACAGGGCCGCCCGATCGGTGGCTGGGAGAAGAGCGACCTTATCCATCTATGTCGTCCGACGCTGCGTTGGCGATCGAGACGAGCGTCGGCCGCATCCAAGCGGGGGCTTGGACCGCGGTGGAGGCAAGTGTCTTCTTGTCGCTGGCCGACAGACGCCGCGCTGCGATCTGTGCAACGTCGGCGGCGCGCACCTGCCCCACATGACGAAGGGCTTGGACGACCGTGCCGGCCGCGCTGCCCGGAGCAATCAGATGCTTGGGCGAGGCGTGACGCAGATCGACCACGCGCTTGCCCAGCACGACGCGGCGGGAGGGGCCATCAGTCAGATACGTGCTCTTCGCCGGAACCTGAGTCGAGAGGCCGAGCGCGTTCGCCGCGCGCGCGCCAGCGATCTGCACCTGCGAGCCGGTCTCGCGTGCAAGCGCCTGCGCAACGTCGTCGGGAGTTGGAGAAAGCGGGCCGAGCTTGGGATGGACCTTGGGGTAATCATACAGGCCACGCGCCAGGCGGCGGAGCTTTCCGGTCTTCGCCAGGCGGGAAAGGGCTTGATCGACCGCTGCGCGCGCCGCCACGTCCAGGAAGTCACGAGGCGTGAAGACGCCGCCACGCCCGCCTGCGCGGGCGCGTCGCATGATCCGATCCGGAACTGATGTGACGTCGACTTTCATGTGTCAGAAAATACTGTATCTTTTTCTGACATGCAAGGGCCGCGAAATACGGAGGCGAAAACGGTCGACTGGCGGCAAGCGGCGATCCGTGGTGTCTTACTTTACTGCCGAAAAGGCGGTCGGTGACAACAACTGGTTAGAGATATTGGAGAGGATTTGCCCGTCGCGCTCTGACTCGTCGCGGGCCTTAAGCCATGCGGGATCAGTGGTGAAAGCTTTCCATTTCACCTCGCGATCGGCTAGCGATTCCCAGGCGATGAGGTAGGTGAGACGCTGGCTGTTTTCGCCCACGATTGTGGTGAAGAAACCCGCCTGCTTGATGCCGTGCTTGTCCCATATTGCCAGCGTGTGTTCGGCAAAGCGGTTGAGCAGCGCGGGCAATCGGCCGGGCAGGCAGTCGTAAATTCTGAGCTCATAGATCAAAGTCTTGCTTCCTTATGTGCCTTGAGAAGGACATGTGTTTGGCGCTTGCTCCCTGCGCCCACGATGTCCTCAGAACTTGCAGCAACGTCATTTTCACTGTTAGAACGGGCCCTGCGGGTATGTCCGAACCGCTAATCTCCTGTCAAGCTGATCGCCTGCGTTTAGGCGCCGATTGGCCATGATGTTACGAACGTTGAGCACGGTGGCCAAGTTTGGAAGCTAATCGTGGGAATGTGCCGGTTAGAGCAGCCCTTGGCAGTTAATTTTGAGACGGGCGCCAGCAGCAACGCGTTGCCAATCTCCGACAGCAATCTCTCTTGGCTTGTGCAGCCTTCGAGGCTCACGATCTCTAGTGTACCCCAACACTGGAGCATGGCCATGGATCGAAGCGCGGCTGATATGCCGAAAGTATGAAACGAAATTCTTCCGCCGGACCGCGATGAGAAGTGTGCGTTGGATGCAACGGCATGTGCTTGCTGTCGAAGGTTTACGTCCGGCCTCGAACATGGGTGACGATGGCTGCGGGATCTGCGACGAATGCCTGGCACCATGACCGCCGACGGCAAGAAACCTCCATCGATCCAGGCGACATTCGAAGACGCGCTAGCGAATATGCCGGACGGCTATGCCGACGGATATTTTGGTAATCGACCATGGGGCGTGACCGTCAAGCGGTCGCGGGATTGCAAACGGACTTGGCTCTATGGCGAGGAGCTTAGCGGAAGTGATATCGTCAGCTTCAACCTCTATCGGCTGGCTGGACATGGACCTATACTGAAGCCGTGCGAAATGTCCTGCGCCAAGGTGATCGAATTCGTTCTCGGCTTTGAACCCAGCATAGAGAAGGCTGCGTCTCAACCATAATGGCCGAAGAATGAGCACACGGCCTATATTGCATTGCAACATGTGCATAACTGCACTGCGATTTAAGCGCTGGCGGTCGAGGCAGCCTCAGATATTTTGAGGTCAACGAAGCAATGCACCTCCTCCCGCAGAGCTTCGCGTTCAGGCGACCCACTCCTCCTCCCAAGGGGAGCCTGACAGAACAGCGGCACTCCTCCTCCCAGCCGTTGTTCAATCTTTCGAGAAGCCTGCCGCACCTCCTCCCGCGGCAGGCTTTTTTCGTTTCTCCGAGATATTCGAGCCCTGAATTCAGGCATCAAAGCAGACTGCTCTGTTCCACCGGCTCTCCGGATTTCGACACGATCGTGGACCCGTACGGTTCGCGAGACGAAATGATCAGCGCGTCATCCGGTAACGGCCGGGCAAGGTCCTTGGCTTCATCCCAGGGCGCCCGCATCCAGATGTCGGTCTCTTCCTTCGTCAGCAACAGAACCGGCATGGCCTTCTCATGGATCGGCTTCACCAGGGCGTTGGGATCCGTGGTCAAAAACCCATAAAGATCGTCGGTGGTCAGGCCGTCCCTGACCTTTCGGACACTCTGCCATTGCGGCACATGCAGACCGGCAAAGAACATCAGCGACTTCTGCTCATCGCGGGCGAACCAGGCATTTGGCACGTTTCCGCCAACCTCCTGGTTGGCCGGATCCGGTTCCGCGAAACTGGTGACCGGTACGAGGCATCGATTTTCGACACCAAACCATCGTTTCCAGTGCGGAAAACTGAGCTTGCGCACATTGGTCGTGCCGCGGTCGGCCTCCATGCGGATGAACTCTTCGAGATCGAAAGCCTTGCCCTTGGCCGCAAGTTTCTCGGCCTTCGCTTTGGCCGCCTTCTCGAGCGCGAAACGCGGGGAAGGCAGTCCCCAGCGCGCATGGACCAGTTGCTTCTTTCCGTCGGCGGTGTTGCGGACGATCGGTCCCATCTGATCCGGGTTCATCTGGTAGGCTGGCATCAGATTGATCAGGCTTTCCGCGTCCTGGGCCCACTTTGCGACCCAGTCCTTGTCTTCCATGCGATAAAGGTTGCACATAGCAGACCATCTACTCCGATTGAGCTCGAATGGCGGACAATCTAGCGGACGGCGCTGATTTCGCTAGTCGAGCCGGAAGACCTCGGCATTGTCCTGGCGTTCTCGCAAGCCCTTGTAGGATGGGTGGCGGAGTTTCCCGTCCGCCGTCCAGGCGCGAAACTCGATCTCAGCAATCAAGGTCGGTTCGACCCAGATGACATCGGCACTTCCGGAATAGGGCAGGGGCGGCTGCTTTCGCTTCCAGCGGAGCGTGTCCAGCATCTTCCGTAACCTGCTCGCCTCGACTTCTTTGAATCCAGTGCCGACGCTTCCGACGTGGACGAGATCATCCCCACGATACGCAGCAAGCACCAACGAGCCGAAGCCGGCTGGGGACGCTGCCGACTTCTCATAACCGACGATGAAGAAGGCCTCGCCCTGAATGCATTTGACTTTTACCCAATCGCCGGTCCGGCCCGAGCGATAAGGCCGGTCGAGGTGCTTGCCGACGATGCCTTCCAGGCCGAGGCGGCAGACATGCTCCAGCAGGACGGCTGGTTCGGCATCGAGTGTTTCCGATAGCCTGACGGCGCCGGCTTGGTCGCTCTTTGGGCCGTTTAACGTGTCCTCGAGAAGGTGTCGGCGGGACCGGTATTCGATTCCGCGCAGATCGTGCCCGTCCAGATAAACAAGATCGAAAGCGTAGAGGACGGCTTCGGAGGCACGGTTGCCAGCTTGTTTGCCGGATGCGCCCAGCGATTGCTGCAGCAGCCCAAAATCCGGACGACCCTCTTCGTCGAGCACAACGGCCTCGCCATCGATGATCATCGTCGCCGGCCCGAGCGCTCGGGCGGCCTGCTCTATCGCCGGAAACCGGTGCGTCCAGTCATGGCCGCCACGCGTGAGGATCCGGATCCCCCGCGGTTCAATGTGAACGGCAAGGCGATAGCCATCCAATTTCAGCTCCCAGCTCCACTCGCTTCCCTTTGGGGGACGGGTCTTCAATTCCGCCAGCGCAGGCTCGACGCGCTCAGGCATGGGATCGAACAGGAGCTGTGGTTGGGCTGGATTTCGCTTGCCTCGCGGCCGGGAACGGATCGGGGCCTCGGTGTCACGAAGGAGGGGTTTTGATCTCGGAGGCTTCGTCATGCCGGAAGTTCAGCAGAAAAATCTTAAAGACACTGTGACGATCCCGACTTGTCCTCGCAATTCACACAAAGGGGTTAGCGCTCGCAGGCGCCCGGAAAAAATTCTCAGGACGCTATTGGGCTGATTCCCATAGGTATTCTGCTCATTTCTAATGATCAGGATAATATTCCCATCCCTCCGGTTGCTTGACTCTTTTATTGGGTCGGAACAGAAAGAGAACATCCGCATTTTGTTCGACATGATGTCGGCCACCTACACGACCTTGAAGGGAGCCGTGAACGATGACTGCTGCCCGTGAAAGGGTGATTTCCGATTTGCGCGAACGCATTGCATTGCTGGAAGGCGTATCAGCAAGGAAAGCCGGCTGTCTGTCCTTTGGGGTGCCGGAAATCGATGCAGTGCTCCCGGGAGGTGGTCTGGCCTATGGCGCCCTGCACGAATTTGCAGGCGGCGGGTCGGGGACGGTGGATGGTGCGGCAGCAGCCCTGTGTGCGGCGGGCATCGCGGCCCGCACCAAAGGCCCGATCGTCTGGTGCCTGACGCGCCCCGATCTGTTTTTTCCGGCGCTCGCCCAGGTCGGCCTCCATCCCGACCGGGTGATCTTTGTCGAATCCGATAGGGAGGAAGACGTTCTGGCAAATATGGAGGAAGGGCTTTCCTTTGGTGGGCTCGGCGCAGTCGTTGGCGAACTTGTTCGCCTGCCGATGGTCAGCTCGCGCCGGCTGCAGCTGGCGGCTGAGCGAACGGGCACGATGGCGCTTGCCGTGCGACGTTGGCGGCGACAGACGGAGGCGAATGATTTCGGGCAGCCGACAGCATCGACCACGCGGTGGAGGGTCAGCGTGATGCCGTCGGAGGAATTGCCAGTACCGGGCGTCGGAAGTGCCCAATGGTTGCTGGAGTTGATGCGCGTAAAAGCGGGTGAATGTGCTGAGTTTCTCGTGAGGGCGTGCGATGACAAGGGTTGTCTCGATCTATCTTCCGGATCTGCCGACGGATCGCATTCGTCGCGCCGATCCGTCTATTCCGCCTGAACAGGCGATCGCCGTGATCGCCAGGAGCGGCTCGAAACGCTGGGTCTCGGCGGCAGACGCCGCCGCCAGGAAAGCCGGCGTCCATGTCGGCATGCCGGCGGCAAAAGCGCAGGCGCTGTTTCGCGGCCTGATCCTGGTCGAGGCGGATCCTGCAATGGATGCCGCAGCACTCGAACGCATTACCCTCTGGGCGCTGACGCTCTATTCGCCGATCGTCGCGGTCGATGGGATCGATGGGATCGTCATGGATACCGAGGGTGCCGATCACCTCCAGGGCGGCGAGCTCGCCATGGTGACCAAGATCGCCAATCAGTTCCTGGCAAAAAAACTCACCCCCCGAGTCGCGGTCGCCGACACCTGGGGTGCGGCACACGCCTGCGCCCGCGCCATCAGCCGCGAGACGGTCATCGCGCCGACCGGCGAGACCGCGCGTGCCGTCGAAAAGCTGCCGATATCGTTGCTGCGCCTTCCCGGGAAAGTCGTCAGCGATCTGCGCACGCTCGGCTTCCAGGCGATCGGCGAATTGGCCAACACGCCGCGCGCGCCGCTGACGCTCCGTTTCGGTCCGGAGATTGGCCGGCGGCTGGACCAGATGTTCGGCCGCATCTGCGAACCGATCGATCCGATCCGCACCGCCGAGCTCGTCGAGGTGAGCCGCGCCTTCGCCGAACCGATCGGTGCTGCCGAAACCATCGACAAATATGTCGGCCGGCTGGTCGTGCAACTGATCGACGAGCTGCAAAGGCTTGGCCTTGGTGTTCGGCGCGCCGATCTGATCGTCGAAAAGGTCGACGGTTCGCGGCAGGCAATCCGCGCCGGCACGGTGAAGCCAGTGCGCGATGTCGCCTGGCTGACGAAACTGTTTCGCGATCGGACGGAGAAGATCGAGCCCGGTTTCGGGATCGAGAAGCTGACACTCGTCGCCGTCATGGCCGAGCCGCTGGAGGAGCGTCAGAAATCCTCATCGCTGGTCGAGGACGAGGTCACGGACGTGACGCCGCTGATCGATATCTACGGCAACCGTGGCCAGCTTGTTTATCGGGTGGCACCCGTTGCCTCCGACGTGCCCGAGCGCTCCGTCCATCGCATCAGCGCCGCGGCCAATCCGGTCGAGGTCACCTGGGTCAGCCATTGGCGCCGGCCGGTCCGGCTGCTGGCCCGTCCCGAGCTGATCGAGGCCATCGCCTTGCTGCCGGACCGTCCACCGGTCTCGATCACCTGGCGTGGCACGCGCCGGAAGGTCAAGCGCGCCGACGGTCCGGAACGGATCTTCGGCGAGTGGTGGCAGCGAGACGCCGAGATGGAGGCGGTGCGGGATTATTTCGTCATCGAAGACGAGGCCGGCGAGCGTCTCTGGGTGTTTCGCTCCGGTGATGGCATCGATCCTGAAACCGGAAGCCACCGCTGGTTCATGCACGGGATCTTCGCATGAGTTATGCCGAGCTGCAGGTCACGACCCATTTTTCCTTCCTGCGCGGTGCGAGTTCGGCGCAGGAACTGTTCGAAACCGCCAAGGCTCTCGGTATCGAAGCCGTCGGCGTTGTCGATCGCAATTCGCTTGCCGGAATTGTACGGGCGCTTGAAGCATCGCGCGCCACCGGTTTACGCCTCGTTGTCGGTTGCCGCCTCGATCTCGCCGACGGCATGTCGTTGCTGGTCTATCCGACCGACCGGACTGCCTATTCCCGGCTGACCCGCCTCATCACGCTCGGTAAGTCGCGCGGCGGCAAGAACAACTGCATCCTCCACTGGGACGATGTCATCGCCTACAACGACGGCATGATCTGCGTTCTTGTGCCGGATCTGCCGGATGACGCCTGCGCGATCCAGCTGCGCAAGATGGCCGAACTGTTTGGTGATCGGGCCTATGTATCGCTTTGTCTGCGGCGCCGGCAGAACGACCAGCTGCGGCTGCATGAGATTTCCAATCTTGCAGCGCGATTCAAGGTGCGAACGGTCGTCACCAATGATGTCCTCTTCCATGAGCCAAGCCGTCGGCAGTTGCAGGATATTGTCACCTGCATTCGCACTCGCACGACGATTGACGAGGTGGGGTTCGAGCGCGAGCGCCACGCTGATCGTTATCTGAAGCCGCCGGAAGAAATGGAGCGGTTGTTTCCACGATACCGGCAAGCCCTCGCGCGAACCATGGAGATCGTCCGTCGGTGCACTTTCTCGCTCGAGGAGCTCACCTACCAATATCCGGAGGAAGCGATCGTGCCGGGCAAGGATGCCCAGGCCTCGCTGGAGCACTATGTCTGGCAATGCGTGCCCGATCGCTATCCCGAAGGTCTGCCGCCCGATGTGTTGAAGGTCGTGCGGCACGAGCTCGATCTCATCCGCACCATGAAATACGCCCCGTATTTTCTGACCGTCTTCTCGATCGTGCGCTATGCCCGGTCCCAGGGCATTCTTTGCCAGGGCAGGGGTTCCGCCGCCAACAGTGCCGTCTGCTACATTCTCGGCATTACCAGCATCGACCCCTCGACCAACGATCTTTTGTTCGAACGCTTCGTCAGCCAGGAGCGCGACGAGCCGCCGGATATCGATGTGGATTTCGAGCATGAGCGGCGCGAAGAGGTGATCCAGTGGATCTATCGCACCTATTCCAGAGAAAAGGCAGCGCTCTGCGCCACCGTGACCCGCTACAGGGCGCGCGGCGCGATCCGCGATGTCGGCAAGGCGCTTGGCCTGCCGGAAGACGTGATCAAGGCGCTGTCGTCGGGCATGTGGTCCTGGTCGGAGGAGGTCTGCGATCGCAATGCCCGCGAGCTCAATCTCAATCCAGACGACCGGCGTCTTGTGCTGACTTTGAAGCTCGCCCAGCAATTGATGGGCGCGCCACGGCATCTCGGCCAGCATCCGGGCGGGTTCGTCCTTACCCATGATCGGCTCGACGATCTCGTGCCGATCGAACCGGCCACGATGAAGGACCGTCAGATCATCGAATGGGACAAGGACGACGTCGAAGCCCTCAAATTCATGAAGGTGGACATCCTGGCCCTTGGAATGCTGACCTGCATGGCCAAGGCCTTCGATCTGATCCGCGAGCACAAGGATCGGGATCTCGACCTGTCGAAGATCGAGCAGGAGGATCCTGCGACCTATGCGATGATCCGCAAGGCCGATACGCTCGGCACGTTCCAGATCGAAAGCCGCGCCCAGATGGCGATGCTGCCGCGGCTGAAACCCCGAACCTTCTACGACCTCGTGGTGCAAGTTGCCATTGTCCGGCCCGGTCCGATCCAGGGCGACATGGTGCATCCCTATCTGCGCCGGCGCGAAGGCAAGGAGGCAGTCGAATATCCGACGCCCGAGCTTGAGGCGGTGCTCGGCAAGACGCTCGGCGTGCCGCTGTTTCAAGAGTCGGCGATGAGGGTGGCGATGGTCTGCGCCGGCTTTACCGGCGGCGAGGCCGATCAGCTGCGCAAGTCGATGGCGACCTTCAAGTTCACCGGCGGCGTTTCGCGGTTCAAGGACAAGCTCGTGTCCGGCATGGTGAGAAACGGCTACACGCCCGAATTCGCCGAAAAGACGTTCTCCCAGCTCGAAGGCTTTGGTTCGTATGGTTTCCCGGAGAGCCATGCTGCTTCGTTCGCGCTGGTCGCCTATGCGTCGAGCTTTATCAAACGCCATTATCCGGAAGCGTTCTGTGCCGCCCTGATCAATTCGCAGCCGATGGGTTTTTACGCGCCGGCGCAGATCGTCGGCGACGCCAGAGCCCACGGCGTCGAGGTGCGGCCGGTCTGCATCAATCGGTCTCGGTGGGACTGTACGTTGGAGCGGATCGGCAATTCTGGCCGCCACGCCGTTCGGCTGGGTTTCCGGCAGGTGAAAGGGCTGGCGGTCGTTGACGCCGCGCGCATTGTCGCGGCACGCATGGACAATGCCTTTGTCTCGGTTGACGACATGTGGCGCCGATCCGGCGTGCCAGCGGAGGCGCTCGTCCAGCTTGCCAAGGCCGATGCATTTCTGCCCGCGCTGAAGCTTGAGCGCCGCGACGCGCTCTGGGCGATCAAGGCACTGCGCGATCAACCCCTTCCGCTGTTTGCGGCGGCTGCCGAACGGGAGATGGCTGTAATCGCCGAGCAGCAGGAGCCGGAGGTCGCGCTTCGGCAGATGACTGACGGCCAGAACGTCATCGAGGACTACAGCCATACAGGGCTGACATTGCGGCAGCATCCGATCGCCTTCTTGCGCAGGGATTTGTCAGTGCGCAACATTATCACCTGTGCCGAGGCGATGAATTCCAGGGACGGGCGATGGGTCTATACCGCCGGTCTTGTTCTGGTGCGGCAAAAGCCCGGATCGGCCAAGGGCGTCATGTTCATCACCATCGAGGACGAGACCGGTCCGGCCAATCTTGTTGTCTGGCCGACACTCTTTGAAAAACGCCGGCGGGTCGTTCTCGGGTCTTCGATGATGGCGATCAACGGTCGTATCCAGCGGGAAGGGGAGGTCGTCCATCTTGTCGCCCAGCAGCTGTTCGACTTGTCAGGCGACCTTGTGGGCCTTGCAGATCGCGATGAAGAGTTCAAACTTCCGGCCGGCCGCGGCGATGAATTCGCCAGAGGCGGCGCGCCCGATCCGCGGGATAAGCCGAAGCCGGTTGTAGCCGCGCGCGACATGTTCGTGCCTGACCTTCATATCGATACGTTGAAGGTGAAGAGCAGGAATTTTCACTGAAATTCAGTCTGAGAGCTGGTCGTTGGTCCTAATCGGTTCAAGGCGACCCATTCAGGTGGGCCTGACACCCCTTCATTAGGAAAGACCGTACCAGGCGCCGCGGCCGGCACCGTGCAGGACGAGGTGCCCGTGATCCACGAGTGCCTTGAGATGATCCTTGATAGTGTGACGGCTTGCATCGGTGATCCGGGCGGCCTCCGCGACCGTAATCCGCCCGTGCTCGCGCGCCAACTCGAGCAATATAACGGATAATTCCGGCATGTCGGCGAGGATAATACGCTCGCGCTCCATTTTTTTCTCAAGTCGCGTTTTCTGCCGATGCAGGGCTCTCAAAAAGAACTCGATCCAGGGATTCCAGTCGGGATCGGAACTGCGGATCGTTCCCTGCGTGCGCCGAAGCGAGATGTAATAGCTTTCCTTGGTTTGCTCGATGATGCTTTCGAGCGAGCTGTAGGGGACGTGAGCGTAGCCGGCCCGCAGGAGCAATAAGGTGGTCAGAATACGCGATAGGCGGCCATTGCCATCCTGGAATGGATGGATTTCGAGGAAAACGACAATGAAGATCGCGACAACCAAAAGTGGATGGAGCCGCTTTTCTCGCCCTTGCTCATCCAGCCAGGCGATCAGTTCGTCCATTCGACGCGGGGTATCGAACGGCGATGCCGTTTCAAAAACGATGCCGAGGCTCTCACCCTGTACGTTAAACGCTTCCACGTTGTTGGAGAGGGTTTTGTAGGCGCCGCGATGCCGCTCGTCCTTTGTCGAATGTGCAAGAAGGTCGCGGTGGAGCTGACGGATATGATTCTCGGTGAACGAAATAGCTTCGTAAGCACTGAAGATGGTCTCCATCACCTCCGCATAGCCGGCAACCTACTGCTTGTCGCTAGTCGTAAACGACCCCAGGCGAATGTTTGCCAGCAGCTTTCCGACCTCTCGGTCGGTGAGGCGTGCCCCTTCAATACGGGTGGAGGAACCGACACTTTCGATCGTGGCGACACGCCGGAGGCTGGACAGCCGCTCAGGCGCGATCCGGCCGATCGCACGCCAAGCACCTTTAAATTCGTCGATTTCGGCGATCAGCGACAGGATTTCGGGCGTGATCCGGACGGTCGCCGTATTTAGAAATTCCATTTGGGCATCCATTCCCATCCATTTCCATCCAATTTTCACGAGGGAGTTCGTATATCTGCCCCACTTCTGCCCAATGGAGCCGCAACGATCTTGGCTTCCATGTTTGGAGATACAACGCCATGCCGACCCGGCGACATTTCCTTATCAGCTTCGTCGCAACGCCGATTGTGCTGCCGAGACTAGGCCATGCAGCCGGCGCTCCTGTGGAGCTGCCGCTTACGGCCAGTTGCGGTGATGACCACGAGCTGACGCCGGCACAGACCGAAGGCCCGTATTTTACGCCGGAGAGCCCTGAAAAACAGGACTTCGCGAGCGATGCACCGGGCGGTGAAAGGATGACGCTTGCTGGTTACGCACTAACCAAGGACTGCCAGCCCGTAGCAAAAGCGATGATCGAGTTATGGCATGCCGATGAGATGGGCGCCTACGACAATAGCGGATACAAGCTCCGCGGACATCAATTCACAGATGCAGAAGGCAAATGGTGGTTCGAGACGATCGTGCCCGGGATCTATCCTGGTCGCACTCGGCATTACCACGTAAAAGTCCAACGGCCCGGCGGGAAGGCGCTGACCACGCAGCTGTATTTTGCTGATGAGCCGGACAATGAGCGTGACCGCATGTTCAATGCAGACTTGTTGCTCGACATCAGAACGACGAGCGACGGAAAATTCGGCCGCTACAATTTCATAGTGGCGTAACCGGCGCTTTGCGTCTCTTGAGCTGCTTGGGCGCTGTCATCTTTAGGCGCTTCCGCCGGCGATCAATGCATCACGTGCGGCGCGAAACGCGTCTTGCAGCGGCTTGTAACCATCAAGTCCTTCAAGAGCGTAGCTATTGAGGAACTGACGCCCCGCGAACAGCTTGCGATCCACCGGGGTCAGCTCGGCTTCCGCGCAGACCTCTTGCCAGTGTGCGGCGATCCCCGTGATCTGCCGCTCGATCAGCGCGGCGGCTTCCGCCTCTTTCAGGTGATAATCCGGCGCGGCTGCAAGGCACGTTGCTAGAGTGCTGGTGCGGCCCTCGCCCTTGATCAGCATGGCCTGCGTGGCTTCGTTGCCCGTGCGGTTTTGCGGGCAGATGTCGTAGGCGGGCGTCAAGGTCAGCCTCTTGCCGTCCCAGAATGCGGCATGGTTGCGGGCATGGTCGTCGGTGTTGCCGCACAGGACGTTGAAGCAAATCCGTCCGTAGAGCTCCTTGAGCGTGTACTTGGGATCGGTGAAGCGGTGGCGGATCAGCTCGGCTAGGTCCTCGTAGGAGGCATAGCGGGCCATCATCTCATCAAGGCCCAGCATCGTGAGGGCCGAGACCATCGCGTGCCGCGTCCAGCCGGCCTTGGTATGCGTGCGGTCAAAGCGCTCGATCAGCAGCACGTCTTTTTGCGCGGCGCGGGTCATCGACACGGATGCCGCGTTGAGCCCGCAGGCGCTTGCCAGCTTCATCGCGATGAATTCCGCCTTTACGACGCTGTATGTGTCGTTGCTGGCCGAGAATTTGGCGATGAACTTTTTTGTCCCGTCATCGATCAGCGCCTTGGGGCGCGCTCCGCCGATCGAGGTGCCGTAATTGAGGGCCTGATCGAGCGCCGGGGTCAGAGGAACGCCCTTTTCGATGAGGTCAGCCGCTTCAAGGAGCTCGTCGAGCGATGCTTGCGCGGCAAGGCGGGGGATATATTCTGTGGCCGATGCCTGAAAATCGAGAGCGCCAATCCGGTCGGAGCCTGACTGGAGCAAATAGGTCAGCTCGCTGATCTCCGGCACACCGGCAGCGTCGGGCTTTTTGCCCGTCAGCCTGTTGATGATCACCCGACGGCCCCAGGCATCGGGCGAGCCGTCGCGGATACAGCTCGCCATCCGCAGGCCGTTGATGGGCGCGATTACGCCTTCCTGAAGGGGCAGTTCGGGCTCATAGATCGGTATGGCTTGCTTTCGACGCCGGTAGCTGGCGCCGTAGGTAAAGATCAGGCGCTCGCCATCCTGGTCGAGGCGGCCTGCAACCACCGGTTCCGTTGCCCCCAGCAACCACATCCAGACAAAGGCTTCAGTGGCGTCCGCCCTAGAAGTCATCATCGACTTCCTTCATCGTGTGGCGGACGCTCTTGGGCAGCAGGGAAAGTTTTTCATCAAGGCGGGCGTTGTGCATCTGCAGGGTGCGCTCATCATAGTCGAACAGACGCACGCCCACGAGGGAGGCGACCTCGAAGACGATGCCGATCTCAGGGCCGGGCGTGCCCTTTTCGATGCTGGACAGCGTCGTGCGGCTGATGCCGGCGCGGTCGGCCAGTTCTTGCGCCGTTAGGCGGCGCTCGGCTCGGCCGACGCGGATCAGTTTGCCAAGCATGGTGAGCGCTTCGCGCGTCACTCTTGAATAGCTTCTCTTGCGTGGCACGGTTGGCACCTATTTTGTCCATCTAATTGTACGTGAAGGACGGTTGCGCCCAGAATTTTGTACATCTTGCCATGATGCGTACGGCTAAGTCAAGCGTTGTTCATTTGATTGGTCATAAGGCAAATTGGTGACCAGAATTTTGAACAATGGGCCGGTTCTAGCTGAGGGCGAAATGACAGTGCGCCGGTTGCAATTCCGCGGTGGCTTTTCGAGGGGCGCTTTGGATGCAATAGGAAGACATTGAGGCCAGTTTGATCAGGCAGTTTGCGATCGCCTTTAGAGGAGGGTGCAATCAGTTTCCTGACGCGCGTATGGATCGATACCCGTGTCGGCTGCAGACTGAAAGGGCTTCTGGCTCGGCGGGTTCGACAGGAGAATGCTCTGCTTCGAAAGATGCTTGAGCGGTTTGGCGCAAACTAAGACACGCGCGCCTTCGCGCTTCATCTTTAGGAAGTGCGGTATCGCCCTTGATCGGCAATTGGCTCGGCGGCTCTCGGTTGGCCAACAACAGGTGGCGGATGCTTCTTGATGGGGGTCTGTTCGCTAGTGCCTCGACAGTCGCATAATGTATCGACGGGTACTTGGGCGTGGCCTTGACCGTGACCGAGCCATAGAAGCCGGGCTGAAAGCCAACGCTCAAGAATCTCAAACTCCGAAACTCGCAGAATGACTGCAACGGAACTATATTGCAGTCAATGAAAGCGATTGCGAGGGTCTGACTATGGCTATCCTGACAGTCCGAAATGTACCTGATGAAGTGCACCGGGCTTTACGCGTCCGAGCGGCGATTCACGGCCGTAGCACAGAGGCGGAAGTCCGCAAGATTCTGGAACGTGCGGTAAAGCCCGAACAGCGTGTTCGCATCGGCGATGCCTTGGCCGAGTTGAGCGGGCGGCTTGGATTGACCAATGATGATTTCGAAGTGTTCGACCAGATGCGAGAGAAAGCGCCGGCGGAGCCAATGAGGTTTGAATGATCGTCCTGGACACGAATGTCGTCTCGGAGGCGATGAAGCCGGCCCCGGATTTGGCTATACGCAATTGGTTGAATGACCAGGTAGCCGAAACCTTGTATCTGTCCAGTGTAACGCTGGCGGAGCTACTGTTTGGCATCGCTGCGCTACCGGAGGGCCGGCGCAAAAAGGCGTTGGCCGACACGCTTGATGGCCTGCTCGAACTGTTCGACGATCGCGTGTTGTCATTCGACACTGCGGCCGCTCGGCACTATGCGGACCTTGCGGCAACCGCGCGAGCAGGGGGGAAGGGATTCCCGACACCTAATGGATATATTGCGGCTATTGCAGCCTCCAAGGGATTTACAATCGCGACACGCGATACGAGTCCCTTTGAGGCGGCAGGAGTCCCCGTCGTCAATCCTTGGAACCACCTATAGACTCGGCAAGGGGCGGGTCTCGGGTTCAACTGGGTTCAAGGCGAAGCATCGAAACTCACCTCGGAGACCGCAATGGGTGGTGAGAAGTCGCCCATGGCCAGCACACGGGACCGCCGAAATGGGGACGAAACTGTCATTCGAGCGAGGTGTTACCGTGCTGAAAGGAAGGCCGAGAGATTTGAAGCACATCTGCCACGAGGTCGGCGTTCCCACCCGCTATTTCACCATTCGTAAGTTGGCACCAAGCCGTCCGAGCGCACGCTCCGCTGCGCTGAGGCGAGTGAGCAGGCCCGTGATCGCGATTGGCGGAGATGGGGGAAGGGGAGGCGGCACAAACGCCTTGACGCGCTCGCCACCCACAGCGGTTTCCACGAAGCGACCTAGTCGCCCGTTGGTGTTGGGGTCGTTTCTGACCATATCCTTCCTGAGCCGATTGTTGTGCTGACGTCAAATTGCACGGCGTCTTAATAAACGAAACGGCATTTTTGTTAATTAACGCATTCGCTTAATTAACGATAGGGCAATCGAAGCTGGTTCGAATCCTCAAGGCGAGGGATTGGAGACATCGGGCCTGGGGCGGCATGTTGCCGGCTGCCGGTCGTCTCAGTCGGGTGGAGAGTTCGCGATACCCGCTCTTGATCGGAACGCCCGAGAAGCGCATCAACCGCGATACTTGGCCAGCTGACCCGAGCGTCTCCACGACCGTCTGCGAGGACACCCAACACAAAAAACGGACATTAGAGTTCTTGCCGCCTAGGTCTGGGATTGACCCGAAGCGGTCATCCGCCTTTTCGAGCGTGAGGTTGGGAAGCTAGTTGAAGGAGCCGATCCATCTCGGGATGCGAGTGGAGCACGGCTACCGGAACATTCGGCCCGTAACGATCTATTTGCTTGATGAAAATAGGTGCGTATTTTTTCTCGAAGTTCCAGATATAGGAGAGGAACTCGCGATCTGGCAGTGGCTCAGGACAACCATCAGCCATCGCTGGCCGAACGGAGCCGTAGAAACGAGAAACCCTCTTCAATAAGCCGAGGAGCGCGACCCGTCGGGGAACACGCACCCACAGAACTAGATCAGTTTGCGGCAATCTGATGTCGAAGGAAGACGCTCCACTGCCGTCCATAACCCATCGGCTCCGATGGACCATATCAGCGATGATTTCTCTCTGTTCCCGCGGATCACGCTCTACCCAGCCAGGAAGCCACCGCACATCTCGGTCGAGTGATTGAAATTCTAGGCCAAATGACTCTGCAATCTTGGCGGAGAACGTTGTCTTGCCGCCACCAGAACATCCAATGACAAGAACGCGCCCGACTGTCGCCAAAAGGTTAGCGGTTTCAGTCAACGATACATATCGAGGCATGCAAACTCGCCTTGCCGAAAGTTAGACCAACATGCGTGCGTGAGTCCGCTTATGCATTTTCTTTAACCGCTGCAATCAACAGCTGATGGAAAACAGGTTTAATCCAGACACCTCGCTTTCGATTTGCTTGAAGCCACGTGCAAGGTAGTAAGGCGAGTTGTCAGGCGTTGCACAGAGATAGCAAAATGCGTGTCCCCGCGCCGAAGCCTCTTTTCGAGCAGCGTCCATCAACTTCGCGGCGATACCGTTTCGTCGCATCTCCGGCTCAACCCAAAGAGCGGCAATCCACGGCGTGTATTGTGGCCGGTCATCAAGGTCATTTTCGATCAACAAGACTGATCCGACGTACTCGCCTTGCTCATGGGCGACAAGAGCGAGCGGAATGCCTTCGCCCTCAATCATTTGGTCAAGGTGAGCCCGATATTCGGCTAAAGACACTTCGCTCCCAGTCCACAAGCACGGTCAGCGATGATGTCCGCGCAAGTCGGAAGGGCTGTAAGATTGCAAATTTCCACTGAACATCCTCCGGAGCGGCTTTCGAAGCGACCGCAGGGTCACAAGGGTGTGTGGTATCGTGCAACACCCAGACGAGCAAGGGACGTCCGGTTCTGGCGCAATCAAGCCTTCCAGCCCTGTCGCTGGTGACGTGTGCTTTCGGGCAGCGGCCAAGTTGGTCTCTGCGGCCGAGTTGACGGCGCAAACCCGCCGTCCTGCGTAACGAATTAGTTGTCCGCTTCGGACTACCAAATGGTGTCCGTAGCCAAAGTGCACAGTGATTGAAGGGGCCGTTCTTCACCAGCGCGTTGCACGGCTTGTTGCTGCGATGTTCGCCTTTGGCGTCTAAGATCGCATAATGTATCGTTTGGAATAAGCACCTCGGCGCCGCTTTAAACGTTTCGAGAATTTTCAAAGCCATTGAACTGCTTCGTCGACCGCCAATCGCCACGCCTGATGTATCTAACATTATCGTTACAATTAACAGTAACGTACTTCCCCACCCCCCGTGCGCCCTAGGTAAACGATCTCACAGCGGCGATAGCTGTTGGGAGGAAGCTCAGCGAGGCTTTCGCAAACTGCAGTCTCTATCGATGGTGGCAGCGCCACCGCGAGCATCTCATCTGAATACAATCGGGAGAAGTGAGAATGCGAATTCAGCGATATTTATCTAGCTTGTCGATCATTGCCATCATTGCGGCCACTGCAATGCCCGTCCATGCACAAAGTCCACAGCCGCAAAAGGACGCGACGGAGGCAACGAAAGTTGCCAATGGCAAACTGCTGCAACAACTTCCTTTCAGCGACACGACTGATTTCGAGGATGCCAAACGCGGCTTAGTCGCTCCCTTGCCGAGCGAACTTATCAAGGGAGAGAGCGGGAACGCGATCTGGAACCCTGAACAGTACGGCTTCATCAAGGAAGGGGCCGAAGCGCCGGCGACCGTCAATCCTAGCCTTTGGCGGCAGTCGCAGCTCATCAACATGAGCGGCCTGTTTGAGGTAACCGACGGAATCTATCAGGTCCGCAACCTCGATCTTTCCAATATGACGATCATTGAAGGCACCGAGGGCATCACCATTGTCGACCCGCTCGTCTCTGCGGAGACGGCAAAGGTTGCCATTGACCTCTACTTCAAGAACCGGGGCACCAAGCCTGTGAAGGCGGTCATCTACACGCACAGCCATGTCGACCACTACGGCGGTGTGCGCGGCGTGGTTTCAGAAGACGACGTCACCTCCGGCAAAGTTAAAATCTACGCTCCGGAAGGCTTCCTGGAAGCCGCTGTGGCGGAGAACGTGATGGCTGGTACGGCCATGAGCCGCCGGGCAAGCTACATGTACGGCAACCTGCTTGCGCCCGACCCGAAAGGCCAGGTCGGTGCTGGACTTGGCACCACGACATCGGCCGGAACGGTGACGCTCATTCCTCCGACCAACATCATCACCAAGACCGGTCAGAAAGAAACAATCGACGGCCTCACCTACGAATTCCTGATGGCCCCTGGCTCCGAAGCGCCATCGGAAATGCTGTGGTACATCGAGGAGAAAAAGGCGATCTCGGCCGCCGAAGACGCGACCCACACGCTCCACAATACCTACTCGCTTCGTGGCGCCAAAATCCGCGAGCCTCTACCGTGGTCCAAGTATCTGAACGAGGCGCTCGTCATGTGGGGCGACAAGGCGGAGGTGATGTTTGCCCAACACCATTGGCCGACGTGGACCAACGAGAAGGTCGTGAACCTGCTTGAAAAGCAGCGCGATCTCTATCGCTACATCAATGACGAAACACTGCGCATGGTGAACCATGGGATGACTATGCGGGAAATCGCCGAGACGTTCAAACTGCCGCCTAGCCTCGATAATTTCTGGGCAAACCGCGGCTATTACGGCTCGATCTATCACGATGTCGCGGCCACATACGTGCTTTATCTCGGCTGGTTCGACGGCAATCCTTCGACGCTGCACGAACTTCCGCCGGTCGAAGCGAGCAAGAAATACGTCGAGTTCATGGGCGGTTCGGACGCCGTTCTGGATAAGGCGAAGAAGTCGTTCGAGGCGGGGGACTACCGCTGGGTTGCCCAGGTCGCAAACCATGTCGTCTTTGCCGATCCGAACAACCAGCCCGCCAAGGATCTCGTCGCCGATGCGCTGGAACAGCTCGGCTATCAGGCGGAGTCCGGACCCTGGCGCAACTTCTACCTGACGGGTGCGAAAGAGCTGCGCGAGGGTGTTAAAAAACTTCCGACGCCGAATACAGCGAGCCCGGACACCGTGCGTGCGATGTCGCTGGACCTGTTCTTCGACTATCTCGGCGTACGGCTCAATGCTGAAAAGGCCGGCGACGCTCACATCGTCCTCAATTTCGACTTTGGTGCCGACGGCAAGTATCTCGTCGAACTTGAGAACGGTGTCCTGAACAACACGAAAGACAAGCAGGCCGACGAGGCCGATGCCACCATCACCCTGACGCGAGCCGATCTAAACAGCATTGCGCTGGGGGAGACAAAACTCGACCAGGCCGTTTCCGACGGTAAGGTCAAGGTCGCCGGCGACAACGCCAAACTCGGCCAGCTCGTTTCAATGCTCGACAGTTTCGACTTCTGGTTCAACATCGTGACGCCGTGACAACCCAAATCTTCCTGCCGTCTTAAGGCGGCAGGAGGTCGCGCTTGTTAAGTGAGAGACCTGCTTGAGAGAGCGCACGCGAGTTCGGGAGGCTTGCTTCGGTTTAATCGAGCAGGCTCCCCGTTCGAAAAACGCATCGATGTTTCACGCTTGGTAAAGTCACGACTATTCGTCAGCAAAAGCCGACGCGATCTCCTTTTTAACCTTCTTAGCCGCCCGTTTTTTTACGGGCGCTCTCTCGAATATGGTCAATATCCTTTCGAGGGATTTATCTGCTTCGGCCTTTCGCACCGCGCTCTTTTTCATCGCTGATTTAAAGTCCGGTTCGCTTCCCACTGAATTGACGCTGCGAGGTTCGTCGGCGTGCTTTGACGTATGAGAAGCATCTGGTAACTGGAAACTTCGCTCAGGTATGGAACTGCTCGACGGCGTCATTATCCCCGCCAAGCTTCTCTCCGCAAACTTCCCTCCAGGTGTTGTATCAGGGGGAGGTGGACTATCAGAACGACCTTCAGGATGCCCAGTCGTGAAACTGGTTGCGTCATTGTTGACGTGCTGACTATTCGGCGCGGGCATTTGCAGCCACGCGCGTTTCGATAGTTCGTTATCGGCATAGTAGAAATTCCGCACCCGGAAAATTGGTTGCTGATTTCGAAGCTTGATGATGCACCGCGTCTCGTCCATTGAGCCGAGTTCGTCAGGGCGCATCAGGGGCCGCATCGTGGTCTTATGCGACATCGTGGCGCCCTTGCGATCAAACAGGGTCAAGCCCGTGGAAACGGCTTTGTCGACCGTCACTTCCTTCCGCTCGCCCAGCAGTTGCGAAATATACCGCTGATCCTCGGGATCCTGCGCTCCAAGGAAGATTTGAGCGCGGGCGGAGTTGACGAGCGTCTGACGGCCTTCGCGCGTGTAGACGTTGTCGATCGACCGGAGCGATTGGACAAAGAACCAACAGGGGATGCCGTAGCCGCCGAGGACGGTCGCGACGGTGAGTGCGTTCTCCAGCTTGCCGAGGTTCTGGAATTCATCAAGCAGGACGAGCACGCGTCGCTCGTCACGCGCCATCATGTTTCGCGACATGTAATCCATGAACTGGACCATCAATACATTGAAGATCGGGCCGATCAAGCCGATCTGCTGGATGCGGAAATCCAGATAAAGGCTCATATTCTGCCGGCGCATGGTGCGGATGTCGAACGTCGATCGCGCCGTCGCCCGCAGGATCCGATTGTTCTTGAACGGCCGCACCGCTGCGGCGAGCGAGCCATAGACACCATCGAATTGCTTGCTGGCCATGACGGCGAAGCGGGCGAGGGTGGTGTATGTAAAGGGACTAATCCATTCGGCGCGAAGCTTAGTATTGGCGACTTCCTCCAACCACTCACGAAGCGGCTTGTTGCCGCCTTCGATCACATTGAGGACCGTTCCAAGGTTCTTATCCTTGTCGGAGATATTCGGATTTTCCAGTACCCATGACGTAACGCCGGCGAAGAGTGCGCGGGCGTCGGAGATCCAGTAAGCGTCGCCCTTCGGCGTCGGCAAAAGAGCCGTCGCGATGGAATTGATGTCAATATCGCGCTGGTCGGGGTCGATCGCGACGAAGTCGAGCGGGTTGTAGCATTCCGTATCACCATTTTCGTCCGCCGGCGAGAAACGTAACACGCGCGAGAATTTCGAACGATATCCGGCCGTGGCCTCATAGGTCTCGCCGCGGATATCGAGCACGACGATGCTGTCCGGCCATAGCAGGCAGTTCGGCACGATCAGCGATGCGCCTTTGCCCGACCGTGGCGGTCCGATCACGAAGCCACCGACGTCGTCCCCGTCGATCCAGAGCTTCTTTCCGCCGAACAGCATGGGCTTCATGAACCGACGCCGGCCGGACCCGCGCTGCGTGAATCCGCCCGGAACCTTCATCAAGCTGCCGCCGATCCGACCGACGAACACGCCACCGTTGCGCGTGAGGCCAAGGGCGCGGGCCTCCTGCGTACTGAGAAAGCGAGCGTCGGTCGATTTCTTCTTGCCAGTTATGGCGGCAACAAACACAGCGCCACCGGCGAACAGGCCGGTCGTGGCCGCTATCGCCGGCCGATGCCAGTCACTGGCGGCGAGATCGAGCCGCGCCGCGCTATAGGATGCAAGGATATCGTCCTGCAGCGCCTGAAACATCCATGTCGAGTTGTCGAACGCATAGTTGAGGCCGGCATAAGCGAGCGAGGCGACGAACGAGGCTACAGCGGCGGCAATCGTCAGCCCGAACAGCAGGATTGCCGGGTTCATAGCATGTCCCCCTTGGTAAAGACGATTTCAGAGACGACGCGGCGACCATCCGGAATGCGCGAGAGCTGGACAACGACAGGGATGACTTCCTTGAGGTAGTCGATAATCTCCTGCTTCTCGAGCGCAACGCCGCTCTGCATGACCATGAGGGCCAAGCGGTCATAGCCCGAGCGCGCTGAGTTGGCGTGGACCGTTGTCAGCGATCCCGGATGGCCAGTATTGATCGCCTGAAGGAAGGAGAACGCCTCGGCGCCGCGAAGCTCGCCCAACATCAGCCGATCTGGACGCATGCGCAGCGAGGCTTCGAGTAGCTCCTGCGGCGTCACTTTGGCGCGGCCCTGGCCTCCCTTCGAGGCCAGCAACGCAACCGTATTCGGGGTGATTGGCTTCAGCTCGCGCGTGTCCTCGATGGTGACGATGCGCTCCTCTTCGGGAACCTCCTTGAGGAGTGCATTTAGGAAGGTCGTTTTGCCTGTCGACGTACCGCCCGATATGGCGATCGAAACTCGCGAGCGCACGGCAGTTTGAAGAAACTGCATGGCGTTGACCTCGCCCTTCATCATGGCTGCAAGCTCCTCCTCGGCCGCCGAAAGCCTGAGTTGCCGCCCGACCCTGGTGTGCTCGAACGCGCCACGGTTCTTGTAGACCTCCAGCCCTATGTCCTGGATGACCTGCTTGCGGATGGAGATCGCGCCGCCGTCGGGGGCGGCCGGCGGCAGAACACATTGGAAGCGTTCCCCGGTCGGGAGCGATGCCGACAGAATGGGATGCTCGTCGTTGACGATCTGGTTGGTGGAACCGGCAACGCGCTCGCTCAATGTCCGTATCCAGTCGGCGGTAAACTGCGCATCGAGCTGGCGTTCCATGCCGCTGACGCCGAGCCGCTCGATGAAGAGTTCGCCTGGCCGGTTGATCGAGATTTCGGAGACTCGATCATCCGAGAGATGTGGCTTTAACCGCTCCAGCGCCTTTTCGAGAAACGGGAACTGCTTCATTTGTGGATCGGCGCGATCGGATAATAGGGCGTCGAATCGACGTTGCGCCGGATTTGCCCGCCACGCTTCAGCCGCATCATCTCCTGCCGGACCGGATCGGCATAGAAGTCGGAAAAATCGAGATCGCGCCGCAGATAAACGATAATCGACTCGCCCTGGGCGACATAGATCGTCGGCGGGATCTTCGCGCTTTCCTTAAAAGCTTCGTTGGCAATGTCCTGAAGGATCGCCGATGACTTCTCCGCGGCGATCGAGCGCGCCTCCGCGGCCGTGCGGCTCGGTTCGGTTGTGATCGTCGTGACCGCGCCGGTGATCGGATCGACCGTCGAGATCGAACGGGCGCTTTCCGTCACCGTGTCGCCGAGCGCCGAAACATATTCCGCTGCACCGCCGATTACTGAAAGCATAATCGCGGAGCCGAACCGTTCCCAGAAATGCGTGTCAATCTCGCCGGTGAGCCCGGCGCGGCCGAGGCGGTCGGCGCCTGGCGATGCGATTTCGACCGAAAGACCATCCGACCGGATCACGCGGGACCAGACGATGAAGATGCGCTTCTGGCCGCGCGCCAGACCCGACTTGTATTCGCCGATGAGGCGCGAGCCCTTGGGAATAAGGATGCGACCGCCGTCGAGAGACCGGACATCCTCACGCACGACGGCGCGCACCATGCCGGGAAGGTCGGTATTAATCGCCGTCTCCAGAAACCCGCGGATCATCGTGCCCTGGGCCACAAGCGCGTCGGTCCGATCAAAGCGCGTCGCCTTGACGATGCCGGCCGTCTGCTTTTCAGATTGGGCGAGGAAGGCCTTGTTGGCGTCGCTTTCCGCGCCGGGAACCGCGACGAGCTGGCCGTCGTCAGCAACCGCCACCGAGTGTTCGCCGGCCGACAGGCTTTCGCCGCCGGAGCCGTCGACGATGATTTGCTCGGAGCGCAGCCGCTCCCACCGTGCCTTTTCCTCCTCTTCCCGGCGCTTGGCCTCCAGCTCGGCCAGCCGAGCTTCCTCTTCGGCGCGCCGGCGCGCTTCCTCCATCCGAAGTCGTTCTTCCTCGGCGCGGCGACGCGCTTCTTCGATCTGCCGCAACTTTTCCAGATCGTCGCCCGCGTTCACGGTAAGGTTGACCGCCGCGGACTCCACTGACTTCTTTTCGGCCGTCGGAATCTGCACCAAATTCGGATCGGCCGCCTGTTTTACCGGTTCGTCGGGAAAGTTGCGGATGCTGGAATTCGTCGTCTCGAAAGTCTCGCCTGAACCTTCGGTCAGGTTGGGGTTCTGCGGGTCGGTCGGCCAGTTGACGTAGGCAAGCACACTGGCGCCGACGAGAAGCAGGAGAGGGAGGGCGAGCTTGCCGAGGCGGCCGTTACGCTCACTCGCCACACTGCTTTGCCCGTCGAGGTAGTCAAAATCGATCTTGCTCATCGCTGGCGCTCCTCTTTGCGGTCGAGGCGCTTCGGTCCATAGGCGTCTTCGATGAGATCGAAGGATTGGCGATTGGCTTGCCGATTGTAGAGGCAAAGCCATTTGTCGCCAGCGCGCAGCGTGAACTGGCCGGCGATCTTGTCGACGACGACATACTTTCCCTGCATGCGCAGATTGACGAGTGATTCCCGGCGCTTGCCTTCGACGACGAAGATGGCCGGAATCTCGTCCGGAAATTCCAGATACATATGCGTGCCGTCGTCGAAGGCGACCCGCGGCTTCAGGCTGGTATCGCCGCGGAAGACGTAATCGTAGTTCAGCCGGCCCGGGTCGAGACCCTTCAGCAGGGGATCCTTGGCACTCTCCTGCGCGGCGGCCAACAGCTGGGCGTTGACATCCTCGTCGGGAAATTTGAACCGAACCTGAAATGCCGCCCGAAGGTCGGCCGCGGCCGAGCCCTTCAACAGAAGGGCGTAGACGCGCTGGTTGGTAACGATGTTGACGTTCGTTTCGGCGTTCTCGCGTAGAGGCTTGACGAAGAGGATCCCCGACCCCTTCTTCGGGACAATCGACCAGCTCGCCGTGTCGCCGGCCGAGATCGTCTCGATCACCTCGGAGCTTCCGAGCTGGATCATGGTCGAGACGCCAAGACCCGCAGGCACAGTCACGACGGCATTGTTGTTGAAGGTGATGTATCGGATGCGGGGATCGGCCGAGGCTGAGGTGGTCGCTAGGGCAAGTAGCGATAGCGCCGCGAATGAAAGGAGAGATTTCCGCATCAGCGCGCCGCCTTGTCCGCCGGCAGAACTTCCGGCAGCGATTCCTGATCGCGCCGATACTCGGTGGCCTGGAAGCCAAGCGGGTTGTCGAAGCGATACTCGTTCTTTAGCGGCGCGGTCGTATAGCGGAAGCGGACCACCGAAACCCAGTGTTCGCGTCGAAGGGTGTTGTCGCGCCGCGTCTCGGTTGAGAAGCGGACCGTGGCCGTGGAAGAGTTGAGGAATGAGACCGACTTTATGGTAACGGCGATCCGAGTGTTGCGGCCGAGCATCTTGTCCTTCGACTGCGGGTTCGCGGGCTCGAAGTCGTGACGGAGATCCGAGGCGGCCTGGCCGGTCGAATAGAGCTGGGCTAGATCGTAATTGTCCTTGAGTGCCCGAGGATCATACGTCTCGCGCGCCCGGATATAGCGCACGATGTTCGCCGTCTTGATGGCGTCGTTCTCGGAGAGCTTGCTCTCGTTCAAGGAGCGGGCGACTTCCACGAAGCCGGTGGTTTTGTCGGCAATCACCACCACGGCCTCGAACTGCTTCAGCGGCACCAGCAGATTGAGAGCCGAAAGGCTGAGCAATGTGGAAAAGCCAGCCACCGTCGCGACTGTCCAGGCGATTTTCCGCGAGCGGCGCTCCTTGCGATAGAGTTCCGCCTCCCATGATGCCCCGGCTAACCAGTAGGGGGTGAGATCGATCGGCGGGGTTTCGGGCTTGTTATCGGTTGGCTCTGTGTTGCTCATTGGGTATCCGATGGTCCGCCGTCTGCGGCATAATTAACTATAGTTTATTCACCAGGCCAAGTGATCACCTTTGCCGACCACATCGGTGCGGGGAGGGAGCCGGATAGCCTTGAATTCAGGAGTCGCTCAGCTCCGGCGCAGCGGTTAGGAAACTAGCTGCACCACTTCATCAGGGTCCTCTTCGAAGCCGTGTTCGTGAAATAGAAGGAGCGGTCATCCTTCACGTCGATCTTGACCGTGTCACGATCGCCGTCCGATTCATCGGAGCCGGCCTCGATCCACAAGACATCGAGAACAAAGGAGTTGCCTTCCTGTTTGACGGACAGAACTTTCCCGGCGGTCTTGTTCGCGCCGATCCCCTTGTCCTCGACATAGATGAACGCCGCAGCTGCGGCTTCGCAGCCGCCTTCAGCGGGCGCATAAGCGCCGATCATCACCGGCAAGATCGAGCTTGGCGTCTGCGACCACGCCATGCCGGGAAAAAGCAAGCCGATTGTTATTATCGTCGAGGCGATCTTCTTCATCAAAAAGCCTCCTCGTTCAAAAGCCGAACAAATTGCCGAGGCTGCGAACACATCCGGCGAGCGTGTTGTAAAGATCGATGCAATCCTCGGCAAACGGTTTGAAGAAGATGACGGCGACGATGAAGAGCAGGTAGCCGAGATTGCTGCCTTTCATCGATTCGATGCGAGCCTGCTCAGCCATCTCCTCGTTGATGCGATTTTGCTCGTGGAGAGCCGCCTGATAGCGGTGTGGATCATTCCAAGGTTGCATTTCGAGCCTCCTAGACGTTAATTATATTTAAGGGTCTCCGCAAATGGTCAACCTAAAGTTGCCCGTTCTTTTCTGTCTCTCGCTGGATTGCGCGGGCTCGTGCTGCGTGAACATCGGGCGACGTGCGGCGACGACCAAGGCCCCTCCTTAAGATTCGTGCGCGGCCGGTGAGCTGATATCCGGCACGGCGCAGAGATCCCCTACCACCTTGGAACGGGACATCGCCTTGGCCAGCTGCCACGCCGCCAGCAATCGCGGTGGCAAAAGCGGGGATGAACCGGAACACCACGATCCCCAGCAGGCAGACGATCACGAACGGCGCCACATAGGAGAGTTTGCTTTCCGTCGCGGTATTGTTAGCCGTGTTGATAGCCAGTTCGATGAGTTGGTAGAGGAAGGCAAGAAACGCCATCATCAAAGTCTGCGTCACCATCAGATTGACCATCAGCAACAGCCAACCTTCGGTGAAGCGGAAGGTCCAGCGATAGAGTGCCAGGATGATAAATACCGGCGCCAACGCCAGGGTGATGAACAGCATCAGCTTGGCGGCAAGGATCGCGGCCGCAGCGACCGCGATGAAGATCATCGCGACGACGAACACGACCGCACCGATCAGCGCCCCCACATATTCGAAGGTGCCGGTGGCAACCTGCTCATAGACCTTGCCCGCCGTTTCGAAGACGGCGTCGAGGATCTTCACCACTCCCGTCGTATCGTCGGTCCCACCATTGAGCACGCCGCCGGACCCAGCGATCGACTCGATAATCGTGTCGGAGATCAGGTTCGGCACGGACTGCACGAGCTTGTAGAGCGTGGCGGAGAAGGCGCCCCAGTTGGTCGCCATATAATAGATGAAGAAGGCTCGGCCGAGCCGCCAGGCCGCCTCCGGCACAGAGAAGCTGTCGCGGCCGGCAAGGATCATATAGCCCCACCACATGACATAGAGGGTGAGCATTGACCCGAACAGGACATTCACCTGAAGCGCAAGGCCCTCGTAGGTGTTCCGAATGAACGTCTCGCCTATCGCGTCCAGCTTGGCGAAAATGTCCGATATGATCGTGGTCGCCGCCATCCGTTCATTCCCCCAGGACAGGCGCGAAGACGTCGTTGACCGGCGATGCCAGACCACACAACTCCTCCGCCTCCACAAAACTCGATATCGGCGGACAGGGGGCTTCCTTTTCCCCCTTCGTCTGGCATCCGGCAACCAGCGCGAGACCAGAAAGCATTATCGCGACGAGCAAAGGCATGCGGCCTCACTTGAACGGGTTGACGTCTTTGTACTGCAGCATCTTGGCTGTCTCCGACTGCTGAGTGAGCCGCATCTGCATTTCTGTATTGAGCGCCGAAACCCCGCCGTTCGAGACACTGATCAGCTCATTGATCGTGCGCGCCGTTTCCAGCTGCATGCGGGTATTGGCGTCGACCGAACCCTTGACGTCTTCGGCCGAACCGATCTGGCCGGTGGCCGACTGAAGCGATTGCTCACGCTGCGAAACCCCTTGCGACGCCTGCTGGGTCAGCGCCGAGAGCAGGGCGGCCGTGTTGACTGTACCGGAAAAGGCATGGTTCATCGCCCCGGCATCCTCGCCTTCGATGATCGCCTTGACTTGCTTGACGAGCTGCAGCCCGTTGATCAGCGTCGCCGCGACGTTCTGTGCGTCGGAGCCAAGACCGCCGAATGACAGCGTGCCGCCGTTCATGATCGAGGGGAACGACGGCGCCGCCGAGACCGACATGTTGCCGCCGAGGCCGGTCGAAGAAATCCCCATCGACCCGTCGCGACTGCCGGACAGCGCGCCGAGGATCTCCTTGGTCTTTTCGAGGATGTTGGTGTTGGTTTTCATGATCTCGCCGGTGTTTTCGGCGTTCTTCCTGGCGATCGCCAGGTTCTTTTTATCGATCACTGGAACGTCGGCGAGGACCGGTGTCGAGAAGGCGAGGGCGGTAGCCACGGCGAACGTCTTTTTCATTGCAGACCTCCTTGATCGGCCGCGTTTGCGGCATTCTGGATGAAAAGAAGATTGTTGCCGATCGCGCCGTCGGTGCCTTGGGAGGACATGATCGTGGTTTCCGCATCTGCATCCACGACTACGGCGCAGCGGGGCCAGTCGTCGCGCGGCACCTTCACCTGTTCGAGGATCACCGGATCGCAGCTATAGGGATTGACCTTCGAATCCGATTTCAGGGTCTTGGCCGTTTCGGACGTCTTCGAAAGCCGCATCTGCATGCGCGCCTGCAATAGCTCATTGAAGAGGTTGCGGGCCGTGATCAGGTTGTTCAGCAGTTCGGCATTGAGGGCCCGCGCCTGAGTGTTGTCGTCCCACGCATCCTGATAGATTTCCGAGGCCCCAACGGACGCTGAAAGACTATCAATGCGCCGGCCCGCCTCCTGGACGCGTGCCGTGCTTGCATCGATGCCGGGAACGACGCGACCGACCGCGCCTACTGCCGCGCTATTCGAGCTGCGCGTAGCGCCGGAGCCATAGTCGGCATAGGATTTGAACGACGGCGAAGAAATGTCCTCGATATTCGAGCCGCCGGCATAGGCGTTGAACCAGGCATGGTTCCGACCGACCTTGCCGGCCCAGTTGCTTTGCTCCGAAGCAGTCGAGCCGTTGTACCAGGAGGCTAGGCAGGCATAGTCGGTGCTGCCGCATTTGTTTACGCCCATGCCGAGATATTTGACGCCGCCCTCGATGTTCTCCTCATTGATTTCGCGGTCGAAGCCCATACCCTTGCCGGTCTTCTTCGTCAGCTGCATGACGCCCTTCACACCGGTCGGAGAGCCTGAGCACGTCGAAATTCCGGACTCGGCGTGGGCCACAGACAAGGCAAGGCCGACCGGGACATTGTGCTTTTTCGCATAGTGCTTGATCAGCTCGACGTTTTTGGCATCCTCGTTCACGGCTTGCGCCGGTGAGCGGTAGAGACGGCGGTTTTTCTCCTTCTTTGAAATGTTGCAATTCGTCACGGTCTGCTCCTCGAGTTGGTGGCTTCGGGTTTCCCTGTCCTTTTCCGAATGCTCTTCGTCCTCGGAGCGTCTTTCCTCCACATCGTCGTCGTTGACAGGAACGTCGGCGAGCGCCGCGGGTGCAGTCATCAATGCGGCGGCGAGCAGGAGAAGGATCGTTCTACGCACCGGTCGCCTCCGGGAGGGTCCAGCCACAAAAATGTGGGAGCCAGGCGGCCGGCTCCTCGCCATAGCTCAGGCGTAGCGTCTGGCATTCGCGCACCGTTTCCGGCCGCCCGGACAACACCTTCACCAGATCGGGCATCGCCGACAGGTCGAGCCGAGCGATAATTGAGTCCTGTGCATGCTTGATCAGGAACGTGCGGCTCGCCTTGTCCGCCTGCTTGACGAAGCGGAACTCCTTATCCGAGAGCCCGAAAGCCTTGCGGTAACTCTCCTCGTCGGCGGAGGCGTTGGGGAAGAAGATGTTGGTCATCGTCTGTTCGATGATCGTGTTGCGCAGTTCTGAGCGCACCACGTCGGCTGCCGATTGCGTGCCGAAGCCGACGATGCCGTTCATCTTGCGGATCGTCTTCAGCCAATCCTTGATGAAGCCGGAGAAGACCTCATCATCGAGCAGCCGCCAGCCTTCATCGAGAAAGATCATCGACGGGCGGCCGTCTAGGATCTCCTGGATGCGGTGGAACATGTAAAGCAGAGCTGCCGATCGCGTACGCTTGTCGGAGAGGATCTCCGTCATGTCGAAGCCGATCAGCGAGCCAGAGAAGTCCAGTTTGTCGGCGGGATTGTTGAACAGCCAGCCCTTGTCCCCGGTAGTCCATTCCTTCAGCCGGTCGGCGAGGTCGCCAATGCCAGAGCGCATGCGCCCTCGCATGGCCTCGGCGAGCATATCGAGCCGGCGCTGTCTCCGGTCAAAATCTGTATAGATGCTATCAACCGCATCTGAGATGACGGCCATCTCTTCGGCATTGAGCACGCGGTCCGAAGGCGTGACCAAATAGGAGACGAGCGTCTTGCCAAAGCTTCGGTTGGCCGGCGTGTCTTCAAGCTGGAGCGGTGCAAAGCCAGTCGGCTCGCCCGGCGAAAGCCGTTCGTAGCGCCCGCCCATGGCGCGGACGAAAATCTCGCCGCCGCGGTCCTTGTCGATGAAGACGCAGCGCGGCCGTGGCTCGACACGCATGCCCTGCGCCAAGAGGAAGGAAAGCGCCACCGTCTTGCCCGACCCGGTCGGGCCGATGATGGTGAAGTTGCCGACATCGGCCTCGTGGAAGTTGAAGAAGTAGGCGGTTTGGCTGGTGGTCTCCAACAACGAGATGGGAACGCCCCAATGGACCTTATGCGTCTGGCCGGACGGGAAGTTATGCGCGGAGAATAGTCCGGCGAAGTTCACCGACGAGATCAGCCCTTGACGTGCGATATAGGAGAAGTTGGTTGGCAGTTGCGCCCACCAGGCGGCTTCCAGATTGAGGTCCTCGCGAACGGCGACAACGCCCATGCGCGCAAGTTCGGCAGAAACGTCGGCGACGGCACGGTTTAGCCGCGAGAGATCGCGCTCGAACACTGCAACCGTCATGTGGTGTTTTCCGAACACGACTTCGCCCGAGGCGAGCCGGTCGCGCGCCGTCTCGATGTCGTCTTCGACCACCGTGCCGCCATCGTCGGAGTTTGCGATCTGCCGGCTGATCGTCACGATCGCCTCCGTGACCGTTGTCCGATCTTCCGGCGCGAAAGAATGGGTAACGATGAATTCGTAAGGCAGGCGCAGCAGTCCGTCGAGCTGACCGGGCGTCGTCATCGGCGGATATTCCTTGATCGACACCATCGCCGCGACCTTGGAGGACGAGCCATCCGCCGACCAGATTTCTGTTGCCTTGCGGCCGAACATGATCCGCCCGGTCCCGATATAGTCGGCAAGCGACATGCGAGGCAGCGGCATTGTCCGCTCGTCGCCGGCGGCGAGGATCTTGGCTAAAAACTCGGCAGGCTCGGAATAAACACCGCCGTCACGGATAACGCAGGACAGAATTTCCGGGCGATAGGAGCGGAAGTCGCCGACGATACCAGAGACCATGTCGTTGAGGTCGCGCAACGCCTCGCTGCTGGCTTCGACCTCATTGTCAGCCATGCGGAAGACGTCGAACATGCGGTCGACCGTGCCGGCGCGCCCGGTCATAGGCCGCCGGATGACCGTGAGGTAAAGCTCATTAACGAACATTGTCCGGTGCTTCAGCCCGTCCATGTAGCGGGCGTTCAACTCGTCGGCGAAGGGATTATCGAAATCGCCGTCGATTGCCGGCACGACCTGGCGACGGATGATAGTGGCGTAAAGGGCAAAACGCGACGATCCGAGCGAACGAACCGTCATGTTGCGGTTGGCCAGGCGCGCATTGATCTCCGCCTGATCCATCGTCTGGTATGGGAGACCGGATAACCGGATTACCTGCAGCAACAGGCCGGATTTGGTGACGATCGTCGCTTCATCGACATGGCGGAGATACGGGACATGCGTGCCGATCCCCATGTCGCGGGCGCGTTCGCGCCCGAACTTCAAGTCGTGATTGACGATGTTCATGGGGCGTAGCTCCCCGCTTTCCAGAAGCGCCTGTTGCGGATCGCTCTGCGCATCGACAGGAACACCTGCACGACCCGGACGATGTGGATATCCCGCTGGCAAAGGTAGAGCGCGACGAAGTGGATCGGCAGGACGACCAGCGGCGCCAGGAAGTTCGAAGATGCGATGAAGATGACGATCCCAAAGATGCCGTTCACCACGAACACGATGATATCCACCCCGAAATACATTGGAGGCCTCGTCAGCGGCAGGATGAGCGGTTCGACATCGGGAGCATCGTCTTGCATATCAGAGGCCCGCCGAGGACTTCATAGCGTCGACCAGTTCGGCCGCACCGAAAATGATCGCAATGCCGATGATGATCGAAATTGCAACCTGCCAGGCCATGCGTCCGGAAAGGAACAGAAAGCCGAGGAAGCACACTGCGATGATCATGAAGGACCGTGCGACGTTGCCCTGCAGGACACCGACGAACCAGTCAAGAATGCCTTCGATCGGGGCCGCAGATTGCGCATAGGCGAATTCCGGCACCAACGCGGCGGGCGTCGCCAGCAGCGCCAGTGACAGAATAACTTTGCTTCTCGATCGCTGCATCATGGGAAGAATGTTCATTCGAATGTCCTTCGTATTTTTGAGAGGATGGAAGTCGGGGTGAGCGTCGTTACTCCGCGGTCCACACGTGTTCCTCGCGCCATGGGGAGGGCGCCAATGCGACCGTCTCTTTTCGGCGCCCGCTACCGCTGCGCTTTTCCAGGGCTGCCGACGCTTTTGCATTCAGCTTCCACCGGTTCATCACCTTGACAATGTATCGGGCGGTTTCGTTGAATTCGGGGATGCCACCCTTCTGGTAAACCCGCTCGGGACCGGCATTGTAGGCGGCGAGCATCAGCAGCGGATCGTCGAACTCCCCGTAGAGTTTTTTGAGATAACGCACGCCGCCACGGATATTGGATCGAGGGTCGCAGCGATCGGTTACGCCGTAGTCGGACGCGGTTTCCGGCATCAGCTGCATGACGCCGACAGCGCCCGCGTCGGAGACCTGATGTTTGCCGCCGGCGCTCTCGACGTCGACCACGGCGAGGGCCAGATCCGGATCTAAATCCTCCTCGGCGGCAATCGTCCTCACCATTTCCAGAACGTCGGCGGTGTCGACCGGTTCACAAGCATTCGCCGTTACGGTCGACGCGGAGATGAGGAGAGGAAGCAGGGTAACTTTCAAATTTTTGGTCCCAGGTTGATACACCGGCGAATAAACTATAATTAATTCGCATTCGATTCCTCTGTCAACCTGGAAATGGCCATGCATACGCTCATAAAGCAACTTCAGGTTATCAGCCTTGCCGTCACGCTTCTTTCCGTAAACGCGACGCTCTTGAGGGCGGACGGTGAGGATCCCTATGCGGAGCCGTCCCCGAATTACCTTCGGCAGTTCGTACAGGAAGGGATGAAGATGTTCGTGCTGGAGCGCTTCGACGCCGAGGGAAAGCTTGTGGCACGTTCCTTAGAAAAGGTGGAAGCCGAGGTCGGGATCGAAGGCCCTGTCAAGCGAACGATAGGGGGCCGCGAGATCAGCCTACGGGGCCTGAACGCCTGCCCGTCAGAAAAGGTTCTCTATAATCGTGTGCAGACATGGAGCTGTGTCGATGCCGCGCGCGATTACGCCAAGGCTGTCTACAACGGGCGCGCCAGCGTCATCCTATGTAAGACCCTGCTGCTATCACCGCCGGAGGGAGAAACAATACCAGCATCATGTTTCCTGCTCGTTGGCGGCAAGGGCGAGCCTTTCCGGACAGTGAACGACGATGACAGCATGGTCTTCCTTGGCCTGGCTGCAATCGGACGAACGCAAGATGGTCGTTCCCGGCGTCCTGACCTTGAAGAATCGCAATCTCTTTCCCAGTCCATGGGGTTTCGCAATGCGGACTAATCTTTTGCTTCTTATCGCTGTCAGTGAACAGCGGCTTCTGCTCAGGAGAAAACCACCGCGTTTGCTTTGGGCGCGAGTTTCGAGCAGTCGTTACAAGGTTTCTGAACCGCCTGCAATAAGCCTGCAAAGGTCGACCTCAAGCGCCTCGGAGATGACCGCAATTTCCCGAATGGTCAGATTTTTCCAGTCGCCCATCTGAATGAGTTCGAATCTGTTTTCGGCAACTCCAGTCAGCAGCGCGAGCTTGCGGGGACTCGTTCCTTTTTCCACCATTTGCTGTGCCAGGTGAGATACAATGTCTGCTGGACTCTCAATTGGCATCGCGGCCTCCCATTTTTCGCTTACGATACCGCTAAGGACGAGCTCAATTATTAGATGCAGGTCCTCGGCGGTTCACAAAGCAAACTATTACGCATGGTGGTGTAAATTATAATTTATGTCCGTGCTTTTTCGCGTCACGCTGCTGGACGAGATGCCTGCTATGTCCTGCGATCATCAGCCCAAGTCGCCAGTTCGGTGTAGGGTTCAGGATCGTAGACGTATTCGGCGGGGATTGCGGGCTGCGCCATCAATGAAAGATAGCGCCGGAGGTTTTCCTTGCTGTTGCTAGCGGCCAGCCCGTAGAAGTTCCCGCTATTCCACGTGATGACGCAATGCCTGAAATGAGCGTATACCGCTGCTGCCATCTCGGCTAACGTGACCTCGCTGTGGTGCATTGTCGCCAGCACCAGCTTGGACTTACGCTCTATTTCCTCGGCCCCGAAGTACCGGGACTTGAATCCGTAGTCCTTTTGAAACTCCCGCAACTGATACTCCCGGAGATCCGCCGCACGGAATTTCTCCACGAAGAGCAGAATCCCATCTTCCTTGAGATGCTGCGCGACGAACGCGATCTGCTGACTTCGGTTGGGTGAGTACATTTGGAATGTCGTATCTTCCAGGATGATATCGAAACCGCCAGTGAACGGCTCAAGGTGGCTTTCGGAATGGAGATGTTCTTTCGTCAATCGATGAAAGGGGCCGAGAAAGAAACTGGCGTGCGGCGGCTCGCCAAAAGCCAGGAAGCACTTGTAGTTTTCCTCGTTAGGGCTGCAGGACAAAGACTGGATCTTGCCTCGGCTCATCTCGGAAAGCGTGCGCGCCATCGTCCCTTCGGCGGTGCCGAGGCTATAAAGCAGAACCTTGGTCGCGCTCAGTTGGCTGTAGCGCAGGACCGCATGGGCCATACGGAATTCTTCCTCGAGACGATAGGGAATGCTGCCGTGATAATGCTGATCGAAGAAGCCCTGGCGGCGCGAATGCAATTCGACGAGCCGATGCAACAACGGGTCGTCGGGCAGGAGGCGCGTATCCACGGTCGGTTTGCGAACTGGTGCGCCACCATTGCCGGCGGCTGTCTCGGCGAAGAAACCGGCTAGATGATTCAAACGCGGGGCACGGTCGCATTCGGTGAAAAACTCTTTGAAATTTTGCATCGCAATACACCTAAGCAGATAATCAGAGGGGCGACGCTGCCAGCTGCAACGGCAGTGGCGCACAAATTTCATGCGCTTAGATTTGCCTTTCCGCGGGCGGCGCCTTATTCCAGGGGTAATGCCGGTTTCGGCAACGCGCTTTCATGCGAATGCCACTTTTGCACGAAAGTGCCACGATCACAACTGCGGGTTATCCAGAGTTGTTCGGCAGCTGATTCTATGATCCGGGTGTTTTGAAACGAATATTGAGGGATTGCTTCTCTTGACGGAGACGTTTGGCTTCCAGCCTGATGAGGTTCGCCGTTCTAATCACAAGACGGTCGTACACCAGCACATGGATTCCCGCGTAGGGGCTGAATGCCATTGACCCGATCAGGACAGCCCGCAGCCGGAACAATCCGGCGTCAGCGAGGGCTTTCGTGACGTCGCCCGCGAATGGATCGGGACCGGGGAGGCCAGCACGAGCGTGCTAACCATGCGCCTCCGTTCCCGGATGTTGCCCTTGATCTCCTTATGGGCCTTCACCCGTTTCGTGATCGCTTCATCGGAGTGGGGGCCGACATAGCTTCGCTTGTCCTTGCCCTCTGGGGTAGGGAGATCGAAATACCAGTAATCACGATCCTTCACGGTTAGGGTCACGAACCATCCCTCCAAGGAGAAGTCCGCCGCGAATTGCGCATCGAGCGTCCGCTGCGCCAACTCCGCGAACATCGTTCGATAGCTGATGTCGATCTCTTTCATCATTGACATGTCGAGCACGGCGGTGCTTTGGGGGCAAGTTCGGCCCGCTTCTTCGAAGCGAGCCCGCCTTGTGCCAATGATCTCGTCTTCGCTCAAGTGTCACGCTGGTCGAGGCGCAACGGCGCTGGCAAGGCTGGCTTCACTAACATTAAGATTGCACGCTAACGACGACAATGTTGGTGTGCGAGACGATGTTAGAGAGAGACATAAGCAGCCACCATGTTCAGTTTCCCGAAGCGTTGGAGCGCTACCTGGGAGAGCTTCTTCATGAGCGCATCGATGTCCGCCCATTCGAAGCCACGCGCAGCTTGCCGTCCTTTATAGGACGCACCTACACGCTCTACGAAGCCCGCATTCTTGGACGGCAATGCGTCATCGTTGCCAAGCTTGACGGCACAGGCACTCCAGCCGATATCGCCAAGCATATCGACATGGTCCGCAACGCCACCCACACGACGGTGGCGTTCGCCACCATGACCATCAGTGCGCACAACCGGTCGCGCCTCATCGGTCAAGGCGTTCCCTTTATCGTTCCAGGCAACCAGCTCTATATACCGGATCTGGCGATCGATCTGCGAGAGCATTTCCGTGCGCCACGCCACCGGCAGGCGGACGGCCTGTCCCCTGCTAGTATGCCGGCGAGTTCCGGCGTGATCATCCGTTGATTGCAATCATAGCCGCCCAGCTCGGGATCATGCCCGAGCAGCTCGAAACCATGGGGCGCGAGGCATAGCCTGTGATGGGCAATCGCGTCGTGTCTACCAAGAGCCTTAAATCTAGAACTCTAAACCGTCGAACTCCGGCAGTTTGCCCGGAATGTTAGCGGCCACGCTGACGAGCGTAAGGGGCTCGACGCTGTAGGTGGCGTAGCAACGAACCTGTGAAACCTCAACTTGAAGTCCAGTTTTCGCGGCGAACTTCACGGCAGCGTTAAACTCGCGCATCGCCTTAACCAGCCGTTCCTTGGCGCCGCGCTGATCGCGAGTTAGCGGAAATTCCAGGATGTTTGCCATTCGCTTCTCTCGCCTTCGTCCTCAGATCGCTCGCGTCATCACCTGAGCTGCGACTGATGCCAGTAAGGCCGCCAGTGCGACGGCCGTTCCAAACACAATCTTCATCCGGCGCCTGCGCTCGTTATCCCAATCATGCCCCATCCGCCCCGCTCCAACTGTTCCTGCCGTTGCGGTGATGATCAACCGTCTATGGCTCATTGAAACATCGCAGGTCCCCACGCGTTTACCACGAGATGGAGACGCGAGGTGTCTGATGTCGATCCACATGAGAGATATCGGCGAGGCGGTCTTTGGATTGTTCCATTGGTATCCTGCCGAAGTCGAGCCTGACCTAACCGACGATCAGCGTTTGCTTATTGAGGCTTACCGATCGGGTCAGGTACCGGAGGCCGCTTGGCAGGAGCACTTGGAACACGATCCGGTGCTTGCACAATATTGGCGGAAGCCGAGGCATTGAACCTGATTGCATTCCGCGTGGTTCTGCTGGCTCTAATCAGATTGCCAACGCCAGCAAAGTCGCGCCAATGATCAGCAAACCGGAAACCGTCAATGCCACGATCATCAGTAGATCGTGATCGTAATCCTTTTTCTCTCGCTCTGTGTGACGCATTTCAGCCTCCTCGCGTCGTTGCCACTAGGAAAACGCCGCTCCTTGGCTGAAGTTGCAATTACGCACGGCGGCCTACTACCACCTCGCGTTCTTTTCACCTTCGATCATCGCTACCGCGTCAGCTTCCATGGCGCGGCACATGGTCACTTATTCGGCCAGCAGCTCAGCGCGGACCGGATCCTCATTGCGCAGATCGTCGACCATCAAAACCAAAGTGGCGTAGCATTCGCAGAGACTGAGGGAATGCCAGCCATGGCGGCGAGGGCGTGTTGCTCACATAACGCTCGAAAAGCCGGCTCTGTTGCATATCAATCAATGCTCGCAACGCTGGAAGCCTCAATTTCAGACGGGATCTACCGATCCTTTCAAGGTCCATAGGGGCCTGATGCCTTGCCCCCACAGCCGACGCCTCGCGAGCTTTACTCGGCTCAGGGTTTCCCGGCCGACTACAAGATCGATTCCGATATCAATGGCCGCCCTTTCCCAAAGAACGTTCAGGTCTCGTGCGTCGGCAATTGGGTCTCACCTGCGGTGGCCGCTGCAATCGGTCCCTGGCTGCCCTCGAAAAGCGCGTGGCACCGGCATGATTCAGTTTCTCACCTCGGGCAGGGCAACATCAACGTTGTCGCAGGATGCCGGCTTCCTTGGCGGCGGCTTCAAACGCCGCCCTTGCTTGCGCGCTAGGGACTATTCCTTTGGCGGCATCCAGGCATTCCTTCCGAGCTGTTGCGTAACTCGCGCTCTTGGTGTCGGGCCAGGACTTCATCAGGAATGCGACCGCCTCTCGGGCGCTCCTAATGACGTGAAAACGATCGTCAATCTTCAACTCAACATTTTCATCCCAGATGGTGATCATCGCGTCCTCCGTTGGGCAGGCTTCCCAAAAACGCATATTAGAGGGATCTGTTCCAAGGGCGCGATCCTGCCGAATTTTTGGGTGGCAGGATGAGGCTCTTCCCCGACATGTGGCCCTTCGGCGACTTGCCGCCGCACTCCTTCGATTTCATCATGGCCGATCCGGCCTGGAACTATCGCATGTACTCGGAAGCGGGTGAGGCGAAGTCTCCGCAGGCCCATGGAAGTCCGGTGGATTCCACCACTCCCCCGGCCCCTGATAAAGAA
>NZ_PVZR01000036.1:0-60479 GCF_003024455.1 Ensifer sp. NM-2
TCCAGATCGAGGCGGCGCTGGAGAGCGCCGGCATCAGGGGCGGAACAGTCATACAGACGCTTTTTTCCAACACCGTGCCCAGCTATGTCGCGCGCGGCCTCGGCATTGGGGTCACCGATATCTTCTCGGTGCTCGGCGCTGATCGGATGAACATCGTCATGCGCCGCTTTACGCCGGAACTGACTTTCGATTTTTCAGCCATTTATCCGCGTAGCGAGCATTCTGCCTTGGCCATCGCTTTTGCTCGCATGATGCGCAGCGTCATCGCCAACGATATTGCCGAAGTAGAAGACGCTTTGCAGAAGGCACGTTGAAGCAAGCAGCCTAGGCAAACGCGTCGCAAGCTCCCGTCGAGGCGACCGGCAATGTGGTTTGCCGCCCGCCTCCTCGCCGGCGATGAACAGCATCGACTGGACGGCGCGCAGCATTAGGGCGATTCGGTAGAATTAGCAGTCTGCGCGCGGTTGATGGCGTCGACAAGACAAGAGATGACCCGGCAGCAGAGGACGTGCAGCACTCCCTCTTGGTTGCGCGAAAAATCTGATCGCGGAAGCCAAGATTTCCGACGCTTCGAAGGAAGCGACTGGCAGATCGTTCCTGTGGGCCTAGAAACACAAGTGTACGTTCAAGCTGGTCCGCTTGGCGCTATGGAAAGCGGATCGTAGCGTCGGAGGTCGCCGCTCGCACAATGCACCGCTTTTCCTGCAACGCGAACGAGCTACTCCGGCGAGCCGGCGGCACCAGCACCAGAACCCGTCGCTTCTTTTGCAGGATGGGTGAACAGGCGCTCCTGCTCCACGCCGTTTAGCAGGAAAAGGAACGCAA
Organism: Ensifer sp. NM-2; assembly: GCF_003024455.1. Lineage (NCBI taxonomy): Bacteria > Pseudomonadati > Pseudomonadota > Alphaproteobacteria > Hyphomicrobiales > Rhizobiaceae > Ensifer > Ensifer sp. NM-2. Next base: position 826 of record NZ_PVZR01000036.1, read on the forward strand.
GCGCCGTGGACATACGTCGGTCCTTCTTAGGGCCGAGGAAGTAGGTATCGAATTTTTCGCGCGCCAGCGCGCTGAACGAGAAGAACTCATACAGGCGTCGTTGCACGAGTTCCGCTATCTTCTGTCGCCTATCCGTCGAGGGTTTCGCGACCATCAGTGCGTAGGCTTCGTAGCTCAGATCGGCGCCGCCTTCCTCGCTATCGACGACACACTTGGAGTCGTTCTCCGTGTTCCAGGTCTGCAGCTTGCCCAAAATGATCTCCCGATCGCCGAGATAGACCATGCCTTTCTCCCTGTTCTTCGGGTCGCAGAACCGGTCGATGGCTTCCTTGTAGCTGCCGAATGAACAGAACCTGTAGGCGGTCCGTCGCCAACCGCCTTCATCCGGTTTTTTTTCCTGTTCATTCGCTGATGGGTCGTCCGGGTGCCGCCGAATTTCGTCGCAACTATTCCCAAGGCGTTGCAGAATCCATTCGGGATTGCAGGTTGGCTTCCCCTCCCGACAACTTTGGATCTCGCTGATTGTCTCTTCCCACATACGCAGCATTTGCTCGAACTGCGCCTTTTGCGGCCCGCTTGCGTCGCTCCACCGTCGTTTGACGGATGTTTTCTCGGAATTGGCCACCTCCTCCACGCCCGGGAGGCTGGTGATGAACAGGGTCACGGCAAGCTTCATTTGGGCCGCCAAACACGAGGCGTCGGGTTCACCCGCAGGATCTCTGCACCTCGGGTCAGGGAGCTGAGGTTGCTTGTCGGGAACACAATTGACCTCGTAGCAGCTCTTGACCTGTTTGCTCCAGTCTTGCCACCGATCCTGCGCTCCACTGGCTTCGTTTCCTTGCTCGCTGACCAGGTTTTCTCGCTTGGGGATTGATTTCTCCGCGTCCTGCAGGTGGCGAAAAACACGACTTGCCACAGATGCCGTTCGGCACATGATGGCGATTTCGTTTCGCTCGCGGGGGGGGACGGCCCCGAAGAAGTCGTGTTTGCACAAATCGCTCAGGACGTCCGTCACCGTCGTGCCTTCGACGTAGCTGATGTAGACTGGGTTCCCCAGCCCGCGGTTGCGGCGCTGCAGATAGGAAATCCCCGTCGCGAAGACGATGGGGGAGAAAACGCCAGACGTGGTGCGTTCAGTCTCCCTGGACTGCAACGTCTCGGGATCCAATTCGGAAAAACGCATCGTAACTGGATCGCACAGCACATCGATCTTGCCGTCTCTCAGCTGCTGAAAGCGATTGGACGCGGTCACGGGTACTTCTACCACCGAATAGTCTCCGCCATCGAAGATCCAATAGCAGAGATCCGCAAGGAAACCGCGGTAGAGAGGCTGATTGCGTGTCTTCGTTCCGCCATCCACGTTTACCAGGTAGGAAAAAGGCTCAACATCGGCACGGAATCCGACGTTAACTTGCTCTTTGCCCGACGTGTTCACCGCCTTGTCGCTCGGATTCTCCTGAGCCCAGGCCGTAGGGGGGAGGGCGGAGATCAAAAAGGCCAATGCCAGGACTTGAGCCGTTTGCGCCATGCCTCGACGGGCCGCGCCGGCGCGCCGAAGGTCGAAGGACGCGGGGTGGGGATCGCCAAGGACGACTGCGGCTAGGAAAGCCAAGATTGGCATCACGAAGAAATTTAGCCCCTCATAATAGGAGAAGCATCCGCTTGTGAAGAGATCAGCGAGGAACGGGGCAAAACTCGTGCAAGCGCGGCCCTCGTACCAAAAGCGGATGAGAGAAGCGAGACAAAACAACACCAAGATGCCGCTTAATACACCATGGCGGAACGACAAACGACCTTTAACCCTGGTGTCGAACCCATTGAGCGTGAGCCATGTCAATGGAATAGTGACTATGCCAAATGACGGGTAATAGAGCAGAAACGGGGCTGTACCGCCGACAAGAAGGGTTTGGAAGTTGATCACGTCCCTGGCGATAAAAAATGCCCAGAGTGCGGCGACTCCGCCAAGACATATGGTCGATATGACAAACGCTACTCCAACAATCGCAAGGCGTTGTTTGGTGTAGTCCGCGCGGTGGTCGTCATGCCACCCGGTCGCTATCCACCTTCGTTCGTCATAGTAATACTGCCGCAACGCAAAAGCTGCGAGCAGCGGAAGCCAGAAGATCGAGAGTAAGAGGAGAGCGTGCAGCCCGGCGGTCGCAAGAACGACGCGCAAGCTTTCTGCCATGGCGCTCGTTGACAAGGGGGGGTGGAGTTCCTTCCAAGTGAATACTGCGTAGACCGGAATGGTGATTAGAATGATAATGAGAATGCCGAACTCTGGACCGGTGCCAGCAAGATTCGGTGGATCCGCCCTCTGCAACAGCGCTCGAAGGCCAGGGTCCCGCACAAACTCCTCAGAATCGACGGGAGGTCGCACACAGCTCGGATCTCGCTCCATGTAAACCGCTAGAAATGCCGTCAGTTCGTCGCGCAGTTCGCGTGCGCGAGCAACCGTGTCTACAACGTACTTCTCCCTTATCGCGGCTTTTCCCTCTCCAGATGATATCGGCACTCGAACGCGCCTTTCGAAACCATCAAGCAGCTCACTCGCTTGGCCGGCGACTTTCAGCTCCTCGTCACGGACAGTTTCCGAAACCTCGGAGCCTGGCCAATTTCCACGCCGTCCCTTTACCCACCCGCTCAAGAGTTCGAGCTGAGCGAGCATGTTCAGCCCGTCATCAATCTTTGATGACGTCAGGCTCTCCTGCGACCATGTCGGATGAATCTTCCTGCCGATACTATCGCGTTTCTCCCGCAAAGCGTCGTTCAACGACTGTGTTCGGATGGGATCGTCGGCAGCTGCAGCATCGAGAAGGCTGACAAGGTCACGGGTCGTCTCGTTTATCCTGACCGGAATTCCAACGGTCCGATAGGCGCGCTGAAACAGCCAATCCTCGGCAACTTTAAGCTGCGGAATGAGCGGGGCGAGCCCGGCAAAGCCGAACGCCAACATGAGGGGCCATTGAGGGCTGTCGAACTGCAGCGAGCTCGCGTCCACCTGTATTCCGACGATTCTGAGCTCGTTGAGGGTCTGAATGATGAGCTTTCCGAAGAAAGTCATCGTGACATACAGAAAGAGTAGAGTGGTGAGATAGATAAGGTAGGCTTGTCGCAACGCCCCGGCCCCTCCCAGGGAGGCGACGTCGACGTCTTTCATCACGCGATAACGAAAATCCGGAGCGTTAGATTGATGATGGAAGCGCTGCCACGCAAAGTACGTGAGAAAGAGCAGACCCACCAGGAACGCGATGAGAAATTGCTGGGCGAATTGCACGCCCATCATGGGGATGTGTGGTGGGTCGTTGGGTTGGAGATCTTTGTAGTGCCACAGTGTTTCGGGCACGCCTGCTGGCCAAGCCTCGCTCATCCCTTCGCACCTTTCAACAAGGATTGCCGGTGCTAACGCTATGATGTTGTGACGATGTCAGGCGCGCTCAGATCACCTAACCACATGTCTGAATTTGACACGGACCGGCGCTTACTGCGCTGCTCGTGCCGCTGGCGACAACCAACCCCAGACCCAAGCACAGCGTAAGAATTGCTAGAAATCGCATGTCGCACCTCCAACTCTGGATCGTGTTCTACCACGGATCTGTATTTATGACTCTAGTGGTTGAGTGCATTCTACTTCTATAGCACTTGTGCGTTGTATTAGCAATGTCAAAATCATTGGATCTCAACCGAAAGCCGAGTGACCGGTGTGGTCGCACGGTCAACTATCGGCGCATGCGACCATCCAGCATCCGCCGGGCCTCTTTGAGATTGATTTTCCCGCATGCCCAACCATCCTCAGGGTCCTCCCTCGTTAAATCTTGGAACCGCGCGCTTTTGTGCAGCACGCAAAGGTATTCGTTCCGGTTAATCGGCCAATGTTGTCAGCGATTTCAATCCGGGTAGCAAAAAGTTGCAAACGCCGCGAAAGGTGATGAAACTTGGCAGATTAGCCGTTACGACGCTTTCGCTTTTGCCGGGGATAACAAGCCGTGTATCGACCTTTGGTTTAGATCGCGACCCGAAAAGGGCGTCTTGCATTGTCTCAGTGTACGGTTTGCGATGAAGTGCCTCGCTAAAGCTTGTCTGGTTTATCCAACGTAACGCGGTGTAGAACTGCTCATTAATCCTTGCGCACATGAAGATGCCGACCAATCCGCGTTCGGCTCCGTCATCGTTGGTCCCCTCCAATGTCGAGCCGTAGGTGAAACCACGACGAATGAACCGTGGTGGCCCGCCAGGAAACCGCGAAATGTTCGGAAACGTGAGTTTGTCGCCACGCGGATTGACCACTCTGATGTGGGCGGTCAGAGGGCAACGGATGCCTGTGGGGTCGTCGCTGAAATCGAAACTGTTGTCGACGTCTGTCTGGTTCGGCGGGGCTTCGGGGTGGCGAACAACGGAGGAGCCGTCCGGCCATCGGCCCATCATCTTCGCAGCAAGCCACTCTTTCTCGAGGCCAGCCGGCGCCGTTCCGTTGCCGAGGGCCGCATTGTCGACCAAAAAGCGGTTGAAAGCAGCGACATCCTGGTGGATCCAGGCTACACAGGCAAATGTCGCATCGGTTGCAAGTTCGCGCCAGGGGCCGGGTTTGATTGGCGCGACCTTGTAGGAATCGCTTGGATAGCCCATCACGAACTCCCTGAAGTCGACACCTCCGGCCGTTTTCGTATCGGACCAATCGATTGTGGGCGAGGTGATACCATCTCGGAAGCCGAAATGAAGTACTCCGCCTTCTGGTCGTTCGCCACTCATGGCAGCGCTTGCGAACGTGCCGAGCTTCAACTCCGTCAGACTGAGTTTATCCGCATCTGCACGGACGGCGGAAAGGGCCTCTGCCATCTGCGATTCGCTATCGCATGAGGCAAACACGGCGAGGTGAATGTCGGAGTTCGCAAATTGCCGGTTCCACCAAAGCTCGGGAGAGCTTGATCCGGTAAAGCCTAGCTGGTCCCTTAGACCGGGATGATCCGGTGTGCGCTCAGTGAACCCCAGGTCCAATTCGATCCTTCCTACAGACGGATCCAGCGACGGCGCGTTCTCCAGCAAAATGGTGAGACCCCGCCACGTGAGACCGAAGCTTATGAGCGGGGCCTTTAAATCAGCCAGCGCGGTATCCGCGCTTGGTACTCGATGTTTCCATGTTGCCAGGAAGCGTTTCGCACCGAGGACCTCTCGAATGGAGAAGAGCAAAACGGCAGAGTGTCGTTGCACGAAGCGATGCTGAACTATCCCCTGAACGTTTGCGAGTTCTGGATACGACACGGAGCTCCCCTTCCTTCTTCCGTCGCATTCCTCAACAGAAACGCGGACTACTACGTAGCCTCGCCCGCGAGTTCCTTCATCTTCTTGACCGTGCGATGATCATAGGCAGAGAACAGCCACCCAGCCGCGTTGCCGTGGAAGTCTTTTGATCCATCTGTGGCCGTGCCTAGCGAGCGCCTGTTGCAACTCAGCGAGGCCTCCCAGAATGCGGACGGATTGCTCACATCCACCGGCAGATCCGCCAACGCGAAAATGTGACCAAATACGCCTGGCAGTTCATTTCTGAAGAACTCGGTGTACTCCTCATGGTCACCTTCGTATTCGGTAATGACGAGGATATATTTATCGTCGATTACAAAGACGCGTGCGAAATGTACGAGCTCCGATTTTTTGAGTGCTCTTTCGATTTCCCCCTGTACCTGAGAGGCAAAAATGGCTTCCAGGTTGCGGAGTTTTTCCTTCGTCTCCGCGTCTTGTTTGATGGGGATAACAAGGTTGAGTGCGTGCGTCATGTTGGGTCCCTCCTTAGTGGTTCTCGGCACGTTTACATTGCTGACGAGTGCCTGTTTGCTGGACTTCCTCATCCGAAGCCGCAGTCATTCCTCGCTTGCCTGTTCATGAGATCATCGGCTCTATGAACGCTGCGAACACGTATCCATCCTTCACGCCGTCACCCTCCAAATCTACGAGGGCCCATCGGCCGGTAGTATTGTCTTCGAATTCGAGGACATTTACGGGTGTCTGGTCAGCCAGCGCCTTGATGATCGGGAACGCCGGCCCAGGCCCCCCTCGCAGCTTGAGGTCGGTGCGAACCCGGACTATGTAGGGCCCAGGCGTCATCGCCAGCGCCCCACCTTCCAACAGGTTCTCAACGACGCAAATGAGCCTTGGTCCACCGTCCGGCTGGTGGAGGAAACCGTTGCTGTCAACGGCAAAGAACTTCCTGCCAACGGTGCCCGAGCCACCGCGGATATGTTCGTTTCCGCCAACCGTCACGGCGTGGCGCACGCCGTTGCGCGTTTCAAAATCAACAACGATGGCGCTGTGCGAGGGATATCCTGTGTTGCGCCGGGCGAAATCGAAAGTGAGCGTGGCTCCGTCTCGGTTATGGTGAATGAGATCACCCAACTTCGGGGCGTACTCGCCAATGCGGTGTCCCCGAAACACGCCGGTGTTTGCAAGCCCATTGGCGATGGCAGCATGAATGAACACGCTGTGGCTCAAGTTGAACTTGAATTGCTGGGGTGTGGCACCGGATTGCTTGACGCAGAAGGAAACAAAGGCTGCGGACCAGGCATTGACGTTGAGCGTTGGATCGAGATTTCGGCTGCCACCGCCAGCCTGATAGTAGTCGGCTATACGACTGCGCAACGGATCATCGCCCTCGTCGATGCCCCCGAATTGATCGAACTCCGCCTTTGCAATGGTGACGACTGATGGTTCAAGACCTGCAGTGGCCCTGATGGGGCGATGCGCCTCGGGCTCAACCAGACCTGGAGTCGGGATTGTGCGTGCGATCTTGATAAACTGATCGATATTCTCGCCATAAAAATGCGTGCCGTCGAAGTGGCCCTGCTGGAGGCCGCGGCTCTTCCGGAAGTTGCCGAAGCCCGTATTGTAGACGATTGCAGTGAAGGCTGATTCCAAGTCTGTCAGCGATTGCTTTTCGGCAAACCCGAGTTGCTCGAGGGCATGCTTCAACTCCCCCATCATTTTGCCAACGCTGGCGTCGATGTTTTTCCAGCGCTGCTCCAGGAAGAAGTCCGGGTCTGTCTTGAAAAACTGCAGGTCATACTGAAAGATGCCGTAGCCGTGGACAAATTTGTGCGGTCGCGCCGCCACTCGTTGATACGCTTCAATGCCGGTTGCTTCGGCCATTTCGCCAAGAAGCTGATGCGCGAGTTCGAACATCTCCTCGCCGCCTTCGACCTCTACCAGATCGTCCCTCGTCTTGGGGAAAGCGCTACGGTTCGGCGCATCAAGCGTGTCGCCGACCGACAATCTCAAGATCTCCTCGCGCGGCAGATGGAGCCGAAGTTTGCTCCACAGTTCGCCGGATTCCTGGAACGCGATAGCGCAGATTAAATCGAATGAGAGCGGTGTTCCCGCGAGCTCTGGAATGACATCTGACGCAAAGTTGCTCTTGAACCATTTGATTTCATCTTTGACGGTCATCCAACTCTCCATTGGTTCATCGGAGCGCTGCTCTTCGATGGTTGAGATCGTTTGGATCCACGGCGTGGCGCCACGGCCTTTACGGGCGTAGTCCGGATGCGGCATTCTATCTGCGATGCTGACGTCATTGCTCTTGAGGTGACGGCAACGCACACTTCGCCACAACCGCTGTTCGAGCAGCCGTCGTTCCCGCCGAATGAAGACAGTTTAGCCGGCACACCCCTTCGGAAGTGCCAGCGCCGTCTTGCTGGTATTCTCAGCGTCAACGATGTCGGCCAGTTGGTTCTGGAAGGCGATGAAGAGACGGTAGGCTCCGTGGGCGGCCTTGCCCGGCATGGTTCCGTTCTGCGTTTCGCACGTGAAGGAGAGTTCTGCGACGCTCGGCTTGGCCCCAGGTCCATCGAAGCACCAAAGGCTCAACGTGAATTTGCCATCGATGTTATCGCTGAACTTTGCCTTAGCTCTCTTGAATGCGTATTCGTGGATCATTGATCCGCCGACCAAATCGGCACTGGTCGCCTGCTCGCCGATCAGGTCTCCCACCCCCGGGAACATTCCAAAAACATCGGCGAGCCTTACGGGCCGCTGCTGCGGGTTGCTTTCGATGGTCGTAGAGAGGGAAAACCGGTTTCTCGTCGACCTCTTGACGGGAACGATGACGCGAGCGCCCGCGCCTGGACCGGCAACTTCGAGCGGACCGATGTCTTCCTCAAACTTTGTCTCTATGCCTTCACCGTCCTCAGCGAAGGACGTCGTCGCGACCACGAACTGATCGGGCATGCGTAGCTTCAAGGTCGTCTCGAGTGTACCGGCCGAAACAAAGTTTTCATCCATCTCTTCGCGCGTTCGCAAGATGAGATCGTTTCTCGACAGGACGCAATCTGCCGTATCCCAGAACCGGATGGTTCTATGAACTACCCTTTCGAAGGGCTCTGGATCCGTGTCTATCAGCGACACAATTCCCGCGATCCGCGACGTCCAAAACGCGTTGGCGGATTGTAGCGTTGGTCTTGCCTGAAACTCACTCGCCTTAAGCAGTAGTTTGTATTCTCGTGCAGCAAGTACGTGTCCCATGATCCCAGTCCTCCCAGGAATCCGGCAACCAAGGATTTCGCTCTTTGCGACCCCACCCGTAGATTGCGACTAAATTAGCTATAGCGCAAGTATAAAGTTTTGGTGTAGTATCGCATGAATTGTACGCTTAGGGTTGATTTAGGTCTGCAATATTGGTTTGCCGACGATGTTTCTCTGCGCGCAAATTGCGCGACGTTGAATTTGGACCAAAGAGATTGTCGCAGTTTCTCTGGGGGGCGGTACCCTGTCACCAGGGCAGAGCGGGGATGCATCAAAACAAGACTCTCGTTGAAGCAAACACATGTCGACCGTGCATTCAATACACGTTCTAGGGACGCTCATTTGTGTTACACATGATGGGGAGTTGCGCGGATGCCCATAGTCTTTGTGCACGGCGTAAACAACAGACGAGATGACGGCTATCGAGAGAATGAGGCCGCGAGAAACGGCTTCTTGCGCGACATTGTTGCAGAGTCGCTTAACCTGCCGCCGGACAGCCTCACGATTAAAAACCCCTACTGGGGGGGCGATGCTGTAAAATTTGCCTGGAACATGGCGGTATTGCCTGATTCCAATGAGAAGTTTGAGTCCTTCGGGACCGATCCGGAAGTGGACGCCCAGAACTGGACGATTGATCTGGTCAGTGCCGACCCGAACAATGGCGGGCTCGTTGAGCGAGCCCGCAAGAATTTGGTGGGGGCCGTGGACCTCTTGTTCGGGGCGACGCTCGCTGGCGCGAAAGACGAGGATGAGGCGCGCGAGATCGCGCAATCGTACAGGCTTGCGCTTGCCTATGCCGAGAGGCATCCGCATCCGGATTGGCTCGATGATCCCAGCCTCAACGACGACAACTTTGCAGATGTGTTGGCCGCAAAAATCGAGGATGACGAGGAAGAGAGCTTTGGCTCTGGCGGATTCCTTGATCGCCTCAAAGAAGGCGCCTCACGGATCAAGAATGCCATTCCAAACGCCGGCTCCAATATTTTCGTCAATGTTGCGCGCGAGAAGCTTAATGCCACCATCAGCCGCTTTGCAGGTGACGCCTTCGTCTATCTAAAGGAGCGCGGGACAGTGGCCGTACCTGGTACAATCGTGAAGATTGTGCTCGACGACCTCAAGGCGGCAACTGCCGCCAAGACGGATGGTGATAGCAAACTCGTGGTCATCGCACACAGTTTTGGCGGCGAGATTATGTATGACATCCTCACGCACTTCGCCCCTGATCTGAAAGTCGATGTTCTCGTCACGGTTGGCTCGCAAGTCGGGCTGTTCGAGGAAATGAAGCTTTATATCGCTAGTGGGAAGGTCAAGGTACCGGAAAAGGTGGCGAAACCCGCGAACGTCGCTCATTGGCTGAACGTCTTCGACATCAACGACGTGCTGAGCTTTCGCGTTGCGCCTGTCTTCAGTGACACGTCCGACTTCGAGTACAACACCGGATATAGCTCCCTACAGGCCCATGGCGGCTATTTTCTGAGACCGAGTTTCTATGTGCGTTTGGCAGCGCGTCTTAAGGAATTGGTGGGGGACAATTGACCACGCTCTTTGAACAGATGCCCGCTTCGGGGCCTGGCGTGCATGTGCTGGTCATCGGCATCGGCCGGTACCCACACCTGATCGGAGGCGAAACAGCAAAGCTGGCGAACAAGCCGCTCGGCCTGAAACAGCTGAGTTCACCACCACTTTCCGCAGCGAAGATGCTGGAGTGGTGTCTCGCGCCCACACTCAACCCCAACGCGATTGGTTTGCAAAATTCCGATTGCCCCCTGGCATCTGTGGAGGCGCTTATCTCCAGTACCACTCCGGTCGCCTTCGTAACCCCGACTGGAACCATGGGACCCGAGCCAGCGACGCTCGAGAGAATTGATGCGGCTTTCGCGCTTTGGCTCGACCGTATGCAAAGCAATGAAAACAACATCGGCTTATTCTACTTCTGTGGTCACGGGATCATGGTCGCAGATCACTATCTCCTCGCGGAGGATTTCGGGAAAAGCAAGAACAGGCCCTGGGAACGCGCATTCGACATCTCCAACACAATTCGAGCCGTTGAGCGTGAGGTCAAGGGCTCCGTGTTCTTCCTCATCGACGCCTGCCGGATGATCGCTCTCGACGTCGCAGTGACGCTCGGCGCAAACCCGATGGCTCTGAAGGCCGTCGATCTCAGGAAGGAGGTAGTCCGCAAGTCGTTGTCGGTCATCCGGGCGGCCGGCGAGGGAGAACTTGCTTTTGCGCTCGACAACAAGGTGTCGCGGTTCACGGAAGCGCTGTACACGGCGCTTGCTGGTCACTGTGGCGTCAAGGCTGCAGGGGCTGCAACCTGGGATGTTGATGGCGAGACACTTGCCAATGCCGTGCGTCGGCTGTTGGAAAATGGGAACAAATCTGCAAAGCGGCGCCAGGTGAGTTCGCAGGAAATCAGCGGGGCGTCTGTAGCTTTAACCAAATCAACTGTTGTTCCGAATGTCGCTGTCGAACTCGATCTTTCCCCGGAGGACAAGCGTAAAGTTGCCATGATATCTCTTACTTCCGCGAAGGGAGTCAAACATCCACATGATGGAGCCCAGGGCGTCTTCCGAATTGCGCTTCCACGCGGTTTCTACACAGTCGAGGCGGAGGCCAAGTCGGGCGAGTTCGTGGCCTTGAAGTTCGAAGACCAGGATCTCATTCCGCCAATCTTCGACCTGACATTGAGTATCTCGTCATGAGTGAGCTCAAAGTTTCGTTCAAACATGAGGCAGCGCTCGAGGGCATCGGTATCCCCGACGTGGCGTTGCCTTTACGGGTCCTCGATGCTGAGGGTGGAGTGGTCGCCACAGGCGCGGCGAGTCTCTCGGAACCAATGCGATGTGACATCAGTTCCTCAAGTGGCCCGCTGTTTGTACGGCTGACCTGGCCTTCCGGAAAGACAGAAACGAAACGGGCGGATGGTCCGGAAGTTGTCTTCGATTATTCCTCGATCAGCCGCGACCAATGGGCGGCTTGGGCGGTGCCACGTCTCAATGAGAGGACTAGCCAAGCGGTTAGCACCTCGATCCCTGGCCGGGATGCCATAGATAGTTACGAGCGTGCGTGGCTTCGCCTTTGGACCTTTCGCAACGGCCAGTGGTCGGATAGGCTACTCGCCCCGGAAGATCAAAATCGGAATGACGCAGCGGTCCAACTCGACTTCATTCTGGATGAGCACCCCTGGTGCCTACAACTTGGCGGAAAAACGATTCCGTGGATGATTATTTCGCTACCACCGGGCGGTCGCTGCCGTGTGTTGATCACGCCGAATGAATCGACGGACCCGCGCCGGGAACCGCTGAAGGTCGTGGTGACTGGATTCCGTTCTGAGACGGAGACGCTGCTTGAATTCCTTTCGCGGGATTCTCTGCGCGCGGCGAATGCCATGGCTAGCTATGTACCTCTGGCCATCAAGCTTCTCGAGGGAAAGTTCGAAGATCCCGTCGCGGCAGTAGCCGGCGCCTACTACCTATTGCGGGTCGACAAATGGCGTCAGATCGACCTTGGTTGGATCGAGAACCTTGACCGTGAGATTCCATGGATCCCCGATGGTGCAATCATACACGCCGCTGTGCTGACGCGCTCCGGCCTGCGCGACGAAACCACAGCGAAAACGGCGTTGGAACGACTCTCCGAAAGCCTAAAAAGAGGCGTTCCCGTCTTCGCTGAAGGGATTTCTTTGTTACACGAATCGTCGTCGGTCTTGCGATCAGGCGCTAGAAAAACTGGCGTCTTCAAAACGGTCGACCGCCTTGTGGCGTCGCGCCTTTGGGCGGGTGCTGTTTTTGCTTTCTCAGGCGAAGATCCAAACCACCCAAGTCCGGAAAGACGTCGGGGTGCTCCGTCCAATGTGCAGCTGCCGCGAGTGGGTGAGGCCGGGTTGAACGCGGGCGGCGAGCTGGGAGCTTCGATGATCCTGTTGCAGGACGTTGCTCAGGACTAAACAGAAGTGAGCTTGTCTAACCCGTTCGTGGCAAGTTTTGGCACCACGGTCGCGGGTTGAAATATTCTCAAAAATGCAGGCAGCTGCCTTGGCGTGGGCGAGTTGGCTGAAATTCCGGGCTTTTGTGATGGGAATCCTTTGGCCATGCTCGAACTCCCGCAGTCGCTAAAACCACTGATTGCCGTGGCAATAGGCCTTGTTGTCTATGCGTCGACGACCATCATGGGATCTCCACATTTTACCCTCGTCACGGCTTTGTTGCTTTTCTTTCTCAGCGCCTTCTTCGGCGATATGCTGACCGCCTTTTTTCATTTCGGGTTTGATTACGTTTTTCCCTACTGGTTGCCGATTCTCGGGCCTATTGCGCGCGAGTTTCGTGAGCATCATGAGCAACCCACGTTGGATCCATCAAACTATGCCGTGAATCTCACGAAGGGAGCCTATGCTAGCGTTCCCTTATCAATATTTGGTATCCTCATTGGCTGGAACGGGGAAGATTTAGGAGCGTTTCTGGTTAGTGGGGCCATGGTAGGAATGAGCTTCTGGGCGCTGTTCTTCCACCAGATTCACGCCTACGCCCATATGGGTTCCCATCTGCATCCGGAAGAGTTCAACGCGCGTGTCGCTGAAATTGCGCAACTAGCAGATCAGCGCGAACAAGTCCGGCAGTTTGATTTGCTATTCGACACCTTGCCAATCCCAAGAATAATAAGGTTGCTTCAGCGCTCGAGGATCTTGTTGAATCCGGCGGTTCACAACCTTCATCACGTCAAGTTCGAATCCGACTTTTCCAGCGTGAACGGATGGTCTGATCCTCTCACCAACCCGCTATTCAAGCGCATTGCTCGGTACTACAAGAAAAAGAACGCTGCTCGAGTCGAGCCTAGCGAAGGCTGACATGCCATTGGACACAGATGGATGCAACGTGGCTATCCTCCGCGTCGAATACCTCCACGTCCACCGCAAATCGAATCTTCCTTTCACATGTTAGCTGCTTGCGCAGGGTGGCGGGTTGTTCGGCGGTTTTGGCAATTGCCGTAAGGTTACTCTTAGCCGCTTTTAGATAATCTACCTTAGCTGACGCAGCGATCGGCTTGAGGCCTGCAATAAAGGGCGCCATCGCTCCGGCCATCGCGCATCCAGAGGCGGCTTCCGCAAGGCCATAGATGGCCGTGGCATGGACAGTGCCAATATGGTTCAAGAGATCTTCACGTCGAGGAAGATACGCGCGACCATAACCATCTCCAACTTCTTGTAGCTCAATTCCCAGGAGTTTGTTGAAGGGGATTAGTTCGGACATCTTGTTCATAATCAGCCTGTTGACCATCCTTGGGCCCAACTTGTAGATCACCGGAAATAACCGCCGTAACATGGAAATGATGCCGCCTGCCGGGAATGCGGGCCAGTCCGAGCAGCTACTCACCGATAGAGCGCCCGTGCAAACAGACCACGTGCCGACTCAGTGTTCCGCAGTGCATCTCTACCGTTTACCGTCATTTGCGGTCTCTGATACTTCTCAGTCGATGATATCGTGTATTCTGAGCATATCCAAATACTTATGCGCGAAGTAGAACCCCTGCTGTGCGGGCGCTTGGATGAAGTGTGACGGCGCGGCGACTTAGCGTCCGGAGTCTCCCCGACCTTCGCCCAGTGTAACAAGAAGACGAGTGGCGCGGCTTCGATCCTCGGCACGCTTACTCACCGTTACGGTCGCTCACAGACTCTTCGACACGATCCCGCTTTGAAGTCGACCGGTCTATGGCGACGTTGTCGATGCCGGATCAATACTCCCCAGAAGTGCCGTTTGAATCTTCTCCATATGTGGAACGGCCCGGTTAGCAAGGTATTTATTGCGCGAATCCCCGTCGGGCGGTGCAGTCATATGTCCGGCCTATTTGGCGCGGTCTATGGCCGCTGGTCACGATGAGATCCGCGATGCCGATCGCCCTATCAGTTTACCGCGCTCGATGGCGCATTGGGGAAGACGGTCTGATCAGTATCGAGATTTCGCCCATTGGGTTCATCACGCATTTGGCACCTTGCCGCTTGATTCCGGCGACAGAACGCCGGAACCTCTCCTGTTTCTATGCTCGCATTACATCGCTGGCATCTCGTAGGTCCCGCCCTTGACGAGAAGCGCCCAGATTGTTCGAGCAATTTTGTTTGCCAAAGCAACGGCGGCGACCTTGTAAGGTCTTCGTGCAATGAGCGAGACGATCCAAGAGGGAAGCTTCACTCCTCTGCGATCTTGCTTCAGAATGGATGTCGCGCCGACGATCAGGAGCGTTCGCAACTGTTTGTTCCCGCGTTTCGATATACGGCCCAGCCGCTCTTTGCCACCGCTCGAGTGCACTTTCGGGGTAATCCCGATCCAGGCGGCTAGATTACGTCCCGTTCGGAAGGCTGCCGGATCATGGATCGTCGCTCGAACTGTTGCGGCGATGATGGGGCCGACGCCCGGGATACTGGTAAGTCGTCTAGCGGTGCTATCGGCTTTCACTGCCGCGGCTATCTTCGCATCGAGCGCCTCGATGCGAGCCGACAGCACCTCAATTTGCACCGCCATCTCCAGAAATGCAGCCCGGGCCGCCGATGGGAGACGGGTGTCATCATCGTCTCGTAGAATGACGATGAGCCTGGCGATGCTTGTCTCCTGAATGCCGGAAAGTTTCCGTCGCAAGGCATCGGCAATCCGGAGGGCCTTGGGCGATCGGTTCGATTGGTTCGACGGAAATCCCTGCGCGTGGTTTGGGCCTAAAGCTGCGGGTCGGAAATTTTCCCTATCGCGCCAACGGTAAAAGCCTCGCGATGGGAGAAAGCGATGGTTTCGTCAAGACCATCTTCGATGAGGAAACGGGAGAACTTCTCGGTGCCCATATCTTCGGAAATCAAGCGACCGAGATGATTGGCAGCTATTCGCTGGGAAAGTCGTCAGAGACGACCAACGAAACGATCGCCGATCATCCAACGCTTTCGGAGATGATTCACGAGGCTACATTGAATTCCATGGGTAGAGGGATTCATTACTAGCGAGACCATCGGGCTTTCGTCGCAAAATATACGACCGCGCCCGGGTGGCGGCGCGGTCGGTTTTATCCGCAGAAAATCTGCTTTTGCGGCAGTACTGCCGGTTACTGCATTCAACACATAGCTAGGTAAGGTGACCATTGCGCTAGGACAATTTGGTTTCGGCGCCCCAATCCAATCCCAAGCTTGAGCTGCGCCAAGGGTACGCTCCGTCAACGATCAGTTTTGATACTAATCAGTCACTCTGGAGCCCATTACCCGCAGCCAGACAACCTGCGTTTTGGAGATCTCGACGATTTTTTGCGGGCATTGTTGATTTGAGCGGCCGCTGCTCCAAGTCCAATTGGCGCGTGGTTTTCGGCTGACAGTCAAGTCAAAATAGCGGTGACCCGAATTTCGATACGCATTGTGGGGAGCCCAAGCGCTTCTACACCGACCTGCGTCCAAATCGGAGCGCGATCTGGCATATAACGGCGGTAAAGGCGCGTGATCGTTTCGTTGACCACGGCCGGGAACCCTCCGACATGGTAGGAATTGACGTGTACAACGTCCTTCCAGCTTGCGCCGGCCGTGGACAATGTCCGCTCAACGTTTTCGAACGCCTGTTCGATCTCGGCCTCAATGGCCACAGGAATTTCGAGATCGTCATTCCATCCGCCCTGACCCGAGATTTCGACGCGATCGCCGATCTTGAGCGCCTGCGAGTAATGGAGGAGAGCATGTAGTTTCTCGCCGTATCCAGGCGTGAGGAAGACTTCGGGCTTAGACATGATTGTTCCTGCGATTTAGATCTTAAAACGAGCTCACATACGTGGCGTATGTTAAGTGCACACATACGCGCCGCATGTCAATAGCATACGCGACGTATCTGAGATGAATGGTGAGCCATTTCACAACGCTGGAACAGCGTTGGAGAGAACAGTGTCGCGCTGACTTAAGCGGTGCGGATATCCCACCTTTCGCCGCACAAGTCTTTTCGCTGCAAATGTCTTTCACACACGCAGGACAGAACTGCGGCCCGCCAGGCCGATCGCCGATGAGGCAGCCCGTGTTTCACCTGGGGCATTACTCTGTCAATGCTCCGGACGCGAGGCACTTGAAGGCGGCGACAGCTTTAGTCAAAGTCAAGTGAGGCTCAGAACTTGCAGCGACCCACAGCGCCGCGTTCAGAGCCATACCATTCAAGAGACGTGCCAGCGCCTCGATGTCTATAGGCTTGATTTGACCATCTTTTGACAAGGCCTCGAGCGTCGACATTGTCGCGCGGAGGCAGCGGCCCTGACTTGGCCACTGAGATGGGTCACCGAGAACTGCCGGGCCATCCAGCAGCACGATCCGCTGCACGTCCGGCTGAAGCGCCATTTCGATGTATGCGACGCCCTCAGCTATTAGCCCATCCCATCCTCCCCCGGCCCGGCGGCCGGCTTCGTTTGCCTGCTCAGCCATCGCCGTGTCGATCTGGTCGACGACGGCTGCAAGCAATCCTCGCTTGTCGCCAAAGTTGTGATATAAAGCACCACGGGTCAATCCAGCGTCGGCAGTCAGGTCATCCATGGATGCCGATGCGTATCCCTTTTCTGCAAACGCCTTTCGTCCGGAGCTTATCAGTTTTGCGCGGGTCATCGCCATCATAGCCGCCCGTGTCTTCGCCGGCTTCATTTGCTGCCCCTCAAAACTTGTACCGCTGGATAGCGATAGATCACGCATTATTATACGCGGCGTATATCAACGCAACGCCGGGTACAAGGCTTGAACCCAGCGTGGAGCCCACTCTGTTCACTGGTTGTTTAGCGGCGAATTGACGATATATATGCTGGGATCGCCGATCATCGATGATGGAACCTCTGAGATCGTCCTCGTCATTCATTGGGTTGGTGGCGTGCACACAGAGCTGCGCCTGCCGAAGCGGCGCCGCGGCCAAAGAAGCGCAACGCCTGACGATCCCGGCCCGCAGAGAGACGCCTCGTCCACACACGCCCACCGAACAATGGAGCCGCTATCTCTCGTGCGGCAGGATCCGGTCGACCGAAAATTGAACATGCCTCAGGCGTCGGCGACAAGCGTGACATGGGCCAGCTTGCCTGCGGGACCATCAAGCGAATTGACCGCGCTGACCCAGGCACCGGCTTCGACGCCAAGAGCAGTACGAAGCCAAGCCAGGCTCAGACGTCTCGTTGCCTCAAGGCTGTCTGGCGCTTCGGTTTCTGTCTCCTTTGCGTCCAGTCCGGCGATGCCACCCAAGCCGTGCCCAACGCCATACAGGGTCACGAGTGCCTCGGCACCGGGGCTGTCATGGAACGCGTCGGCATGCCATTCCGCGCCGCGCGAGGTGAAGTGTGGATTGTCGTCGGCACCACAGACCACGAGACTTCGTGTGCTCAAGTGCGAGAAATCCACATCAAAGAACGGGAAACGCGCAGCGTTTTCCGCGGTCAGGTCGCGGCCGCCACGCCCTGGCGCCGCCAGCAGAACGCCGGCGGAGATACGCCGATCGGCAAAGCTCTCCCCCTGCAGTTGCGCCCCCAGAAGCAGCCCGACGGTGAAGCCGCCGAATGAATGACCGGCCGCCGCGATGCGCCGATGGTCGAGACGACCGGCCACCGCCGGTGCTTGCCGTTCTACCTCGTCCAACTGGTCAAGGATAGCCATCATCTCCGAAGCGCGCTCGCGCCAGAAATAGGGAGCACCGGGAGCGTCACGTGGTAGCCCAGCGACAGGGGAGTTTCCATGGGTCGGCTGAATGACGGCAAATCCGCGCTCTGCCCAGAACTGTGCGAGCGGGGCATAGCCATCCTTCGACGGAAGGTATTTCGACGGCCCGCCGCCGTGCGACAGCAGGACGATCGGCAGACCATCGCCTTCCGCAGGTGCGGTCAGGCGCAGCTCCAAATGCGTACGAGCTGCCATGGGCAGGGTGATCGGCGTATATGCCACGGTCAACCGGGGCTCCGGCGCAGGGATCGTGCGCGCGAGATCGATAAGGCTGTTCATTTATCGTGGTCCTTGTTGATGCCCCTGCGGCCTGGCCGCGGGGGCGAAGCTGCTCAGTGGGCGGCGGCGGTTTCCGCAAAGATCGTCTCCGCGTCGACGCCCGCTGGGAGGCGCATCGGCGCCTCTGACTCGGTCACCGCCCGCCAGACCGCTTGTGCCACCTCGTCTGGCTCCGTCTTTTCGGTCGAACGGCGCATCGTCGCGAGATAGTCCTGGACGAAGGCCTCATAGGGTGCCGGAACCTCCATCCCCATCCGCGCCACGGCATTCTTTCCGAAGGAGGTGGTCGGGGCCGAACCAGGCAGGACAAGACGCGTGCGGATGCCAAATTGCGCCACCTCGAGCGCGAGGCTTTCGGTGAACGCATTTATCGCCGCCTTGCTGGCGCTGTAGACCGAGAGCGCCGGAAACGGCCGAAGGGTGATGCTGGAGCTGATGTTGACGATCACGCCCGCTTTGCGGGCCCGCATACCGGGCAGAACCGCCTGAGTCACGGCCATCGCGCCGAGGACGTTGGTTTCGAACAGTTCGCGGGCCTTGGCGATATCCACGCCCTCGAGCACATTGAGCATACCGACCCCGGCGTTGTTGACGAGCGCATCGAGCGGACCGGCGTCTGCAACGGCCTGCGCGATGCTCGCGCGATCCGTGACGTCGAGTGGCAGGATGTGTAGGCGTTCGTGCCGAGGCATCGCTTGTTTGTCCGGGCTTCTCCTGGTCGCGATGACCTCCCAACCCTGGGCGAGAAACAGTTGCGCCGTGGCGAAGCCGAAGCCGGAGGACGTGCCGGTAATGAGAATGCTGGGCATGATGGTTCTCCTATCGTTTTCCGTTCCTAGAGATGGACCAATGACGCTGGACTTTCTATATTCAGTTGTCCGAATCCTTTCAGTGAAAGTCCGACATTGCTCAATCCGCCTTCCGACCCGCTCGCCAGCGTCGTTGCGCTGCTCAAGCCCGAACCCTCGATCTCCAAGCTGGTGAGCGGGGGCGGTCGCTGGCTGGTCGAACGCAAGAACATGCGCAGCCCGTTCTACTGCGCCGTGACCGAGGGAACGTGCCGGCTGACGATCCGGGAACGCTCGCCCCTTGTCCTCGAAGCTGGTGACTTCGTGCTGGTGCCGGAAGTGTTCCACTTCACCATGTCCAGCATCGATCCGCCGCGCCGCGGCGCGTTGCGCGTGCCGCTGGAGACCGGGCCGGGCGTGTTCCGGCTAGGAGAACTGGGCGCCCCCACCCGGACGCGTTGCTTGGTGGGCCACTGCACTTTTGCCTCGCCGGACAAGGATCTGCTCGTCTCGCTCCTGCCCGACGTGATCCATGTGCGCACGCCGGGCCGCTTGATCGCGCTCATGCAGATGATCCAGGAGGAGACGCAGAACGATCGTGCCGCGCGCGATATGGTGCTCCGGCGGCTTCTGGAGGTGCTTCTGATCGAAGCATTACGATGTGTCGATAGTAGCACGATGGCCGAACCCGGCCTGCTGCGCGGCCTTGCCGATCCTCAGCTTGCCCTGGCGCTACGCAAGATCCATTCCGATCCCGGCGCTCACTTGTCCGTCGCGGGACTGGCAGGCGCGGCGGGCATGTCACGCTCGACTTTTTTCGATCGGTTCCGCCGCCTGCTTGGGATGGCGCCCATGGAATATCTGTCGGCCTGGCGGCTGGCGGTGGCCAAAGACCTGTTGCTGCGGAGCGACCTAGCCATTGTGGAGATCGCTCAGCGCGTGGGGTATGCGTCCACGGGTGCGTTCAGCATGGCGTTTTCCCGGCATGTCGGAATACCGCCGGGAGCATTCGCTTCGCAGCGACGAGCTGCGTAGGCGCAGCGACATGCCTTTTTTGGTCGGAGTTGAGCGGCAGACAATTGGTAGCGCTTGCGGATCGGGCGCTCTGTGCCGCACAGCATGCCCAAGGCCCAGCGGGTACGGCCCGATTTCTCGCAAATGGCTACCAGGTCACGCAACCCTTAGTGGGCGGCGCGGCAAGGGATCTGCCGGCTGCTGATATGGAGGCGCTTTCAGCCCAGCATCGATCGGGTCGTGGGCTAGTTAATCGTTGCCATCCATTCGCCCGTTGCGGACTTCAAGAAGCCGACGACACGATCTAAAGGCTGAGCTTGTGGAGACATCCTTACAGTCGTCATGCAGGCCACACACTTTTGTCGCACTTGCCACGTTTCAGGGAAATGTCGAGC
Source organism: Ensifer sp. NM-2 (assembly GCF_003024455.1). Lineage (NCBI taxonomy): Bacteria > Pseudomonadati > Pseudomonadota > Alphaproteobacteria > Hyphomicrobiales > Rhizobiaceae > Ensifer > Ensifer sp. NM-2. The sequence continues at coordinate 21,498 of NZ_PVZR01000036.1, forward strand.
AGGTTGTTTCGATCCCATACGAGTGGTGAGGCGGCGTGTGCTTTACGAAATGCTGCAAGGACCTGCTCCTCTGAAGGCATCTCCACCACAGGGATCGGGCAATCAGAAGCGCTTCTTGACGCCCTTGTCGTTCGGAATGCGTTGGTGCACGGATCGTTAGCGGTCTGAGTTGGCCGGACGGAACCGCAACAGCCCTTGTCGTTTAGTCATGCCTTTCAAACACAATAGCGCCGGCCGTCATCGCATCGAGAAGATGAAATTCAGGGTGGCGAACTGGCCGGAGTATGAGGCGGGACTTCGTCGGCGTGGCAGTCTGACCTTGTGGCTGACACCGGATGCCCTGTCCGGATGGCAAGCACCAAGACGCAAGACCCGGGGCGGCCAGCACCGTTATTCCGATCTGGCGATCGAAACCACCTTGACGCTGGGCCTGGTGTTTGGCCTGCGGCTGCGCCAGGCAGAAGGCTTGTTGGAATCGGTGCTGCAATTGATGGGGCTGGAGCTTGCTGTGCCCGAGCATACGACCCTGAGCCGTCGGGCGCGGACATGGCAATCTCGCAACAAGCGACATCAGCAAGAGGGTCGACCGGACGGAGCGTTGCACGTTCTTATCGACAGCACTGGCCTCCAGATCTACGGCGCGGGCTAGTGGCTGGAGGAAAAGCATGGCGCCAGATCCCGTCGAGGCTGGCGCAAGCTGCATCTGGCGTTGAATGCCGATAGTGGCGAGATCGTTGCGCATACCCTGACTGATCAGGATACCGGTGACGTCTCTCAGGTTGCGCCGCTGCTCGACCAAATTGAGGGTCCGATCGGACAGTTTACTGCCGACGGTGCCTATGATGGAAAGCCAACCTATGATGCAGTCATCGATCACAGCGCGGCGGCGGTTATCGTCATTCCGCCTCGCGCCAATGCCGGCGGTCACTGACGGCGCGAACAGCTCCCGGTACCACTCCCTGTGGGTCTCCCGCGTCAACGTGCCGGCCGGCTTGCCGTTGATGATCGCGGCAACTGAGTCTTTGACCTTTTGGAATGCGAGGTAGTAGCCACACGCGGCGAGTGCATCCCGGTTCTTGCGGTCCTCTTCATCAATATCGGGATTCCAGCTTCCTTCACGTATACGGTCGATGAGTTCCGGTGTGACGCTGTAGCCTTCGATCGACAACGAGTGATACGCGTCGCTCTCGTAGATATCCTCGACGAACTTCATATAGGCGTCTTTGTCCGCCGGCAGCCCCGGCGCTTTCGGGAATATCTCAATCAAGGCTTCGCGCTGCGATTCCCATATCGCGCGCAGGCGGGCCACCAACGGGGGTGCGCCTGCTGCAATGGTGGTCACACCCGTCTGTCCGGCGAAGGGGTTTGACGCGCGAACGTCGTACCCGGTTGCTTTGAAGGCTGCCAGGATTTCATCGGCGGAAGGCGCCCGCAAGCCGTCCCGCCACGGCGGAATGGCCACCATCAAGCAGCAGGGCCAGCACGGTTGATACGTCGCGCACGGACGCCATGGCGACCTGCATCTCGATTGGCGCGCGCTGGAAGAACGCTTCCGGCACCCGGATAAGGGCGGCCTCGACAGTGAACACGCGCTGGCCGTTTTTCTCTGTCCAGTTCAGCCGGCATCTCCTTGACCTTGAGGTCATAGAGCGAAGTGCCGAACAGCAAGTCGATTTTGTTGTTCGTGCCTTTGGGGGAGTTCACCACCACCTGAGGCGGAATGGTGGGCGCTTCCGCGTGCAGAAGCAGCGACTGCTCCGGTGACAGGAACCAGTCCTTGCCAAACCGGTCATTGCAGTAAAGAAAGCAGAACTCCCAGAAGCTCGCGTAGCAGGGGGTGGTGTCCTGCTGCTGTGCCTGCGGGCCGGTCGACATGAGCCAGCCCTTGATGACATCGCGCAGGAACCCGTTGTGCAGCAGCCGCTCCCGGTGGACGCGGGTCAGCTCATCTGAGTTGAATATGCGCCGCCTGCCGTCCTGCAGCGCTTTGAGGACGGCCAGTGATTCTGCGAGTTTTTCATGGGGCTTGGCCATGGCCGTAGGACGACAAGACAGGCTTTCGAAAGGGCACAGCCATCAGCCCTCCGGAGAAAGGTCCCTTTGCCGGTACGATCGATGGGTTAGGCCGCTATGCGATCAGCAGTGGTGACTGCGCCTCTAAAAGATTGGCAAACCGGTCCTCAGCAGAAATGCAATAATTTTCTCTCCAATAGGCTATAAAAACTATAAATTTTCTACCATAAGGCTACGCGCCCGCCTAGTCTCCCGGAAACGCAAACTGCGGGATCGCCGATGACCAAAACCATTCGCTTTAATGCCTTCGAAATGAACTGCGTCGGCCACCAGTCGCCAGGGCTTTGGCGCCATCCGCGCGACCGGTCCTGGCAATACAAGGATCTTGAATACTGGACTGACCTCGCGATGCTGTTGGAGACCGGCTTCTTCGACTCCATTTTCATCGCTGATGTCATTGGCTACTACGACGTTTACAAGGGCAATCTTGACAACGCTCTTCTCCAGGGCGTGCAGATACCGGTTAGCGATCCGTTGCAGCTTGCCAATCCGATTGCGCTCGCGACGAAGCATCTTGGCATCGGCATCACCGCATCAACGAGCTTCGAGCATCCCTATACATTTGCGCGCCGGCTCTCGACGGCGGACCACCACACCAAGGGGCGGATTGGCTGGAACATCGTTACCTCCTACCTCGAAAGCGGAGCTAAGAACGTCGGGCAGGGCGGCTTGCGCTCCCACGACAATCGCTATGATGTCGCGTCGGAATATCTGGAGGTTCTCTACAAGCTCTTCGAGGGTAGCTGGCAAGAGGGCGCCGTCCTGCGAGACAAGGAGCGCGGCATTTTCGCCGATCCGGCCAAGATCCACGAGATCGGTCACAAGGGCAAATATTTCGACGTGCCCGGCTACCATCTGTGTGAACCGTCGCCGCAGCGCACGCCGGTCCTTTTCCAGGCCGGAGCCTCGAATGCCGGGAAGGACGTTGCCGCGGGACATGCCGAATGCGTGTTCATCTCGACGCCGTTGAAAGGTGCAACGCGCGCCTATGTCGCCGACATCCGTCAGCGCGCGGCCGCGCAGGGACGCGATCCGAAGAAACTGCTCGTCTACGCTATGGCGACGATCATCGTCGACGAGACGGACGAGAAGGCGCGCGCGAAGTACGAGGAATATGTCAAGTACGCCTCCTATGACGGCGCGCTCGTCCTGATGTCCGGCTGGACCGGCATCGACTTCGGTCATTACAAGCCAGCGGACACCGTGCAACATGTCAAGACGAACGCCATCACCTCGGCGGTGGAGCGCCTTTCGGATGGCCGGAAGGTCTGGACGATCGAGGAACTGGCGCAATGGGGCGGCATCGGCGGCATGGGGCCGTTGTTCGTCGGCTCGCCTTCGACAATCGCCGATATCCTGCAGGAATGGGTCGAGGATACCGACATCGACGGGTTCAACCTCGCCTATGCGCTGGCTCACGAGACCTTTGCCGACGTGATCGGTTACGTGGTGCCGGAACTGCAGAAACGCGGCGTGTATGCCACCGGCTATCGCGAGGGAACGTTGCGCGAAAAGCTCTTCGGTGAAGGCCCGTATCTCCCTGCGACGCATCCGGCTGATAGGTTCCGCGATATCGAGAAGGTAAAGCGGGAAGAAGCCGCCAAGGGAGACGAAAAGGCGGCCTGACGGTCGCTTCTCCAAGCCGGCGCGGGCGCGCCGACCCAAAAACCAGCATCGAAATGAACGAACGCCGTGACTGTCAGTCACGCGAAGGGGCGGGGCTTGCCTGCCGGAACCATGGAGCAACAGGCCGATGAGCACATCCGCGACGCCGGCGCTTGAGATCAGGAATGTATCTTTGTCCTTCCGGGGCGTGAATGCGATTTCCGACCTGTCCTTCGCGGTGAAGCAACAGGAAATCTGTGCGCTGATCGGCCCGAACGGGGCCGGCAAGAGTTCTCTGCTCAACATCATCAATGGGGTTTATGTGCCAGACACCGGCGAGATCGTCTTCGAGGGGGAGCGTTTTCAGCGCATGCAGCCGATCGAGGCGGCACGGCGCGGCATCGGCCGCGGCTTCCAGAACAACGCGCTGTTCTCCGGCATGAGCGTCATCGACAACGTCATCACCGGCCTGTCGCGCCATTCACGCGTAACGCTGGTCGAGGAGATGTTCCGTCTGCCACGCGCGCTCAGCGAAGAGCGCCATTTGCGTGAGCGCGCGCGCGGCGTGCTGCATCTCTTCGATCTCGAGAAGCACGCGGATACGCCTGTCGGAACCTTGCCTTACGGCGTGCAGAAGAAGGTCGAGATGGCGCGCGCCATCGTCGGCGAGCCGAAGCTGCTGCTGCTCGACGAACCGCTGGCCGGCATGAATGCCGGTGAGAAGCAGGAAATCGCCGCCGTCATCCAGCGGCTGAACGCCGAGTTGAAGCTGACGATCGTGCTGATCGAGCACGATGTCGGCATCGTCCTGAAGGTCGCCCATCAGGTCGTCGTGCTCGATTACGGGCGAAAATTGGCCGACGGTCCGCCGGAGACCATCCGCGACAACCCGGATGTCATCGCCGCCTATGTCGGCTCCGAACATGCGGAGGTGGCATGAGCACGTTCCTCGAAACGCTGATCGGCGGCCTGCTGGCGGGCACGATGTACTCGCTCGTCGCGATCGGCTTCGTGCTGATCTACAAGGCGTCCGGCGTCTTCAACTATGCGCAGGGCTCGATCCTTCTCTTCGGGGCGCTGACCTTCGTCACGCTGACCGAAAACGGCGTGCCTGCCTATGGCGCCATCGCGATCACCATCGCGCTTCTGATCGCCACGGCGATCGCCATCGAGAAGCTGCTCCTGCGGCCGCTGACCAACCGCAGCCCAATGACGCTCTTCATGGCGACACTCGGCCTGTCCTATGTGGTCGAGGGCGTGGCGCAGGGCATCATGGGATCGCAGGTCAGGGCGCTGAACCTCGGCGTCGAGGACCTGCCGATCTTTCTCGGCGATATCCTGATCAGCCAGTTCGATCTTGTCACCGCCGGCGTGGCGCTGGCTTTGGTCGTGGTCCTCTCGCTGCTATTCAACAAGACGCGCATCGGCATCCAGTTGCGCGGCGTGGCGGACGATACCCGGGCTGCGCTTTCCCTCGGTATCGACATCAACCGCATCTGGCAGATCGTCTGGAGCGTGGCGGGTCTCGTCGGCCTCGTCGCCGGCCTGCTCTGGGGCGCGCGGCAGGGCGTGCAGTTCTCGCTGTCGCTGGTCGTCCTCAAGGCCCTGCCCGTCCTCATCATCGGCGGCTTCACCTCGATTGCCGGCGCGATCGTCGGGGGGGTGATCGTCGGTGCCGGCGAGAGCCTCGCGGAAACCTATGTCGGCCCCTTCCTCGGCGGCGGCATAACGCCGTGGTTCGCCTATGCGCTGGCGCTCCTCTTCCTCTTCATCCGTCCGGCCGGCCTCTTCGGCGAACGCTCCATCGAAAGGGTCTGATCCATGGCTGAACTCGATCTGCGGGCGACCGCCGAACCTGTCGATCGGGTCGGCCTGAGGGCTGTCGGGCTGGTCGCCGTCGCCGCCCTTGTGCTTGCTGCACCCTTCCTCGCTTCCGAATACTGGATCAACGCGATCATCGTGCCGTTCCTGATCCTGTCGCTCGCAGGCCTCGGTCTCAATCTTGTGACGGGCTATGCGGGGCAGCTTTCCCTCGGTGCCGGCGCCTTCATGATGGTCGGTGCCTACGCCACCTTCGCGCTGCAACTGCGCGTGCCAGAACTGCCGCTGCTGCTGGCTCTGATCGTTGCCGGCCTCATCGCCGGTGCCGTCGGCCTCATCTTCGGGCTGCCATCGACCCGCATCAAGGGCTTCTACCTGATCGTCAGCACACTCGCCGCGCAGTTCTTCTTCGAGTGGCTGTTCCTCAAGTTTCCGTGGTTCTACAACGGCAACTCGTCGGCGACGATCGCGCTGTCGCGTGGTCTGTCCGTCTTCGGTCTCGATGCCAATGGTCCGCATGGACGTTATTACTTGACGCTCGGCATCGTCGCGCTCCTGACTTTCCTGTCGTTCAACCTCATCCGCAGCCAGACTGGCCGCAACTGGATGGCGATCCGCGACATGGACACGGCGGCGGCTGTGATCGGTGTCCCGGTGCTGCGCGCCAAGCTGCAGGCCTTTGCGGTCTCCAGCTTCATCCTCGGCATCGCCGGCGCATTGTGGGCCTTCGCCTATCTCGGTTCGGCTAGCGTGCAGAGCTTCGGCCTGCACCGGTCCTACCAGATACTCTTCATCATCATCATCGGCGGGCTCGGTACGATCCGCGGCGCCTATCTGGGGGCTGCCTTCGTCAGCCTGCTGCCGCTCGCGCTGGACTGGCTGTTTCAATATCTCTTCAGCGGCCAGGTCGACGCCGGCCTGCTGCAGAACATCCAGAAAGCCATCTTCGGCATCCTCATCATCTGGTTCCTGATCCGCGAACCGGAAGGACTGTCGCGCCTTCTCGCCATCCGGCGCACGGCCAGCCGTCGCCTTTTCCCGTCCTGACATTTCCAATCATCTGAACCCTGGAGCCTGAAACCATGAAACGCCTGCTCGTCGCCGGCCTTCTCGCCGGCACCGTCATTTCCCACGCGGTATCCGCCTTCGCGGCCGATGTCAGCCAGTACATCCCGCTGCCGACCTACCGCGTCGGCGCCTATGCCTCCTCCGGCGAACTCTGGTGGGCTGGCGAACGTGATTACTTCCGCTACATCAATGAGGTCGAAGGCGGCGTCGAGGGTGTGAAACTCGACTACGAAGAGTTCGAGACGGAATGGAGCCCGGACCGCACCGTCGAGGTCTACGAGCGCGTCAAGGCCGGCAAGAACGGTTCGCCGCTCGCCTTCTTCTTCACCCACGGCACGCCTGCGACCTATGCGCTGCTAGAAAAGGCGGCTGCCGACAATATCCCGCTGATCGACCCGGCCGGCGGCAAGACGGAGACGGTCGACGGCACGGTCTTCCCCTATGCCTTCCCGCTGCTCTTCAGCTACTATAGCCAGGCATCGACGGGCATCAACTACGTCGCCTCCAAAGTCGGCGGGCACGACAAGCTCAAGGGCCTGAAGATCGCGACCGTCTATCACGACAGCGCCTATGGCCGCGCCAGCCAGCCCGCCGTCGAGGTTCTCGCGAAAAAATACGGCTTCGAGAACATCCAGATCCCGGTCGCCGATCCTGGTAACGAGCAGTCGCCGCAATGGCGCCAGATCCGCGAGCAGAAGCCGGACTGGGTCTTCCTGCGCACCTGGGGCGTTTCGACCGTCGTCGCGCTGAAGACCGCACAGCGCTTCGGCTTTCCGGCCGACCACATCATTGGCGACGTCTGGGCCGGCTCCGAATCCGACGCCATTCCGGCGGGCGCGGCTGCCGTCGGCTACTCGGCGCTCGCGCCCTATCCGGGCGGCACGGATTTCGAAATCCACAACAAGTTGAAGGCCGAAATCCTCGACAAGGGCAAGTCGGACCTGCGCGACCCGAAACTCTTCGGCGCCGTCAACTACAATATCGGCCTGGTCAATGCCGCGCTCGCCGTCGAGGCGCTGCGCACCGGCTACCAGCATTTCGGCGCCCGGCCGTTGAACGGCGAGGAAGGCCGCTGGGCCCTCGAACACCTGACGATCGACGACAAGCGGCTCGAGGAAATCGGCTTCAAGGGCCTGCTGCAGCCGATCGCCATCACTGCGACGGACCACGAAGGCGGCGGCGCTGCCCGTATCCAGAGCTGGGACGGCGAGAAGTGGGTGCTGCAGACCGACTGGATCAAGGCGGACCACGAACTCCTAAATCCGCTGATCAAGGAAGGCGCCGCGGCCTACGCCAAGGAGCACGGCATCACGCCGCGCACGCCCGAGACCGAAACCAACTGATCGACGACACCGAGGCTTATCATGTTGAAGAAGATTACACGCACCCTGATCGCCGCCGCATCGCTGGCGTTACTTGCCGACACCGCCCATGCCGTCGATACGACGCCGGGGCCGGACAGCAACAAGCAGTTCTTCCCGATCGCCAGCTACCGCGTTGGCCCCTATGCTGCGTCCGGCACGTCGATCTGGGCGGGCATCATCGACTATTACCGCTACATCAACGAGGTCGAAGGCGGCATCAACGGCGTGCCGATCGTCTGGCAGGAATGCGAGACGGAATGGATGGCCGAGAAGGGCATCGAGTGCTACGAGCGGTTCAAGCGCGGCCTGAACGGCGCGCCGGTCGCATCCTATTTCCCGAACGGCGCACCGGCGGCCTACGCGCTGTCGGATCGCGCGGCGCAGGACAAGCTACCGCTCGTGACGATGGCCTATGGTCGAACGGAAGCCACTGACGGCCGCGTCTTCCCCTATATCTTCCCGGTCATGGTGACCTTTTACAGCGAGGCTTCCGCGCTGGTGAACTACATCGCCGAGCGGGAAGGCGGGCTCGACAAGCTGAAGGGCAAAAAGATCGCGACTGTCTACCATGACAGTGCCTATGGCCGCGAGACACTCGATCCGCTGGCTCTGTTCGCGGAAAAATACGGGTTCGAGAATATCCAGATCCCGGTTCCCGATCCGGGCAGCGAACAGTCGGCGCAATGGCGGCATGTGCGTGAGCAGAAGCCGGACTGGGTGTTTCTCAGGACCTGGGGTGTCTCGACGCCGGTTGCGGTGAAGAGCGCGCAGCGCTTCGGCTTCCCGGCCGACCGCATCATCGGCGATGTCTGGGCGTCGTCAGAAGAAGACGTGATTCCGGCGGGCGATGCGGCCAAAGGTTATCTGGCGCTCACGCCGTATCCGGCAGGCACCGAGTTCGAAATCCACAAGCGCCTGAAGCAGCACATTGTCGATGCCGGCAAGTCCGACCTTCGCGATCCGAAGGCCTTCGGCAGCGTCTACTACAATTCCGGTCTGGTGAACGCGCTCATCTCGGTGGAGGTCGTGCGGCAGGCACAGGCGAAATTTGGCAACCGGCCGATAACCGGCGAAGAAGGGCAATGGGCGCTGGAGCACCTGAAGCTGGATAATCCGGCGCTGGAAAAGGCGGGCTTCCTCGGTCTTGTCCAGAACCTGCAACTGACGCCGGCCGACCATGAAGGCGGCGGTGCCGTGCGTGTGCAACAGTGGGATGGTGCCGGCTGGAACCTCGTCAGTGATTGGGTGCAGGCCGATCGCGAGGCGCTGCGGCCGCTGATCGACGCCAAGTCCGAGGCCTATGCCAAGGAACACGGCATCACCCCACGCGACGTCGGCACGAACTGACAGGTGAACAAATCCGGGGCGGCTCTCCGTCGCCCCGGATTTCAACGGAGATGAAACGATGACGACGCTGGCGCATGGGACACAGGCCGACAAGGCGGACAATCCGCAGCTCGATGTATCTGGAATCGAGGTCGTCTATGGCGGTGCGATCCTCGCCGTCTCCGACGTCTCGCTGACGGTGGGGGCAAGGGAGATCGTGGCGCTCCTCGGGGCAAACGGCGCTGGCAAGAGCACGGTACTGAAAGCCATCTCCGGGCTTGCATCAGCGGATCGCGCAGGTGTACGCCGCGGCCATATCCGTTTCGATGGCGAAGACATTCTCGGTCTGCCGGCAAACAAACTGGCAAAGCGCGGCATCGTCCATGTTCTGGAAGGGCGGCATGTCTTTCCTCATCTTACGGTCGAGGAAAACCTGCAGGCAGGCGCATTCCTTCGCCGTCCCGGTCGTCGCGCGCTGCAGGAACAGCTCGACGATGTCTACGAATGGTTCCCCCGGCTGAAGGAGAAGCGGCGCACACAAGCTGGCTTCACCTCCGGTGGCGAGCAGCAGATGCTCGCCATCGGTCGGGCACTGCTGACGCGCCCGCGTCTCGTTCTGCTCGATGAACCATCGATGGGACTGGCACCGCGCATCGTGCAGGAAATCTTCCAGATCATCGTCCAGCTCAACAGGGAGCGTGGCACGGCCTTCCTGCTTGCCGAGCAGAACGCTGCGCTTTCGCTGAAACACGCGTCACGCGCCTACATCCTTGAAGGCGGCCGTGTCGTGTTGAGCGGCACGGCGGAAGACCTCGCGCGGCGTGACGATCTCCACCGTCTCTATCTCGGCGACGCGGCCTGACGCGCGCCTCCATCCATCAAACAGGAACCATATTCGCATGACGCAGATCGACCTTGGCTGGGGCGAAGGCCCTTCCGAACGCTACGAAACCCTCGCGCAAAACTTCCGCCCGCTCTTTGTCGAAATCGCTGCCGGAGCGCTGGACCGGGAGCTTAACCGGAAACTGCCCGATGCCGAGATCGTTCGGTTGAAGGCTGCGCGCTTCGGTGCTTTGCGCGTGCCAGAAGCCGAGGGCGGTTTTGGTGCGACCCTGCCCGAACTGTTTAACCTCCTGATCGAACTTTCGGCTGCAGACTCCAACATCACTCAGGCGCTGCGCGGCCATTTCGGCTTCGTCGAGGATGTCGTCAACAAGGCGGCAGGTCCGGATCGCGCCCGCTGGACGGAGCGACTTTCGCGTGGCGAAATCGCCGGCAATGCCTGGACGGAGATTGGTAATGCGCAGCAAAGCGGCTTTTCCACGAAGATTTCGCAGGCCGATGGCAAGCATGTCATCGACGGGCAGAAATTCTACACGACCGGCTCTCTCTTCGCCGACTGGATCAATGTCGGCGTGACCGGCCTCGACGGCGTCGGCAGCGCGGTCCAGGTGCGCCGTGACGATCCCGGTGTCGAGGTCGTCGACGACTGGGACGGCTTCGGACAGATATTGACAGCAAGCGGCACGACGCGTTTCGTCGGTGCGACTGTCGATCCGGCCGACATCGTGGCTGACGAGAACCAGTTCCGCTACGGTGCGGCCTTCTATCAGGTTGTGCATCTTGCCACCCTAGCAGGCATCGGGCGCGTACTGTCCGAAGAGGTCGCGAGCGCAGTCGCCAAGCGCGTCCGCAATTACACCAATGCCGCCGGCCCGCGCTCCAGCCAGGACCCGCAGGTCCTGCAAGTCGTCGGCCGTATCCGCAGCAGTGCATACACCGCCTCTGCCATCGTGCTGCAGGTCGCCCGCTCGATCGAACGCGCCTACCGTGCCCACTTCGCTGGTGATGCCGCCGCTGAAGAACAGGCCAATGCCATTGCCGAACTCGAAACCTCGCAGGCGCTGACCGTCGTGACCGATCTTATCCTCGAAGCCTCTACCATCGCCTTTGATGCGCTCGGTGCCTCGTCGACGCGCAAGCCGCTCGGCCTCGACCGTCATTGGCGCAATGCGCGGACGCTTTCGTCGCACAACCCCCGCATCTACAAGGATCGCATCGTCGGCGATTTCGCTGTCAACGGAACGCCACCGCCCTACCAGTGGCGAATCGGTCTTGCCTCGTGATCGGCGTCGGCATGCCCAAGCGCGACGGGAGACCCGTGGTTGCGATCATCGGCGGCGGGTTCACCGGAGCGGCGGTTGCGTATCATCTTGTAGGAAAACTGGGCGCGGGCACTGCGCGGATCGCAGTTTTCGAACCACGATCCGATCTCGGCAGGGGCCTCGCCTACGATACCGACGATCCCGTGCATCGCATCAATGTCCCCGCCGCAAGGATGACATTCATTCCTGACGACGCCGAACACTTCCAGCGCTGGCTTCACTCGCGCAGGGAAGACGATGGGGATCCGGAGTCCATTACGAAGGACGGCCGAATATTCGCACAGCGCCGCGTCTTCGGACGATATGTTGCTGAGCAGCTTGCGCCGCTTGTCGAGAGCGGCGCGGTCGAGCATATCAGGGCGCGTGTGTCGCTGGTCGAGGCATCGGATGGCCGGTGGCGGGTCCAGGCGGAGGGCGGCGCACGTCTCGTCGCAGACATTCTCGTGATCGCAACAACGCATCCGAAGCCGCGCGCGCTAGCCGCGATCGATCGTGTCTTGCGCGGCCATCCCCGTTATGTGCCGGATGCAATGGAGTCCGGTGCGCTTGCGGTCATTCGTCGCGACGATCGCGTCTTGTTGGTCGGCGCCGGACTGACAGCCGCCGACGTCATTGCCTCGCTCGATGCCAATGGCCACAGGGGCGTCATCACCACAATCTCGCGGCGGGGACTGCGTTCCCGTGGCCACCCTGTCCTGCCAGTGGAACCATACGGCGACTTCATCAACCCGCCCAGCTTGACCGTCGTTCACTTGTTACGGCGGGTAAGGCGAACTATTCAACAGGCGTCGGCCGAAGGTATATCGTGGCATGCCGTTTTTGACGGTCTGCGTGCCCAAGGACGCGAAATCTGGCGCGCCTTGTCGATCCAGCAACGCCGGCGCCTGGTTCGATATCTGCGGCCGTACTGGGATGTTCATCGCTTTCGAATAGCGCCACAACTCGAGGACGTGATTAGGCACCGGCTCGCATCCGCAAGTCTGTCATTTTCCGCTGCATCCGTCGTCGCAGCGGCTCTTACCGATGATGGCACGATTTTAGTGACGCTTCGCCATCGTCACGGGCATGGCGAAACAAGGCACGCCTTCGATGCCGTCATTTTGACGACCGGGCCAGGACATGATGCAGTCCTGTCGAGCCAAACGTTTCTCGCAGCTCTAGAAGTGTCCGGATTTCTGCAAGCCGACGCCGTGGGTCTGGGTATCGAAGTCGATGCCGAGAGCCATCCTATCGATCGGGACGGAAGTAGCCTCACCAACGTACTGATCGCTGGCCCCCTCGCACGCGGTACCTTCGGGGAACTCATGGGGCTGCCACAGGTGACGTCGCACGCTGTATTTGTTGCTGAGAAAATTTACGAACTTCTGAGAGATGTCGCGTCAAAATGAGGCGGCGCAGTCCAAGGGTCGAAATAGTATTCACGATCCAAACTCGACCTCTTGTAGCTCGATTTCAGAACCTCAGCTCAATCGATCAAGGATGCCATGGGTCGCGGATGCGACAGATCAGTGATCAACGGATCGTTCGTGACTAGCTGCACCTGTTTGCACCTGCACGGCACGCAGTGTTTGCAGGATGCCCGTAGCAGGTTCCTATCATCGAACAGCGTCCTGTAGTTCGCGCCTGGATGCGGCGCCGTGCGGGCCATGGCAGGCAGCCGCTGGACGAGCATTCGCGAGGTGTTGGTACCCGAAGCTTAGCCCAGTATCGTCGCAGGTTTGACGGTCACGCTCGTCACCTTGATCGGAGGGCTGCCATGGCCGGCGCGATCGGTGCCAGTGGACTCGACGATCCGCCGTCCGATACGGCTACCAGCGCTTTGAGACGACGATAATGATCGCCGTCGTAGCGATCCTGATAGTCTGGTTTGTGGCATCCAGTGGTTCGGAGACCGTCTTGTGGAACGGCTCGATCACCGAAGCTGATATCATAGGAGTGCGACTATGTGTCGGCCATGCGGGGTATGGGCGACACATAGTTCACCCGGTGTCGGGTGGCTTATCGTGCCGTTTTCAGCTTCACATTTCCACCATGGCCGCCTCCGCCGAAAACATGGGGTTCTCCGAAGGATGCGCGCAGTTGATTGCGGGGTTCGGAGAGGCCGATTTCAGGGAAAAGCAATTCGGAAACGCGGTATGCTTCTTCGAGGTGGGGATAACCCGACGCGATCACCGTATCGATGCCGAGCGCCTGATATTCGCGCAGGCGTGCCGCAACCGTCTTTTTCGAACCGACAAGCGCCGTGCCGGCACCAGACCGGACAAGTCCGACGCCAGCCCAAAGGTTTGGAGATACTTCCAGCTTGTCTCGGCGGCCGTTATGCAGTGCGACCATGCGCGCCTGTCCGACCGAGTCGGAGTTCTTCGTCAGCACTTCCTGAGCTGCCGCAATGGCCTCGTCCGACAGCTTGGAGATCAGCTTATCGGCGGCCTCCCAGGCTTCTTCGTCGGTCTCGCGCACGATGAAGTGCAGGCGTATGCCAAACGTCGCCTTGCGTCCGCGGGCAGCCGCGACCCTTCTTGCATGGGCGATCTTTTCGGCAACCTGTGCCGGTGGCTCGCCCCATGTCAGATACTTGTCGACGAGACCGCCGGCGAATTCGATGGCAGCGTCAGATGATCCGCCGAAGTATATCGGCGGTCGCGGGTTTTGGACCGGAGGCAGGCCGAGCCGTGCGTCCTTCGCGACGATATACTTTCCGTCGAGCGTTGATCGTCCGGTCTCAATAAGTTCGTTGAAAACCTGGAAGAACTCCGCAGCATGATCATAACGCTCGTCATGCGGCAAGAAGATGCCGTCGCCTGCAAGCTCCTGGCTGCTGCCGCCGACCACGATGTTCAACAGGAGCCGGCCGTTCGAGACCCGGTCCAGCGTCGAGGCAAGACGTGCATAATAGGCCGGCGTCGCCGTGCCGGGCCGGATCGCGACGAGAAATTTCAGCTTCTCCGTCCTTGCCGCAAGGTCGGCGGCCAACACGAAAGATTCCTCGCACGCGGCGCCTACGGGGATCAGGACGCCTGAATATCCCAACCGGTCAGCAGCGACCGCGATCTCTCTAAAATAGCCGGGATCCGGGGGGCGGCTAAGATCGTCCGACCCGAGATAGGAGCCGTCTCCCGAAGACGGGATGAACCAGAGAAAGTCGAGGGGTTTCTCGCTGTCACTCATTTGAAAATTCCTGCCGTAAGCATTTAAGTTTTCCGCTCAGGGGCATTGCGCCCGAGCCATACGCTCGAAACAATAATCAAAACTATAGGGTTAGTAAGGAATTATGTTCTCTTGCGCTTGAACGGTTCGGAATTTTTTCTCGACATACTGTTCAACCTAACCCGATGCAGCCTCATTCATCCTGACTAAAGAATTTCCATAGTGAGACCGGCTTTTGGAAACACATCATGTCCATCGAGCGAAGAGATTGGGCATGTGGGTTCTGATTAATGGGAAACCGTATTAGCGGTCCTCGCTCGTGTTCATCGCGGTAGCATCTGCAACGCTTCGACTGGCGTCGTGCGTTTGAGGAGCCGAGTCAGATCGCACATTGTGGCTTGGCTAGTCAGTGATACGTTTTGCCGGCCATCCGCTGATCGACGCATTCGCTCATCTTTCGATCTGAACCGCGCCGGTTTGCCGGAGGCTCCAACTTCTGAGAAAGTGGAGCCGATATGAGCAAGACAACCAACAAATTTTCACCGGAAGTCCGCGCCCGAGCAGTGCGGATGGTTTTGGATCACCAAGGCGAATAGTCTCAGATTGAGCTGGCCGATTTAAGAAGGGCCTGGGGTCCACTTAACATGGAGAACTACGCGCATCGTTTGTCGCGAGCTGATCTCGGCGAAAAGAGACAATGTGGTGTTGCCAGAGTTATCGGAGAGGTTCATGCAAAGGCTGACGTATGCCGGAGCCAGGCCAAATATTCTGAAACTAAACTGTGGTCACTATTCGCTCGCCAAGCCGCCGTTCCTTTTGTCGGCCGGTTGGAGCTTGAAGCGGTTTCTATCGCGTGCTGACAAATCGGCTCTGCGAATATGAGCTTGGCGCTGCCGTCAACTTACCAGCAAGTACTCCGGTCGGCGTCAAGAAAGGTCGCCTGAGCGAGGCCCTCTTAGCCTCCTGAGCCATGAGATCGAAATTGAGAAGCAAGCGTTTTCAGACGGGCCGTCACATCCACGTTCCCGCTCTGGACATGCAGACCAAGCAGATTGGAATGGACCTGTTCCCGAACCCTGACGAGAGTGGTCACAAGCACCATACCGACGGCGCTGTCCACCGTTCTGACAATGTGCGCCAACGATGCGATCCACGGAATTTCTGGGAAGGTGATATCCTCTGTAATGGCAACCATCGTCGGGACGGCGATGAGTGGTGCCCCAACGGCCTTGAGCATCGCACCGAGGAAGAATCATCGTCAATTCAAACACTTATAAGGTTTGTTGCAACGAATATCCCTGCGGCTGTCAGCAGGCCGCCCGCCGCCAGGGTTGGTACCTGCGCCCAGACGCCTGCCTAAATTCTGAAAAATGGGAATGCGCATCACGATAAGGTCCGCCTCAACTCTGAGGCCGGTCGCCGGTGCAAGCTTTTCATGCTTGGCAACGACGTTTTAATCGCTTTCACTCACCTTCATAAACCATGATCCGCCGACGGCCTGGACGGCGACGTTGGCGGATAGGCGAGCACACACTCGGCGTGTCCAGTGACATGCAGCCAGAGATCGACTTTACCGACGGCACTCGCGCCGATCAGGGTCCCGCATGCAACGCTCCCTGCGCGCTTGATCGGCCATAACCTGGGCGTCTCTGGCAATGTCCATGGTCAATCGGGTCCGTTCCAGCGACTCCAGCTGCCGGACGTCCTGTCGGCGCTGTTGTTCGAGCATGCAGTTGCTATAAGCAGACGAGCCGTAGGGTGCTCCAAAGCTTTGGCAGGTGTTCGCGTCTCGCTGGGAACGTATGTATTGCCGCTCCTCGCCGGAAACGCACCCTGATAGGGTAATGCCCAGCAGAGCCATTGACAATATCGAGATGGCTAGACGATCTTGTCCCACGGGAGGGTATTTCAGCATTGGATTGATCTCCGTTGTTGGTTGAGCGTTGACGGTCTAGTGGCGCGCGGGCAAGTTCCATCGCCGCCCGCACGACCGTATGACCAATCCGAGCCATAAATCAGGGGAGGGTTGCGGCAACATTGTCTAAGTTCGGACAGCTAACAATCCGGTATCTTCCAACAAGCCGCTTTTTCCGGTCTGGACCATACCGACCGAGTCGTTCCCTGGAGCGGCTGTGATGATGACCCCTTAGATGAACAGCGCCTACGGCAGTAGTGCGCTGCAAAACAAACGTTGAGCTATAAGGCATACTGCGGCTGTGGAGCCGGCAGCCTGGCGCCATGCGGATAAATGCGCAGGGCAACATTGCGCCCACATTGGCTGGATCACGCTTATCGAACCGCGGTAAACTCTACCCGGACGATCGCTCCCCCGCCTGATCCCGTCGCGATCTTAATGAGGCCGCCATGATGCTCTACGATCTGTCTGACCAGATTGAGACCTAGGCCAGCGCCGCCAGCGCGCGGCCGCAGTCGGTAAAATGGCTCGAATATCCGATCGCGCTCTTCTTCTGGGATGCCATAGCCATTATCCTCAACTTCCAGAGAGGCGCCATCGATCCGCACGATGACCTCGTCACCCCCGTGTTCAACCGCATTTTGTATGAGGTTTGTGAGCGCGCGCTCTATCGAGCCCACATTGCCTGAAATTGTCCCAGACCTTTCAATGACCACCTCAATCGCCTTTCCTGAATCGAACAGCATCGGCGCAAGGTCAGCGGCGACGTTGCGTGCAAGTACTGAGAGATCGATCCGGTCGGTTGGCGCTCCGTTTTCCAATCGATGGAGATCGAGCAGTTGCTCGGAGAGGTTCGCGAGGCGTAACACATCCGGCAAAAGCGAGCGTGTACCTTTTTCGTTCGCAGAATCTATCTTCATGCGCAATATCGCAATCGGTGTCCGAAGCTCATGGGCGGCTGAAGCGATGAAACGTTGCTGGCGGTCATAGCCAGCATCGAGACGGCCGAGAGCTCCGTTGAAAGCGCGAACCAGCGGCCCAATCTCACGCGGGACCACGTCTTCCGAAAGTTGGAAACCGCGACGCTCGGCGTTGATATGCTCAACTTCTTCTGCAGTCGTTATGACGCCGACCAAAGCGCGCTTGACGATCATTGGCGTCGCGACGACAGAGACGACTGCCAAGGCCAGGAAAATGGAGGCGGCCACGATGTTCGACGCCATCGTGATCAGCACTGTGAATGGTTGGACACTGCCGTGTGCGATTACGTTCATATCACCTAAGGGCCCCGTTTCCTGTCTCACAACAGCGGAAAGGGTAAATGGGGCGAATTGCCCGCGCATGTCTGCAGAAGATAGTTTGTGGAGGTGGGGGACGAGGGGAGCGAACTCCCCCGGAACTTGGCCGAAAGTAATCACGCTGCCGTCGCTAAGCCGTGCCGCGAACCAGAGGTCCGGTGATTCCTGTCGAATTTTCGCAAGTTCGGGTGTGACTTCCACTTGGACCTTTCCGTGTCCGTCGTGGACGATGGCATTCGCTGCGACCTTCGCGACCGCCTCATCGGCGTACATACCGTCGAGAGTCGAGTTGACGAAAAAGACAATGAGGCCGGAGGCCGCTGCAGCGATCGTAAGAAACTGCAGGATAAGTTGCCGAAAAATGAGGCGCGCCTTCAGTGATGGCTGACTTCCCATCACTCCGCGGCTCTGAGCAAATAGCCCACTCCTCTGACGTTACGGATCTCGACGCCGGCGCCGACATCGCTCAATTTTCGGCGGAGCCGTGAAATGTGAGAGTCGAGTGTATTTGACTCAATCGCGTCGTCGAAGCCATAGACAGCTTCCTCAAGAGACTCGCGCAGGACAACGCGCTCACGCCGACGTAGCAGTGCGGTAAGCACTCTCACTTCACGCCTCTGTAGTTTCAACCGCGTTTCTCGCACCCGTGCTTCGCCGAACGCCATGTCGAAAACGAGATCACCGATGTTGATCTCGTCCGGTGCAAGCACACTTGGGCGGCGCTGCACCGCACGAATGCGAGCGAGCATTTCTTGAAGGTCAAAAGGCTTCACCAAGTAGTCGTCGGCGCCGTCGTCGAGTCCGGCTACTCGGTCAGACAGTTCTCCGCGTGCACTCAACACAATGATCGGCACGCCCGGAGTGTCGACTCGAAACTGTGAAATCAGGTTGAGGCCGTCTCCGTCGGGAAGCGTGCGATCAAGCAAGACGAGTTCGTGCACGCCTGACTTTGAAGCTTCCCTGGCGAGAGAAACGCTATCGACCCAATCCACTACAAAACGGTTGCGATTGAGCGCGCCGCGCAAAGCTTTGGCGAACTCCGCCTCATCCTCAACGAGCAAGATTCTCATGTTACCTCCGGCCTCGTATGGCGCACCGGTCTGCGCGGGCTATTCCTGAAACATATGGGCACCGAGCAGGCCTAGGCCACTCGCGAGTTAATCGCTACTGCATCAATCAAGTTTTTTCTTGAACTCCGGATTTGCCGCAGCCCAGTTGAGGATGGCCGTTTGGCGATCGGCGTAGTGGTAATGGTGGGCCCGGCAGGACTCGAACCTGCAACCAATCGGTTATGAGCCGACGGCTCTAACCATTGAGCTACAGGCCCCACAGGAAGTTTCTAAGGGCAGCGAGCCGATTGATCAAGCGCGTGTCGTGACGAACTTGTTCGCAACCTTTGCTGGCATGGAAAGCAGGTTCGAGCCGTCGACGGTGGGAACGACAAAGAATCAGCCGATACGAACAGCCGGGAAGCTCGAACGGCAATGCGATGTCGCTCCGACGCAGGCATGATACCGTGAGCGGGTGACTTTCGACTCCGCTCCTCAATCTACTGAAGCCACAGCTTTGAGGATGACGTCTGCAGTCTCTTTGGCATGAGACATGTAGACCATGTGGCTCGACATGATATCGGTAGTGCCTGTATTGGCGCGCTTGTACATCCAACGCAACAGGGCAGGCGGGATCACTTTATCTTCGGTCGTCACAATGCCAAACGTAGGCTTCACACGCCAAGCGGCATGCTGAATTCGCGTCTGGTAGGGCTCAAGCGACATGGGCTTTGCCGATGCTGACATGAAGGCGGTGACGTCGTCTGGAAGGTCCGCACCGATATTGTCATGGTAAGTATCGGGAGAGGGAACGAAGCTCTGGCCGTCCAACATCTTCATGTCGATCTTCATTGGAAAGCGTTGGGAAAGCTCGGTGAGATTTTCACCTGCGTCTGGTTGAAGTGCGGCGACGTAGACCATCGCCTTCACATTATTCTCGTCACCCGCCTCGGTAATGACCGCGCCACCATAGCTGTGACCAACGAGAACCGTTGGACCGTTCTGCTGCTTCAGAATCAAACGGGTCGCCGCTATGTCGTCGGCGAGACTGGTATGCGGCAACTGTACGACACTGACCGAGAGACCTTTGGTCCTGAGGATGTCATAGACCTGCCGCCACCCCGAACCGTCCATGGTTGCACCATGGACGAGTACGACGTTCCGTGCATCAGCGTGAGCAGGACCGGACACTGCCATCCCGGCGATGAGAGCCGATATCAGTTTCTTTAAAGTCATCTTTTCCTCGGTGTTTAAGATCGTGATGACTAGAAGGTAACGATTAAACCGATTATCTATTAGTCCGCACAGTTTGCATAAAGATATCGATGAGTTGAATAAATGGATCGCCTTGTCCTGCGTGACCTTGCCGTCTTCGAAGCCGTCGCGAGGCATCGGAGCTTCACCACGGCGGCGGCAGAGCTTGGGATTTCCCAATCCTCCCTCAGCTATGCAGTGGGTCAGCTTGAGCAACGGATCGGCATGGCACTCCTCGCGCGCACCACTCGGAACGTTTCGCCTACCGAGGCAGGGCAGAGGCTGCTCAACACGTTAGCGCCGGCTCTCAGAGATATCGGAGACAGTTTGGCAAGCCTTCAGGAGATGCGCGCCACAGTCTCGGGTTCGGTCCGCCTGACCATGGTCCCTGTCGCGTTTGAGACGATACTCGGGCCGGCCTTGAAATCCTTCAAGGACATGTTCCCGAACGTCAGGGTCGAAGTCTCGATCGACGAAGGTCTGAATGATATAATCTCCGAAGGTTTTGATGGGGGTATAAGATTTAACACACTCGTTGAAAAAGATATGGTTGCGGTACCCCTGACACAGTCCACCGCAGTATTGATTGTTGCCTCACCCGCCTATCTCGAAAAACGAGGACTTCCGACCAAACCCGACGACCTCGCAGATCACGCCTGCATTGGTTACCGATTTGTCAGCTCGAACAGACTCTATCGATGGACGTTGGCGAAGGGCAAAAAGAACGTTGAGTACGGGAATGACGGAGGATTGGTGTTTAATGACGGCGCGGCGATCCGCGCCGCGGCGCTCGACGGTCTCGGATTGGCTTATCTGTTCGAGTCGCAAGTTCACAACGACATTGCTTCAGGGAAGTTGGTGCCGGTGCTCACGGATTGGCTCCCGACCTTACCCGGCTTCAGTCTCTATTACCCAGACAGAGCGAGGACAGCCCCCGCATTTAGAGCGATGATCGACCATTTGAGGGCTACCCGCAAGCGATGAGTCTGCGAAGCCTCACTCGCGTTGGCACCTACCAATTGCATAATAGAAAAAGGAACCGATATTGGCTTACTCAGCCGACGTCAAAAGCGGCGGAAGGCGCCCCTGGGTGTTCGTTCCGGTTTATGAACGATGCGAACTATGCGTCCCTTGAGGACCGCGGCGTTTACGATCCGAGCCCTTAACCTTGGTGCCAGGCTTGGGTGGCGCGTCGCCCATCTCGTTGCGCAAAATGTGCCGAAGATGTCCCGTCCTCCGTAAAGACAATGATTGGTTCTTCTCAGGCTGGGAAGCTGTCGTAAGCGCTGAGGCGTTCGTCCTTGGAGAACGACCCAGTTCTGTAATGCTGCGGCTCCAAATGTCCTCACCCGATTTCTTTGGAAAGTGCGGCGACAGCATTTGCGGCCGCCGCGTGCAATGTTCAAATGTCAGTCTTGCGCCGAGTGGTTGACTTTCTCCGGATTGAAACCGTCGGCGTTGTCGAACACTCCCATAAAGCCTGGAACGGTTGCTTCGCGCGACCAGTCACGTTGAAGTTCACAATACATTTGAACACGACTGATCAGTTTAGCACCCGCCTGTTCGACGCGACGCAGCGCGGCCTCGTGCGCGGCGAGCGAAGTGCCGCCGACTGCATCTACCGGAACATAGACCTCATAACCTTCTTGAAGCGCATCTAGTGCGGGAAAGGTTAGGCACGCTTCTGTCCAGAGCGCCGTCATGATGAGCTTGCGACGACCGATCGCCTTGACAGCTTGCTTAAACTCAGTGTCCTCCCAGCTGTTAATCGAGGTCCGGTCGTAAGTCGGCAGGTGACCTATTACCTCCTGGAGTTCCTGAATTGGCGGCTTGTTGCGTCCAGATTTGACGTTAACGGTCGAGTGTATGATCGGGAGGTTGTAATTGACTGCGGCCCTAGCCGTGCTCACGATGTTGAAGACCAGTTCCTCGCGCGGCATCGAACGGATCGATGAGACCTGGATTGGTTGGTAGTCGATGATGACAAATGCGGAATTTTCCGGTGTGAGAAGATGGTCCGTGTGGGAATTACGGATTGGTTCACTGGTCATGACGTGTCTCCCTTGCTGATTGATGCACGCTTAAGTTGAAAATAGGCTCTTTATCAAATGAAAGGGCAAGCGCATTCCCATCCACAGGTAAGAGGTTGCTCGATGGTAGATCTAACCGTGCGGAAAACTGCAACGCGTGCAGCATAGACTGGCGCCGGCGGACCCTTGGCCGGACACCCGCTATTGATGGCGAGATTGTTACGCACGTAAGTTCCCCTGTTCAGCAGGTTATTGGTATCGACGCAGTATGCGCTGTTGTAGTCGCGAGGGACGACTAACTGTGTCGCACAATGAGGAACGAAACCTTAGCCGCCGTAATCTGGGACGGGCGATCTTGGAGTGTCGGATGACGCCCCCGGAACTCGAAGTGGACGGGCACGGTTAGGACAGCGGGGATTTAGGCCCGCTGGTAATGGCAGACGAGCCAGAGTGCTGATCCACTAAATCCTGCTTCGATTTAAGCCAAAGAATACGCTCGCCGGACGCTCACCGTGGAACAAGCGGCGCGAGTGAACTTTTTCGCGAAGCGCACAAGAAAGAGTGTGGAGTTTCTTTAATCCATAAAAAATATGGAGAATTATTTGGCAATTCGGAGGATCCCATGTCCATACCCCAGCTCGTTGGCATCATTGGCAGCTTCAATCGCCCATCAAAAACCTACGTTCTCGCGGAGCATATCGCATCGTTGATCGGTGAACGCCACGCGGTCGAGACCGAACTCTATGATCTCACCGATGTCGGACCGTCACTTGGACGTGCGCTTTGGCGCAAGGACCTGGACGAACAGGCAAGAAGGATTGTCGATGCCGTCGTTTCGGCCGATGTCCTTATCGTTGGGTCCCCGACATATAAGGGCTCCTATCCCGGATTGTTCAAGCATTTGTTCGATTTGATCGATCCGCACGAACTCAAGGGCAAACCGATAATCCTGACTGCGACCGGTGGTGGCGACCGGCATGCGTTGGTGGTTGAGCACCAGCTCCGCCCCCTCTTCGGGTTCTTTAGCGCGCAGACACTTCCCACCGCGGTCTACGCATCGGATGTCGATTTCAAGGATTACAACGTCGCGCCATCGCGTCTGGCTGCACGCCTCGACGACCTCCTGTCTGATGTTGCGAACATTTTTTCGGCCCTCGATGCGAGGATCGACTATGCAGCGTGAGGTGCGCTCTGACGCTGTGTCGGTAACTGAATTCCGACTTCAATGTACCCATCTCTGGTCCGGACATATAACGTTCCATATGATCGAAGCCGTTGCGGATGCGGATCGGTTGGAGGGGGCACTGCGGCAGTTTTTGACGCTGGTCAGGCGTGTTCAAGGCTCAGGAGGTAGCGGCGAGTATGGACGCTGGGGCGAGACGCATTGGGATTGATCCCTCGCAGCTGTTCACCTGGTAGCGAAATACCCGTCTGATCATCATCGGCGACGCAGTGATCCCCGTGGATGTCGGGATCGACGAGTCTTATCTTGTCAGGCTGATCCGCGCAGTGCGCTCTGCATGATACCCTCTGGTGCGAAGGTCTTTCTCCCCAGAGATCCAATTGACTTGCGCAATTATGCGGAGCTCCGCGTAACCGTAAGAGAGGAAATATGGCGTTGGTGCGCGAAAGCCACCATGACCCGTTCAATGGCTCGCTCTACGTTTCCCGTGCCAAAACGGGCGACCTGATCGAGATCGCCTGATGGGATGCATAGGGTGTCTGTCTTTTATTCGGAGCGGCTGGAGAAAACCCTTTTGTCAAATTTTCCTATATTGAGATTGGCAGGATAAAAGCCGCAGTAAACATTTCCTGACCGTAACCACCAATGACTGAGCGAACTTTCACAATGTGACCTATAGCGACAATTCGGTATCTTTCGAGGATGCAAGCCATGAACGACGCAGGGGTCATCGATCACAAGGCATGTGAGATCAATCGCGATGCTTCACAGGAGATAATCACTTTCCACGACGCGCATGGAGAAGATGTTTGGAGTAAATATTTCTTATTGGGTTAAACAAGTGTTAAGTTGACCGGCTACGTAAGGGGCAGGTATAGGCCTGTGATCCCGCACGTCTGTTAATAGGGTGCAAGTTGAGTGCACGTTGACAAAAGAAATCCTCTAGGCCGATTTCTTGTTGAAGTCCCCTCCGGCCATTATGCGTTCATGCCGGCCCTTCAGGCGGCGGCGGCGCGGATGGCGGCAGTGAGAGCCGCCATGATCGCCTCGTTGACGGCAATGTCGTAACCGACGAGCCCGACAGGAAAAAAGGCGGCGTCGCAGACACAGACGTGGAACATGCGCAGAAAGGCCGGATTGGCGAGGACGTCGCCAATGTTGACAGCGCCGTCACGCTTGCCTTGGCCGGTCAATTTTTCTCCCTTGCGGGAGTAGAAGAGAGCCAGTGGATCAACGTTGCGCTGCTCCATGGCGTCGAGGTCGTCGCCGATCATAGCGCCGAACTTGGTGATGAGGCGCTCGATATACGCCGCGGGAAGATCGTCGATGCCCTGGGAGAGGACTTTGGCATTGGGGCCGATCTCGTTCTCCTCGACAACGGGTTTGCCGGCATTGGTGGCGGTGATGAGGTAAGCGGCAACAGGGATCTCGGCGCGGTCGTTTGTCGCAGTCAAGAGGATCTTGACTTCCTTCTGTAGTCTCTCGACAAGTTCGAAGTTGGTGGTGCCGCTCTTGCTGAGCACCTTGATGTGCTTGATCCTGTCGCTAGCACCGTAGTTGAGCATGCGGATGCATGCTTCGGCGATGGCGGAGGATCCGATGACAAGCACTTCGACGTCGATCTTGTTTTTAAAGACGAGGTCGAAGAAGACGAGCGCAAACCAGCCCGTGCGAAGATCGGAGGGGCTGATGCATTCAAGTGTCATCTTACGCACACCGGTGTCCTTGTCGGCAAGAAACCCATCGGCATGGGAGACGGGCAGGTTCTTCGGCTTGTTGTCGCGGCCGAAGGAAATAACCTTGGCGCCGGAAATCTCGTTGACGCTCCCGACCATGGCGCCCATGGACCAGGGGTCGGAGCCGGCGAAGTTGGCGTACTTCTTGGCATGGGTGGTCATGCCCGCGGAGTGTTTCTCGTAGAAACCTTCGAGAGCCTTGGCGACGAACTCCACGTCGGCGACCACGCCAAACTGGGCGAGAAATGCTTCGGTCCAGTGGAAGGGGAGGATTACATCCTCGACCTTGTTACCCGCCTTGACCAATTCGATGATCTTGGTCTTGAGCGAGGGAAGAATGGCTTCCATGGCGATGGTTGTTGCGAATGGCGCAAGTTGTTTTTCTGGCTCTGTCAGCTTTGCTAGCAAGGATCGGCTTCAATGACGTACCGTGCAATGGGCACAAAGAGCAGATGGCAAGAGCGGCTTGCCGATTGATGCTTGAGAGATGTGGTGTTGCAGGCTGAGGTTGAGAAGACAGGCAGATTGGCCGCTTTTTATATACCTCTTCACATGCTATCGGCTTTTCGGGATTTGAGCATCTCCCATTATCCGACTGCAAGGGTGAGACGAGCATGCCTGTTGGATGTAACCCGTGAGCACATATCTGTCTGCCTGGAACATTGGGATCCGCCCGCCGGCAGCCTTTGGTTGGCCAGCGTCTTGTCTGCCCCGTTTCATGGCGAAAGGCCAAGGGAGGCGCAGGTCGTATTCGTCAGCACAGCTGACATGTCCGGTCAGCTGGACATCGATCAACTCAGTCGAGACACGGCTGACAGTGGCGTGGCATCACGCTATTGGCGCAAAAATCGCTCACCCCTTTTGATTGCCAATCGGAAGTGCCGAGACAATGCAGACTAGAAAAAACCCATTGAAGTGCTTCTTGGCATTGTCAAAGGGGCCGATATCGCTCCCGCTGGCCTGGGGCAGGCCTGCCTTGCAGTTATATTGCGCGAAGGCCCGCAACGATTTGAGATCACCAAACCATCATCGTGCTACGATTTAGCACACGCCCTTCATCGTCGACCATTTCGACCTGTTGCTTTCACGTCGACCATTTCGACCCGCGCTCAAGAAATCACCATGTGGGACTTTCGCTGGGTCAGCATCTACCAGGACTTCGACCGCAAGACGGCGAAGGATGGAGACTTCCGCAACGAGGAGGCTGGTGTCAGCCAGGACCTTCGCGATGAACTTGTCGGGGAGGTCGCCATTCTTGCGCGCGACCCCCGTGCCGGCTGGGCGCTCCGTTTCTATCTGAACTGGTACACGTCCAAGATCCTCCACAAGTTCGACATTGTGCAGAGCGGCACCAGGTTTCACTGGGGGTTCGTTCCTCACG
The DNA here is from genome assembly GCF_003024455.1 of Ensifer sp. NM-2. Taxonomy (NCBI): domain Bacteria; kingdom Pseudomonadati; phylum Pseudomonadota; class Alphaproteobacteria; order Hyphomicrobiales; family Rhizobiaceae; genus Ensifer; species Ensifer sp. NM-2. Next base: position 47,913 of record NZ_PVZR01000036.1, read on the forward strand.
CTCTCCAGGCCCTGTGGTTGTTTGTCGGATCGCTCGTCGTTCCCATTCGCATCCCGGAATGGGGTGCTGTTGTGCGTCTTGTTCCCTCACACATCCGAGCCGTCGGCATTTATGTCGCCTTGTTCTCGTGCTGGGCCATGACGAACGAACTCTTCATGAGGACGACGGAAGACCAGTTTCTCGCTCTCTGGATCCCGACGATGACTTATATGGTGGTCAACGAAACGCCCGATTGGCGTTATCTGCACGAGGAAAAATGGTTCACCTGGACCATTGTCGGCTCCACCTGTGTTTTCGTCTTCGTCGTTTCCCTCCGGCGTCTCATCTTCAACGCGCTGCTCAAGCTTTGCTTTCGTTGGAAACGCTACGATACGGACTTCATCGCAGAGATCACCCGGGTCCATGAGCGACTGCATTTCCCCAGCAACAAGGTCTTGAACCTGATCGACCGGCATCAGTTCGTTTCAACCTACTGGCAAATGATCTGGGAGCCGAGCAAGCTCAGCGCCAATCTTTCCATTCGCAATTCGTTTCTCAAGGAGGATATTGGCGATCTTCAGGACGGGCTTGGCTGTCGCGCAAAGCGACCGGCGGTTGTTGAGGCCAAGCCATCCTGGTGGTCCACCATCAAGAAATGGCTGTTTGGTGGGCAATATCCCCGTGGACCCAAGCTCTCCATGGCCTTTCTGGCGCTCCTTGTCCTTACCTTCGCCATCGCGCCATTTTTTAACTTCGAGATCGTCATGGCCAGTGCTATTCCCTGGGGATTGCGATGCATGCTTCGCATTGGTGTTCCCACAATTTCACCCAACCAATCGACCGGGGATGTCGCGAAGATTTTTGCCATCGTCGTTGCCACGGGCCTGACGGACTTTCCTTTCTCCATTGCTCTCGTTTCGACCAAATTCCTGATCTTCGACAGCGTCATCGCCCGATGGTTGTTGATGGCCCTGGTGGCCCTTCTGGTGCTGACCATTTCGGACGCGATTGCGCCCTTCCTGTTATTCCTTTGTGAGAAACTTGGCTGGGCCGATCCTCCCCACTTGCGTCCTCGCCCGGAACATCCGGCCGTCGAGGGCGGAGAACATGAACTTGCCGAACATTGAACAGAAGCTCGCATTGCCGCCATTCGGCAAAGCTGAGGATATCAACACCTCACGAAAACAACCGTCAGCCGCTCAACCGTCTGACATGAGCACATGATGGACCTGAGACATCTAAAATGGGATTTTCCTTCGCTGACATTCTCATCAGCCCCCACACCCTTTAGCTATGCCGTTCATAGGAAGTAGACGAATAAAATCTTGTTTGTCTCAATCATGATATTTGAAGATATGTGGCATGTCCCGTGATCGAAACCATGGCGTGATGGCTCAAGAATGGCTGTTTCAGGCCGCGCCAAATCTGTTGCCGATGATCTTTGGTCACATGCGTGTGACCTTGTTCGCCAAGCCAATAGTGCGGCATGAGGCATTTTTTCGAAGGCGCAACTGAGACGGCCACGTCATCCGTTATGCACTGCCCCAGCCTCGTATGCCACGTCAGCGTCCTCGCCGGAGCTGAACACCCAATAGGGAAGCTGCGGGATTTTTAGGATGATGCCAAGCCAACAGCGTGAAATTCTGCCTCGTATTCGAACATGGAGCTGACCTCACGGGCGCTTGGAGGCCTTGGCTCCGGTTAGGTCGGCATCCGATACCGCACACCTGCTAGAGGCGTTTTGGTCTATAAAAACGTGGCTCACGGACGGCTCAAGCTGACTTCATCGACAAACAACTTCATCATTCCGGAAGTCATTCTTCCCATCTTTTTTCCACACCAGATCACAGTCTCATTCGCAAACCGAGTGCCTCACATCATGTCTCTTCTTTCGCCACTCGAAAAGGAGATCGGCGAGGTCTTCAATAGCCCTGCCCTGAAGAAGTACGTCACCAACAAGCTTGACGACGATGAGGACGAACCCGACTTGCCCGAGAGGGAGAAGGATCAGTCACCTGATGAGTGGCGCTTGGCTGCAATCAAGGCAGTGGGCGGCCAAGGCTTGAACGACCCGATCTTCAGTATCAAAACCAAGGTGAAGCAGGAAATGGCCCTCAGTCTTCAAGGACAGGTTTTGGTGGAGGGGGCGACCTATTACGTGTTCCCAGGGGAAATGAGTGCGGAAACTGCAACCGAATTCACCAAGGATTTCGGCCGTCCCGTCTCACCAAGATCCGTCAACAACTCCATTCGCTTCCTGATCAAGAAGAAGCACGACCAGGCGGAGAAACGGCTTGCGGATCGTGTCGCGGCACAGGTCTCCCAAAGCAATCGCGGGTCGGGAAATCAGCGTGGAAACTGGAACAAAGCACGCGGAGGCAGGCGGGGGGGATTTGGCGGGCCGAGCAACAGGAACGGCTTTGCAGGATGGAACCGGGGATTTAATCCCACTGGATCTTGGCGTCCTGGTTTTTGATGGGTGTTGCTAAGATCTTTCTTCAATACAAATCTCATGTCTCTCCATTTTGACGTTCATCGCGTGATCATGCCCTTTTCCGCTCGAGCAATTTCAGGCTTATGCCCATGTCGTGTGTTAGCTGATGAACCGGCTGCCGATTGTGATCATGTGATGTTCCAGGGATCTAGATGCCGAGGTTCAAATAGAATTTAGGCTTGGCGTCGTCATAAGGGTCTTTGGCAGAAGGGGCCGCCACGTGATGTCTCGGCACAGAGGCAGAGGCAGGATACAGGCGGGTGTCATAAGTTTGTTTATTTATTTGCACGTTCATAAAGAGCTATATCGCATGCATTCGTCATTTATGATGGCGGATGGTCGATTTGACAGGAGCCCGACGAAACGCTCGCGGATCGACATTTTATCGGACGGGTAGATCGCATATCCTCGTTCGGCGCTTCACACCATTCTCATCGATGTGCGCGCTGCTTCTTGCAGCGCTTTTTCCAAATGTAGGATGGCCGGGCGTTGCGGCCGGCCGGTGGGACGTTCGAGATAGTAGTGGCCCGGACCAGCCATTCTTGGGACGAGGGGACAGATCGCCAGCCTCAATGCGGTCAGCAGCGGGCCGCATACCGGCAAGTGGCCGATCGCCAGGCCGAGACCCTGGCTGACCATGGTTAGTGCGAGCGGCGTGGTATCGACGGTCTCGAGCCGCAGACGGCGGTCGTCCACCGGGCCAAAATTATGTCTGAGCAGTGTGCTCCACCCCACCGCATGCGATGCCACGTCGAACAGCTTGAACGATAGTAATGCTTCAAGACTATCGACGCGCGCCAGATCCTCCTCCCGGCACACGACGACGTGGGACATGCCCATGAGCCACATGGGATGGCGGACCAGATGCGGCTCCTCCCCGAACCGAATCATCATGTCGGATTCCGTCTTGCGCAATGTCCCCTCCATCAGGAGATCGACACGGATGGAGGGATGCCGAGTCTCGAACTCTGCCAGCACCTGGGGGAGCCAGCTCATGGCCATCAACTGGCTGGCGAGAAGACAGACCCGCTCCACCCGAGCCAGCGCGAACAGGGACGCCGCCTTGGTTTCGATGGCCCCCAGCGAGACCTGAACGGTCGGAAGGAAATCGCTTCCTTCCGTCGTCAGCACGATCCGGTTCGCCTTACGCTCGAAAAGGGCGCTACGCAGATGCGTTTCCAGCGCCAGTACTTGCTGGCTGACAGCCGCCGCGGACATGTTCAGCTCCTTGCCGGCGCGCGCGAAACTTTGATGCCGGGCGGCGGCTTCAAAGACACGGAGCCAGTTGAGAGAGGGGATGAGAGGCGCCTTCATGACTCCGAGCATAAGTTGGGCTTAGCCTGAGATCAATAAGATACCATATCCACCTCATCTCCATTCGATGGCATCGTGCCGCATCAGATTTAGGAAAAGTCTGGCATAAAAAATAAAGGGAACGATTATGGGAACGATGCGCAGCATACTGCTTGCCCTTGTCCTGGCGCCATGTCTCGCAGGTGGGGCCGGCGCACAGGAATTACCAACGAAAATCTCCATCGCGACTGAGGGTGCCTATCCGCCCTGGAACTTTGCAAAGGCCGATGGCGGGCTCGACGGATATGAGATCGATCTGATCCAGGCGCTCTGCACGCGAATGAAGATCGAGTGTGCCGTGACTGCCCAGGAGTGGAACGGGATTATTCCCGGTCTAACGGTCGGCAAATATGACGCCATCATGGCCTCCATGGGAGTAACCGAAGAGCGCAAGAAGGTCATTGCGTTTTCCAAACCTTACGCAAAAGCGCCTAACGGCTTTCTGGCCACAGGCGACGGCGAGCTGAAAGACCTGCCGGAAACCGGCAAGGCCTTCGATCTTGCGGCCTCTCCCAAGGAAGCGGAAGCCGCAATCGCCGAGCTGAAGGCAAAACTGGCGGGTAGGATCGTCGGCGTGCAGACCGGGTCCACCGCCGCCAAATTCGCCGAGCAATATCTCAAGGATCTCGATATTCGTGATTATCCCTCCTTCGAGCAGCTCGGTCTGGAACTGACCGCCGGCCGGATCGATCTTGCCGTGGCAAACGTGACCGCGTTCAAGGCGGTCATCGATGCCAATGCCAAGGGCGCTCTGGTTCTGACCGGGCCGACCTTTGCGGGCGGTGTTCTTGGTCTAGGCACCATCAACGTCGCTCTCCGTCAGGACGACGACGTCCTGCGCAAGGCGTTCGATACCGCGATCGATGCCCTCAATACCGACGGAACCAACAAGGCGCTGACGGAGAAATGGTTCGGCGTGGACATTTCCATCCACGAATAAGCCAGTCCGGCCCCTTTCGTCCTTTGGGGGAGGGGGCCGTCCCGTCCGGCATCACGGTGCCGGCGTTCATGGATTCATAAACAGGTGCCGACATGTTCAGGCCTATCGGTTCCGCCGAGGCGACGATCACTGTTTTTCTCGATGGCAGGCCGCTTTCTGCGCGTGCAGGCGAGACGATTGCTGCCTGTCTGCTGAGAGCGGGCGTGCCGCATTTCCGTACGACGCCCGTCAGCGGCGCGAGGCGGCTGCCCTTTTGCATGATCGGTCATTGTTACGACTGTCTGATCGAAATCGAGGGGGTCGGCAGTCGTCAGGCCTGCTTGGTGTATGTCGAAAACGGAATGAGGCTGCGCACGCAATGGGGCCCGGCCACCATCGAAGAAGGTGTCAGGCCATGATAGCAACGGCAATGCCTGTGCAAGCGGAGCCCCCCTCGATGGATACCGATGCGATTGTCGTCGGCGCAGGCCCGGCGGGCCTGTCGGCGGCGATCAATCTCGCGTTTGCAGGCCTGCGCGTCATTGTCCTCGACATGCAGGCAACGCCCGGTGGGCAGATCTTCCGGGCGCTGGAAACCAATTTAGCGGACAGGCCGGGGACGGACGGCCTGCTTCAGGCGCTGGGCCCGACCTATCGCGCGGGTCAGCGCCTCCTCGAACGGTTCAGGCAGATGCCGGGCATCGACTATCGTCCGGGTACCACGGTTTGGGATGTCAGGGCGGATGGGACGGTCGGATGGTTGAAGCAGGACCAGGCCGGCTACCTACGTGCGCCGCACGTCATTCTCGCCAACGGCGCGATGGAGCGGCCCGTTCCGTTTCCGGGCTGGACCCTGCCGGGCGTCATGACCGCCGGCGCCGTTCAGACCCTGATCAAATCGGGTCGCCTGCAACCGGATGGCCGCGTCGTGCTTGTCGGTACCGGTCCCTTGATTTTCCTCCTGGCGGACCAACTGCGCCGCCTGGGGGGCAGGCCGCGTCTGATCGCGCGCACTGATACGGTGAAAGACAAGCTCGCCGCTTTGCCAAAGCTACGCCTCTCCGCACTGCCCACCCTGCTCAAGGGACTGTCATGGCTTGCCCGGTTGCGCCTTGCCGGCGTGCCCATGCCGTGCGGCATTACCGACCTTCAAGCCTATGGCACCGAAGCCCTTACCTCCGTCAGTATGACGGCGGGCGGCAAGCGACTCGAACTCGATTGTGATCTTCTCGTGGTCCATGACGGCATCGTGCCCTTGACAGATCTGGCCCATAGCGCGGGCATCGCGCTTGACTGGGTGGAAGCGGATGCAAGCTGGCGTCCAAGCACGGCCCCGGACGGTGAGGCGCGGCTTGCGGCCGGTCCGGCCTTGACATCGGGACCCTGTCGGGTGCGAATCACGGGCGATGCGCGACTGATCGGCGGCGCGGATGCCGCCATCGCCCATGGTCGTCGGACGGCGCGAGCAATCCTTGCAGAGCGGGAACGGCTCCCGCTTGGAACAGGTGCGACATCCACAGCCGAGGCGGCGGTGAAGAAGAGTCTCGCCGCCCGTCCTTTCATCGATGCGGCATTTCCGCCCGGCCTGTCCGCCCGGCTGCCGGACAACGCCACCATCGTCTGCCGATGCGAGGAGATCTCGGCGGGCGCCTTGCGCGAGATGATCCGTGCGGGCGCAAGGGACATGAATTTCATCCGGGGATTGACGCGCTGCGGCATGGGTCCATGCCAGGGCCGGACCTGTTCTGCAACATTGGCGCGGCTAGTTGCGGAGACGGCGCCGCAGAACGCCATGCCGCCGGGCCCGTTCCGCGCGCGACCGCCGGTCCGCCCGCTCCCCTTGATAGCGCTGGCCAATCTGTCGGGCGTCGATCCCGAACTTGCTCAGGTTGTTTCGCTCGAGGACAAGCCGGACGCCGCAATCGAGGATGTTCTCCATGCGTAGCGCGGTCGGGGATGAGGTCCTAATCGTCGGTGGCGGCCTTCAGGGCTGTTCGATTGCTTTGTTCCTTGCGCGGTCTGGTAGGCAGGTGACGGTCATTGATCAGACTGTGGCTGGTCGCCACGCATCGGGTGTCAATGCGGGCGGGCTTCGTCTGCTCCTGCGCGACGTGCGCGAATATCCCTTGTCGCAGCGCGCCATGGAGATGTGGGCGACACTCGGCGACTGTGTCGGCGAAGACGCAGCCTTAAGCTGCGAGGTTCGACTGGGATCCGCCCAGATCGCGCTTGCGATGAATGCAGGGGAAATGGACTGGGCTCGTCAGCGACATCGGAGCATGACTCGGCGCAATATTCATTCCGAGGAACTGATCGGCCCGCAAGAGCTGCAGCACTGGCTTCCGGGCCTTGCTCCAAGGGCACTCGGCGGCCTCATTTCGCGGGGAGACGGACATGCCAATCCGGCCAATAGCGTCCGTGCTTTCCGCAAGGCGGCCGAGACCGCCGGGGTGCGTTTTGTCGAGAACTGCACCCTGCGGGGCCTGCGCAGGACGGAAGCCGGACCGTGGGTCGTCACCACCGATAACGGAAGGCGGGAGGCGGACGTCGTGATCAATTGTGCCGGAGCATGGGGATCGAGGGTCGCCGCGCTCGTGGGCGAAGACCTGCCGATCAAGGTCATGGCACTTACGATGATGGTGACCGCGCGGGTAAAACCCTTCGTGACGCCCGTCGTTATCGGCATCGATCAGCCGCTCTCCTTCAAGCAGAGCGCCGTCGGCTCGCTTGTGATCGGCGGCGGAATTTCTGGAAAACCCTGCCTTGAGGAAGGCACATCCTTCACGGTGATGGACCGCATGGCCTCCGCCGCCAGGGCGACCATCGCGGCGTTTCCATCTCTTTCCGGCGTGCCGATCGTCAGGACTTGGACAGGCCTCGAGGGCGCGACCTTCGACGGGGTTCCCTATATCGGTCCCAGCTGTCGTCATGCCGGCCTGTGGCATGTCTTCGGATTTTGCGGACATGGCTTCCAGATTTCCCCGGCGGTCGGCGAGGCGGTTGCCCGCTCCATTCTTTCGGGAGAGCTGGACGACGCCCTTAGACCCTTCGCGGTGGATCGTTTTGCCACTCCTATCGCGCCCGTCGGGGAGGCCTTGTCATGACGTTTTCGATCTGGGGTCTCTTGAGTGTGGGGCCCGAAGGCTGGGGCCTCGCCTTGCTAAGTGCGGCAGGGGTCACGGTCTCCGCAGCGCTGTGCGGCTTTCTTTTGGGCGGCGTGCTCGGCATCGGCGGTGCCTTTCTAAAGCTGTCGCAATGGACGGGCCTGCGCGTCGTCGGCCAGTTCTACACCACCGTGTTCAGGGGTGTGCCGGAAATTCTGGTTGTCTACCTGTTCTATTTCGGTGGTAGCGTCGTTTTCACCCGTGTCATGAATCTGGGCGGCTGGCCGGGTTTTTACTCGCTACCCGCTTTCGTGATCGGGGTCATCGCCGTCGGCATCGTCTCGGGTGCCTATCAGACGGAAGCGTTCCGTTCCGCTTATCTGCGGCTAGATCGCGGTCAGATCGAAGCCGGAGCCTCCTGCGGAATGCCGACAATGCTGCTGTTGCGGCGCATCATCGCCCCGCAGACCCTGCGCTTCGCCCTGCCTGCCCTCGGCAATATCTGGCAGTCCGCGCTGAAGGAAACGGCGTTGCTGTCCGTCATCGGATTGACCGAGCTTTTGAGGCAGGCCGGCGTGGCGGCCGGATCGACCCGGCAGCCGCTGCTCTTCTACGCCGTTGCCGCCTTGATGTTCCTGATCATCGGGCGCGTGACGGGCCTTGCGCTGAAACGCATGGAATATCATCTCGCCCGGCCCTGGAGACGCTGATCATGCATTGGCCATTTCTCACGGACGTCCTGCGTCAACTTTTGTCGGGCCTGCCGCTGACACTTCAGCTCGCCGCCGCGTCCCTGTCGATCGGATTCGTTCTGGCCGTCCTGGTGGCCGCCGCGGCCGGCTGCCGGATCGCGCCGTTGCGCTGGATGGCCGGGAGCTATGTCGAGCTGTTTCGAGGCACGCCGCTGCTGGTCCAGATCTTCTTCATCTACTACGGACTCGGGCAGATCGGTGTCATTCGTCACTCGTTCTTCTGGCCGCTTCTGAGGGAGCCTTATTGGTGTGCGGTGCTGGCGCTTGCCCTCAACACTTCGGCCTATACCGCGGAAATCATAAGGGGTGCGATAGAGGCGGTTCCGGCCGGCGAGATCGAGGCGGGCAAGGCCTGCGGCATGTCTGGTTTGCGGCTTCGCCGGCGGATCGTCTGGCCGATCGCCCTCAGGCAGGGTCTGCCGGTCTATGCCAGCGAAGCCATACTCATGATTAAGGCGACCTCGCTGGCATCGATCATCACCCTCACCGAACTGACCGGGATTGCCCACAACCTGATAGCATCCACCTATCGCGTGATGGAGGTCTTCATCGTGACTGGCTCGATCTATCTCGCTCTCACCTTCTGCCTGACCGCCGCCTTTTCCGTCATGGAACGCAGGCTGCAGGCGCATCACGCCCATCGCCGGACGTGACCTGACATCGAACGGAGAAAACATGGCTTCCGCCCCCAGCTCAGTCGGCATTCCCGGTGCTCAGGCCCATCCTGCCATTGCCGTCGAAGGTCTTCACAAACATTACGGGATCGTCGAGGTCCTCAAGGGCATTGATTTTCAGGCACAGGAAGGCGAGGTCATCTCCATTCTGGGTGCTTCGGGTTCCGGCAAGTCAACGTTCCTTCGCTGCCTCAATCTTCTTGAGCTGCCGTCTGCCGGCGGACTGCGGATATTTGGCGAAGAGGTCAGGCTTCGGGCCGGAAACAGGCAGCTGCGCGTTGCCGACCGCAAACAGGTCGATCGCCTGCGTACGCAGGTGTCGATGGTGTTTCAGAACTTCTGCCTCTGGACCCATATGACCGTGCTGGACAATTTGATGGAGGCACCCGTCCATGTGCAAAAGCGCAACCGCGCCGAAGTGCGCGAGGAAGCGCAGGCAATGCTGGAACGGGTCGGGTTGGCGGACAGGGCGGGGGCTTATCCCGCGCAACTTTCCGGCGGCCAGCAGCAAAGGGCGGCCATTGCCCGTGCGCTGGTGATGAAGCCGCGGGCTCTTCTCTTCGACGAGCCGACATCCGCTCTGGATCCCGAACTGGTGGGAGAGGTCCTCAAGGTCATGCGGGATCTAGCCGCCGAAGGACGAACCATGCTGATCGTGACGCACGAAATGGCCTTCGCCCGCGATGTGTCCAGCCGGATCGTGTTTCTCGAACAAGGCAAGATCGAAGCGGAAGGATCGCCTCGCGCACTCTTTGGAGGTGGCATAAGCAAGCGGTTCGACCAGTTCGTCTTGCGGTTCAACAAGGGATGACGGCATAGCCGATACACGCGGATCGGCCGGACTCCGGTCGCCCAGGTGCATTCTCTTCGTTAGGCGAGATTGCTGCGTTTATGAAAGCCAGCGCGCTTGCAAATGCGCAAATCACGCGTTTCTTCCAGTTTAATGCCTTGATTGGTTGAACACGATCCTAGAAGCGCTCCTTGACCAATTCTTCGCTGATCTTCCAAAGAAGTTTGGCGCGTTCGGGATCAACCGCATATACATGGAGCCCTTCGTCAGCGGCATCACGAGGTCCTTCAATGATGTCGCCGACATGGCAATTCTCGCAATAGCGCCCGCCGACCTTGGAGGCCTCTGCCACGAAACCGGCCCAAACCGATGTTGCCGCACCCTCCGGTATAGTCTTGTACCTGAACGGGGACTTACCGGTCGCGGCTCTCTCGACGTTCAAGTCTTCAAGCATCTTGTCGATGCCGCTCTGGTCGATATGGCGAGACAGCTCTGTCCTGATGACGCCTGGATGCACCGAAGTGGCGCGTACGCCGCGCTCCCTGTGACGGCGGTCGAACTCGATGCCAAATAGGATGCACGCGGTTTTCGACCGCCCGTAGGATACAAAAGGGTCATAGGGCGTGTGGTCGTAGTTAAGGTCATCCAGATCGATGTCGGAAAAACGGTGGGCGGCGGAAGCCACAATGACCAGTCGCCCTCCCGGAGAAATCCACGGCGCGATGCGATTGGTAAGAACGAAATGTCCAAGGTGATTCGTGCCGAACTGTGTTTCGAAACCATCTGCAGTGCGTCCGAACACATTGTTGATAAGGACATCGAACTTCCGTCCGTCTAAGATTAGAGCATCGGCGCAGGCCCGCACGCTTGTGAGAGAGGCGAGATCCAACTCAATGAGTTCGATCTTTCCGCCGTCGCGGGCGTCGGGAAGGACCGGGGCTATGGCTTTCTCTGCTTTATCGAGATTGCGAGCCGTTCCAATGACATGGGCTCCGCGTGAGGCGAGAACACGCGCCGTTTCTACACCCAAGCCCGCGGAAACGCCGGTAACAAGTACACGCTTTCCGGCAAGGTTGACCGCGTTAAGAACATCTTCAGCGGTCGAGAATTCGTCAAACTTGGCCATTTCATCATGCTCCATGAAAATAATCCTCTCAATCAGAGTGACACAGTCCGTTTGGGGAACCCGGGTACATCAGGCGGAGGGAACAAGCGGAGAACGGTCCCTTAGGTTAGAAGCGATAGTTCCCTGTAAGACCGACCATCGTTATCGTCTGCGCCGGTCCCGTTTCTCGGATAAATTTGCCGGAATCGAAGGCGCTCACCAAAGCTGACAGGTTCAACTCCAGTGTCGGCAGTGTCCGAACCAGGAAACACGGCCAGCCCGCGGGTGATCGCGCCTGCAACGTCGGTTGCAACCCTGCCGATTGAGGTCGATGTTGTCATTCTCAGATGCGAGGCGGTAGTCCCGCTTCACGCCAAACGGTGTCACGCAACTAGCAACGCGGTTCAGGAAATCCACGATCTCCGGACTATGCGGAAGTTGCCGAGATCATGTCCCAGGGAGTGGTGTAGGTGGCGGCTGGGTCGCCGCGTACTCCGGCATGGGCCGGGATGATCAGCGCGCCACGGCTGGCAGGCTGATGAGCGGATCATCGCTCATCTGGCTGATGGTTTCCAGCGTCATGTATCTGGCGCGCTGCACAGCCCATTCGTCGTTCTGCTCGAGCAGGATCGCGCCGACGAGGCGGACGATGGCGTCATCATTGGGGAAGATGCCGACGACCTCGGTCCTGCGTTTGATTTCGCCGTTGAGGCGCTCGATCGGGTTGGTCGAGTGCAGCTTGGCGCGGTGCTCCTTCGGGAAGGTCATGTAGGCGAGAACGTCTTCTTCGGCATCATCCATGATGACGGCGAGCTTGGGCACCTTCGGCCGGATCTGGTCGGCGACGGCACGCCATTGGGCGCTTGCGGCTTCCGGCGTCTCCTGGGCGAAGGCGGTGGCGATGAAGGCGGAGACGACACGGCGGCCGCTCTTGCCGGCGTGGGCGAGAACGTTGCGCATGAAGTGGACCCGGCAGCGCTGCCAGGTCGCGCTGAGCACCTTGGTGACGGCGGCCTTCAGGCCTTCGTGGGCGTCGGAGACGACCAGCTTGACGCCTCTGAGGCCACGGCGGGTCAGCTTGCGTAGGAACTCGGTCCAGATCGGCTCGGCCTCGGAGGTGCCGACCTCCATGCCCAGCACCTCCCGGCGACCGTCGCTGTTGACACCGACGGCGATGATCACGGCGACGGAGACGATCCGGCCGCCGCGGCGGACCTTCAGGTAGGTGGCATCGATCCATAGATATGGCCAGTCGCCCTCGATCGGCCGATCGAGGAAGGCCTTGACCTTGCCGTCGATCTCCTCGCACAGCCGGCTGACCTGGCTCTTGGAGATGCCACTCATGCCCATGGCCTTGACCAGATCGTCGACCGAGCGGGTCGAGATTCCCTGCACAT
>NZ_PVZR01000037.1:0-47352 GCF_003024455.1 Ensifer sp. NM-2
GCATCAGGGTCACGCATTGGAGACTGGTTCAGAACCGAAGGACGGCCCTGTCCAGCGGAAGGAAGAACATTGAGCCGATCGGCAAAAAGCCGGTCAGAACGAAACCGAACCCAAGGAAAAGCCGCCAGTTCAAGGCGTTTTGCCCCTTGTGTTCTTTCATTGGAGAAAGCCATGATCCGTATCGACGACAGGCTCTATGATCGCGCCTATTTCGACGAAACATCCGCACGCCTGGCCGGGCAGATCGGCCTGAAGGACCGCGACGACGGACGCTACGCGGTCTGCTTTGCCGAAACCATCGACTGGCTGGCGCTATTCTTCGCCATCCGCAAGGCCGGCGCCAGCGTGTTGCCGATCCATCCGGGCACGCCCTATGCCGCCGCGCGCAAGCTTGCGATCGGCGCGGGCTGCGACCGACTGTTCTACAACAGCCCGACGGCGGAGGTACTGGAACGGTCGCAGAACGCCTTGCCGGTCGGAACGCTTCTCCAGATGAGCTCGGGCACGACAGGTGCACCAAAATGCGTGGCGCGTAGCTGGGAGGATATCGACGCCGAGATCGAAAGCTATATTGGCATCTTCCGCGCGCCGGAGGACATGACCCCGGTCATCGCCTGCCCGACGACCCATTCCTATGGCCTGATCTGCGGCATCCTGGTGGCGCTCAAGCGCGGCCAGACGCCGGTTATCGTCAACACCGCCAATCCGAAATATCTCATGAAGGTTCTTCGCGAGATCGAGCGGCCGCTGCTCTATTCGTCGCCGGCCATCCTGCACACGCTTGCCCGGCTGCTGCCCGAGGGCGAGCAGATCCATGCGACGATGACTTCGGGCACGCTGCTGCCGGATCCCTGGTTTGCGCAGATCAGGGCCAGGAGCCGGCATATGTTCCAGCAATATGGCTGCTCCGAAGCCGGATGCATCGCCATCAATCCGGATGTCACCAACGCCGGCGACATGGGGTTCGTGCTGCCGCATCTTCTGCCGCAAACCGGCAGCAACGCCGAAAATGCCGACGAAATCGTCGTGACCAAGGACGACGGCATTGCCATCCACACCCGCGATCTCGGCTATCGCCGCGATGACGGCATGCTGGTCTTCGTGTCGCGCATGGACGACATGATCAATGTCTCCGGTCTCAACGTCTATCCCCGGGATGTCGAGGACGCGGCAATGGCGATGGCTGAAGTCAGCGACGCCGTAGCCTTCCGCATGGGCGACCGCTTTGCCGGGGAGCGTGTCGCGCTGCTGTTCAGCGCCAGTCAAACCATCGCGCCGCAGGCGATCCGCGAATGGTGCAGCCTGCACCTCGCCAGCCATCAGCTACCGATGGACATCCGCCAGGTCGACACCATCCCGCGCCAGGCCAACGGCAAGATCAGCCGCCGCGAGGTTGCCGCCCGCCACGCCGCCGGCGAGTTCACCAAGTCGATCGCGGGAGCCGCGTCATGACCAGCAACAAAACCCTGGAAGCAATCCACAAAGTCCTCAGCGAACACATGATGCATCCGCATCTCGACGGCTTTGGCCCGGAAGCTCGCCTCAACGAGGACCTCTATCTCGATTCCGTCCTGATCCTGCAGATCTTTCTCAATTTGGAGCTGGAATACGGGCTGAGTGTTCCGGAAGAGGCGATCGCCCGCCAGGATGTCCAGACGGTCGCCGATCTCGCCGCGCTCTATGAGCCGAAGTCGATCGAGACGGTCGTCCCATCGTTTCCATTAACCGGCGGTACGACAGACGAAGGCGTGCATGGCGAGGCCTATTACGACATCAAGGTGCACTGCTTCGTCAGTTGCGTCTGCGACGGGCTGAAGCGAAAGGGCCTGGATCACCGACCGTTCTATTTCGGTGTCTGGGACGCGAAATTTGGGCTCAGCGACCGCTTCCAGCTTCTCTATCATGCACCCGAGATCAGCCAGGAATTCTTCCGCAGCTGGTTTCAGCGGCTATACGGCGTCACCGTTTACGAGTGGTACGACCCTGACATCAGCAAGAGCGAAAATCTCACCGTGATGCTCGACCTCGTCAAACGGCGCGCAGATACCGGCTCCGTCATGGTCATGCTCGACATGTTCCACCTGCCGGAGCGCGAGAACAAGTTCAACCAGAACCCCTTCCCGCACTACCTCATGCTGCAGGAAACCGCCGACCCCGATACGTGGTTCGTGCATGATCCCGACTACCGTTGGGAAGGCGAGATCGCGCGGGACAAGGTGATCCATGCGGTGATGCAGCCGACCGTCGGCGGCGGCTATGTCTTCGACAATGCAGAGGCTCGGCCACCGGCAGCCGAAGACCTCAAGGCCTATTTCGAGGCCTGCTTTATCAGAGACAGCAATCCGCTGGCCGACACCGTTCGCATGATCGTCACGGCTCATATCGACGGACGCGGCGGCATCGACCTCTCCGACCTCACGGACGCCGTGCGCGAACTGCCCGTCATCACCATCCGCAAATACGCCTATGAGCATGGCTTTGCGTTCTTCTGGCGGGCGCTGAAGCTGCCGGCGGCCGAGTTCGAAGGCTGGTGCGAAGAGATCGAGGCGCTCGTCCAGGCGCTGAAGGCGCTGCACTACGATTGCATGAAGCTGAGCCAGACCGGCGACCGCGCCTTGGCCACTCCGGTGTTCGAGCGGCTGGCAGAAGCCGACCGGATCGAGACGAAACTGAAAGGCAAGCTCGCCGAGATCTTCGATCTCTGGTGTGAACAGAACATTGCCGCCGACATTCCCATGCTGGAGAGGCCCATGCTGAAAAGGGTTGCGCGATGAACATATCGCTGTGCACGATCACGTTTCGCCATCATCTGATTTCCCTCGGCGAAATCGCCGCTTGGGCGCAATCCAACGATTTTCAGGGGATCGAGCTCTGGGGTGCGCATGCACGCAACCTGGCGCAGCAGCCCGACCGCAATGCCGATTGGCTCGATACTTTCGGGCTGAATGTGCCGATGATCAGCGACTATCTGCCGCTCGACGGCGATACGGAGACGCTGCGGCACAAGACTGTCGAGCTCTGCAGGCTCGCCCGCCGCTGGAGAACCCGCAAAATCCGTACCTTCGCCGGCAATTGCGGCAGTCTCTCCGTCTCCCACGAAGAGCGGCAGCGCATCGTGGAGCGGCTGAGAGAGATATGCGCGATCACTGCCAGCTACGGCATTCAACTGCTGGCGGAGACACATCCGAAGACGCTGGCCGATACTGCGGCCTCGACATTGCGTCTCATTGCGGAGGTCGACCAACCCGCCTTCGCGATCAATTTCGATACGCTCCACGTCTGGGAGGGCGGCGACGATCCAATCGCCGTGCACCGCCAGATGATACCGCACATCCGCCATTACCATCTGAAGAACATCCGCGACCGGTCGGACCTCTCGGTCTTCGAACCGGCAAACGTCTATGCCGCGGCCGGCCGTCGCGACGGAATGACGCCGTTGTTCGAAGGCACCGTCGACTATGTCGACTTTCTCCTGGAGATCGCGGGCGACGGACAGCACGACGCATCGCTGGAATGGTTCGGCAATGATTGCCTCGATGTGCTGCGTCGCGATCGCAGGCAGGTTCGCGGCGTGATCGAGGGGCGTGAACCCATACGGCGGACAGTCAACTTTTCGTGATCGCGTTTAGCGGCATCATCGACCCTTGCCGACGCAAGCCCATAAAAAAATGGCCCCGGCTGTACATGCCGGGGCCCATTTTTTGTTTTTGTTTTCGTCTTGCAAATGACAAGCAATATAGTTTCGGAGCACCGAAATACTACCTCGTTCGCGGCTTTGCTCATTTTTGACTTGAAGCGGACGAGCTGTGCTCTACCTCGCTACTCTGGCGATCTTGCAGCCGAAAATCAATCAACTTTTATGGGGCTATTTTTCGCCGCGCGACACGGGCGCTTGGGAAACTGCCGCACTGTTTCAACACCCCCAGGGCGGGCAGAAAACATGCCCTTCTCCAAACATAGCGGCGCCGGCAAGGATACGGAAGACACGTACGGCCGCGGCGTGTGCGCCTGACGTACCGCCTTGCCACCAGCCAACGGTCGCATCGATCGCTAAAGAATCTGACAGCGGCGCTGCCATGCAGATGGTCTTCTCTGATGGTCGAAATCACGACCAAGAGGAGACGAAGACGATGAGCCAGAAAACCTGCGCGGCCTGCGACTGCGAACTCGATCAGGACAGCATCAAGGTCAAGCTCGGCGGCAAGACGGTAGAAGTCTGCTGCGAGGAATGCGCTGCCGCCATTGGCGAAGCGGAGACCGCAAGGACGGCTGCGGCGTCGGCCGGAAAGTAAACATGAGGCCGGTCGCCATGGCAGCCGGCCTCCAATTCACAAGCATCAAGGTTGTCTTTTCGCAGCGACCGTCAGTGGCCCTTGAGCGCGGCAATTTCAGCCTGGAGCAACGCCACAGTCTCTTCCAGCGTCTGCACGCGCTGTTCCAGCTCGGACAGGCCTGACGTAGTGAAGGACGGCATGCTCGGCGCGGCGGCGACCGTCAGGTCGACCTCGCCACACAAAAGATGCGCAAACCGGTCTTCGCGCTGGCCGGCGCCGCGGTTGAGCTGCACGGTCAGCGGAGGCCGACGCCCGATCATCAGATCGAGGTTATCCTTGAGATCCTCGACCGACTGGAACCGCGCCATGCGTTCGCTGCGAGACCAGAGCTCGTAGGCTGTCTGCGGGCCGCGCAGCAAAAGCAGGCCGAGCACGACGATTTGCGGCGAGGTCAGCGAAAAGCGGTTGGCGGCCTGATGTTCATAACGCTCGACGCGCGATGCAAAGGCCTGCCGGACCAACCCCTTCTGGGCGAGCGAATTGAGCGCACGATGCACGTCCACCTGTTCCAACGCCATCACCGGGTCGCGCGCCGTCTTCTGGTTGGCGGCGGAGTGGAGGGAGTTGAGTGTCAGCGGATAGACGTCAGGCGTCGTTTCCTTCTTCTCGATCAGGCAGCCAAGAACACGGGCTTCGATCGCATTGAGTTCGGGAAAATCGGTGTCTGGATTGGTGTTCATAAGCTCACTCTTCTCGGCAACGAGTTCAACGGCAGCCCGGGGTTCTCCGACCGGATTGATCTACCCGGATTTTCCGCCCGTCTTTGGCAGAAAGCCCCGAAATCCCCGGCCGGCCGAACGGCACCCCTCGATAGACCGTTGCACGGCCAAGGCCAAGTTGCTTTCCGGTTTCCAAGTCCGAATATCCCCGGCAGCAAGCGACTGAAGGTAACTCGCTCGATCCTAACCGTCGCCTTGATTTTATTTCACCGAGCCCGACGCTGGCCACCCGATCGATCACGATTGCGCCGCAGTTCGCATCGATACGGTGCCGGTCAATTTCAAGCTGATTCCGCCTCCTGCCCTCCCTCGCCTTACGTCGCCAGATGCCCAGCGGTCACCCAATCGGGATCGCCGCCGCGTCGCTTGGCGGCGACCGTCGAAACCATCATCACAGAAGCCTCCCATGTCCCGTGTGAAAAAGAGGGTCGTACTGCATTTTCCGGGCTTTGAGCCCTTCGACGCGGAGGCGCACCGCCGGCGTTACGCCCGTTCAGCGCGGTAGAGCGCCGAGGTATGGGACTTCAAGTCCGATGTCGGGCCCTTGGTGAGCACGGGCGCGGCGACGCATTTCGACGTCGACTGTGCCGGACCGGACTGGCGGACTTCAAGCCGTATCCATGTTTTCGATCACGATGTGCTCGTCGATACCTTGAGCCGCCAGTCATTCACACGCCGGCTGGGCGGCGGATTTGCCAGTGCGCTGAACGTAACGTTCAACGGTGGGCTTTGGGGTTATTTTCGCCATGCCTGGCGCTTTGGCCTATTTTTCCTGTTCCCCTTCCTGCTGGCCGGATTGATGACGGCAGCGGCCCTAGTCGTTGCATTCATTCCCCACTGGCTGAGCCTTTCGAGCTGGAACCTGCTGTGGAGCGTACCGCTGGCCGGTCTCCTGCTGCGACAGGTCATGATGCCGTTGGCCACGAAGTTCCATACGCTGCACCTGTTTGCCGACTGGGAAATGGCCGTGGCCATGGCACGACTGGATCGGCCCGATTTCAACCGTTGGCTCGAAAGCTGTGTGGATGCCGCTTGCGAGGCGTTCAGCGAGGACGCCGACGAGTATCTTATCAGCTCGCACAGCATGGGTTCGAGTGTCGCCGCGCATGTCATCGGCATGCTGATCGAGCGGCGGCCGGATGTTATCGAAGGCAAACGGGTGGTGTTCGTAACACTTGGCGGCGCGATCCTGCAATGCGCGCTGATGGCGCCGGCCCATGCCCTGCGGGCCCGCGTCGGGGCAATTGCCCGCGCCAAGGAAATCTTCTGGTTCGAGGTCCATTGCCTGACGGATGCGATCCATTTCTACAAGACGCGTGTCGTCGCCCTGTCGGGGCATCCTGAGGCAAGGCAGCCGTCCATCGCCTATATCAAGGTCAAGCACATGCTGTCGCCTGACCGCTATAGGCGGATCAGGCGCAACTTCCTGCGCGTTCATCGCCAGTATGTGCTCGGTCCGGACGTGCGCGCACCGTTCGATTTTACCTTGATGACCGCAGGTCCGCTGCCGGCAGCGGCGTTCGCGGGTTTTTCGCAGGCTAACATACCGGCACTTTGACCCGCGACATCCTCGATGTCCTCTAGCGCGGCCCAGGCAGCCGCGCTTCTTTCCGGTCTTATGGAGCAACGCCCCCAACCGCGACTTCCGGTGCAAAGCGGTCGTTTCCAGCGGATGTCCGCTGGAATATCACACCGCTGATTTCGGCCGACCGGGAGAATGAGGGCAGTCAATCGAACAACCCTCGTCTCGACATGTTCGACTAGTTCCCCGGCTTGTTCTTGATCGCCGCATCGATCTGTTTCTTCACTGCATCCAGGTTGAAGGAGGCCGGATCCTGCATTGGCGGATAGTCAATCGCGGTGAGCGCAAGTTTGCCGACTTCCTGCTGAACACTGACGAAACGCCAGAACTCGCGAGCATAGAAGTCGTTCATGTAGCCCCCACCGAGGTCATTGAGGCTTTGACTGCCAATCGACGGCGTCCGCTCGAATGGGTCCTGACGGATATTGACCATGGTGGGCATGTCCGTTGTTACCTTCGCACCGGGCCAACCCTGAGGCTGCTGGAAGAACTGATACTTGAAGTCATCGATGCGAACTGCCCCCAGAGAAGGGCCGCCGAAGTAGAAGAATTCATGCCGTGCGGATGGTCCTTTGCCCGTCAACAGGTCGAGTTGGTTGTAGCCATCAAGGTGGTTCTTGTAGGTCTTGTCGCCCAGCTTCGCGCCCTTGAGCAACTGGTCAGTAATCTCGCTGTTGCCCGCCGCCGCGACCAGCGTTGGGAACCAATCCAAGGCAGAAAATATGCCGTTCTCGACCGTTCCCGCCTTAACCTTGCTCGGCCAACGGATAATGGCCGGCGCGCGGAACCCGCCCTCCATTACCGTACCCTTGGTGCCCTTGAACGGGGTCATGCCACCGTCGGGCCAGGTAAACACCTCCGCGCCGTTGTCGGTCGTGAAAATGACGATGGTGTTGTCGGTCTCACCCGCATCTTGCACGCATTTCAGGAGAGCGCCGACGCTGTCATCGAGCTGCGCCATGCCAGCTTCTTCGAGGCCATAGTTGGTGTCGCTGTTCATCAGCGCTTGGTATTTTGGCGACAGGAAAGTCCAGACGTGCATTCGCGTCGTATTGTGCCAGACAAAGAACGGTTTGCCGTCTGTCTTTGCCTTGTCCATGAAATCGCACGACGACTTGACCAGGACTTCATCGAAGGAGCCCATGTCGTATTTGGCCTTGGGCATGATGTCATGCATGTTCGGAACGTTGGACATGTCAGGGTACGGCGCTAGGGGACCCTCGTCCACGATCCTCTGCTTGCCGATCTTGCCCCAACGCGGCTGTTCGGATGTGTCGTCCGTATCGGTAGCAAAGGTGTGGACCAGATTGCGCGGCCCGACCTTGTCTCGGTACGACTGTTCGTTCGGAAACGAATACCAATAGGGGTCTGACATCGCGTCGAGGTGATAGAGGTAACCGAAGAACTCGTCGAACCCATGCAGTGTCGGCAGAAACTTGTTCAGATCGCCGAGATGGTTCTTGCCGAACTGGCCGGTGGCGTATCCCTCCGTCTTCAGCGCGGCGGCTATGGTTGCCGCCTTGTCAGGCATTCCTACGTCTGCGCCCGCCTGGCCAACCGTCGTCAGGCCCGTTCGGAGCGGGATTTCACCGGTAATGAAACTCGCCCGTCCAGCAGTGCAACTTGCCTCGGCATAATAGTCCGTAAACATCATGCCCTCTGCCGCCAGCTTGTCGAGGCTGGGCGTCTTCCCGGACATTATTCCCCGGTGATAGGCACCGATATTGAACCAGCCGACATCATCTCCCATGATGACAAGAATGTTGGGTTTTGGCTGCGGCTGCTGCGCAACTGATGGCGCAGCCAGCGCGGTCGCGAATACGGAAGCCAGCAAACCAAAATAAAGGTTTCTCATGCCACTCATAATTCATTCCCTCCGTTTAACTTGGCCTACTGCGTGTTTTCTTAAATCCTATTCGATCTATGGATAAAAACATGCAGCAATTCAAAGCGTTACAGCGACCTTTGCGTGTCTAATACGACGCGCGGCGCTGTAGTGGGGGATGCCCTTCTCACAGCATAGGGGTGCTCCTCCTCATTTATTCGGGACGATGAGCTTGTGAAATTGCGCGGCATAGCGCCGTCTCAGCGGAAAATGTTGGGTAGGGTGAATGCTGCTCTGAAAATTCGCCATAGGGCGGCGACAGACATACCGGCCATCGAAGCGTCAACAGCTAGTCACGCTTTACTAACTGCCGCAGGGTGGCAGTCGTCTTGGGCACGAATATCGCACATCTTCATTTCCTCCGCCAGTTTTGAAACCGCAACGCGAAGCGAGCGTTTACTGCCGGCGCAAAGTTGCCAATCTCACCCATCCGTCGCGCGAAAATAGAGGACCGGTACCGAACGACGCCAACGCTCGGGAAACCTCGCGATCTCGAACCAATGCCTATGCAGAGTTGATCCCACGGACATGGGGAAGTATTTATCGTGTCGACAAAAGGATTCTAAAGATGACCGATACCGATTCCAACCCCACACTCGAACGCAAGCGCGGCTCCGGCGTAAAGATGGTCTACGACCTTCTGCGTGACGAAATCCTCGATCTGGTCCTGCCGCCGGGCAGCCCGATCGACGAGGTCCAACTCGCCGAACGCTTCAAGATGTCGCGCACGCCGATCCGCGAAGCGCTGGTGCGGCTGGCCGGCGAGGGCCTGATCGATACGCTGCCGAACCGGTCGACGATGGTTTCAAGCATCGATTTCCTCAACATGCACACGTTCTTCGATGCGCTCGTGCTGATGTACCGCGTCACCACCCGGCTCGCGGCGCAGCATCATCGCCCGGAGGATCTGCAGATCATCCGCGCCCGGCAGGCTGAATTCGCAGCCGCGGTGCAGGCCCAGGATGCGCTGGCGATGATCGCCACCAACGCCGCCTTTCATTCGGCCATCGCCGAGGCCGGCCGCAACGCCTATTTCAGCGGCCTCTTCAACCGGCTCCTCGACGAAGGCCGGCGGATGCTGCGGCTCTATTACCAGTCCTATGGTGACCAGCTGCCGCAACGCTTCGTCGACGAGCACGAGGACATGATCACCGTGATCGCCGCCCGCAACGTCGAAGCGGCCGACCAGCTGGCCAAGGTGCATGCCGAGCAGATCGTCACTCAGATCAAGCGGCTTTTCACCCGCGACGAGCGGTTGGATATCGCGCTGTAATCTTCTGTCGATTTCTTGTCGACAAATAAAATACAACAGGATATTGTCACCGTCGAAGGCTGAGATCGGCGTCGGTGATGACGTTGGCCTCAGCCCATTCGACAGACCAATTGAGGAGTTTGAGATGAAGGCCAAGATTTTCTCCGGCGTCATTCCTGCGCTGATGACCCCGTGCAACGACGACCGCAGCCCCAACTTCGATGCGCTGGTGCGCAAAGGCAAGGAACTGATCGCCCAGGGCATGTCCGCAGTCGTCTACTGCGGTTCGATGGGTGACTGGCCGCTTTTGACCGACGCGCAGCGCATGGAAGGCGTGGAGCGCCTGGTCAAGGCCGGCATTCCGGTTATCGTCGGCACCGGCGCCGTCAATACCGCTTCTGCCGTCGCCCATGCGGCCCACGCCCAGAAGGTCGGCGCCCAGGGCCTGATGGTTATCCCCCGCGTGCTTTCGCGCGGCTCGGTCGTTGCCGCCCAGAAGAACCACTTCAAGGCCATCCTCTCGGCTGCCCCGGACCTGCCGGCGGTGATTTACAACAGCCCCTACTACGGCTTTGCCACCCGCGCCGACCTGTTCTTCGCGCTGCGCGCCGAACATCCGAACCTCGTCGGCTTCAAGGAATTCGGCGGCGCCGCCGACATGCGCTATGCGGCCGAGAACATCACCAGCCGTGACGATGGCGTCTCGCTGATGATCGGCGTCGACACGGCTGTGTTCCACGGCTTCGTCAACTGCGGCGCAACCGGCGCCATCACTGGCATCGGCTGCGTGCTGCCGAAGGAAGTCATCCACATGTGCAACCTGTCGCGGGCAGCCGCCGAAGGCGACGTCGATGCACGCCTGCGCGCGCTGGAACTGGAACAGGCGCTCGCCGTGCTTTCCTCCTTCGACGAAGGCCCGGATCTGGTTCTCTACTTCAAGCACATGATGGTGCTGAAGGGTGACAAGGAATACACGCTGCACTTCAACGAGACCGACGCCCTGTCGGAAAGCCAGCGCGGCTATGTCGAAGCGCAGTTCAAGCTGTTCAACAGCTGGTATGCCGCGTGGAGCAAGCTCCCGGGCGCAGTGCAGACATACAAGGGCTGATCATCGGTTGACCGCGCGTTAGCAAGAAGGCCCTCCCGTCGGGAGGGTCCTTAGCTGACGTGTGGAATTTTAGGTGACGTTTCTGCTGAACCCCCTACACCGCAAGGACTTAGGGGGTTCTTTTTGTTTAAAAATCTGAAGGAAGCGAGAACCAGCGTCTGTTCGTCCTTAAGGTTCGCGCCCCAGCAACGTCTGATTTCGAATGATCGACGTTAGCTGCGCAGCGCAGATCTTCAGGGGAGCCACGGACTGGGATGCTTTCGCCATCGCCATCGCACCGGAATAGGTTGCTACGACCAGGGTTGCCATGGCCTCAGAATCGAAATCGTGAACGGGGGCCGCCCGGAGGTCGCCCCTTAGCTTGTCGGCGATGGCTGACCTCCAACGCATGAAGATCGCCTCGATCGCGGCCTGGAAATCTTCGTCCTCGCGCGACAGTTCAAGAGCGAGATTGTTCAACGGACAGCCCGACACTGCCCCTTTCCGCTCCAGTTCGGAAATGATGGCTGCGAACACCGCTTGGATACCGTCGGCCGTCGTCGTCGCAAGATTGACTGGCGTGATCCAGGTCAACTCGACGGCTTCCGCCACCCGATCCTGAATAACGGCGAGGCCAAGGGCCTTCTTGGTGGGGAAATGATGGGCGAGCGCTCCACCCGTGACGCCCGCCTCGCGCTTCAAGTCGTGGAGGGCACTGGAATGGTAGCCGCGGGTCGAGAATGCAGCGTAGGCAGCATCCACAAGCCGCTGCCTTAGTCCTTCGGGATCGTTCATGCGTCTATGCGACGAGGTAGGTCGGTCCGACATGGGTCCTTCCTTTCCTCCTGGTTATAACAGGTTGACAAAACAGGACAACTGTCCTGTATTACAAAACAGGACGATTGTCCTGTTCCGAGGAAAGGTGGCCATGACTGTATTCACAATGAGCGAACCACTGACGGCTACGGACGATCCGACCAACGCGATCGTTGAACTGCGGCGGTATCGGCTTCGGCCGAACACCAGGGAGACGCTGATCGACCTGTTCGATCGCGAGTTCATCGAACCCCAGGAAGCGCAGGGAATGAGCGTGATGGGACAATTCCGCGACCTTGATGATCCCGACAGCTTTGTATGGCTGCGAGGCTTTCGCGACATGCCGTCCCGCGCAGCGGCATTGAACTCGTTCTATACGGGCCCGGTGTGGGCAGCTCACCGCGAGCAGGCGAACGGAACGATGATCAATTCGGACAACGTTCTGCTCCTGCGGCCCGCATCGCCCGATACCGGCTTTGCGCGGTCGGGCGTCACGCGCGCCGCCTCTGGCGCGGCGGATGTACGGCGCGGTCTTGTGGTTGCGACGATCTGTTATCTCGCACCACGCACGGACGACGCGTTTGCCGTGTTCTTTGAAGCCGTTGTCAGGCCATATCTGGAGCAAACCTCGGCTACGGTGTTGGCAGCATTGGTCACCGAGCAGAGCCCGAACACTTTCCCCAGGCTGCCTGTGCGCGAAGGGGAGACCGTCTTCGTCTGGTTCTCCGCTTTCCCCAGTCTGGCTGCCTACGAGACGCATCTTGCCGAACTTGCGCACTCCGAGACCTGGATCACGGAGGTCGTTTCGGAGATGGAGCGGCGAACGTGGCGGCAGAACGAGGTGTTGCGGCTGACGCCGACGGCACGATCCCTGCTGCCGTGACGCATTGCGTTGGGGGCGCATCTTCTCGGTGATCTCGCGGCCTTTGTTACCGGATGCCCGTTCAATGAACCCGTTACCGGCAGATTCTGAAAATGTGGAACCAGGGCAACCTGGTTCCACATTTTGGGAAAGGCTAGGCTCTCCGGGATGACCTTTCGTTTTACTGAGTGCCAGAAGCGGGCTGAGTGCCCCCGGCTGGATTTTACGCCACGGCATCGAGCCCAAGTGTGTGCAGGCGCTCGAGTTGCTCCATCTCGGCGGCCGTCAGGGTGATGCCATCGACCTCAGACTTTGCGCGGGCGGCGAAGCGGCGCTGAGACGGCAGGCGCGCGCCCTGGCCGAGAATGGCGTCAAACAGGACCTCGGCGCGGTCGAACGGATTGCCGGGACGCCCGGCGGCAAATGCCTCCGGCGAGAAGGCGATGATCAGTTCGCCATGGAACGGCGCCAATGTGGTGGTGCCGAGATAGTCGAGCACTTCCGGGCTAGTCAGGTCGCCGATCATGATGCCGGCCAGGAGTTCGATCATCGTGCCGATGGCCGAACCCTTATGGCCACCGAACGGCAGCATGGCGCCAGCAAGTGCGGCATCCGGATCGGTCGTCGGATTGCCCGACGCGTCGATCGCCCAGCCCTCCGGCAGCGGCTTGCCGGCACGGCGGTGCAGCTCGATCTCGCCGCGTGCGGCAACGGAGGTCGCAAAGTCGAAGACATAGGGCGGACGGCCTTCGCGCGGCCAGGCGAAGGCAAACGGGTTGGTGCCGAGCAACGGCTTGTTGCCGCCGGTCGGCGCGACCGTCGCATAGCTCGGGCACATGACGAGCCCGGCAAGGCCCATATCCGTCAGTCCTTCCGCCTCGGGCCAGAGCGCCGAGAAATGGGTGCAGTCATTGATGACGAGGGCGGCAAGCCCCAGGGTTCGGGCACGCTCGGCCAGAACAGGCAGGCCAAGCTCGAAGGCCGGATTGGCAAAACCACCCATGGCATTGACCTTGACGATCGCCGAGCCTTCCTGCGGTAGAAGCTCGGGAGTGGCGTCCGGCTTTACCTTACCGGCCTTGACGGTGCGCAGCGCGCCTTCGATACGGTAGATGCCATGCGACTTGCAGGCGTCGCGTTCGCCTGCCACGATCACCCGCGCAAGGGCGCCGGCCTGGACGGCATTGAGCCCGGCCTTGCGGAAGATCGCCTCGACCCGCTCCTGAACTGCGGCGATTGTCAGGGTGGTGGTCTCACTCATCTTGTACCTTTCTGACTGCGTATGACCCTGTTGTGGGCGGTTGAAGTTATGCATACATAGAGTATACAAAGAACCGCCGAGTGCAATTCGGCTGTCAGCTATTCATGCCGAAAGACACCGGTGTTCTCAAGAAAGGATCCGCAGATGGTCTTCACCCCCAAAGGAAAACATCTCGTCGCCGGCGAGTGGCTCGACGGCGCAGGCACCTTCGCCTCGACACCGGCACACGGCCCGGCGCATGACTTCGCGGTCGGCACGGTCGAACTGGTGAACCGCGCCTGCGAGGCGGCGGAAGAAGCGTTCTGGACCTACGGCTATTCGTCGCGGGCCGAACGCGCAGCGTTCCTGCGCGCCATCGCCGACGAGATCGAGGCACGGGCCGAAGCCATTACCGCGATTGGCAGCCAGGAAACCGGCCTGCCGGAAGCGCGGCTGCAGGGCGAACGCGGCCGCACCACCGGTCAGCTGAGACTGTTTGCCGACCATATCGAGGCGGGCGACTACCTCGACCGACGTGTCGATGCGCCCCTCCCCGAGCGCCAGCCGGCGCCCCGTCCGGAAATCCGGCTGATCCAGCGGCCGATCGGCCCGGTCGCCGTTTTTGGCGCCTCCAACTTCCCGCTCGCCTTTTCCACCGCAGGCGGCGATACCGCAGCGGCGCTGGCTGCCGGTTGCCCGGTGGTGGTCAAGGGTCATTCGGCCCATCCCGGCACCGGCGAGATCGTCGCTGAGGCCGTCGAAGCCGCCATCCGCAAGTGCGGCGTTCACCCGGGAGTCTTTTCGCTGATCCAAGGCGGCAGCCGCGACGTCGGCCACGCGCTCGTCAAGCATCCGCTGATCAAGGCCGTCGGCTTCACCGGCTCGCTCGCCGGCGGACGCGCGCTCTTCGATCTGTGCGCCGCCCGCCCCGAACCAATCCCGTTCTTCGGCGAGCTCGGCTCGGTCAACCCGATGTTCCTGCTGCCGGAAGCCTTGAAGGCACGTGCCGAGGCGCTTGGACAGGGCTGGGCCGGTTCGCTGACCATGGGTGCCGGCCAGTTCTGCACCAATCCCGGCATCGCGGTGGTGATCGAAGGATCCGATGCTGACCGCTTCACGGCCGCTGCCGTCGATGCGCTCGCAAAGGTGGCGCCGCAGACCATGCTGACCGATGGCATCGCCAAGGCCTACCGCGACGGCCAGGAGCGTTTCACCACCCGCAACAGCGTCAAGCCGCTGCTCGAGACCAGCTCGTCGGACCGCGCCGCGTCGCCCAACCTGTTCGAGACGACCGGCAGCCAGTTTCTGGCCGACCATGCGCTCGGCGAGGAAGTCTTCGGCCCGCTCGGCCTCGTCGTCCGGGTAAATTCGGAAGCCGAGATGGAACAGCTCGCGCGCGGTCTCCAGGGACAGCTGACGGTCACCGTGCACATGGATGCCGGCGACATCGAGCCGGCCCGTCGCCTGCGCCCCATCCTTGAGCGCAAGGCGGGCCGCCTGCTCGTCAACGGTTTCCCGACCGGTGTCGAGGTCGTCGATTCCATGGTGCATGGCGGGCCGTATCCGGCCTCGACGAACTTTGGCGCGACCAGCGTCGGCACCATGTCGATCCGCCGCTTCCTGCGTCCGGTCTCCTACCAGAACCTGCCGGAAGCCCTGCTGCCGGAAGATTTCCTGAACTGATCCGCGACCGATCGCTGCGCAGGGACCCCATTTTGCGAAACAAATGGGATCCCTGCGGGCCAATGACGTCACGATCATATACTTTTTGTATACTGTTTGTATTTTTAAGTTGATTTACGCTCTCCAACGCGGAATATTGCGCTCGCCGTCAAACGGCGCACCAATTCAGGGAGAGAGAAAAATGAAGACCTCGGTCCTAGCCTTCGGCCTCGTTGCCGCCACTGCTCTGACCAGCCCGGCCCACGCCGACAAGCTGGATGACATCATCGGCTCGGGTACGCTGCGTTGCGCAGTGGTTCTCGACTTCCCGCCGATGGGTTCTCGCGACGAGAACAACAATCCGGTCGGCTTCGACGTCGACTACTGCAACGACCTTGCCAAGGCGCTGGGCGTCACGGCCGAGATCGTCGAAACTCCCTTCCCCGAGCGCATTCCCGCGCTGATGTCCGGCCGCGTTGACGTCGGCGTCGCCTCGACCTCCGATACGCTCGAGCGTGCCAAGACCGTCGGCATGACCGTTCCCTACTTCGCCTTCGAAATGGCCGTTACCGCCAACGACAAGACCGGCATCAAGTCCTTCGAGGACATGAAGGGCAAGGTCGTCGGCGCCACCGCCGGCACCTTCGAAGCGATCGCGCTGGAAAAGCAGGTCAAGGAATGGGGTGCGGGCGAATTCCGTCCTTACCAGACGCAGGCCGACGTCTTCCTCGCGCTTAGCCAGGGCCAGATCGACGCAACGGTGTCGACCTCGACCGTGGCGCAGGCCAACGTGAAGACCGGCAAGTTCGCCGGTATCTCGGTTGTCGGCAAGGCGCCGTTCGACATCGACTACGTGGCTCTCTTCACCAACCGCGAAGAATACGGCCTCATCAACTACCTCAACCTCTTCATCAACCAGCAGGTCCGCACCGGCCGCTATGCCGAACTCTACGAGAAGTGGGTCGGCGGCGAACTGCCTTCGCTGGCGGTGAACGGCGTCTACCGCTAATCTGTCCGTTTCTCTGGCGGCGCGAGGCAAACGTCTCGCGCCGTTGTACCAACCTGCGCTGATATTGACCGATTGCGTGGGACCGTGTGCGGTCATCCGGCAAGGAGCGGACCTTAGAGCGATGCCTTGGCATCGGTCGAGGATTGCGACACTGCCGGTGGCCGACACACGGCCCACCCGAAGGGCCGGGCGCTTTTGGCCCCCGGACCGCGTCGACAATCCTCACCGGACCGTCTGGTCCGGTTGCGGTTGTCTGCTTGCCGGAAGCTAAAATCGCTCCGGCGCAATCGGCCAATATCAGCGCAGGTTGGTACCACTCATTTTCGAAAAGGTGAGACGGCGATGTTCAATTACTCCTTCCACTGGAACCAGGCGCTGAAAGCATTGCCGCAAATGCTTGACGGCGCGCTGGTCACGCTGCAGATCGCGCTGCTGTCGATGCTCATCGGCGTCATTTGCGCGCTCGCCCTGACCGGGTTCCGCCTGTCCGGCAATCGCATCCTCAGTGGCTTTGCCACCGCCTGGATCGAGATCGCGCGCAACACCCCCGCGCTGTTCCAGATCTACATGGCCCATTTCGGCCTCGGCAATTTCGGCATCCATCTGAGCCCCTACACGGCGCTGCTCGTCGGCATTGCCTTCAACAATGCGGGCTATCTGGCTGAAAACTTCCGCGGCGCCCTGAAAGCGATCCCGGATACGCAGACCCGTGCCGGCCGTTCGCTCGGCATGACGGCGCTGCAGGCCTTCCGCTACATCATCCTGCCGCAGATGCTGCGCGTCGCCTTCCTGCCGACCACCAACCAGATGGTCTGGGCAATCCTGATGACCTCACTCGGCGTCACCGTCGGCATGAACACCGACCTCGCCGGCATCACCCAGGAACTGAACGCCCGGTCCTTCCGCACCTTCGAATTCTTCGCCCTGGCAGCCGTGATCTACTACGTGATCGCCAAGGCCGTGACCCTCGCTGCCCGAGCAATCGCCTCGCGCATGTTCCGTTACTGAGAGAGGTGAGAGATGTTCAATACCGCCCTCACCTGGAGTGATCTCGCCTTCCTTGCACAGGGTGCGGCGATGACGCTCGCCGTCACCGCCGTTTCGGTTACCGCCGGTACGCTGCTCGGCATCCTCTTCGGGGTGATCCGTGTTCAAGCCGGCCCCTACTGGTCGGCGCCGCTGACCTTCGTGCTCGACGTGTTTCGCTCCGTTCCGCTCCTGATCCAGCTCGTGTTGGCCAATGCCTTCCAGTCCATCGCCAAAATGGGCTGGGGGCCGTTCACGACCTCTTGCGTGGTGCTGTCGCTCTACACGGCCGCCTATTGCACCGAGATCGTGCGCGGCGGCATCTCGTCGGTGCCGCCGACCACACGCCGCGCGGCACGCTCGCTGGGCATGACCTGGTGGCAGGACATGCGCTACATCGTGGCGCCGCTTGCCACCCGCGTTTCGCTTCCGTCCTGGATCGGCCTCACGCTCGGCGTCATGAAGGACTCGGCACTCGTGCTCTGGCTCGGTCTGATCGAGCTTCTGCGCGCCTCGCAGATTCTCGTCACCCGCCTGCAGGAACCGCTGTTCATTCTCCTGATCTGTGGTGCAATCTATTTCCTCATCAGCTTCCCCATCGCCCGGCTTGGTGGGTATCTCGAAAAACGGTGGTCCCCCAATGATTGAGATTGAAAACGTTCGCAAATCCTTCGGCCCGTTGGAAGTTCTGAAGGGTATCGACCTCACCGTGAAGAAGGGCGAAGTCCTGACCATCATCGGCGGCTCCGGTTCGGGTAAGTCAACGCTGCTAACCTGCATCAACGGGCTCGAGACCATAGACGGCGGACGAATCGTGGTCGACGGCACCGATGTGCATGCAAAAGCGACGAACCTCAACAAGCTGCGCCGTAAGCTCGGCATCGTCTTCCAGCAGTTCAACGCCTTCCCGCATCTGACCGTGCTCGAAAACGTTATGCTCGCACCGCGCAAGGTGCTGGGTCAGTCGAAAGCCGAGGCCGAGGCCATGGCCGTAAAACAGCTCACTCATGTCGGCCTTGGCGACAAGCTTTCGGTCTATCCCAACCGCATGTCGGGCGGCCAGCAGCAGCGCATGGCGATTGCCCGCGCCCTTGCCATGTCCCCGGCCTACATGCTGTTCGACGAAGTGACCTCGGCGCTCGACCCGCAGCTCGTCGGCGAAGTGCTCGACACGCTGCGCATGCTCGCCTCCGAAGGCATGACGATGATCTGCGTCACCCACGAGATGAAATTCGCCCGCGAAGTGTCCGATCGGGTGGCCTTCTTCCACAAGGGCGTGATGGCCGAGATCGCCCCGCCGGAGGAGCTGTTCGGCGCGCCGAAGGATCCGGAATTGCAGAAGTTCCTGGCAGCGACGCATTGAGCCGATCATGAAGGATGCAGCTCAGCCTGACGTCATCGTCATCGGCGCCGGCGTTGTCGGCCTTTCCGCCGCGATAGCGGCCCAGGCACGGGGGCTTTCGGTCACCGTGCTCGACCGGGAAGGCCCGGCAGCTGGAGCCTCGGCGGGAAACGCCGGGGCCTTCGCCTTCACCGACATCCTGCCGCTCGCCTCGCCCGGCATCCTCAAGAAGGCGCCGAAATGGCTGCTCGACCCGCTCGGGCCGCTGAGCATCCCGCCGGCCTACGCCGCGCAGATCGCGCCGTGGATGTTCCGTTTCTGGCGCGCCTGCTCGCCAAAGCGGGTGGCGCATTCGACGGCCGCCCAGACGGCGATGATGGACCTCTCCAAGGTCGAGTTGGAGCCGTTCCTTGCCGCAACCGGCACCCTGCCGATGCTGCGCAAGGATGGCAATCTTCAGGTCTATGAAAGCGAAGCCGAACTCAAGGCTTCGCTGCCCGGATGGCGGGCGCGTGCGGACCATGGCATCGAATTCCGCCATATGGGCGCAGCCGAGATGGCTGAGATCCAGCCGGGTCTGGCGCCCCGCTTCACCCATGGCACCTTTACGCCGGGCTGGTTTTCCATTGCCGACCCGAAGCTCTATACGCTGGCGCTGGCAGAACACTTCCGCGCCAAGGGCGGGGCGATCGAGCGCGCCGACGTTACGGCCCTGGCGCCAATCGATGGCGGCGTCGAAATTCGGACCACAAGTGGCGCGACGCGGCGGGCGGCACAGGTCGTGCTCGCGGCCGGTGCGTTCTCCCACCGGATTGCCAAATCTCTCGGCGAGAGCATCCCGCTCGAAACCGAGCGCGGCTACAACACCACGCTGCCGGCAGACGCCTTCGACCTGCGCACGCAGGTCACCTTCGGCGGCCATGGCTTCGTCGTCACCCGGCTCTCGACCGGTGTCCGTGTCGGCGGCGCAGTCGAGCTCGGCGGGTTGCAACTGCCGCCGAACTACCGCCGGTCCGAAGCCATGCTGCAGAAGGCACGAACCTTCCTGCCGGGGCTCAAGCCCGAAGGTGGCGTGCAGTGGATGGGCTTCCGCCCGTCGCTGCCCGACAGCCTTCCGGCCATCGGCCGCGCCCGCGCGACATCGCGGGTCGTCTACGCTTTCGGTCACGGCCATCTCGGCCTGACCCAATCGGCGGGCACCGCCCGGCTCGTCGCGGATCTTTTGACCGGCCAGGCTCCGACGATTGACATCGCCCCCTTCTCGCCTCAACGGTTCTGACAGAGGTTTCGACCATGGCCACCTACACCTTCTCCTGTATCGACGGGCACACCTGCGGCAATCCCGTCCGCCTCGTTTCCGGCGGCGGTCCTCGTCTTGAGGGCGCCAACATGCTGGAAAAGCGCGCCCATTTCCTCAGAGAATTCGACTGGATCCGCACCGGCCTGATGTTCGAGCCGCGCGGACATGACATGATGTCCGGCTCGATCCTCTATCCGCCGACACGGCCCGATTGCGATGTCGCCGTGCTGTTCATCGAGACCTCCGGCTGCCTGCCGATGTGCGGCCACGGCACCATCGGCACGATCACCATGGCGATCGAGAACGGACTGATCACGCCGCGCGAGCCCGGCAAGCTGTCGATCGACGCGCCTGCCGGCAAGGTCGACATCAGCTATCGCCAGGAGGGCCGCTTCGTCGAGGAAGTGCGCCTGACCAACGTCCCCGGCTTCCTCTATGCCGAGGGACTGACGGCCGAAGTCGAGGGCCTCGGAGAGATCGTCGTCGACGTCGCCTATGGCGGCAACTTCTACGCCATCGTCGAGCCGCAGAAGAATTTTCGCGATATGGCCGACCACACGGCCGGCGAGCTGATCGGCTGGAGCCCGAAACTGCGCGCCGCCTTGAACGCGAAGTACGAGTTCGTGCATCCCGAGCACCCGGAGATCAAGGGGCTCAGCCACATCCAGTGGACGGGCAAGCCGACGCAAGCCGAGGCGCATGCCCGCAACGCCGTGTTCTACGGCGAGAAGGCCATCGACCGCTCGCCCTGCGGCACCGGCACCTCGGCGCGCATGGCGCAGCTTGCCGCCAAGGGCAAGCTGAAGGTCGGCGACGAATTCGTGCATGAATCGATCATCGGCTCGCTGTTCAAGGGTCGGGTGGAGGCCGCGACCAAGGTCGCCGACCGCGATGCCATCATCCCCTCGATCGCCGGATGGGCGCGCATGACCGGTATCAACACGATCTTCATCGATGATCGCGATCCCTTCGCCCACGGCTTCGTCGTAAAATGAACAATCCGTTCTCCGCTCGCAGTATCCTTGGCGGCACGGCCGAGGGGCCGATCGTTGCCGCACCGGAAGCGCTGAGCTTCTGGGGTGGTGTCGATCCGGCGACCGGAGCGGTGATCGATGTTCACCACCCACTGCACGGGACCTGTCTCACGGGCAGTATCCTGATGATGCCGTCGAGCCGGGGCTCCTGCACCGGCTCGGGCGTGCTGCTCGATCTTGCGCTGACCGGTCGTGCGCCGGCCGCGCTTGTCTTTTCCGAAGCCGAGGACGTGCTAACCCTCGGCGCGCTGATTGCAGCCGAGATGTTCGGCAAGCCGCTGCCCGTCCTGCGCCTTTCGTCCGATGCCTTCGCAGCGCTGGCGGAGGCAAAAACCGCGCGCATCACCGATACGGCGATCGAGGCCGACGGCCTGACGATCGAAATCGCACCGCTTGCGACCGCGGCGCTCGATCTTGATGAAGCGGACCTCGCCATGCTGGATGGCCGCGACGGGGTTGCGGTTGAGGTCGCGATGCGCATCATCTGCGCCATGGCGGCGCAGCAGGGCGCAACACGCCTCGTCAGCGTGACGCAAGGGCATATCGACGGCTGCATCTATGCCAGCCCTGCCAATCTCACCTTCGCCGAAAAAATGGCGGATATGGGCGCGCGGGTCCGGCTGCCGACGACAATGAACGCCATTTCTGTCGACCGCGCCAACTGGCAGGCGCAGGGGGTGCCGGCCTCGTTCGGCGATCCGGCCGCGCGGCTGGCCGACGCCTATGTCCGCATGGGCTGCCGTCCGACCTTCACCTGTTCCCCCTATCTGCTCGACAGCGCGCCTGAGGCCGGAGAGGCAATCGCCTGGGCGGAATCCAACGCCGTCATCTACGCCAATACGGTGCTCGGCGCCCGCACCGCGAAGCATCCGGATTTCCTCGACCTCTGCATCGCGCTGACCGGCCGCGCGCCGCTCTCCGGCGTCTATCTCGACGAACACCGCAAGGCCAGCCGCGTCATCGACGTGGAGTTGCCTGAAGGGGTGGACGACGCTTTCTGGCCGCTCATCGGCTATCTCGCTGGGCGGGCTGCACCCGATTGCATCCCGCTTCTGCGTGGCCTCGCGGCTGCAAAGCCTTCGTCCGACGACCTGAAGGCGCTGTGCGCTGCCTTCGGCACCACATCGGCAGCGCCGATGTTGCACATTGAAGGTGTCACGCCGGAGGCGGAAGGTGCTGCGTCAAGCGAAGCTGGCACTGTTGCAATCACCCGCGCCGAGATGGCGGCCGCCTGGACCCTGTTGAACGACGGACCGGAGGATGTGGACCTGGTCGCCATCGGCAGCCCCCACGCCTCGCTGAGCGAATGTCGGGCTCTGGCGGCAGCGCTTGCCGGTCGCAAACGTCACGGGGATGTAGCGGTGATCGTTACGGCCGGCCATCAGGTGATTGCCGCTGCGCGGGCGGAAGGGACACTTGCCGCCCTGGAGGCAAGCGGTGTGCAGGTCCTGCCCGACCTCTGTTGGTGCTCGATCTCTGAACCGGTGTTCCCGACGCGAACCCGCGCGCTGATGACCAATTCCGGCAAATATGCCCATTACGGCCCCGGCCTCTCCGGCCGTGCGGTGCGCCTCGGAAACCTTGCCGATTGCGTGACGGCTGCGCTGACCGGGCGCGTTCAAGCACGGCTGCCGATTTGGCTCTCCCCGGCAGGCCGGTAACGGAACCGCCGACAAGAAGCCGGCAGGTATCGTGATCGGAATGACTTTCCTTGAGGCAACCGCGATGCCTGCGGAGGGCTCTCCTACGCCTACAGATCAGGTGCGCGGTCGACCAGGGTTTGGAACAACACGTTTGCAGCCTCCTGAGGCGTCGAAGCCGCAAACCAGACTGGATCGGTCGTTAGAACGGCGTGCTCCGTCCAAGAGGCAGTGTCGGATGCCTCGCATTCGTAGACGCCGCAGGCGCGGCGCTGCTTTCGATTGAGCGCGATTTCGAGAATGCCCGAAGGTCGCGCGCCCGGCGCATCGAAGATCTGCAGGACGTAACCGCGGAACCCGGTTCTGCCACCGTTGGAATCGATCTCATCGAGAACGGACGGGCAGAGTTCCGCCTGCCCCACCGGAATGGGCCGTGTCCAGAAGGGCCCCTGATCGCCTTGATCTGCGCGCAGCATCGCACTCGCCTCCGTCCCCTCGGGGCAGCGAGCTTAACACTTGATCACCTCGAGTTCAGCCGACCCAGAATAGAATGCGGTCGAACGCTGTGACATGCTGGGTTGCAAAGCGTACCACTTCCGAGTGAGGATCCGGATTGGCGGGTCGTGCTGATCCTGCACCGGCTACTGCGAGCGGTAGAGTACGCGGCAAGCGTCACACGACAGACGCGGGCCCATGCGATCGTTCACCGTGGCGGAGCGCATTTCCAGCAAAAGTGCGAAGCCGTTTTCCGGCAGGAAATGCTTGGAAATAAGGAGATAGAGCGTTTCTGCGGCTCCGTTTGAACCGGAGAGGCTCTGGCAACATGAGGTTGGAAAAATGCACAGATTGCTCAGCGGACTGTCAGTCATTGCATTCGTGGGATTTACGATCGGCATTGGCGCAACGGACCCCGCCGCAGCCGCAAATACACCCAAAGAACGCTCAACGCGCAATGCCGATGTACCGGCGAAAACCGCCACTACTCCAGCAAGAGGCAAGCGTCCCACCGTTGTCGTAAACCACCCTCCTCCGAGGAACGGAGCCTACTACAAGGGCATATTCCGCGAATGATGATGGGGGTACCAAGCACTGCCTAGCGGCAACGATCACGGCGAATATTTGCAGCTTTACAACCCGGGTTACGGCGAAAGCCTCTCTTCGAGATCGTCCAGCGCGACGACTATCGCGGTTAAAGTATCTGCGACCAGGGGGGCTCCTCTCCCTTGGGATTCGATCCAATATCGAACGGCCAACACGATGTTTACACCATACGAGCAAATGCTCGCCGGTACCCCTTCAAACTGAGGGTACTGCTCTCGGTGGCCATGGCTGTATTCTACCACTGCGTGCAGCCACATGGTCGCAGGCGGCCATGCCGACCGGAGCAAGGGCAATTTATCCGGAGCCGGCCTCAGCTTTCGTTTTCAAAGTCCGATTTGATGATCTACCGGAAGTTTCGACCGAGAGGTCCTTGCTCTCAGGCCGGGTCACCACGCCGCAATGCCGAGCATCGCAGTCAAGACATCATCGTGCAAAGCATGGCCAGACGGCCGACAAAAATCCCTTCGTCAACACACGTGCCTGGCCCGGCAGAAGGGTCCGGCCAA
Source organism: Ensifer sp. NM-2 (assembly GCF_003024455.1). NCBI lineage: Bacteria > Pseudomonadati > Pseudomonadota > Alphaproteobacteria > Hyphomicrobiales > Rhizobiaceae > Ensifer > Ensifer sp. NM-2. Next base: position 24,398 of record NZ_PVZR01000037.1, read on the forward strand.
AAGGAGGTCTCATGTCTCTCCACCAGGCATTCCTGGATTTCGGTTATGATCCAACCATCGTCGAGGTCGGGCGCACCATTCGGCCCAAGACGACAGGCGCGCCACCGGCTTCAGCAACCGTTAACGCCCAATATCTGCCACCACCGCAGGCGCAGGGCACGGCTCAGCATGTCGGCAGTCCCGGCAGCTGTGCAGCCTGGGCGTCTACCTATGGTCTTGCGACCTACACGGCGGCCGCCGCATCCGGCCAGACGCCGTCGGGCGCGTCGCAACAGGCAAGCCCCGCCAACATCTATATCGAGGTCATGATCAACGATGGTCAGAAGACGTGCAGCGGCTCGAATCTGGCGTCCTACCTCAACATCCTGCAGCAGGGCGGCACGCCCAATTGGGCGACGGCCCCCTACTACCCCAACTGCCCCGAACTTTGGTCCAGCTACGACCCCGACGCCACCGCCGATACCAGCTTCCAGATCCCCGGTTGGGCCATCGTCGAAACATCGGATCTCGACGCGATCAAGGCCATCATCGCTGATGGTGGTGCTCTGTGCTACGGCACGGCCCTCAATTCCGGCTTCATGAGCTATAGCGGCCCTGGGTCATTGACGGGGCCGCTCGACAAGGTGCGGGGCGCCAACGGCAAGCTTGTCGGCCACTGCATGCTGATCATCGGCTACGACGATGCGCAGCAGGCGATCCTCATCCAGAACAGCTTCGGACCGGATTGGGGCTGCCAATGGAACGGCAGCGGCGGTTACATCTGGATGAGCTACGAGCTGTTTCAGTACCTGGCACAGGGCCAGGCCATGTATGTGACGAGCTAAGCCAGAGGAGCGAAGCTTCCCTCACGCACGCTATCCGGACGCCGCCGCGATCATGTGCGGCGGCGTCCGGTGAAAGGCGAAATCGTCGTGTGGTTTATCGCGGCGTGACGTCGAAACCGAACCACTTTTCCGAAAGCGTCTTGATCGTGCCGTCCGCCTTAGCGGCAGCAATCGCCTCGTTGAACAGTGTCTTCAGATCCGGATCCGTCTTGCGCAGGCCGACGGAACTGCCGCGACCGAGAAAGCCGCCCTGGAACCGGGGACCGGTGGTGGTCATGTCCTCATTGCCCGGCTTTTCGGAAGCCGTCGTCAGGTAAGCCATCGAGGCCATTACCAGGTCGACGCGGCCAGCCGCGAGATCGAGATCGTGCTCTTCGGTCGTCTTGTATTCGCGCACCTCGACGACGCCCTTCAGATATTTGTCAACGAAGGCGGCACCGGTCGAGGCGATCTGGACGCCAATCGTCTTGCCTTCGAGCAGCGGCTTCAACTTCTCGATCTCGGCGGTAGCACCTGCCTCGTTCGAAGCGAGCGAAAACACCACGCCCTTTTCAGGCAGTGATGCGAGCGGACCGGATTTCAGCGTGGCGAAGGCCTGGCCGGTCGAACCGTAGGAGTCGCTGAAATCGATAACCTGCTCGCGCTTGGCTGTTGCCGACATCCCGGAAATGATCGCATCGAACTTGCCGGCATTCAGCGCCGGGATCATGCCGTCAAAGTTCTGGACGCTGATCTCGCACTCGACCTTCATATGGGTGCAGAGGTATTTGCTGAGCTCGATCTCGTAGCCGTCAAGCGTGCCGTCGGGCTTGGTGAAATTGTAAGGCTTGAAGCCGCCTTCGGTGGCGATCGTCACATGTGTCCAGGTCTTGTTTTCCGCATGCGCGCCATTGGCGGCGAACATCATCGTCGCGATGCACAGGGCCTTCATTGTCGATTTGGTGTGGTTCATTGGTAGTTCCCCTTTTTTGAGTGGTTAGAGCCGCCGGTTCACGCCTTGATGAACCGACGGAAGCGTTCGGATTTGGCGTTGCCAAATACCTCGTCCGGTCGACCGTCTTCCTCGATCTGACCCTGGTGAAGAAAAATGACCCGGCTGGAGACATCGCGGGCGAACCCCATTTCATGGGTCACGACCAGCATCGTGCGTCCCTCTTCGGCGAGCGCGCGCATGACGCGCAGCACCTCGCCGACGAGTTCCGGGTCGAGCGCCGATGTCGGCTCGTCGAACAGCATCACGGCCGGACGCATCGCCAGCGCGCGGGCGATTGCCGCGCGCTGCTGCTGGCCGCCGGACAGGTGCGCCGGATAATGATTGCGCTTGGCCGCGATCCCGACCTTGGCGAGAAGGGCTTCAGCCTCTTCGAGGCACTCGGCGCGAGGGCGCTTCTGCACATGGATCGGCGCCTCGATGACGTTCTCCAGCACCGTCTTGTGCGACCAGAGATTAAAGCTCTGGAACACCATGCCGAGCCGTGAGCGGATGCGATCCACCTGGGCACGATCCCTCGGACGGCTCTTGCCGTTGCCGGCAGCAAGCATCTCGATCGTTTCGCCCGCGACCGTGACCTCGCCACGATCCGGCGTTTCGAGCATATTGATGCAGCGAAGCAGTGTCGATTTTCCCGAACCGGACGAGCCGAGGATGGAGACGACCTCGCCTTCGCGCGCGTCGAGCGAGATGCCTTTCAAGACCTCGATCGGACCGAAGCTCTTGTGGATGTCCCGAACGCTGATGGCGACGGGCGCAATGGACGACGCGGGCGAACTCAATGCGCTTCTCCTTCGATGATGGCGGGCAGCACCGCAACCGGCTGCCTGAGATGCGGGCTCAGCCGGAACTCGACGAGCTGCACCAGGCGGGTGAGCAGGAAGTTGATGGTGAGATAGATGGCGCCGGCGACGACGAACACTTCGATCGCGCGGTAGCTCTCCGAGATGATGCGCGCCGCAACGCCGGTCACTTCCATCAGGGTGATGATCGATGCGAGTGAGGTCGCCTTGACCATCGAAATCATCTCGTTGCCGTAGCCGGGCAGCGCCTGCCTGACGCCGAGCGGCAACGTGATGCGCCGGAAGATCATGAAGCGCGACATGCCGCATGCCCTTGCCGCTTCCACCTGTCCAAAGGGCACGGAAAGCAGGCCGCCGCGGACAATCTCGCTGGCATAGGCAGCGGTGTTGAGCGCCAGCGCCAGGACCGCACACCAGTATGGCTCCCTGAGCACGGGCCAAAGCAGGCTGTGTCGGATGGCCGGAAACTGGCTGAGACCGTAGTAGATGATGAAGATCTGCACGAGCAGCGGCGTGCCGCGAAAGACGAAGACATAGGCCTGCGCCAGCCAGCGCAAGGGGGCGGTAGCCGAAAATCGGGCGACAGCGATGCCGACTGCCAGGATCGCGCCGAGGGCAATCGAGTTTGCCGCCAGCAACAGCGTCATGGGAACAGCCGAAACGAGGCTGACAAAGGTTTCCTGAAGGAAGGTCCAGTCCATCAGCTTCTCCTCACGCCGCGGCTGAAATGACGCTCGGCCCGATGCAGGACGGTGCTCGATACCGTCGAGATCATGAGATAGATGCCGCCGGCAATCAGGTAGAAATCAAAGGGCAGCCCGGTGGAGCCGGCAGCAATCTGCGCCTGGCGCAAGAGTTCGGCGACGCCGGTGATCGAGACCAGCGCACTCTCCTTGAGCACCACCTGCCAGACGTTGCCGAGGCCCGGCAGCGCATGCCTGAGGGTCAGCGGCGCGACGATGCGGCGGAACCGGAGCCATCGTGGCATGCCGCAGGCGATCGCCGCCTCTATCTCTCCGGGGTGAACCGCCCTGAAGGCACCACGAAAGACCTCCGTATGCTGCGCGCCCGAGGTGATCCCGACCGCAAGCATGCCGGCAAGGAAGCCGGGAAAGCCGATGAAGCCTTCAGCGCCGAAGAGATGTCCGACGGCGGAGATTGCAGCGGAGCCGCCGAAATAAAGCAGATAGATCACCAAGAGATCGGGAATGCCGCGCAGCACCGTCGTGTAGACGTCGGCAGCGAGGCGCGTCCCTGGTCCGCCCCTCACCTTGGCCCAGGCTCCGAGTACGCCGATGACGGCACCGGTCGCATAGCCCGACAGCGCGATCAGGATCGTCATCATGGCACCGGCAAGGAGGATGTTCCCCCAGCCACCGGGGCCGAAACTGATGAGTTCGAGGATACCGGGCTGGGTCACAAGGTTTGAACTCCCAGTTCCGCAGACCCGGCCGCGCGCGAGGGAAGAGGCGGGTTGACGTCATCGGGGATCGGATTGACGAAAGGCGTGTCGTCGAGACGGCTGCGATGGTCCGCCTTGGCGGCCGCCACCAGTTCTGGGTCCGCCATCAGATCGATGGCAAGGCTCGCCATGGCTTTCGCCGCATGCGCCATGCCCTTGTGCGCGGCCGGCAATTTTCCTTGCGCGACCAACTGCCAGGAATGGCCGGGCGTGCCGATCGCATAGGTCGCACCGCGCATCTGAACCGTCGGGACGACCCAGCTTACGGTTCCGACATCGGTCGAGCCGACGATGCTGCCGTCGCCGCCATAGAGCGGGTAGATCATGTCGCAGAGCGGCTGCCCCTTGCGCGGCGCCAGGCCGAAGCGTGCATAGGACGCGGCGATATCGTCGGGGGAATAGGTCGCCTGAAACTTTCGCGCCGTTTCGAGGTCGGCAGCATCGAAGGCGGCGGGACCCAAATGTTCGAGGCAGGTGTGGAGCCGTGCTTCCAGCGGGGCATTGCCGACGAGATTGGCATCGCCGCTGATCACCTCGTGGCGCACGGTCGTCTCGGTCATCAGTGCTGCCCCTTGCGCGATCTTCTTGACGCGCTCGATCAGGCCGAGCAGATCCGGCAAGGTGCGGGCGCGGATGAGATAGCGCACCGTTGCACGGGCCTGCACGACATTGGGCGCGTCGCCACCGGCATCGGTGATGGCGTAGTGGACGCGGGCGCTCGACGGCATGTGCTCGCGCATGTAGTTGACGCCGACATTCATCAGCTCGACGGCATCGAGCGCGCTGCGGCCGAGATGCGGCGTCGCCGAGGCGTGGGAAGCGCGACCGGAGAAGTGGAAGTTGATCTCGTTGCAGGCAAGCGAGATCGGGTTGTTGACGCCGGAAAAGGCGGCCGGATGCCAGGAGATGGCGATATCGACATCGTCGAAAGCGCCGGCCCGCACCATGAAGCCCTTCGATGAACCGCCCTCTTCGGCGGGGCAGCCGTAATAGCGCACGCGCCCTTTGAGGCCGTTGGCCTTGAGGTAATCCTTGACCGCGGCAGCGGCGAGCATGGAGCCGGAGCCGAGCAGATTGTGGCCGCAGCCGTGGCCGTTGCCGCCCGGCACGACTGGTCGCTCTTCGGCAAGGCCGGCAACCTGGCTCAAGCCAGGGAGCGCATCGAACTCGCCGAGAATGGCGATCACCGGACCACCTTCGCCCGCTTCGCCGATCAGCGCCGTCGGCAGGCCGGCGACATTGCGCTCGATGCGAAACCCCTCCGCCTCAAGCAGGCGGGCATGCTCGCTCGCGGACTGAAGCTCCTCGTAGTTGGTTTCGGGACTGTCCCATACGCGGTCACTAAGCTCGAAGAATTCCGGGCTCTTTTCCTCGACGATCGACCATACGAGTTCGGTATTCTTCATTGGCATTCAGCGTCCCATATGCGATAGTTACCAAAATTGGCGCCAATTTAGGATACAAAAATAAATTGCGCAATGGGCGGCGATGGATATTTTCGGTATCGATCGCAGACGCAAAAACAGACGATCGCTTATGCGAACAAGGCGAGCCCGCGCGGCCCGCTCACAATTGAGCAAACAGGAATGTCCATGACCGAAATGCAAGATGTGACCGAGACTGCGGCCAAGGAGCGGGACGTCACCGATCTCGTTCTCGAGGACATTCTGACCGGCGTGCTGCCAGCCGGCACCTGGCTCAAGCAAATCGATCTCGAAAAGCGATACGATTGCACCCGGCCGGAGGTTCGTCGGGCCCTCGACCGCCTGTCGCAGAAGCGGCTGGTCGAGCACGTGCCCAATCGCGGCTATCACGTTTATCAGCCGGACGGCCGGCGTGCGCAGGAAGTCAGCGATATCCGCGTCATCCTCGAAACAGCGGTGGCCGATCTGATGGTGGAACGGGCCACGCCCGAAAGCATCGCCAGGCTGCGCCAACTCGCCAGCCATTTCGACCAGATGACCATGGTCGGCACGGTGCTGGAGCATTACGAGGCCAACCTCGCCTTCCACCGCGAACTGCTGCTTCTGTCAGGCAATCACGAGCTTGTGGACCTCGTTTCCGAAATCCGCCAACGCACCTCTTCGGCACCGGTCTCGCAGTGGCGCACAAGAGCCCGCGTCGAGCGGTCCGCACGCGAGCATCATATGATGGTCGATGCGCTCGAAACCCGCGATGTCGCCGGCCTCAAACGCCTGATCGAAGCGCATATCCGCCAGACGGGGGATGTTGCCCCAGCTGAAAGCGTTGCGCGCCAAGCATGACGCCCAGCGCTTTCTGGGGGCAAAACCGCCGAATCCCCCTGATTTCTCAGAGTTGTGGCGCTACCGCACAGAACCTAAGCTTGGGCCGAAATTGAGGTTCAGCCATGACAGACACACGCAATCCGCCTGTAACCGATGTCGTAGAGATGCGTGAGGCGCTGGCGGAGTGGTGCACGCAGAACAACTGCACGCAATCGGACCCGCCCGCCAACAAGATCGCGCTCCGGATTTTCGACGTCGCCACCGGGAAAAAACTCAATCGCACAGAAATCCTGGCCCTGCTGTCGAACGGATAGCAACCGTTCGCCGGGTGGCCGCAACGGCGAGAAGTGAGGACCGGTTTCAAGACTGCGCCATTCTGCTTGCCGTCAGCTTCACGCCTTCGGCTATGCGATCTCTGCCGATCGACGAGTATCCCATGCGGAAAAAGCGGCAGCTTTCCTCGTCGTTCGGAAAGAACGGCGATCCGGATTCGATCAGAACCCCGTCTTCCCGCAGATCGGCCATCAGCCTGTCCGCATCGAGACCGTCAGGGCCTTCGATCCAGAAGGAGGTTCCGCCGAACGCTGCCGAACCGGCGATCTTAAGCCCGTTGGCGTTGAGCGCGTCTGCCATTACCCGATGGCGCAGGTGGTACTCTTCCCGCATCCTGTGAAGCACGGCGTCATAGTGACCGAGCGCCAGAAAATAGGCAGCGGTGCGCTGGAGGTGGCCGGGCGGATGGCGCAGCATCAGGGCACGGAGCGCCCGCGCCTCCCGGATGACGGGAGCCGGTGCCACGAGATAGCCAAGCCGCAGGCCGGGGAAAAGCGACTTCGAGAAACTGCCGATGTAAAAGACCCGCCCGCTCCTGTCGAAGGCCTTCAGCGCCGGCGACGGTGGCGCGAGAAAGCTCATCTCGAACTCGTAATCGTCCTCGATGATGACGAAGTCCCTGCTTGAGGCGGCTTCGAGCAGTGCGACGCGGCGATCCATCGGCATGGTCGCACCCGTCGGTGAATGATGGCTCGGCGTCACGAACACGGCGTCGACGTGCTCAGGCAAGTTGGCCGGCGGCAGCCCGCCGTCATCGACGTCAAGCACCGTCACCTTTGCGCCGCTCAGTTGCAGCGAGGCGCTCATATCCGGGTGGCAGGGGTTTTCGCACACGGCATGGGACCCGCGCCGCAGCAACAGCTGAATGACGATCCAGAGCGCATTCTGCGCTCCCACCGTCACCAGGATCTCGTCGGGATTGGCCCGGATGCCGCGCCCCGGCAGCGTGCGCGAACAGATGTAGTTGACCAGTTGCACATCGTCAGACGCGGCGAAATCGCCTGCCATCAGTTCGAAATCTTCGCGCGCCAGCGCGCGCCGGGCACAGTCGCGCCAGGCGGTGAGATCGAACAGCGACGGGTCCATCTGGCCATAGAGGAAAGGATAGGGATACCGCCGCCAGTCGAGCGGCTTACGCATCTGCTTGGCAACGCGAAAGGTCGAGCGCAGCTTAGACGACCAATCCACCGCATCCGCCCCCGGCGACGCCACGTCCGCATCAAGCACGTTGAACGGCGGCTTGTCGGCAACGCGGTAGCTGCTGCGGTCGGCCGCATCGAGATAGCCCTGGGTCGCCAACTCCTGATAGGCAAGCGTGACGGTGAGGCGCGAAATGTTGAGATAGCTCGCAAGCTTGCGCGTCGACGGCAGCAGGGCACCGGGCGGCAGCCGCCCTGACAGCACGGCGGAGACGACCGTCTCGCGGATCTGCGCCTGCAGGCTCGTACGGCTCGCCCGGTCGATGAAGAAGATTGTTTCCGGAACAGAAATGCGTGCCACGTCCGATCCCCTATCGTCAATCTGGACTTATCTAAGTTTCAATCTGGCTATAAAGCAAACCGGAAAGCTGCTTTATCCCTTATGGTCGAAAATGAGATCGGCATAACAGTCGACAGACCCCGAAAACGGGGTCGGAACCAGAGGGAAACAAATGTTCTATTCCAACGCCTTGAAAACCATGGCGGGGGCGGCCACGATTGCGGCCGGCCTCCTGACCTCCAGTCTTGCCCGCGCCGAGACCGATGTGATCATCGGCTACCAGCAGATCGTCGGCCCGTTCATCGCCGCCATCGCCGACGGTCGCTTCGACGCCGCCGCGAAAGAGGCTGGCTATCTCGTCGACTGGCGGCAGTTCAGCTCCGGCGGCGATATCTCGACGGCGCTTGCATCGGGCAACGTGCCGATCGGCGTCATCGGCTCCACCGGCACCACCGCGGCGGCAACGCGCGGCGTTGATCTCGAGCTGTTCTGGATCCTCGATAACATCGGCAAGTCTGAAGCGCTGGTCGCCCGCGAAGGCTCGGGTATCGAAAAGCCGGAAGATCTGGTCGGCCGCTCCGTCGGTGTCCCCTTCGTCTCGACGTCCCACTTCCATCTTCTCGTTGGGCTTGAGCAGGTGTGGAAGGTCGATCCGCGCGAAGTCAACATCCTCAACATGAAGCCACCGCAGATCGTGGCCGCCTGGCAGCGCGGCGATATCGATGCCGCCTATGTCTGGCCTCCGGCCCTGTCGGAACTGCTGAAGACCGGCAAGGTGATTTCCGACTCCGAAGCGATCGGCGCGGCGAGCGTCCCGACCTTCGACGGTCTGGTGGTCGACAAGAAATGGGCAGCTGAAAATCCGAAGTTCATGGCCGCCTTCACCAAGGTGCTGGCCGAAGCCTACGCCGACTACAAGGCAAACGGCGCAAGCTGGACGGCAGACTCCGCACCGGTCCAGAACATCGTCAAGCTCATCGGCGGCGATGGCGCCGGCACCGTCGAAGCGCTGAACTTGCTCTCGTTCCCGACAGCGCAGGAGCAGGCGTCCGAAACCTGGCTCGGCGGCGGTGCTGTGCGCGCGCTGTCGGAAAGCGCGAAATTCCTTGCCGACCAGAAGCAAATCGACAAGGCGCTCGATGACTACGCCCCCTACGTCAACAGCGCCTACGCGAAAGAGGCTTCGAAGTAGCCGACGCCCGCTCCTGACCGCCTGTTGGTCAGGAGCGCCGCCAACGCCACTCAACAGCCATTTCTCGAAAGGCCTCCACAATGGAAACTCTGAATGTTAGCAATGTGAGCCTGACCTATCCTGGTCTCTATTCGGACGAGGCGGTCATTGCGCTCAAGGGCGTCAACCTCGAAATCAAGAGCGGCGATTTCGTCGTCGCGCTCGGTGCCTCGGGCTGCGGCAAGACCACGCTGCTCAATCTGATGGCGGGCTTCATGGCCCCGAGCGGTGGTGAAATCACACTTGGAAGCCGCCGCGTCTCCGGTCCCGGTGCCGACCGTGGGGTCGTGTTCCAGAAGCATGCGTTGCTGCCCTGGCTCAATGTCATCGACAACACCGAATTCGGGCTGAAACTGCGCGGTGTCGACAAGGCGAAACGCCACGAGGTCGCCTCCAAGAACCTCGCTCTTGTCGGCCTGCAGGATTTTCACCGGCACATGATCTACCACCTGTCCGGCGGCATGCAGCAGCGTGTGGGCATCGCCAGGGCGCTGAGCTGCGACCCGTCGATGCTCTTGATGGACGAGCCGATGGCGGCGCTCGATGCGCTGACCCGCGAGACCATCCAGGAACTGCTGCTCAAAGTCTGGCAGCTGACCAACAAGATGTTCTTTTTCATCACGCACAGCGTCGAGGAGGCGTTGTTCCTGGGGTCGCGCCTGATCGTCATGTCGCCGCGACCAGGACGGATCACCCACACCTACGAGCTCGATTTCAACAAACGGTTTCTGGAAGAAGGCAATGCCCGTGCAATCAAATCCAGTCGCGACTTCATCGACATGCGTGAACAGATCCTCAGCATCATCTACGGCGACGAACGCCAGTCCGGAAACCCGGAGCTCCTCCATGCTTGAGCGCGTGACGAAAGCCAAGCCGGTCAAGCCGGGCCGGATCTACGGCGCCCCCGGCGAGGGCATGAGCGGACATATCAGCCTGCTGACAGCGCTGACCCTGGTGGCGCTCTGGCTGCTGGTCACCGAGATGCAATGGGTACGGCCGCTGTTTTTGCCATCGCCGCTTGCGGTCTGGGACAAGTTCGTGATCGCGCTGACAGAGGGCGTCTCCAATTCGACCCTCGCCCAGCATACGCTGGCAAGTCTCGGTCGCGTGCTCGGGGCCTTCGCGCTCGCCCTTGTCACCGCGGTTCCGATCGGCATCCTCATGGGCGTGAACCGGGTGATGCGCGGGCTCTTTGATCCGATCATCGAGTTCTACCGCCCCTTGCCGCCGCTCGCCTACCTGCCACTGATCATCATCTGGCTCGGCATCGGCGAATTTCCGAAGGTGTTCCTGATCTTCCTCGCGATCTTCGCGCCGATGGCGATCGCCGCCCGGGCCGGTGTGCGGTCCGTCTCGATCGAGCAGATCCATGCGGCCTATGCCATGGGCGCTAGCCGCCGCCAGGTCATCAGCCACGTCATTCTCAAGGCGGCGCTGCCGGAGATCTTCACCGGGATGCGCATCGGCATCGGCGTCGGCTGGACGACGCTGGTTGCGGCCGAAATGGTCGCAGCCCACCGGGGCCTCGGTTTCATGGTGCTCAACGCCGCCGAGTTCCTGGCCAGCGACACCGTGATCATGGGCATCATCGTCATCGGCGTCTTCGCCTTTGCGTTTGATCTCCTGATCCGGCGTCTCGAGAAGGCGCTCATTCCCTGGAAGGGCAAGGTGTGACGATGCACCGTTCAACAGGGGCGCGGCCACCGAGCTAATGGCCGCCCCGTCCTAACAGGACCCCATACCGCACAAACAAAGCCGATCCGGCCGGTTCACCCGGCCGCGGCGAAGCCATGCCCGAAAACATCGCCTGAAACGCTTAGGAAACACAAGCCATGACCGCGACCGACCTATCCGACCTCTTCGACGCCTTCAACCGGCACGACATCGACGGCGTCATGTCCTTCTTCGCCGAAGACTGCGTCTTCAACACTGTGGCCGGCAGCGAAGCGCACGGCACCCGGGTCGAGGGCACTGAGCAGATCGCGACCGCCTTCAGCAGCGTGTGGCAGACGATGCCGGACGCTCACTGGGCCCACCACAGCCATTTCGTCCATGGAGACCGGGCCGTATCGGAATGGACCTTCTCCGGCACGAACGCCGACGGCAGCCGCATCGAGGCCGAAGGCTGCGACCTCTTCACGCTCCGTGACGGCAAGATCGTCCGCAAGCAGGCCTTTCGCAAGAACCGGCCGCTGATTGCGGCCCCCTTCCGCTACTGAGCTCCAGCCAGGCCAGGAAACCGACATGGAACAGCTTGTCAAAACATTGCGGCCGAGCAAGCCCTTCGATCCGGCATACGATCCCAATCGCGCCGCCAATCCCGGCGACGGCAAGGATTATGCGCCGACCTACTGGGTCGCAACCGCCGGACCGCCGCCCGCCGATGATGGTCCCGTGCTTGGCGATATCGACGTCGACGTCGCAATCGTCGGCTCGGGATACACCGGCCTCTCCTGCGCCATCCATCTTGCCAAGGAGCATGGCATCAAGGCGACGGTGCTCGAGGCAAACGGCGTCGCCTGGGGCTGCAGCACCCGCAACGGCGGTCAGGCGCAGATTTCGGCGGGCCGGCTCAAGCGCTCGCAATGGATCGAGCGCTGGGGCGTGGATGTCGCCAGGAAGCTTCACGTCGAGATCAGCGAAGCCTTCGATCTTTTCCGCGACCTCATCCGCTCGCCGGAAATCGCCTGCGACCCGCAGGATGGCGGGCATCTCTATATCGCCCACCGCAACAAGGTGATGCCGTCGCTGGAAGCCGAATCCCGCGTCCTCAACGACGTCTTCGGCTACCGCACCCGCATCCTCGGCCGCGACGAAATCCATCGCGACTTCGTCCGCGACAACGAGGCGGTGGGCGCGCTTTACGAGCCCGACGGCATGGGCATCCATGCGGCCAAGCTCGCCTTCGGCTATCTCACCCTGGCGCGCAAGCTCGGTGCCCGCGTTCATACTTCGAGCCCGGTTCTCAGCTGCGACCGGAAAGGCGGAGTCTTCCACCTTCGCACCCCCGGCGGGATCGTGCGGGCGAGGGCGGTGTGTTTCGCGACGGCCGGCTATACCTCGCCCGGCCTGCATTCGCTGACGAAGCACCGGCTGATGCCGATCCTCTCCAACTCGATCGTCACGCGCGTACTCACCGACGAAGAGCGGTCGGCGTTGAATTTCCAGACGCATATTCCGCTTACCGACACGCGCACGCTTCGCCACTACTACCGGCTGTTGCCCGACGGGCGCGTGCAGATCGGCAGCCGCAGCGCGATCACCGGCAAAGACGCGGTCAACCCAAAACATCTCGACCGTCTGCTCGAGGGCCTCTACCGCAAGTTCCCGGTGCTGACAGGCATCAAGGTCGACTACTCCTGGTGGGGCTGGGTCGATGTCAGTCACGACATGATGCCGCGCATCTTCCGCCCGGATCCGCAACAGGCGCTGTTCTACGCCATGGGCTACGGCGGCAACGGCGTCATGTACTCGGCCCAGGCCGGACGGCGCATGGCGCAGATGGTCGCCGGCAAGGGCGGTGCCCTCGACCTGCCGATCTTCACCTCCCCTCTCCCCAGCCATGGGCTGCTGACGCCGTTCCGGCGCATCGGCCAGTGGGGGATGTACCGCTGGTACTACCTCAAGGACGAAATCCTCTAGCCGCTCGGTCGGCCCCCAACCCAACATGAAAGGAAACAGACAATGAAAATGACGACCGAAGAGGCTTTCGTAAAAGTCCTCCAGATGCACGGCATCGAACACGCCTTCGGGATCATCGGCTCGGCGATGATGCCGGTGTCCGACCTCTTCCCGAAAGCTGGCATCACCTTCTGGGACTGCGCCCATGAAACCAACGCGGCATTGATCGCCGACGGATACACCCGGGTCACCGGCAACATGTCGATGGCAATCGCCCAGAACGGACCGGGCGTCACCGGCTTCGTGACAGCAGTCAAGACGGCCTACTGGAACCATACGCCGATGCTTCTCGTCACGCCGCAGGCGGCAAACAAGACGATCGGCCAGGGCGGCTTCCAGGAAGTCGACCAGATGGCGCTGTTTGAGGAAATGGTCTGCTACCAGGAAGAGGTGCGCGACGCGAGCCGCGTTCCCGAAGTCCTCAACCGGGTAATCGAGAAAGCCTGGCGCGGCTGCGCCCCGGCGCAGATCAACATCCCGCGCGATTACTGGACACAGGTGATCGACGTCGAGCTGCCGAGCATCGTTCGGCTGGAGCGCCCCTCCGGCGGCAAGCAGGCAATTTCAGAGGCAGCAAGATTGCTGTCCGAAGCGAAATTCCCGGTGATCCTCAACGGCGCCGGCGTGGTCATTGGCGGCGCGATCGGCGAATCCATCGCGCTGGCTGAGCGTCTCGACGCCCCGGTCTGCTGCGGATACCAGCATAACGACGCCTTTCCCGGCGGCCATCGCCTCGCGGCAGGCCCGCTCGGCTACAACGGCTCCAAGGCTGCCATGGAACTGATCGCCAAGGCCGACGTCGTACTGGCGCTCGGCACCCGCCTCAATCCGTTCTCGACGCTTCCGGGCTACGGCATCGAGTATTGGCCGAAGAATGCCGCGATCATCCAGGTCGACATCAACTCCGATCGCATCGGCCTGACGAAGAAGGTGACGGTCGGCATCTGCGGCGATGCCAAGCAGGTGGCAAGCCAAATCCTCGATCAACTGTCGCCGTCGGCCGGCGATATCGGCCGCGAGGAACGCAAGGCACTGATCCACACCACCCGCTCGGCCTGGCTGCAGCAGCTGTCGTCGATGGACCACGAGGATGACGATCCGGGCACCGAATGGAATGCCTCGGCCCGTCGGCGGGAATCCGACCGCATGTCGCCACGCCAGGCATGGCGTGCGATCCAGGCGGCCTTGCCCAAGGACGCCATCATCTCCACTGACATCGGCAACAACTGCGCCATCGGCAACGCCTATCCGAGCTTCGAACAAGGCCGGAAATACCTGGCGCCCGGCATGTTCGGACCCTGTGGCTACGGCTTCCCGTCGATCGTCGGCGCCAAGATCGGTTGCCCTGATGTGCCGGTGATCGGCTTTGCCGGCGATGGCGCATTCGGCATCTCGATGAACGAGATGACCTCCATCGGTCGCGCCGGCTGGCCGCCGATCACCATGGTGATCTTCCGTAACTTCCAGTGGGGAGCCGAGAAGCGCAACACGACGCTCTGGTACGACAACAACTTTGTCGGAACCGAACTCAATCCCAACCTCAGCTACGCGAAAGTGGCCGACGGCTGCGGTCTCAAGGGTGTGACGGTCGATACGCAGGCGGGCCTGACGGCCGCCCTGCAGCAGGCGCTCGACGACCAGTCACAGGGCGTGACCACCTTTGTCGAGGTCATCCTCAACCAGGAACTTGGCGAGCCCTTCCGCCGCGACGCGATGAAGAAGCCGGTGCAGGTGGCGGGCATCCAGCGATCGGACATGCGGCCGCAGCAGCACATCTGACATCCAACCCATGCCCGGCTGATGTCGCCGGGCATGGGCCTTAGATTTGGCGCTTTCAGACGGGAAATTTAACATGAATGCGGTATCCGAAACGACGCGGCGGTTCCAATGGCTGCCCTCGGCGCTGTCGACCTATGGTCCTGGTCTGCTGGTGACGGCCGCCGTCGCCATGGCCGCGCAGTTCCTGTCGGATCATTATGGCGCGCCCGCCATGCTGATGGCGCTTCTGCTCGGCATCGCGTTCCACTTCCTCTCCGAGGAAGGCAGATGCGTCGCCGGCATCGAGCTTTCAGCAAAAAAGATCCTCAGGATCGGCGTTGCGCTGCTCGGCATGCGCATCAGCGTCGACCTTCTGATCGGGCTCGGGAGCGGCACCATTCTCCTGCTGGTGGCAGCGATTGCAGCAACGATCCTCTTCGGGCTGGCGGCCGCCAAGATCCTTGGAAGAGGCTGGAGGCTCGCCCTTCTCACCAGCGGTGCGGTCGCGATCTGCGGTGCTTCCGCCGCGATGGCGATTGCAGCCGTTCTGCCGAAGAACGAGTTTTCCGAGCGCAATCTGATCTTCACCGTGCTGTCGGTGACCGTCCTCAGCACCCTGGCGATGATCGGCTATCCCATCCTCGCCCAGTCGCTGGGGCTCGATGCGCGCGGCACCGGCATCTTCTTCGGCGGCACGATCCATGATGTCGCCCAGGTGGTCGGCGCCGGCTTCTCGGTCTCGCCGGAGGCCGGCGAGACCGCAACACTCGTCAAGCTTATCCGCGTGACGATGCTGGCACCCGTTGTCCTCATCTTCTCCATCGCCCTTCGAAACGTCCCCCAGGAAGGCGTGGAGGCCGGCAAGCGCCCGCCCTTGCTGCCCGGCTTTGTGGTCGCCTTCCTGATCCTTGCCGCCATGAACTCCGGCGGGATGGTGCCGGCCGCCGTCGCCGAACTCGGCATGGAGGCATCGCGCTGGGCGCTTTTGGCGGGCATCGTCGCCGTCGGCATGAAGACGTCGCTCCGGCGCGTGCTCGATGTCGGCGGCGACGCAGTCGCGCTCATCGTCGCAGAAACAATCTTCCTCGGCCTCTTCATTCTCGGCGGCATGCATTATCTGGGGCATCTCTAATGAAACCACTCGACCGCATCATCGAAACCGCCAAGCAGGCACCGCGCCACATCGTGCTTGCCGAGGGCGAAGACACGCGGGTGGTCGCTGCGGCCATGCGCGCCCGCGCAGAAGGTCTCGCCGAAATCACGCTCATTGGTCGGCACGAGATCATCGCCGAGCGCCTGCGCGATCACGGCGGCGATGCGCCTGCCTTCCGGATCGAAGACCCGGCGACGTCGCCACTGACACAGCAGTTCGCGTTGCGATATCACGACCTGCGCCGGAGCAAGGGCGTCGACCGAGAGATGGCCGAGAAGGCAGTGCGAGAGGACCTGGTCTTCGCAGCCATGATGGTTCGCGAAGACGAGGCGGACGGCACCATCGGAGGAGCGGTGGCAACAACGGCCGATACGGTGCGCACCTCTCTGCAAATCATCGGCCGTGCGCCTGACGCCGGCCTCGTCTCCAGTTTCTTCCTGATGATGTTGTGCCAGCCGCACCACGCCAAGAAGGGCGCCTTCGTCTTTTCCGACTGCGGCCTCGTGGTCGACCCGGATGCTGCCGGTCTCGCCGATATCGCCCGCATGTCGGCTCGGTCCTATCAGGCGCTGCTTGGCGAACGTCCCAAGGTCGCGATGCTCTCCTTCTCCACCAATGGCAGCGCCGCGCACGACCGCGTCTCCAAGGTGGTCGAGGCGACGCACATTGCCCGCGCCGCCAATCCCGACCTGCTGATCGACGGCGAACTGCAGTTCGACAGCGCCTTCGTCGAGGCCGTATCGTCGTCCAAGGCACCCAATTCGGCGCTGCACGGTCAGGCAAATGTCTTCGTCTTCCCCAATCTCGATGCCGCCAATATCGGCTACAAGATCGCCCAGCGCATCGGCGGCGCGACCGCCATCGGCCCGGTGCTTCAGGGGCTGGCCAAGCCCGCCAACGACCTTTCGCGTGGCTGCACGGCCGATGACGTCTTCCACATGATCGCCGTCACGGTGGTCCAGGCAGCGTCGCGATAGCGGCGGCGCTTGACCTATCGCGATGTCCGTTTCCGGACGCACGGATTACCGCTGCCAAACCGATAACAACTTCAAATCACCCGCATGCAATGGTGCCCAAGATCTCGGCCTATAATTCGGGCTGCGCGTTTGAGGAGACGCGAAGATTATACAGCACACGCATCTGGGAGGAGACGCATGGATGTTTCGCATCGAAACGATCACATCGAACAAACGATTGAGCGGCCGGAAGACAAGCGCCTGGGCGCAGGCGCAAACCTCGTCTATGGTCTCCAGCACGTGCTCACCATGTATGGCGGCATCGTCGCCGTCCCACTGATCATCGGCCAGGCGGCCGGCTTGTCGCCAGCCGACATTGGCCTGCTGATCACCGCGTCGCTGTTTGCCGGCGGCCTGGCGACTATCCTGCAGACGATCGGCATTCCGTTCTTCGGCTGTCAGCTCCCGCTGGTTCAAGGCGTTTCGTTCGCCGGCGTCGCTACCATGGTGGCGATCGTCACCAGCCGCGAAGGTGGCGGATTGCCGGCGGTGATGGGCGCCGTGATGGTGGCGTCACTCGTCGGCCTGGCGATCACACCGATCTTCTCGCGCATCACGCGGTTCTTCCCGCCGCTGGTCACCGGCATCGTTATTACCACGATCGGCTTGACCCTGATGCCGGTCGCGGCCCGCTGGGCCATGGGTGGCAATCCCAACGCGCCCGACTTCGGCAGCGTCAGCAACATCGGCCTGGCGGCGGTCACTTTGCTCACCGTCCTGCTGCTCAGCAAGGTCGGCAGCTCCAGTATATCGCGCCTGTCGATCCTGCTTGCGATGGTCATCGGCACGCTGATCGCGCTTGCTTTCGGGATGACCGATTTTTCCAAGGTCGCCGAAGGTCCGATCCTAGCCTTCCCCTCGCCCTTCCATTTCGGGGCGCCGGTCTTCACGGCCGCGGCGATCGTCTCGATGTTCATCGTTCTCCTGGTCATCCTGGTCGAGACGTCGGCAGACATCCTGGCCGTCGGCGAAATCATCGGCACCAAGGTCGATTCCAAGCGACTGGGCGATGGCCTGCGCGCCGACATGATCTCGAGCCTGTTCGCCCCGATCTTTGGCTCGTTCACGCAGAGCGCCTTTGCCCAGAACGTCGGTCTTGTGGCCGTGACCGGCATCAAGAGCCGCTATGCCGTTGCAACCGGCGGCCTCATTCTGGTGACGCTCGGCATTCTTCCTGTCATGGGGCGGGTGATCGCAGCTGTTCCGCCGGCCGTGCTCGGTGGCGCCGGTATCGTGCTGTTCGGAACGGTGGCGGCGAGCGGCATCCGCTCGCTCTCCAAGGTCGATTATCACAACAACATGAACCTGGTCATCGTCGCCACCTCGATCGGCTTCGGCATGATCCCGATCGCGGCACCACATTTCTACGATCACTTTCCGGCCTGGTTCGAAACCATCTTCCACTCGGGCATCAGTTCTTCCGCGATCATGGCGATCTCGCTGAACCTGCTGTTCAATCATTTCAAGGCCGGCAATTCCGATCAGCAGTCCGTATTCGTGGCCGGCACGGAACGCATCATCCGGTATCAGGATATTTCCGCTCTGCGTGACGGTGACCACTATCGCGACGGGAAGCTCTATGACCGCGATGGCAACGAGGTCCCCATGGCGGTTCCGCACCACTAACGCATGTCGCGCAAAAGTGTGCCGCGGTTTTGCGACCCCGACATGCGAAAGAACAAGAGCTTAGAGCAGCAACGCGCTTTGGGCCATCGCGCAAAATATGCTGTAGGCGTGGCCGAAGGATTTCGGCTACGAAGCATCCATGGATGCGGCTGTGTTGCGGAATACGCCGTGGGGAGATCACCACTGATCATGCGGGAGATGGCGATGGAAGGACTGTTTGTCATACTGCTCTGTCAACTGATCGGCGAGATCGTTGTCAGGACCCTCGACCTGAGCATGCCGGCTCCCGCACTCGGTATCGTGCTCCTGCTTGCCTATCTCTGGATTGCCGACAGGAGAGCCGGGTCGGAAGATGGCACCGCCCACACCCGGGTCAGCGGCGTGGCCGACGCTCTGCTCAAGAACCTCGGCGTGCTGTTCGTGCCCCTTGGCGTTGGGGTGATGCAGAACTACCGGCTGATCTACGAATATGCCGGCACGATCGTCATCGCCGTCGTGGTGTCGACCCTTATGACTTTGATGGTGACGGTGGGAGCTTTCCTGTTCGCGAGCAGGATGTCGGGCGCAGGAGGGGCTGGCGATGGACACTAGCGGTCGCGTGTTCGAGCTTTGGGTCTATCTCTCGACCAGCCCGCTCACGTGGCTGACCGTGACGATCGGCGCCTATATCGCCGCTCAGCGGCTTGCGGCGCTCAGCGGTTTCAACCCTATCGTCAATCCTGTGCTGATCGCCGTCGTCCTGGTGATCTCGATACTGACTGCCACCGGGACATCCTATTCAACCTATTTCGACGGGGCGCAGTTCGTGCATTTTGCACTGGGACCTGCGACGGTGGCGCTTGCTGTTCCCCTTTACCGGAACCGGACACTGATCCGGCAGAACCTCGTGCCCGTCGTCGTCGCGCTTGTCGCGGGCAGCCTGACGGCGATCGTTTGCGCCACGGGTGTCGCCATCCTGCTCGGCGCACCTGACAGTGTGGCGATATCTCTGGCGCCGAAGTCGGCAACGGCCGGCATCGCCGTCGGCATCTCGCAGCAACTCGGCGGCGACCCGGCCCTGACAGCGCTTCTCGTCATCTTCACCGGCGTGTTCGGGGCAATTATCGTCACGCCGCTGATGAACCTTCTGCGGATCCGGAATTATGCCGCGCGCGGGTTTGCGGCCGGCCTGACGTCGCACGGCATCGGCACGGCACGGGCTTTCCAGGTCAACGAAATTGCCGGGACGTTCTCGGGCCTTGCCATGGCGCTCAACGGCATATTGACCTCAGCCATCGCCGCTGTTGTCCTCGGGGTGCTGCTCTGAGCGCCGCCCTCGGGACAGCTCGTTACCAGAAGGCACCGTAGAAGGTGACACAGCCGACGACACCGAGCACGATCGCCAGGGATGATCGGATCGTGAAATCGAGCAGCCTGAACTGATATCCAAAGCTTCCAACAGATGGCTTCATGGTTTTCTCCCGTGGTTGTCTTCTGAGCGACTGCGTCCCGGGTACCCGGTGATGGAACGTCGAGACGACGCCTATAGGCTTGCGGCCTCAGGCCGACTTTGCGAATCCACCGTCGTGGTGACGGTAGAAAGTCTTTGCTGCGACAAGCAGCGCTTCTTCGTCCAGCGGACGGCGAAACTCGCGCATGAGAAATCGGGCGAGATGCTGGATCTGCTCGCCATCTCTCGGAATGTCGTACTCGATACAGACAGTCTCAAAAACACGCCAAAGCATGCCGATTTCCTCCTTGCTCAAGGCGGCAAGCATCTCGTCGGGAATTCCGCGCATAAGAACCTCGCTCCGTATTCGCGCCGTCCTGCCCGCGAGCAGGGACCGAATTGCTATTGAGGGATCGATAAACGGGCGCGTCGGCGGACCTGCGGTCACCGCCGCAGTGAGAAGCCAGATGAGCCTGATAATGACGATCGATGGGTAGCCGGTGATTGGGGCTTTACTGAGGTGATCAGCAGGATCGCCGGAATGCGACCATAGATCCACCTGACGAGCGCGACGAACGGCCCCGATGCCCTGGTCAGGCCCTGCCAAAAGATCGAAAGCCCGTCGTCGATACCGGACAAGGTTCGCCCGAAAGTCAGCGCGCGCTATTGCATTGTAACTGCTCCGTGCACTAGCATCCCCGGCATAAGACAGGAAGCCGGCTGGGGACTGCTTGCACTGCGCTTTGACAGGGGGATGGATGAGCAGGAATACTGGCGGCGTGAGGTTCAATTCGCCTCTCGAGCGAATTCGCAGCGGCGCAATGGTTGCCATGCTTGTGTTTGTGCTGGCCGCATGCGGCGGGCATCCGAAGGGCGTGCTGACGCCGGTCGCAGATACAGCCCCGGATTCAAGCCGGGTCAACATGCTGATCACGACGACGCGCAGCCGGTCGGAAAATCCCGGAGAAATGTATAGCGGCGAGCGCGCCCTGGCGCCCACCTTCGTCGACATGACCGTTTCCATTCCGTCAGACACCGTGCGCAAGGCTGGCGAGGTCGCCTGGCCGAAAAAGCTGCCGCCCAATCCGGCAACCGATTTTGCGACGCTGAAGGCGGACGATCTGGACATGGCCGGCGCCAAATCATGGCTGAGCGCGAGTGTGCGCAAAAGTCCTGACAAGAGCGTTTTCGTCTTCGTTCACGGCTTCAACAACCGCTTCGAAGACTCTGTCTATCGTTTTGCCCAGATCGTCCATGATTCCGGCGTCCACAGCGCCCCCATTCTGATCACGTGGCCGTCTCGCGGCAGCCTGCTTGCCTACGGCTACGATCGCGAAAGCACCAACTACACGCGCAATGCGCTCGAAAACCTGTTCCAGTACCTCTACCGCGACCCGGAAGTGAAGGAGGTCTCGATCCTCGCGCACTCGATGGGCAACTGGCTGGCGCTTGAGGCGTTGCGCCAGATGGCAATCCGCAATGGCGAACTGCCCGCAAAGTTCAAGAACGTCATGCTGGCGGCACCCGATGTCGACGTCGATGTCTTCCGCCAGCAGATCGCCGACATGGGCGAGAAGCACCCGAACTTCACGCTGTTCGTATCCCGCGACGATCGAGCTCTGGCAGTCTCGCGCCGGGTCTGGGGCGACGTTTCCCGGCTCGGGGCGATCGATCCGGAGCAGGCGCCGTTCAAGAAGGAGCTCGCGGACAACAAGATCACGGTGATCGACCTGACGAAGATCAAGGCCGGCGACAGCCTCAATCACGGCAAGTTCGCGGAATCGCCCGAAATCGTTCGCCTCATCGGTTCGCGCATCTCCGACGGCCAGACGCTGACAGACAGCCGGGTCGGTCTCGGCGACCAGATCCTGGTGGCAACGACCGGAACGGCCGCGGCCGTCGGCAACGCGGCCGGTCTGGTTTTGGCCGCACCAGTCGCCGTCGTCGATCAGAACACCCGCGACAATTACGCCGAGCACCTCGGCAGTTCGGCTGCGAGAACCAACCGTGCTGCGACGGCGAGCGGATGCGACCCGACGCGACCGACCACGCCGGGATGCAACCGATAAAAGTAGGCTTGGAACCGGCCCCCGCAGCTTGAGGCAAACCTGCTGCGGGGTGCTTCGGCATCAACCCGGAAAGGGCATGCGCGCAACGTCGAGCGCGGCCGTTTGCCTTCCGCCATCCGGAAGTACTTAGAGCATTTCCAGGAAAAGTGCGAAGCGGTTTTCCGTCAGGAAATGCGTAAAAACAAGGAGATAGAGCGTTTCTGTGACTCCGCCTAAACCGGAAACGCTCTAGCCCCCCGGCATGCTTTCCGGCTACACCTTTACCCAGGCGCCATTTCGTTTTGACGACTGGACGCAGGCATCGACGAAGGCCATGCCCTTCATACCGTCGTCGATTGTCGGATAGGTGACGGCGGCATCGATGGTCTCGCCCTTGCGTTTGGCGAAGATCGCCCGGGCCGCTTCGGTGTAGATATTGGCAAACCCTTCGAGATAGCCTTCGGGGTGGCCAGACGGAATGCGGCTGACGCGAGCGGCGGCCGGGCCGGAGCCGGCACCAGCCCGGGTGAGCAGCCGCTTCGGTTCGCCGAACGGCGTGTACCAGAGATAGTTCGGGTCCTTCTGCGTCCATTCGAGCCCACCCTTGGTGCCGTAGACCCGCACCATCAGGCCGTTCTCGTGGCCGGGCGCCACCTGGCTGCACCACAAGAGCCCCTTGGCGCGCTGACCGTCCTTGGCCTTGAAGCGCATCATCACATGGGCATTGTCGTCGAGCTGACGGCCTTCGACGAAGCTGTCGAGGTCGGCGGCAAGTTCCTCGAGTTCCAGCCCGGAGACGAAGGCGCCGAGATTATAGGCATGGGTGCCGATGTCGCCGGTCGAGCCGCCGGCGCCGGAGCGGGCCGGATCGGTGC
>NZ_PVZR01000038.1:0-46488 GCF_003024455.1 Ensifer sp. NM-2
GCGGTTTACCGAGATGGCGCGGGGTGGAGCAGCCCGGTAGCTCGTCAGGCTCATAACCTGAAGGCCGCAGGTTCAAATCCTGCCCCCGCAACCAAATCAAAAAAAAAGCCCGCGAGACCGAAAGGTCGGCGGGCTTTTTGTTTGTCTCGTAACGGCGCGACGAGTTGAGCGCCTCAAAAGCGGCCCGCAAGCAGGCGCAAGCCGACGAAACGGCACAGAAATGAACGCGAAACCAACTCTGTGTTTCGGCCGTCGGGAGTGAAAGTGCCGGTCATTCTGCCATCAGGCCCGAACCGCACGGCGACACCAAGAAGATGACCGACGATATCATCAAGGCCCTGCACGCGGCAGGCTTGTGCGATCACCGAACGCGTTGGTAGCTGATCTTTCGTTGGAGCCAGCAGCCGACGGTCAGGTCGGTCACGATACCGCCTGCGTCCCGATGGGCCTGAACCGACCAATCGCCAGGCGGGGCGGCGTCCATCAAGCGCCTTGTCGTTATTGTCCAGATTTCGTCGGAGAGCGGATATATCGGCTCCATCGGACCAGTGCCCAACATGCCTTCGAAGACCGCGTAGGTGGCGCCGTCGCGGGTCTCGATCCCGAGATAGGTTTCCAGTTCCTCCGACCAATAGCGTCCAGCAATCCCGCCTCGGCCGGCCCATTTGACAGGGGGAAGCGAGCGGGCGACCACGTCTAGGTTTTCGCTCTGGCGGCGCATGACCTTCCTTTTGAAGCGTGAGCCCTTGGTCATGGGCGACACCGTCTGCGGTGACCATAACCCCTGCCGCCGACGGCGCATAATGGAGCTTGACGCCGGGCGGATCCTGAACGGTTATGACGACCAGCCCTTGTTCGTCATTCAGTCAAAGTCCGTCCCAATCTTCGGCGCGGACAGGCTGGGGACTGGTAACGCGGCCGGGAGCCGCGTCCAGAAGGGCTGTGGCGGCCGAGAGTGTGCTGGTGTCATGGTTGAACATCAACACCACCGAAAGCCGCTCCGCCGCCGCGTGCAGCCACTGAAGCCGCGCAGACCGCTGCCAAGATCGGTCACCTTGATGCCGCCGACGTCATCCCAGCGCAGGCCATACCCGTAGCTGGCGGGAGATTCGTCGCGAAAAGTCACCGGGGCCGACAAGCGGTTGTAGAGGCAGCTCGGGTCGTCGATATGGGTTTCCCAGGTCTGCATGTCGTCGAGCGAGGCCGCAATACCGGCATCGCCGAACCCGTGGACGCCGTTCTCAGCCGACAGGAAACCGTCGTCGTTGCCCTCCGTGAGAGTAGGCAGCCCATGCGCGGTCGGGATGGGAACGGGTGCGGGTGTCTGAGATGGCTGCTGACCGAGATCATGCGGATCGACGGTGAAAGCACAGATGCGAGGTAGGTTCGGCAATTGCCAGAAAGGCGAGCAGATCCTCTTTCGAGAGCGCGGCGCAACCCGCAGTCGGCGAATAGGTCGGTCGGGCGACATGCAGAAAGATCGCGCTGCCCGCGCCGGCGACCGGCGGGTCGTCATTGTGTCCCAATACGACAACAACGTCATAGAGATCGTCCTGTCGCCAAAGCTCTTCATGGCTCGCGGCGAAGGGTAGCTTCACCTGGCGATTGTAGTCTGGGTGCGAGGGGGCGTCGCACCAGCCGTCCAACCTGTCGATCTCATGGCAGGGGAACCGCGTTGTCGGCTTGGCCATCCGGTCTGCCCGGTAGAAAATCTGGCGGATCGGCCAACGGCCCATGGGGCTGACGCCATCGCCCTCGACCTTGTCTGTATGCAAGCCGCCGCGGCCAACGGCGCAGCGCCAGCGCTTGTCTCCAAATGTGGCCTGCCAGCCGTCCCCGTCTCGCGAAACGATCAGATCCACGCTCAGCTCCTTCCTTCTTGAAATCTCACAGACCCAGGGGAAAATGACACGCGACTGGCCGGCCGCCCTGATCGGACAGGGCCGGTTCCTCCGTCCTGCAGATCGCCTGAGCGTAAGGACAGCGCGTCTGAAATCGACATCCGGTCGGCAAGTTCATCGGGCTCGGAATGTCGCCGACGAGCAACGGCTTTTCGCGGTTCCGCTGATGTGGATCGGCGCGCGGAACCGCCGAAATTAGAAACATCGTGTAGGGGTGACGCGGATTGGAAAATATCTCCTCCGTCGTGCCGACCTCCACCATCCGCCCCAGGAACATCACGCCGACGCGGTCAGCGAACTGGCGAACCACGCTCAAATCGTGCGTGATGAACAGATAGGTCAGCTTCAGCTGCTCCTGAAGATCGCGGAGCAGGTTCAGGACCTGCGCCTGAATCGAGACGTCCAGCGCCGAAACGGCCTCGTCGCAGACCACGAATTCAGGGCTGTTGGCGAGAGCGCGGGCGATGCCGATGCGCTGCCGTTGCCCGCCGCTGAACTGATGCGGGTAACGGCGCAACAAGGTTCGCCGCAGCCCGACCATGTCGAGCAGTTCGCCGCAGCGTTCCTCGATCTGGGCCTCTGTTCCGAAGCGGTGCGTGCGCAGCGGTTCGGCCAGAATGTCCTTGATCCGCATCCGGGGATTGAGCGAGGCAAACGGGTCCTGAAAGACGATCTGGAGCTTCTTGCGCATCGCCCGCATCGCTGAATCGTTCAGCGCGTGAAGGTCCTGGCCGCGATACCGCACGGTGCCTGCGGTCCGGTCGAGGAGCCGCAGCATGACACGGCCAAGCGTGGTCTTGCCGCAGCCCGACTCGCCCACCAGCGCGAATGTCTCTCTCTCGTAGATATCCAAACTGACGCCGTCCACGGCACGGATCACCTGATCCCGTCGGCCGAAGAAACTTGTACCGATAGGATAGTGCTTGCTAAGCCCGTCGGTTGAGATGAGGACTTCGCTCACAGCTTTCCTCCCTGTTTGTCGTGAAGCCAACAGCGGGCCTTGTGACCATTGCCGAGATCCGTCAGTCCGGGTTGCTGCACCCGACAGATGGGCATCGCGTCCCCGCATCGGGGATTGAAACGACAGCCCGTGGGAAGTTTGGCGAGGTTGGGCACCACACCCGGAATGCTGTTCATGCGTTCCGCCGAGCGCTTTTCCGTCGCCTTCGGGATCGATGCGAGAAGTCCGCGCGTATAGGGATGCGATGGCCGGTCGAAGAGGTCGAAGACGTTGGCTTGCTCGACGATTTGGCCCGCATACATCACGTTCACCTCGTCGCACATCTCTGCGATGATACCGAGATCATGGGTGATCATGACGATCGCGGTGCCGACCCTGTCGCGTAGCGCCATCATCAGCCGCAAGATTTGCGCCTGTGTCGTCACATCCAGCGCGGTCGTCGGCTCGTCCGCGATGAGAAGCTTCGGTTCGCAAATCAGTCCCATGGCGATCATCGCCCGTTGCCTGAGACCGCCCGACAGCTGGTGCGGATAGACGTCGAGACGCGCCGCAGGTTCCGGTATGCCCACCGTTTCGAACATGTGCAGAACCTTGTCGCGGATAGCACGCCGACCGAGATTCGTGTGAATCGAAAGAGGCTCTCCGACCTGCTGGACCATGGTTCTCACCGGGTTCAGGGATGTCATCGGCTCCTGGAACACCATCGATAGTTGACGGCCGCGGTTGCGCCGCAGTTCTTCGGCGTTCAGCCGTGTCAGGTCGGTGCCGTTCAGCATAATGCTGTCGGCGCTTACCTTTCCCTGGGGGGATGCCACCAGCCCCATCAGCGACAGCGCCGTCACGCTCTTGCCGGAGCCGGATTCTCCCACCAGTCCCACTATTTTGCCACGGCCGACGTCGAACGACACGCCGTCGACAACCTTGACGGAGCCGCGCTGGGTCTGGAATTCCGTGCGCAGGTTGCGCACGCTTAACAATATGCTCTGATCTGTCATCGCAGCGCCCGCTAGTCTTTCATGTAGGGATCGAGCGCGTCGCGCAGCCCGTCACCGACAAAATTGAACGCCAGCACCGCGACCAGGATTGCCACCCCCGGAATGATCGCGACCAGCGGTGCCGAGAAGAGGTATTCCTTGCCCTTTGCCACTAGCAACCCCCAGCTCGCTTCGGGTGGCTGGACGCCCACGCCGAGGAAGCTGAGGCTCGATTCCCACATGATCGCCTCGGGAATGCTGAGCGAAAACAGGACGATCAGCGTCGGGATGACATTGGGGAAGAGGTGGCGAACCATGATCGTCACTTTGCTCGTGCCGTTCGCGCGCGCCGCCTCGATGTATTCCTTCTCCTTGAGGGCGAGCGTTTGGGAGCGCACGACCATCGCCACACCTGCCCAGCCGACGAGGCTCAACGCGATGAAGATGTTGAAGAGGTTTGCGCCCAGCGTGTACATCACGACCATCGCCAAGAGCAGCGACGGGAAAGCGAGCATGGTATCGGCCAGGCGCATGATGAGGACATCGGTCTTGCCTCCGAAATATCCGCTGATGATGCCCATTACGGCCCCGATCACCAGAGAGATGAAGCTCGGCACGATGCCGACGACCAACGAGATCCGGGCGCCATAGAGAATCCGTGTCAGAAGATCCCGGCCAAAATTGTCTGTCCCGAGCCAATAGGTGGTGGACGGCGGCAAGAACTGTTCGTCCAGCGCGACGCGATAGGGATCGTGGGGGCTGATAAGCGGAATAAAAATCGCAACGAAGACCAGAGCGCCGACCAGGATCAGCCCGATCACCGCCATGCGGTTTCTGCAAAAGACCCTGACCGTCTCACGAAAGAAGCTGTCGCTCTCGCTCGTATCGGCAAAGTCTTCCGTTGTTTCGGAAAATTGCGTCACTTCGATCCTCCCTTCATTTGGTATCGAATGCGGGGGTCGAGAATGGAGTAGAGAATATCGGCAATCAGATTCCCCATAATGACAAGGGTAGTCGCAAAGAGGACCGACCCTTGTAGAAGCGGCATATCGCGCGCCTGAATGGCGTTGACGGAGATGCGGCCGACGCCGGGAATGCCGAAGATCGCTTCGGTGATGACCGCGCCGGACAGAAGGGTGGCAACCTGGATCGCCATGATAGCCACCACGGGAATGAGCGCGTTCTTGAGTGCATGCCGCTGAATTACCAGGATCTCGCGAAGTCCCTTGGCCCGGGCCGTTCGGATATAGTCAAGGCGCATCACTTCCAAGAGGCTGGATCGAGTCAAACGGGCGATCACGCCTGCGGAGCTCCACCCCAGAACCATGGCGGGCATGATCACATATTCGAAGCCGTAGAACCCCGATACCGGCAGCCATTTCAGTTTCAAGGCGAAGATGTACTGCATCAGCAGGGCGGACCAGAAGATCGGCATCGACACGCCCAGAAGCGAGAAGCCCATGAAGAAATGGTCGAGCTTGGAGCCCCGCCGAACCGCCGACAGAATCCCCACGGGGATGCCGATGACCCAGGAAACGATCGCCGCGCTGGCTGCGAGGAGGAGCGTATTCGGGAAGGCGTGGAGTATGAGTGTCGTCACGTCCCGGTTGAGCTTGATCGACACGCCGAGATCGCCCTGCAGCGCGGCGAAAAGGAACCTGAAATACCGCGTGAGCAGCGGATCATCGAGGTGCATCTGGGCACGTACGCGGTCGATCACGTCGGCGCTCGCATGTTCCTTCATCATCAGCGCAATGGGATCGCCGGGGATCACATTGAGCATGATGAAAAGCAACGCCGTGATGGCGATCAGAACGGGGATCGAAATCGCGATGCGCTTTATCACGAAGATCAGCATCGAAAGAAATCTTTCATTGGGTCTCACTGAGGCGAGAGCTGCAAGGAGATACCTGCCAGAGAAGGCGCACTGGCGACAAGCGCGCTCAGATGGGGCGGGCACCGATGAACAACGCCCGCCACCTCGAATGCCTTATTCGACTTCCATCTTATAGTAGCTCATGTCGCTCCAGCCGTTCCACGGCACCACGAAGTTCTTCACCCGCGGCTGCACGACGTAGGCGTGATCGAGGCTGAACATCGGCACCCAGGCCGCGTCTTCCTGCACGATCCGATCGGTCATCTTCTGATAGAGTGCGCAGCGTTCCTCGGGATTGGTCATCGACCGTGCCTTGTCGAGAGCCGCGAAGACTTCAGTATCGTTGTTGTTGTAACCACGAACCGCTGTCCCGCTCTTGCTGAAGAACGTGTAGAAGAAGTTGTCCGGATCGTTGAAGTCAGCGGACCAGTTTTGCGTGTAGTTGTCGACCGTCCCGGCCTTGCGGCTCGCAAGATAGGCCGACTCGTCCATCGTGTTGATCTGGACGTTGAAGCCGGCTTCCTTAATCTGGGCCTGAATGATCTGGTTCATGTCAGACCATTTCGAAGACCAGCTGCTGACCTGCGCAAGCTTGATGTCCACGCCGTTGGGATAACCCGCTTCGGCCAGAAGTTGCTTGGCCTTGCTCGGATTGTATTCGATGGGCGTGGCGGCGGCGTAGCAGGTAAGGCCACGCGGCATCACGCCGTTTTCAACCATGCCCTTGCCGTAGAAATTCTTCTGGAGAATTTCCTCGCGGTTGATGGCCATCTGGAATGCCTTGCGGACGCGCACGTCGTCAAAGGGCTTCAGCGCCTGGTTGATGTGATAGTAGTACATGCCGACGCGCGGACCCGCCCGGACCTGGCCCTTCCACTGATCGCTGCTGGTGAAATAAGGCAACTGCGTCGGAGCGTAGTCAACGTCGAAGACGTCCAGTTCGTCAGATTCAAAGAGAAGCCGCAAGGTCTCCGAATCTGCGACAACGCGGATGATGATCTGGTCGAGCTTGGGACGACCACGGTAGTACTGGTCGTTGGCTTCGAGAACCTGATTGTCGTTCAGATTGTATTCCGTCAACTTGAACGGACCAGTGCCGTTGGTCGTTTCAGGCGTGAGACCGTACTGGTCGCCCAACGGTTCGGTGAACTTCCGATTGTAGATCGAGGCGGCCGGGGCGGCCATAAGAGCGGTGAAGGCCGCGTAGGGGTCGCGCAGAATGATCTTGACAGTGTATTTGTCTACCGCCTGCAATCCACGGACGGTGGTGGCCGTGCCGTCCAGACGCTCCCTGGCGCCATCGACGAAGTCGAGAATATCGGTGCTAAGGGCCTTGGTCTTGGGGTCGAGCATCCGGTCGAAGGTGTAGACGACGTCATCGGCCGTCAGTTCCTCGCCATTGTGGAAAAGGACTCCCTTGCGCAGATGGAACGTATAGGTCTTGCCATCCTCCGAAACTTCCCAGCTCTCGGCGAGGCCGGGCACCAGCTTCGATTGGCCAGGGCCGCTCGTTTCCGCTTCGATAAGCCGGTCGTAAACATTCAGCGGCAGGGTGTAGAAATCCTGCGTCATCTGCACGTCGACGGTCTTCGGATCCTCTTGGTAGGCGATTCGCAATACGTGATCTGCCGCCAGTGTGGGCGAGGCCAGGGCAAGCGTGACCAGCCCCGTCGCCATTAGAAATTTGACCTTATTAAGCATTTGTCCGTCCTTCTTCCTTTTTCTTGGTTCCCCATCCGGGTCGACGTGCACGACGAATGTCGCCGCGTGCCTCCCCGACTGTTCCGTTTCCGGATCAGTTTCCAGTTCAGTTTGTGCCGATTGTCACCGGCGTCCTGAGCGCCTCGTCCGAGACCGGTTGAGCTGACCTGGTCGCTTCCTGCCCTTCCGGAACAGGAAACTGCCACCTTCCCGCTTGCTCGAGCCTCAGCATCTCGCTGATATTTTGCCTACGCCGTATCGTCCGGAACCGGCTGCCCTCCACGAGGACCTCGGCCACGAGATCACGGGAGTTGTAGGTCGAGGCCATCGACGCGCCATAGGCGCCGGCGCAATCGAACGCCAGCAGATCGCCCGCGCGCATCTCGCCAAGTCTATTATACGTCCCGAATTTGTCGGAGCTTTCGCAGATCGGACCTACGAGGCTGTAGTGATGGGAGGCCCGATCCGTGCGCGGCACGTGAAGGGTTAAAACGGGATGCTGCGCGTCGTAAAGCGCCGGACGCATCAGGTCGTTCATCCCGACGTCCAGGATGGCCATGGGCCCGCTTTGCATTTCCTTGAGGTAAAGAACCTCCGTCACCAGTAACCCCGCCCGTCCGACCAGCCATCGACCGGGCTCCACAGTCAGTTGGCAGCCAAGGTGGCCGACTGTCTCGGCAATGATTGCAGCATATTCTGCGATGTCGGGACCCGGCGTGTCGTCCGAGGCGATGCCTATCCCGCCGCCAAGATCCAGACGCGGCACGACCAGTCCTCTCCCGCGCATGAACATTACCAGCTCGGCCATTGCCGAAAAGGCACGTCGGAACGGCGACATGTCGTGAATTTGCGATCCGATGTGAACGGCGACGCCCAACACCTCGAGTTCCGGCATCGCCGCTGCCTCGGCATAGAGGTCGGCTACATCGCCGATCGGGATTCCGAACTTACTGTCCTTGGTTGCCGTCGTGATCTTTGCGTGTGTCTTTGCATCGACGTCGGGATTCACGCGAAGCGTGATCGGCGCGCGCTGGCCAAGTCCTCGAGCAACCTCGGCCACTGCGGTGATTTCAGCGGCCGACTCGACGTTGATCTGGTGGATGCCGACCTCAACTGCGCGGGCAATCTCGGCGCGCGTCTTTCCAACCCCGGAGAAGATGATCTTCGATGCCGGCACTCCCGCGGCGAGGGCGCGCTCAAGCTCTCCGCCGGAAACGATGTCCATGCCGCAACCAAGTTCCGCCAGCAAGCCAAGCACGGCGATGTTGCTGTTGGCCTTGACCGCGAAACAGATCGAAACGCCGATCGGGTTAACGGCAGACGCGAGATACTTGTACGCCGATCGGATGGCATCTGCGGAATAGCAGTAGAAAGGGGTCGGCACGGCCCTTGCCACGGCGCTAAGACATACATCCTCGATATGCAGGCCGCCAGCCTGATAGACGAGCCACTTCCGGTCTTTTCCCAGGCGATTCGGCGGTTCCGTATGTTTTGTCATCAGCCCATCACGAATAATTGCATCAGCGGTTCCTAATGAGCGGATGATTCCAGACCTCGCGATGCTTGGGAAATAATTGCTAAAGCCGTCTTATTCAGATTTGATATGCAAATTGCTGGAACCTCGACCGGTCAACGACGGGAACGGTGGTATCTCCGAGGCGGGAAAGAGAAAGAACGGAACGATGCGGCTCAATCAGCGTCAGATGGAGATTTTTAACGCCATCATGATCAACAAGAGCATGACCGCGGCTGCGGCGGCCTTGGGGACATCGCAACCAACGATAAGCCGCGAGTTGCGGGATATGGAACAGCGGATCGGATTCGAGCTGTTCTTGCGCTTCGGCAAGCGCCTGACACCGACGAACCAGGCGCTGCTGCTGCATGAAGTCGTGCGCCGCGCCTTCGTCGGCATGGAAGAAATTAGTCGGGCCGCGTCCGCGATCCGAACGCACAATGCCGCGAACTGCCGGGTCGCGACCATCCCCGCCTATGCTGAGGCGATCCTGCCCCGTGTGGCGCAACGGCTCCTGAAGCATCGCCCCGCGGTTCATTTGTCCCTTCATTCCCTCGAGGAATTGTCGCTGCAGCATGAGATGACCACGACCGTGTTTGACCTGGGGGTAACTGAAGGCCGGTTCGAACATCAGGGAGTTATCTCGCAGCGCATCGAAGTTGGCGACCTGGTCTGCGTCTTGCCGATTGGTCATCCGCTTTCGTCCAAACCGGTTCTCGAGCCTGCCGATTTCGATAGTGTCCCGTTCGTCTATTTTTCGCAGGATGACCCGTATAGACGGAAACTGGACGACATCTTCTTTGCAGCGGGCATCTCGCGTAGCTACGCGGTTGAAACAACGACTGCGGCAAGCGTCTGTTCAATGGTTTCAGCCGGAGTGGGCGTATCAATCATCAATCCGCTGACCGCCGCGAACTATTTGGGCAAGGGCGTGGTCCTGCGAAGGTTCAGCGTCGGCGTCCCCTACGCGCTCGCCGTCTGGCGTCCGGCCCGAAAAACGGGTTCGGCAGTCGCGGAAAAATTCACCGCAATCCTAAAAGACGTTGCCAACGAGATGCGAGCAACCTTGCAGTCTGCGATGGACAAGGGCTAGGCAACCGCGTTCTCATCGAAACGATCTGAACCGCACGCGACAGCGCCGGAAGAGCCGCACCGATAGGGTGACGAAGCGAATGACCGCTGGACCGTATAACAGAATGGTTGCGTAAAGCTCAGGCATGGCGCTGGGATTGCAAGTCTCGGTGCGATCAGGCCCCCGCAACCATCTTTACTTGCGATGACCCCGCCCCTAAGGCGGGGTTTTTCGTTTGTGCGGAAATCGTAAGGATTCCAGCAAGATCGCCCTGAACGTCGATCTCCACCTTGCCCTCCACCGGCCTCAGCACGATCGTGTCCACCACGAAGCGCAGTATGCTCGCCGCCTCGATCCGCTTCTCCTTCTCTTTGTAGCGGGCGTAGATCGCGACCTTCAATGCACCTCTCCCTTCGGCATCAGGAGGTGCGTTTCCCCCGTCGCCTCATCATCTTCACTTCTTCCGCGAAGCACTCCCGCGCTGCCTGCCGTGCCAGAAAGTCGACCAGACCCAGAAAGCGCGGATCGGGGTTGCCACGAGGTGTAAAGGTAAGTTCCAGTTCGTCGATCAGCAAGGATTCGAGGAGCTCTTCGCGCTCTCTTCTTGACATCTTCGCTTTGTTGCCGGGTGGGTGCAAGGTCATGCCCTGCAGAATTCGCGTGAGGATCAGTATAAGCAACTGAAATTAAAGGCGTATATTCGGCGGTGGACGGCGTGCCTTCGGCGGCTACGGCAAAGCTTGGCGCACTTCCGCGTGCCGCAGCATATGGAAAATACTGGCGCCAACGCGCAGTATTGTTCTGCATTACTGCTTTATGGCGCGAGTCTCGTGGCATCGCTGACATCCCTTGTTTATGATGTTAATATCGGCTATATATCAGGATATAGAACGGAGACCCGTCATGAGCAATGCCGCACAGAAGAGAGCAATCGAGAATTATCGCGCACGGCTGACGCAGCGCGGCTTCAAGCGCTTCGAGGTCCTGGCGCTAGAATCCGACCGCGAACTGATCCGGTCGCTTGCCCGCCAACTAGCTGAAGAGGGGCCGGAAGCGGAGCAGGCGCGGGCGGCGGTCAAGGCCCTCGTCGCGAGTGAGCCGCCGAAATCCGGCGGTATCCTGTCCGCCCTCCGCCGCTCGCCTCTGGTCGGCGCTGATGTCGATCTGTCGCGCCCCCGCGAGGAAGGGCGCAGGGTCGAGCTGTGACGCGTTATCTCCTCGATACAAACATCATCAGCAATATCGTCAAGCCGCAGCCCTCGGAAGCGCTGTTGGCATGGTGGATCGAACAGAAGGATGAGAACCTGTTCGTCGCTTCGCTCACCATCGCGGAAATCCGGCGCGGCATTCTGGAGAAGCCGCGCGGCAAGAAGCGAGACGCCCTTGATGCCTGGTTCTCGGGGCCGGAAGGTCCGCAGGAGTTGTTCGCCAACCGTATCCTTACGTTCGACGACAAGGCAGCTTTGATCTGGGCGCGATTGATGGCCGAAGGCAAAGCCGCAGGTCGTCCGCGCAGCGCACTCGACATGATCATCGCTGCCGTCGCCGGTGCTAACGACTGCGTGGTGGTCACGGACAACGGAAAAGATTTCGCCGGTATCCAATTCGTCAATCCTATGAGGGATGGCAACTGATGTCTTCGTTGGGTGACAGATTCTCGGGAGAGAGGCATGGCTGAAACGCAGATCGAGTGGACGGATTCGACTTGGAATCCAGTTGCCGGGTGTTCGATTGTGACCGCTGGCTGCACGCATTGCTATGCCATGGAAATGGCTAAACGCCTCGAGGCGATGGGCGTGGAGAAATATGCGGGGCTGACCCGCAAGACTGGACGGTGAACTGTCTAAAATGGCGTGGTACGCGAGGATCGGGAGGCGCTGTCGATTCCGCATCGCTGGTGCAAACCCCGAAAGATCTTCGTAAACTCGATGAGTGACCTGTTTCATGAGCAGGTCAGCGACGCCTTCATTCTCGAAGTTTGGCAGGTGATGCGCGAGACGCCGCGCCACAACTATCAAATCCTCACGAAGCGGCCCGACCGAATGACGGAGCTGGTTTCCGGCAAGATTGGCGAAGTCCTGCCAAACGTCTGGCTCGGCACCAGCATTGAAAACGCGGATGTCGTCAATCGTGTTGAGCATCTGCATAGGGCGCCCGAGTCGGCGGGCTTTTTTGGCGTTCTGGGGCAGAACAAAGCAACGGCCGGTGTCAATTAGGAGTCAAGAGGGTGTTTGATTAGTAAGATTAGTATTGTAACGGGTGGCGGTTAATGTCCTGTCTGGGGGCGCCAAGTTGATCCTATGTGCGGACAGCTTCCCCCTGACCGGCGCCAGGGTCGCCGGCCTTCGAGCGGGGAGCTTCCCACGCAACGCCCCCGAGCGTCAGAGTGAGGACAGGATTTCCGTGACGGGTTGAGGGCCGGAAGAGAGGCTTCCGCAGCTGCTCGTCGACAAACTCGCCGCCGTCCTTTGATGGCGGGCCTCGCTGGCGAGATGTTCGGCGAGTCTGATGGCCAAGGCGACGGCGGGAAGCGTGGGGTTCGCTTGTCCGGACGTAGCGAAAACGGAGCTGCCGGCGATATGGAGGTTAGCGATGTCGATGACGCGACAGTTGTGGTTGACGATGGCGTGGTTGCGGTCCACGCCCATCTTGGTCAACCCGATCTGATGGTATCCGTCTTTGGCTTGCGCGGCGATATGCTCTTCGAGGTTTTCGGGGGCTGCGTCGAATATCAGCTTGCCTATCTTGCGCTCCTTGAGCCAGCGATCCAAGGCGACATGTGCTTGGAGCGTCCCGCGAAAATCCTGAGGCAGATATCGGAATGAGACGTCGAGCTTGAACTGGCCGTCCGCATCTTGCTCTGGCTTGAGGAAGACGCGGCTTGAACTGCTTGGAATTTGCTCCCCATGGTAGCGAAGGCCGTATTTCATGTCTGGCCTGCGCAGCAGAACATATGGTTCGGCAAAGCTGAATTTTTGGCGAAGCAGCCCCAGCGCGGAAGAGGTCGCGCCAAGGGGATTGCGCAGTACATTATGCAGAGCATTATAGTAACGGAATCGGTCGGCTTCGCCCCATGTCGCCTTGTGGACGAAGGACTTCCGACTGTTCCAGAGATGTAGCAGCGAGAGCGCCGTGTCGGCCTCACCGAAAGCGGCCCTACGGTTCGTCGGCCAAAAAGCGATATTCGGCAGCTCGTGTGCCCGTTGCAATTGGGGGGCGGGTTGAAACCGGTTACACACGAAGGTTCCGGTGGATGTGCGCTTAAAAAGATACCGTTCGGCATGCTCTTTGGTGGCGAATTCGATCTGCGCGATCTGTCCAGCGAGGTGTCCCATGTAGAAGCGCCCGAGCGGCCCATCGCTTCCGCCGAACAATTGCGGAAACGCCAGCTGGAGGTTCAGTAGGAGCCGGGTATTACCTCTGCCGCCACAGGCCAGCACATATTGGTCTGCGCACACCTTGTACGAACCACCGCGGCAGGCAATCGACATGGAATGTACGCGCGCCTCAACCGGATCGAACGCCAGAGCTTTGATCCTCGCGTCCAGGGCGACGAAGAGGTTCTTCGAAGAAGCGAGCTCGGCGCTGTTGGCCTTCGCTGTGTTGCGTATTCGTGTCCAGCTTTCCCGGGATGATGGGAAATCAGTCTCCGGTTCCGGCTCCGATCGCTCGCCGGCGACGTTGCTGCTCAAAAGAGCCCGTGCCCGCTGATAAAAAGGCGAAATCTCTTCGTGAGCAATAGGCCAACCGGAGTGTGCGACATAATCTCTTGCCTCGAAGTCTATATCATCCAGCTCAACGCATTGCCCACCCCATCGTTCGGACGTGCCGCCAAGTCCGGTGGCCGAAGTAAGTCGGTCCGCAGCGTGATAGATATCGTCTTCTATGTCGAAGCCTGTTTCGTTTCGTTGGGGTCGCTTCGATCGTTTCGGCCCCGCTTCGAGAAGCAGCGTTCGCATGCCGCGCCTGCTCAATTCAAGCGCAGCGGCAATACCGACCGGGCCAGCGCCCGCGACGCACACGTCAAACGCCTGTTGAAAGACCTCTAAACCCGCAAACATCTGCCCCCCACTTTTGAGCCAGCGCCCTTTTAGCCGCCACCGCAATCACCCTTCCGTCCCCTCGTGGCACTGCGGATCAGTCTTGGCGGGATCGCCAGCGGATTGAAGACGGAGGCGCCAACTGACACGGCACGCTAGAGTTTCACTATCCGCAGAACAACTTCGCCTAAAGTAGGATGATTTTGCTCGTCACCTCGATCAAAAGGATTAGTGGCAGCTTCCGCCAACGCATTGTCCGGCGTGAAATCCGTTGGTCTCCCGTCAGGAACTCGACCGGGATGTCCGGAAATCGACGCCGGGCTAGGGGCGCGCGGCGTCGAGCTCGTCTCGCTGCCCGACGGCGCGTGCCGGAGGACAGGCTGAGGCGCGAGGTGGCTGAAGCCGACCTCCTGCTCTTGTGCTACACGCCGATCACCGCCCGCATCATCGCCGCGGCTAGGCGCCTCAAGGTGTGGCGGCGACGTCGTAATATGAGCGAAATTCATATAGCGTCCCGAAATCACAAGTCTCTGCGTGATCAAGCCCCGCAACCAAATCAAAAAAAGCCCGCCAGGCGAAAACCGGCGGGTTTTTTGTTTGCCGCGCAACCGCACGACGGCTTGAGCGCCTCGAAAGCGGCCAGCAAGCAGCCGCCCCATGCGCCGACGTGCGACATCGCATCCTCAATCCATTGTTCAGATTGAGAGAATCGTAATTCAACACGCCAGTCCAGACACCCGCGCACAGGTCTCCTAGTGCCGCACGGGCTTCGGGGTGGTAGCGAGCAGGTCCATTACCCGAGGGCACGACACTAGGAGGTCACACAGTATGACGAAGTCATCCGGGT
Organism: Ensifer sp. NM-2; assembly: GCF_003024455.1. Taxonomy (NCBI): domain Bacteria; kingdom Pseudomonadati; phylum Pseudomonadota; class Alphaproteobacteria; order Hyphomicrobiales; family Rhizobiaceae; genus Ensifer; species Ensifer sp. NM-2. The sequence goes on from NZ_PVZR01000038.1 coordinate 14,886, forward strand.
CCCTTGGTGCCGCCGACAAATGAAACCAGTCCGGGTTCTCTCCTCTTGGTGACCACACAAGTCGCTCCTCCAGAAGATAGACGCCGTAGATGACTTCAATTTCGCCGCGGGCCGCCAAGTTCAGGCGCGAACGAATGCCATATCCGGTCAGCGCCGCGTTTAGCGCTATCGCCACCTCAATCAGTGTGGTCCGATATCCCGGCCGGCGGACGACCTCGGTCCCATACACCCTCTCCAGCCAGGTCGCGCCAAGCTGGATGACGATCAGTATGCTGTCCAGGATTTGACGCAGATCCTTCTGCGTCATGATTTGCATATATTTTGCTGGCTCCAGATAGACGTCGACGGCCGCCGAAACGGCCCCGCACCCGCTGTGGCCGAGGATGACTATCGTGCGCAGGCTATCCTTGAGATGATCAACAGCATAGCTCAGACTGGCCGTGACGTCGTCGCCCATGCCATTGCCGGCCACCCTGACGACAAACAGGTCGTTCGGGCCCTCGGAAAAGATCAGCTCGACCGGAACACGCGCATCGGCACAACCGACAATTGCCGCAAACGGTTGCTGTTTGGGTGCCGCGCTGCGCCCGGGAAGAAGGCCGACATCATGCGGGTCGACAGCGATGTTCAGCTTTGCGGGTGGTGATGAGGCGATCCGGTCAAGGAGTTCGGCGAAGGCCCGGTTTCCAGCCTCGAGTCTCGACCGGGCAGCGTTCGCATCCGGTGGTAGGGGCCTATACACAGCATCGAACGCGAACCGGTATGTCACTTCGGCCAACCAGGTCTGATCCTCCTTCGAGGCGCCTTCGAGCAGCTTCTTTGCCATCTTGCAGTCTCCCTCGACAGTGATCGAAACAGGGGCGGCAATGCAAATCCGTGACTTTCCACATTAACACTTTCACGCGTGGGCGCACCTCTAAACCAAACTGCGCGTGTCATACGGCTAAGGCCGTGCATCCAGACGGGAGCCGGCGTGCCGCCGGCGACCCATGAACGGCAGGCCGCGGCTCTGGGCAGATCGCTGGGGACTTAGGCCGAAGGTGTATCGCACCATACAGCCGGCTCGTTGTTGTGATTATGATGGGCGTGGTGTGGGTGTTGGTACATCCGTGACGTTATCGTTGGCCCATGTCGTGATCGCGTGGACCTGCCCGGTGATATGATCTCGCAAGTAGGTTTCCTGACCTGCCAGGCCCATTGGATAAAGCTTATTTCGGCTGGCCTCGTAGTCAGCACTCTGGTCGGTACAGAGGCGAATGCGCATATCCTGCGGCGTGACACCGGTCCGGTTCGGCAGATGATCCACAAGCACTGCATCTGGGGACAGCGTTCCATCGAAGGCGTGCGTCAGATATTGCGCGGATCTTTCGTTGCGTTCCCGTTCTGTCGTGGCGCCCAAGATGACCACCATCACGCGCCTTCCGTTTCGAGTGGCGAGCCCGACGATATTTCGTCCAGATGCACATAGGAAACCAGTCTTCATCCCGATGGTGCCGCTGAAACGCGTCAACAACAGATTGTTGGACTTGATCTCTTTACCGTCGATCGTGACTGCCGAAGCCAGGAAGAAGCGGCGATATTCAGGAAACATCCGGTCCACTTCCAACCCAAGGATCGCAAGATCGCGGGCAGTCGTGTAATTCTCTCTGTCAAATAGACCGTTTGGATTGGTAAAATGCGTGCCCGTAAGCCCGATGCGGGCCGCCGCTTCATTCATTCGCCGAACGAAAGACGTTTCGCCGGAAGCGACTACTTCTGCCAAGGCTACAGCGACGTCATTTGCTGAAGCCGTAATCGTGGCAAAGAGCGCGTCTTCGAGGGTCATTGTCCGGCCGAAGGTCAGGCCGGATTCGACAAACGCCTGTTTCGTTGCGTTGCGGGTCATGGTGACCGGCGTCGTCAGTGTCACCTCGCCAGACCGAAGGGCTTCAAACACGACGAACGCGGTCATGAGCTTGGTTGTCGAGGCCGGATACCAGGGTACGCCGGCATCTTCCTGATAGAGAACTTGATGGCTGTCGGCATCCACGACGAGTGCCGGCGTTGCATTCGCCGGTGTCCACAAAAAAAGGGACGCCATAAACACCAATCTTTTCAAAGGTTTTCCGGCGATTATGTTTTTCGTCATCTGCCAGTCTCCGGGGAAGGCGTCCTAATGACATGATGTGCCACGGGGCACAAGCGTTCGCTGCGGCGCGTCGGACGCGCGTTGCTTCGCTAGGTAACGCGACGCTGCCGAAGGCGAGGGATCTTCGCGATTGGCTATCGATGGTCATGCGGGGTGGGGAACGCACTAGCCTTGCGACAGTGCGCGCGCAGTCGCGAAGAAGGCCTGTATTGACTTGCTGCTACGGCGATCCTTCAGGCAGATCAGCTTTTCATGCATCGAAAGCGGCTGGTGTTCGAGCGCGATTTTCACCAGCCTCGGATCGTTGTCGAACTCCGCTTCGGACACAACCCCGAGACCCATGCCCGCGGCAACGATCCGCCGGACGGCTTCGCGTCCTTCGGCCTCGATTGCGTAGCGGAGGGTCACCCCTTGCGCCCCCGCGAGCTTCTCCAGCATCTGCCTGGTGCGTGAACCCTGCTCCCTCATGATCAGGGGCCATGCGCTCAACGCCTCAAGCGGAATGCTCGTCCGCGTCGCCAGGGGATGCGATTTCGCGGCGAAGAGCACGACAGGCGAGACATTGAGCGAAAAGACTTCGAACGGGCGCTCATCAGCCAATTCGCCAAGGACGCCGACGTCCACGTCGTAGGCAAGCAAATCCTCCACGATGCTGTTGGAATTGCCGCCGACGATCTTGATCTGAATGCCGGGAAACCGCGCCTGGAAGACGGTGAGCACGTCCAGGACGTGATCCACCGAATCGGCTGCGATCCTGAGCATGCCTGCCCTCAGCGATCGCTCCTCCTGCAGGACCTCGAGGGCTTCGCCTTCGGCATCGAACAGGCGGTGGGTCGCCGCCAGGAGCCGGGAACCTGCCGGTGTCAGCTCGATCTGACGGCGCTTTCGAACGAATAGGGCGACGTCGTATTCCTCCTCCAGCCAGCGCACCTGGTCGGAAATGGCAGGCTGCGTGAGGTGCAATGCTCGGGCAGCTTGCGAAAAACTGCCGGCAAGAGCCACGTGATGGAAAGCCCGAAGCTGGACATAGCGCATGACAGGCGGAAGCCCCCTAGGTGATGCATGGGCATCGAAGAATTCTTAATTTGTCTCATTAATATCGATTTTGTTCACTCTCCGATAGATGCGATAGCTTGCACGCAGCTGCACGATGATCGGAGAAAGCGATGAAAGCCACAGCATCCGCCCTGGTTCACACGGAGGGCGAAGCCAACACATCGGCAGCGCGCGGGGCCTGGAACGCCCGGATGGGCGACGAACGGACGAACTCCCTTGTGGCGCGCGACGCCGCCGCCTTCCTGCACCAGAGCCTGTCAAGCCCCTGCCTGACCGCCATCGCCAAGGCGGAGGGCATCTGGATCGAGGACACCTCTGGCCGGCGCTACATGGACTTCCATGGGAACAGCGTTCACCACATCGGCTATGGCCATCCCCGGCTGAAACAGGCAATCAAGGCCCAGATCGATGATTTGTGTTTTGCACCGCGTCGTTTCACCTGCGAACCTGCCGTCGAGCTTGCCGAGATGCTCGGCCGTCTTGCGCCCGGCGATCTCGGCAAGGTCTTGTTCACCACGGGTGGATCCGATGCGATCGAAGTCGCGCTGAAGCTGGCGCGCGCCGCGACCGGCCGGTTCAAGACGCTTTCCTTCTGGGATGCCTTCCACGGCGCCGGCTTCGGCGCGTCGAGCGTCGGCGGCGAGGCGACCTTCCGCTCGGGCATAGCCGGCCCGCTCCTGCCGGGCGCCGAACACGTCGCGCCCTGGGCGAACCGCCACTGCGGCTATGGCCAGGACAATCTCGAAAGTTCCGCGCGCGCCTGCGCCAACATGATCTCCTACGTCCTCGCCCGCGAGGGCGATTTTGCAGCGCTGGTCGCCGAACCGATGCGGGCGACGCCCAATCCACCGGCGCCGGGTTTCTGGAAACAGGTGCGTGAGGCCTGCGACCGGCACGGAACCTTGCTGATCTTCGACGAAATTCCGACCGGCCTAGGCAAGACCGGCCGCTTCTTTGCCTGCGAGCACGACGACGTCGTTCCCGACATCCTCGTGCTCGGAAAATCGCTCGGTGGCGGCATTTTGCCGATCGCGGGCGTGGTCGCCAGGCGCGATCTCGACGTGGCGGGCGACTATGCCATCGGCCACTACACGCACGAAAAGAACCCGGTGACGACGCGCGCGGCGCTGACCACCATTTCCATCATCATCGAGGAGGGGCTTGCGGAGCGCGCCGCCGAACTCGGCGGCTATGCGATGGACCGGCTCAGCACTTTCGGCGAACGCTGCGCGGCGGTCGGGGATGTGCGCGGCCGCGGCCTGCTTTTCGGCGTCGAGATCGTATCCGACCGGACGGATTTCACGCCGGACAATGCGCTGGCGGAGCGGGCCTATTATCGCTGCATGGAAGCGGGGCTGAGCCTGAAGATCAGCCAGGGCAACGTCATGACGCTTTCGCCGCCCATGGTGGTCTCCCGCCAGGAACTCGACCGGGCGCTGACGATCGTCGAGCAATCGATCCTCGCGGGTTGAAGCGCCGGACATCGGATAAGGCAGGAGGAATTGCTACGACCCACATGTCGACGCATCGGCGATGACCGGACACGGTATCGAGAATGTCGATGATCTTCACGAGGTGGTAGTTTGAATCTGTCACGCTCCGCCATGTAGGAATGTAGGGTTTGGTCGAGAACTTCCGAGCAGAAGTCCGGCGTACCGTGCCAGGAAATCAACGACGGACATGATCCTTGAGGAAAAGGAGCCAGGCCCGGATTTTCTGCGGGACCATCTGCATGGGCAGGTGCATCGCGTAAATCTGGTGATCGGGGAAGCGATAGGACGGCAGGGCGTCGGCCAACGTGCCCTTGGCAAGTTCTGGCGCGACGAACCAGTCAGGCAGAAGCGCAACGCCTGCGCCGGCAACCGCCAGCGCCTTCACAACCGATGCGTTGTTGGCAAGTAGCCGGGACGGACGAGGCACCTCGAACGCGCATTCGCACCCGTCTTCGTCGAACATTGTCCAGCTTTTCACATGGTCGACGGTGGCATTGCTGATGTGCGGCAGCGCGCTCAGCATCTTGGGCGCACCAACGACAGTTCGATCAACGCGGGCGAGGATGTCCGGCGACGCGACTGGCCTGAGCTGATACGTCCCCAGGTGCACACCAGCATATGGCGACGTCTGGAATTGCTCGTTGCGCCCCAGCCGGATTGCGACGTCAAAGCGGTCGCGCAGGAGGTCGACATTCGTCGGATAGGCTTCGAACTGGACGTCGAGGTCTGGATGCAGCGCAGTGAATTTCTGAAGCGCCGGAGCGATCACCGCGACGCCATATTCAACCGTCGATGTCAGGCGCAAGCTGCCGCTCAGCACCGTTTGCTCCGTGCGCGCTTCGGCAATCGCCTCATCGGCTTCCGTGAGAATGCGAAGGCAGCGCGCATAGAACCGTTCGCCGGCATCGGTCAGAGCAAGGCTGCGCGTGGTGCGATGAAGGAGCGTGACGCCCAATTCGCTTTCGAGCTGCTTGATGTTGAAACTGACGGCGGCCCTGGCCTGATTGAGTTGCTTGGCGGCCGCAGTGAACGATCCTGCTTCCACGACGGCTCGCAAAGCAGTCAGGCGATCAAGACTCACCGCCATAACGCACTCCAATTGGTAAATAGAGTCGACAAGTGTTGTCGAATTGTATCGCCTTATTCGACGATATGAAAGGGAATACCCTGCGGGCGTCATTCCTATCAAAGGTTTTCCCGGTGTCCGCCCGCTCCCGAATTGCCACCCTCTATCTTCTCGGCTTCGCCGTCGATCTCGCGAATATGTTCATCTTCAATGCCGCCCTGCCGGCGTTGCAGCGGGAGCTGAGCGCATCCGTCGTGCATCTCGCCTGGGTCGGCACGATCTACATGCTCGGCCTGACTGTCGCCATTCCGCTGGGGAGCTGGCTTGCGCGCCGGATCGGCGAACGCCGCGTGTTCATTGCCTCTCTGCTCATTGTGGCGGTGGGAAGCTTCGGCGGGGGTATGGCCACTGGGATTGCGACGCTTCTCGCCTGGCGGCTCGTTCAGGGTCTCGGCGGAGGACTGCTCGTGCCGGTCGGCCAGAGCATGGCCTATCGCGCCTATCCGCCGGAAGACCGCGCCCATCTGACGGCCGTGGTCATGACGGTTGCGCTGCTGGTGCCGGCACTTTCACCCGCCATCGGCGGGATCGCTGCCGATCATGTGTCCTGGCGCTGGGTGTTTATCGGTGTTGCGCCACTGGCAGCGGCGATAGCAGCATTGGCCCTTGCCTGGGCGCCGGTCGATCGGTTGGCGGAAGCGAAGCCGGCGCTCGACATTGCCGGCTTCCTGCTGAGCGCCATCACCCTGTTTTGCCTTCCCCTTGGCCTGACGCTCACTAGTCAGGCGGGACGTGGCGTTCATGCCGCGATTGTCCTTGCCTTGGCGATTGTCGCGGGCGCCGCCTATGTCCGCCATGCGCTGCGTTCGCGCGAACCGCTGCTTGATCTGCGTCTGCTCTCCGATCCGATGCTCAGGACTGGCAGCATCATCTACCTGTGTGTGCCGGGCGTTTTCACGGGCGTAAACCTGATCGCCTCCCTGTACTTGCAGGACCGCCTTGGTCTGACGGCCACACAAACGGGAATGCTTATGCTCCCATGGGCAGCCGCATCCTGCGTCGCCATCATGTCCACGCGGCGGATGTTTGCGTCCCGAGGCCCGCGCTCGCTCTTTCTCGTCGGCATGACCGTCACCAGCGCCGGCGTGCTGCTGTTGGCCACACCATTCGCCGGAATGTTCACCGTCAGGATCACGTCCTTTGTTTTGATGGGTTTCGGAGCGAGCCTTTGCACGAGCACGGCCCAGACGGCAGCCTTTACGTCGGTTCCAACGGAACGGATGGCAGAGGCAAGCGCGCTGTGGAACATCAACCGTCAGCTCAGTTTCTCGCTCGGTGCGAGTGTGCTGGGAGGCTTGCTGGGGCTCTTCCTCGCGACCAGCGGCGGTGCGGCCGATGCCCTGGCTTACCGCTACTGTTTTGTGATCGCTGCCGTTCTGATCGTGTTTCCGCTGCCCTTCGTTCTGCGCCTGCGGCGAGCCGATTAGCGCGCGTAGCTCATTCTTTCACACTGTCCGACAAGGAGCCGAACGTGACCGATACTAAAAGATTCTTCCGTGAGATTGTCGATGTCCACGTCGCGATCGAACGCTGGTTCATCGGGGCGGCTCGGCCTGCCGATCTGGTGCAACTGCTCGAACGCTTCTCGCCTGAGTTTCGCATGATCTCCATGCAAGGGACCGCGCTTGGCAAAGAGGGCGTGGGCGAATTGTTCGGACGTCTGCACGGGAAACGCCCGGAGCTGCGGATCACGGTCGACGAGATGCAGATCTGCCATGAATGGTCGGGCGGAGCCTGCGTCACCTATCGCGAGACGCACGCGGATGCGGGCGGGGTTCAAACCGCAAGACGCTCGACCGTCGTTTTGGAAGCTTTAGCGGATGGCTCGCTCCGATGGCGGCATCTGCATGAAACGCCGGTTGCGGCTTAGGCACGTCTACGATGCCCCTTGTAAAGTTTCCCTCCGAAGGTCGCCCCTCTAGCCGACCGCCGACAATAATCTTGTGAAAAATCCGATACTAGGGCACAATTTGTGAACGCATCTGAAGTGCGGCGCTACTCCAATCCGGCCGTCTCGCCGAGTGACAGTTCGCGCCCGAGGGGCGGCGTCGATGGATCAGGGGTTCTTTCTTCTGTTCGCTACGGTGGCCGTGGTCGCGGCCCTGATGGTCGTCGTGGCGCGGAATCCGGTTCACAGCGCATTGGCGTTGATGGCTTGTTTTCTGCAGATCTCCGCAATCTTCATCATGCTCGAGGCGCCGTTGCTCGCCGTCATCCAGATCTTCGTCTATGTCGGCGCGATCATGGTGCTGTTCCTGTTCGTGATCATGATGATCGACGTGCGCGAAGCCGTCTTGCAGCGGTTCTTGCCCGGCGGTAGCCTTCCAACTCTCGTGCTGCTCGTCCTGCTTGGGATCGAGATGCTCGTGCTGGTGCTCCGGAGCGACCGCTTTTCCGTCGTCGAACCGGTCGCGACGCGCGACGGCGACGCGATCAGACAGCTTAGCACGACGCTTTTCTCCGACTATCTCCTGCCGTTTGAAGCCGCCTCCGTGATCCTGCTGGCGGCCCTGGTGGGCGCCATCGTGCTGGCGCGGAAGGAGTCGGGGTGATGGTTCCGCTCTGGTGGTATATTTTGCTCGGAGTGGCCCTGTTCGTGATTGGAGCGGCGGGCGTCTTGCTCAGACGCAATATTCTGGTTGTGCTGATGTCGCTGGAGCTGCTGCTCAACTCGGTCAACATCAACTTCATCGCTTTCGGCCGTCAGTACGGCGATTTCCGCGGGCAGATCTTCGCGATCTTCGTCATCGCAATCACTGCGGCGGAGGTTGCCGTCGCCCTCGGCATCTTGGTCGCCCTTGTGAGGAACAAATCCACCCTCAAGGTCGACGATGTGACCATGATGAAAGGATAGCGGCTTGGACCCGGAGACAACGATCCGGCCGCTGCTTGCCGTCGCCGTCCCGGCTCTGGCGGCCCTGGCCGTTGTCCTTCTCAACAACCGCGAGAAACTCCGCGACATCGTCTCGCCGTTGGCCGCGATCGCCCTGTTCGCGATTGTCGCATCGATGGCGCCCACAGTACTGGCGGGCGGGACCGTCGATTTGCGCCTTTTCGAGATACTACCGGGGATCGACTTCGCTTTCCGCGTCGATGCGCTCGGCATGGTCTTTGCCACAGTATCGTCACTTCTATGGATCGTGGCCGCGATCTATTCCATCGGCTACATGCGGCACCTGAAAGAGCATGCGCAGACCCGGTTCTTCGCCTGTTTCGCCACCAGCCTGGCAGCGGCCGTCGGGGGCGCCTTCGCGGCCAATCTGTTTACGCTGGTGATCTTCTACGAGGTACTCAGCCTCGTTACCTATCCGCTCGTCTACCACCACGAGGACGAAGAGGGATGGAAGGGCAGCCGCAAGTATCTCGTCTATCTGATGGGCGCGTCGAAAAGCGTGCTGCTTGCCGCGCTGGCGCTGACCTATCACATTGCGGGGTCGCTGGACTTTGTGGCGGGGGGACTGCTGGCGGGGGCCGATGCCTCGGCGGCGCTGCTGACAGTCGTCTATTTCTGCTATCTTTTCGGCTTTGCCAAGGCCGCCGTGATGCCGGTGCACGCATGGCTGCCTGCCGCGATGGTCGCGCCGACACCAGTCAGCGCGCTCTTGCATGCGGTGGCGGTGGTCAAGATGGGCGTATTCTGCGTGCTGCGCGTGGTGTTCCACGTCTTTGGCGTCGGGCTGGTCGGCGAACTGGGCCTCGGCACAGCCACGGCCTATCTGGTCTCGTTCACCATCCTGATGGCGTCGGTCTACGCCCTGACCCGGGACGATCTGAAGGCCAGGCTCGCCTATTCGACGGTGAGCCAACTGTCCTATATCGTGCTGGGCGTGGTTCTGTTGTCGCCGGTCGCAATGGTCGGCGGGATTATCCACATTGCCGCGCATGCCTTCTCGAAAATCACACTCTTTTTCTGCGCCGGGTCGATCTATTGCGCGTCTGGCAAACGGAACATCAGCGATATGGCCGGTATCGGCCGTAGGCTGCCCTGGACGATGGGGGCATTCTTTGTCGGCTCGCTCAGCATGATCGGGGTGCCGCCGACCGCGGGCTTCGTCAGCAAGTGGTATCTGGCGCTGGGCTCTGTGGAGGCGGGGGAGATTGCATTCCTGATCGTGCTGTTAGTGAGTTCTGTCCTGAACGCCGCCTACTTCCTGCCGGTCAGTTATGTCGCCTTTTTCGGGACCGAGGTGCAGGAGAGCCCGGCGACGGTCCGTGAAATTCCGATGATGACGATCCCGCTGGTCGCAACCGCCATCCTTTCGGTGCTGATGGGCATCTTTCCCGGCTATTTTCTCGCTCTGGCGGACGGAGTGGTCAAATGATCAAGCGCGTCGTCAACTTCTTTGGTGACGAAGAATATGCGAGGCAGCGCCGCCGATTGTTCTATCTGGTGCTTGCCCTGATCGTCGTCGCCGACTTTCTGGTTTCTCGCGAACACGCCGAATACCTGTGGGACCGCCTGCCTGGTTGGTCTGCCGTTTACGGCTTCGGCTCCTGCATGGTTTTGATTTTCGTTTCCAAGTTCCTCGGCCACCAGTGTGGGCTCATGCGGCGCGAGGATTACTATGATTGATTTTATCCATCCGAGCCTGATCTTCATTCTCGGCGCGCTGCCGATCCCGTTGCTCAATGGGTCGATCCGCAAGGCCTATCTCCTGCTGGTTCCGGCGCTGGCGATCCTCGCCGTGCTTGCGATGCAGCCGGGCAGCTATGGCGAGATGCAATTCATCGGGCAGGAAGTCCTGATCGCGAAGGTCGACAAGCTGAGCATCGTCTTCGCCACCGTTTTCACCATCATGGCGCTGATCGGAACCGTCTACGCGCTGCACCTGCCTCACGCCGGCCAGCATGTCGCAGCGTTCGTCTACGTCGGCAGCGCGCTCGGAGTGGTATTCGCCGGTGACTACCTGACCCTGTACCTGTTCTGGGAGGCCATGGCATTTGCCTCTGCCTATCTGGTCTTCGCCCAGGGCAGCCGGCAGGCGATCGCCGCCGGTTTTCGCTATCTCATGGTCCACATCACCGGCGGGGTTGCCCTGCTCGGCGGCGTCATTCTCCACGGGCTGGCCACCGGCTCGCTGCTTTTCGGTCCGATCGAGGGTGGGATGGGCGTCGGCGCCTACCTGATACTTGCCGGGTTCCTGCTCAACGCGGCGGTACCGCCGCTCAACGCCTGGCTGACCGACGCCTATCCGGAGGCGACCGTCACCGGGGCGGTGTTCATGAGCGCTTTCACCACCAAGACCGCCGTCTACGTGCTGGCGCGGGCGTTTCCGGGCACCGAGCTTCTGGTCTGGCTCGGCACCGCGATGGCGCTCTACGGCGTCATCTACGCAGTACTGGAGAACGACTGCCGGCGACTGTTGGCCTATCACATCGTCAGCCAGGTGGGCTACATGGTGGCGGGCATCGGCATCGGGACCGAGATGGCCGTGAACGGGGCCACCGGCCATGCCTTCGCGCATATCCTCTACAAGGCGCTTTTGTTCATGGGGGCCGGGGCGGTCATCTACGTCACCGGCCGTCGCAAGCTCACCGAGCTAGGTGGGCTCTACAAAACCATGCCGATGACCGTGGCGCTCTATATGGTCGGTGCCTTGGCGATTTCGGCATTTCCATTCTTTTCCGGCTTCGTCACCAAGTCGATGGTGGTGGCCGCCGCCGGTCAGGATCATCGGGCGCTGGTGGTGCTGGCGCTGACGATGGCGTCGTCAGGGACGTTCCTGCACACCGGACTGAAACTCCCGTACTACATGTTCTTCGGCACGGATCAGAAGCTGGAGGCGCGCGAACCGCCCGGCAACATGCTGGTCGCGATGGGCATGGCGGCGGTGCTGTGCATCGCGATCGGGGTGTTCCCCCAGATGCTTTATGCGCTGCTGCCCTATCCGGTCGACTTCGAACCCTACACTGGCGCCCATGTCACAGAGAGCCTTGGCGTGCTGATGTTCACCGCGTTGGGGTTCGTGTTGTTCCTCAAGGCGCTCGATCCCGAGAATACGATCAGCCTCGACACTGACTGGTTCTACCGCAAGGGCGCACGGGTCTTCATGTGGATCGCCGAGAAACCGCTGGCGCGCTACGAGAAGGCGGTGAGCGACGTGTCCGAGACCGCGGCGCTGCCCTTCCTGCATGGGGCAGCACGGGCGGGACTGCGGATCGATCTCACCGGCGTGGACGCCATCGTGAACGGCGTTGCCCGCTCGATCCTACGCTGCGGCGCGGCGCTGCGTCGGCTCCAGACCGGCGTCGTGACCCACTACGTGCTGGCGATGATTGTCGGTGTGATCGCAGCCGTTGCCGTCTTCGCCGTGGCGTGGCGGTAGGAGGCGCGATGGGATTCCCGCTACTCAGTCTCATCGTATTCACGCCCGTCGCCGGTGCAGCGGTTCTGATGTTTTTGCGCCGTGACGATGCAGTGCGATGGACAGCACTCGGTGTCACCATCCTCGACCTAGCTCTCTGCTTGGCCATGCTGGCCAGCTTTGACACCACTACCCATGAGATGCAGTTCATCGAGAGGCACCCTTGGGTGCCCGCGCTTGGGATCACATATGCGCTCGGCATCGACGGAATAAGTGCGCTCTTCGTGTTCCTGACTGCGCTGTTGGGCTGGATCTGCGTGCTTGCCTCCTGGGCCGCGATCGACCGCAAGGTGAAGGAGTTCATGGTCAGCCTGCTGGTCATGCAGGCGTTGATGCTGGGCGTGTTCTGCGCGCTCGACCTGTTCTTGTTCTACGTCTTCTGGGAGGCGATGCTGATCCCGATGTACCTGATCATCGGCGTCTGGGGCGGCGAAGGCCGGGTCTATGCAGCGTTCAAGTTCTTCCTCTACACGCTGGCGGGAAGCCTCCTGTTCCTGATCGGTGTCATCGTGCTCTATCTCCACGGCGGCAAGACCTTCGACATCCTCGCCCTGACAGCGCAGGATTTGCCGTTCCAGGTCCAGTCCTGGCTGTTTTTCGCCTTCCTGATCGCCTTCGCGGTCAAGGTCCCCATGGTCCCGGTCCATACCTGGCTGCCGGATGCCCATGTGCAGGCGCCGACGGCGGGCAGCATCATCCTGGCGGGCGTGCTCCTGAAAATGGGTGCGTACGGATTCCTGCGGTTCTCGCTGCCGATGCTGCCTGAAGCGTCAGTGCACTATTCGACGCTGATGATGGCACTTTCGGCGCTTGCGATCGTCTATGGCGGGTTGCTTGCGCTGGCGCAGGATGACCTGAAGAAGCTGGTGGCCTATTCGAGCATCAGCCACATGGGCTTCGTGACGTTAGGGATTTTTGCGCTGAACCTGCGCGGGCTTGAGGGCGGCATCCTGCAAATGTTCAATCATGGCGTAACGACGGGAGCGTTGTTCCTGTTCGTCGGCCTGATCTACGAGCGGACACACACGCGCAGCATGGCGGAGTATGGCGGGTTGATGAAGGCGGCGCCGGTCTACACCGCGTTTCTTGCGTTGTTCGTCCTGTCGGCGATGGCGCTGCCGGGAACGAATTCATTCGTGGGGGAGTTGCTCGTGCTGTCGGGCGGGTTTGCCGCCGACTTGGCCGTCGGCGCGACCGCTGTTTTGGGCGCATTGCTGGGCGCGGCCTATCTGCTTGGCATGTACAGGAAAGTCGCGCTTGGCCCGGCCAGCGTCGGCGCCCGGTTCAGCATACGCGATGTGAATGCCCGCGAGATGGTCGCAATCCTGCCCCTGGCCGCCTTCGTGCTTTGGGTCGGGCTCTATCCGAAACCCTTTCTCAACATTATCGATGCCTCCGCGAAGCATCTGCTGATGCAGGTGCACAGTAAGGGGAGCGGCCAATGACCGCCGCCGCGCTCTTCCAGTCGGTGCTGGCGAGCCTGCCCGAGATCGTGGTGATCACGGGGGCCTGCATCCTGTTGATCCTGGGACAGTTTCTGCGGAAGGGGCAGGCCCCTGTCCTTGTCTGGGCTTCCGTCGCGGTCGTGGTGATTGCCGCCTCTGTGACACTCATGCGCGCCGGCGAGGCGCAGCCGGCCTATGCGGGCATGTTCATCGCTGACCGCTTCGCGGTCTTCTTCAAATTCGTGTTCTACCTAGCCACCGTTCTGACATTCCTGCTTTCGCGGCGATATGCCGAGACCGAAGGGATCGGCAGCAGCGAATACTATGTCCTGCTGCTTCTTGCGCTTTCAGGAATGATGATCATGGCCTCGGCGACCGACCTCCTGTCGGTCTATGTCGGCGTCGAACTGATGGCGATCTGCACCTATGTGCTAACCGGCTTCCTGCGGCGAGAGCAGCGGTCGAACGAAGCGGCGCTGAAATATGTGATCCTGGGCTCGGTCTCGACCGGGATTTTCCTGTACGGCGTTTCGCTGGTCTATGGGCTCACCGGCACCACACAATTGGACGCGATGGCTGCGGCGGTGACCGGCGATCCACTCGATCCCGGATTGCTGCTGGCTGTTGTCTTCATCGTCGCGGGGCTGGTCTTCAAGGTCGGCGCGGTGCCTTTTCACATGTGGATCCCGGACGTCTATGAAGGCGCACCGACGACGATCACGGCCTTCATGTCGGTAGGCCCCAAGGCGGCGGGGTTCGCGGTGATCCTGCGGGTGTTCCTCAATCCGCTGGTCGCGACCTCGGACGTTTGGATTATCCTCGCGGTCCTTGCTGTGGTGACGATGGCGCTCGGCAGTTTCGTGGCGCTGGTGCAGGATAATTTCAAGCGACTGCTGGCCTATTCGAGCATCGCCCATGCCGGGTTCGCCATTTTCGGCGTGGTGGCTGGCGGCGCCGACGGGATCGCCAGCGTGATGCTCTATCTGTTGATCTACTCTTTCATGAATCTCGGCATTTTCGCCACCCTCATCATGATGCGGAACGGCGATTTCTCGGGCGAGATCATCGAAGACTACGCGGGTTTCGCCAAGTCACGCCCCGGATTGGCGCTTCTGATGCTGCTCTATCTGTTCTCGCTGGCCGGCATTCCGCCGACGGCCGGTTTCTTCGCCAAGTTCTACGTCCTGGTCGCGCTGGTCGAGCGCGGTTTCGTCATGCTGGCGGTGATCGCAGTGCTGCTGAGCGCCATCGCTGCCTACTTTTACATCCGCATCGTCATGGTGATCTACATGCGGGAGCCGGAACGGGCGTTCGAGCCGGCACTGACGCCCTTGGTCCGCGTCACGCTCGCGTTCACCGCCGTCGGCACCATCGGCATCGGCCTATTCCCGGCGTGGTTTCTGAGGCTTGCCCAGCATTCGGTTTTGGGGGCTAATTGATTGGATTTGCAATGATCCGCCCGGGGGAATAAACTGGAAGTTCAAGAAAGGATAGCCCAAGTCCCTTCCCTGGGCGACGCATTACCGGTCCGAATTGGGTCGGTCGCGGCCTGAGGAAAGCCCTCGGCGGGTGAACGGGGCAACGCGATATGACTGCGATGGAGTTCCTCCCGGTTCTTGTCATGGTCGCCGGAGTTGTTCTGGTGGCGGGGGCGACGCTGTTTGTCTCTTCGCTGCTGCGTCCGTCCAATCCTTATCCCGCGAAGAACATGCCCTATGAATGCGGCATGGACCCGGCAGGCGAGGCCGCCGGAGGCCGCTTCCGGGTGCAGTTCTTTGTTCTCGCAATCCTGTTGGTCGTCTTCGATGTCGAAACGATGTTCCTCTTTCCCTGGGCCGTCGTGCTGAAAGACATCGGACTGGTCGGCTATGTCGAGATGTTCGTCTTCATAGTGCTGCTTCTTGTGGGCTTCGCCTACGCCTGGCTGAAGGGAGCGCTGGAATGGGAGGCGTAAACAATGCGATCCGCGACAGCGTGCTGTTCACCACCGCCGAGAGCGTTATCAACTGGAGCCGAAAATCGGCGCTGTGGCCCGAGACCTTCGGTATTGCCTGCTGCGCCATCGAGATGATTTCGGCGGGTTGCGCCCGCTATGATCTCGACCGGTTCGGCGTGGTGTTCCGGCCATCACCGCGCCAGTCCGACGTGATGATTATCGCCGGTACCATAACCCGGAAATTCGCGCCCGTTGTACGCCGGCTCTATGATCAGATGCCGGAACCACGCTGGGTTATCGCAATGGGCACCTGCGCAATCTCGGGTGGGGTCTACAACACATACGCCGTGGTGCAGGGAGCGGAGACCTTCGTGCCAGTGGACGTGCATGTTCCCGGCTGCCCGCCACGGCCCGAGGCGCTGATGCATGGCATCCTCCTGCTTCAGGAGAAGATCAAGAAATCCCGAGCGCTGGCCGGAACGCCTCTGGACCGGATCGCGGTGCCATGAGCGTGGAGACACCCCTCGATCTCATCCTGATCACGGAGCGCTTCGGCAACGTAATCGACGATCTTGGCTTCGCGCATGGCGTTCACGCCTTCGCCGCTCGACCCGACATGGTCGTCGAGCTTTGCCGGTTTCTGAAGGAACACCCGGCGCTGCGGTTCAATTTCCTGTCGGACATCTGCGGGGTCGATCATTACCCCGAGTTGCCACGCTACGAGGCCGTGTATCACCTCTATTCGTTGCCGAACAAATGGCGCGTTCGCATCAAATGCCGCCTCGACGATCCGCCGCGGGTCCCGTCGGTGACGGGCGTCTGGCGGACGGCCAATTGGCATGAGCGCGAAGCCTGGGACATGTACGGGATAAGGTTCGAGGGTCACCCCGACTTGCGGCGGATCTACATGTGGGAAGGGTTCGAGGGCTTCCCACAGCGCAAGGACTTTCCGCTCCGGGGCTACAAGGACGAGCTGAACCCGTTTGGCGCCGAAGGCCCGCCGCCGACACAGCCCGACCTCGCGACCAAGGACATTCCATAAGGGAGGCCGCTCCACGTCGGGAATTTGAGATGACCGAAGTCACGGAACTGAGCAGGCCGGAAGGCGAGGCGCTCGACACCAAGGAGGTGCTCCTCAATCTTGGCCCACAACATCCCAGCACGCACGGGGTGCTGCGGCTCGTCCTTGAGCTGGACGGCGAATATGTCGCTCGCGTGGACCCGCATATCGGCTACCTCCACCGCGGCACGGAAAAACTGGCCGAGAGCTTCACCTACACCCAGATTTTTCCGCTGACCGATCGGCTCGACTATGTCTGCCCGCCGTCGAACAACCTGGCCTTCGCGCTCGCGGTGGAGAAGCTCCTGGGCATCAAAGCGCCGATCCGCGCGCAGTATATCCGCGTGCTGATGGCCGAACTGGCGCGGATCTCCGGTCATCTCCTGATCACCGGCGCGCTGCCGCTGGATCTGGGGGCAATGACCGCGCTGCTCTACGCCATGCGCGAGCGCGAAATGATCATGGACTTGCTGGAGATGATCAGCGGCGCGCGGATGCACACCTCCTTCTGCCGGGTCGGCGGTGTGCGCGAGGACCTGCCCGACGGTTTTTTCCCCAAGATCAGGGAGTTTTGCGACATCTTCCCGAACCGGATTCGCGACTATGAACGGCTGATCGAGAACAACCGGGTGTTCCTGAAGCGAACGCAGGGAATCGGCGTGATCACCGCCGAAGACGGCATCGATTTGGGCCTGAGCGGCCCGAACCTGCGCGCCTCCGGCGTCGACTGGGACATCCGCCGCGACGAACCTTACGAGATCTACGACCGTCTCGACTTCAACGTTATCACCCGCGAAGAGGGCGATTGCTATGCACGCTGGCAATGCCGGGTGGAGGAGATGCGTGAGAGTATGCGCATCATCGAACAATGCCTCGAGCAGATGCCCGAGGGGCCGTTCCAGATCGACATGCCGACGGTCGCTTTCCCCGTGGACAAGGACAAGGTGCATTGCTCGATGGAGGCACTGATCCAGCACTTCGACCTGTCGGCGTATGGCTTCAAGGTGCCGAAGGGCGAGGTCTATTCGGCGATCGAGGCGCCAAAGGGTGAACTCGGGTTCTACATCATCAGCGACGGGTCGGAAAAACCGTTCCGCATGAAGGTGCGGGCACCGTCGTTCGTCAACCTCCAGGGCCTGTTCGGGACGAGCAATGCGCACTACCTGGCCGACATGATCGCCGTTCTGGGCAGCCTCGACCCGGTAATGGCCGAGGTGGACAAGTAGCGGGAGATTTGGACGCGATGAACATGCGCGAAAAGATCGAAGTGGCGGCGGCGCGCTATCCGAACCAGCGCTCGGCGATCATGCCCGCCCTTCTGATCGCGCAGAAGGAGCATGGCCATCTGCCAGGCCCCGTATTGGAAGAGGTCGCCGACATCCTCGGCGTCGAGCGGATCTGGGTCTACGAGCTGGCGACGTTCTACACGCTCTTCCGCACCGAGCCGGTGGGGATGTTCCACTTGCAACTCTGCGACAATGTCTCCTGCATGCTGCGTGGATCCGAGGATTTGCTGAGGCACCTGGAGGCGGTGCTGGGGATCAAAAAGGACGGCACGACCCTGGATGGGCTGTTCACGCTTTCGACCGTCGAATGCCTCGGTGCTTGCGAGATGGCCCCGGTGATGCAGGTCGGCGACGACTATTGTGGCGGCCTCGACATTGCGCGGATCGACGCGCTGTTGGAACGGCTGCGGGCGATAGCGGGGCAGGCGATTGGCGCCGATCCCGCCACCACAGCACCGCCCGGAGAGTAGTGTCATGATGGAACCCGTCCTTCTCAGGAATGTGGGCGTGCCGGACGGCCATCAGCTCGCGACCTACGAGGCCGGCGGTGGCTACCAAGCGCTGGCAAAGGCGCTTCGCGAGCACACGCCCGACGAGATCATCGATCTTATCAAGGAATCCAACCTGCGCGGGCGAGGTGGGGCCGGATTCCCAACCGGCATGAAATGGAGCTTCGTGCCGAAGCGCGTCGGCAAGCCGAAATACCTGTGCTGCAACGCTGATGAGGGCGAGCCGGGCACCTTCAAGGATCGGATCATCATGGAGCGTGATCCGCACCAGTTGATCGAGGGGATGGCTATCGGCGGTTACGCGATCGGGGCTGAAACCGCCTATGTCTACATCCGCGGGGAATATGCGCTGGCGATCCGGCGGCTCGAGCAGGCGCTCGCCGAGGCGCATGCGAAGGGATATCTGGGAAAACGCATTCTCGGCTCGGATTTCAATTTCGCCGTGCATATCCATTGCGGTGCCGGTGCCTATATCTGCGGCGAGGAGACAGCGATGCTCGACTCGCTAGAAGGCAAGCGGGCGCAGCCGCGCTTGAAACCGCCGTTTCCGGCGGTCGAAGGCCTCTACGCCAGCCCGACCGTCATCAACAACGTCGAAACATTGGCCTGCGTTCCGCATATCGTGGCGCGAGGGCCGAACTGGTTCCGCAGCATCGGTCCGGACAAAAGTCCCGGTCCGAAGCTCTACTGCCTCAGTGGCCAGGTGCGGAAACCGGGCCTTTACGAGCTGCCGATGGGCATACCACTGCGCGAACTGGTCGAGGACCGCGCCGGCGGGCCGCTGCCTGGACGCAAGATCAAGGCGGTGATCCCAGGCGGCGTCTCGGCGCCAGTGATCCCGGAGCATGGGTTCGACGTTGGGATGGATTTCGACTCGCTGGCGGCTGCCGGCTCAATGCTCGGTTCGGCCGGGGTCATCGTAATCGACGACTCGACCTGCATGGTCAAGGTCGCCACCCGCATCATCGAATTCTTCCACCATGAGTCCTGTGGCAAGTGCACCCCGTGCCGCGAAGGGCTCAACTGGGTTGTAAAAGTGCTACGCCGGGTCGAGGCGGGGCAGGGGGCGCCGGGCGACCTCGAACAACTGCAGGCACTCTGCAAGGGCATTTTCGGCAACACGTTCTGTGCTCTGGGCGATGGTGCGGCCATGGGGCTGCGGGCGGCGCTGACGCATTTCGAGCATGAATTCGTCGCCCATATCGAAGCGGGCAGGTGCCCGTTTCACTGAGGAGCGCAAATAGAAGGCCGCAGGAAGGCAATGGTTAGCATCACGATAGACGAACAAACACTGGAAGTGGAGGCAGGCTCGACCGTGCTGCAGGCCGCCGAGCGTTTGGGCATCGACATCCCGACCTTCTGCTACCTGAAGCGGCTGCCGGCGCTGGCCTCCTGCCGCATGTGCCTGGTGGAGATCGAAGGGCAGCGGCGGCTGCAACCCGCATGCGCGACCGCGGTCACAGACGGCATGGTGGTGCGGGCAAACACGCCGCTGATCGAGGAAACACGCTCTTCCATGCTCGACATGCTGCTCGCCAACCATCCCCTCGATTGCCCGATCTGCGACAAGGGCGGCGAATGCGAGCTTCAGGACCTGGTGATGGCGTACGGGCCCCGCGAAAGCCAGTTCCGTGACGCCAAACGTGTGTTTCACTCCAAGGACATCCGCCTCAGCCCGGTCATCATCATGAACGTCAACCGCTGTATCCAGTGCCAGCGTTGTGTCCGGATGTGCGAGGAAGTGGTCGGCGCCGTCGCCTTGGGCACGGTTGAAAAAGGCATGGATACCGCCGTGACCGGCTTCGAGGGCAGCCTCGCGAGTTGCGACCAATGCGGCAATTGCGTCGAGGTCTGCCCGGTCGGTGCGCTGATGAGCTTTCCCTATCGCTACAAGGCGCGGCCCTGGGATCTGGCCGAGACCGACACGGTCTGCCCGCATTGCGGTACTGGTTGCCAGCTGACCGTCGGCACGCGCAAGGGCGAGTTCATGCGGGTCCGCTCGAAGCAGGAATATGGGGTCAACCGCGAAACCCTTTGCGTGCGGGGGCGCTTCGGCCTCGACTTCGTCGGGAGCCGGGACCGGATCAAACGGCCGATGGTCCGTCGTGATGGCGCCCTTGTCCCGGCTTCCTGGGAAGAAACGGGGGACTATCTGCAGCGGCGGTTGTCGGCCGTCGAGGGAAAGGTCGCGGGCGGCCTAGCCTCGCCGCGCCTTCCCAACGAGGTTCTTTACCAGTTCCAGAAAGTGATGCGGACGGTGTTCCGGACCAACAACATAGACTGCGGGTCGCGTTGGGCCACACCTTTCGATGCGCTTGGCCCATTGCTGGCGGGTTTCTACACACGGGCGCCATTGCAGGATGTGATCGGCAACGATTGCGTGCTGGTCGTCGGTGGCAACGTGACCGAGGAAAACCCGGTCACCGAATATCTGTTGCGGGACTGCGCGCGGCGACGGCAGACGGGCTTGCTCATGCTCTCGGCGCGGCCATCCCGTCTGGACGCCGATGCCCGGGCGGTCGTTCGCGTTCCTCCTGGCGGTGAGGCGGCCGGCCTTGCGGCGGTGGTGGACGGTCTCGTTAAGGCGGCCGGTCAGGCCGTGCCGGGCGAAGTTCCCGCGGATATCGGCACACCAACCGGCAGGCTGGGCGTAACCGATGGTGACGGGGCGGACCGCCTCGCTGCTGCGCTGCTGGACAGTGGCAGCGTCACCGTTCTTGTCAGCGTTGACCTCCTGAGATCGCCACTGGCGCGCGCAGCATTGCAGCAGATCAACAAGCTGCTGCGGCTTCTCCGCGCCCTCGGCAAGGACCTGGCGATGCAATTCCTGTTCGACCGTGCCAACCAGCTGGGCGCCTGGGACATGGGGATTCTGCCGGCAGCGCTACCGGGACTACGTGCCGTCACCGATGATGTTGCGCGCGCAACTCTCAAACAGGCCTGGGGCGCCGCGATCCCGTCTGAGCCGGGCGCAGATTTCGGGACCATGCTTGAGCTCTGTGACGGCGGGCGGATGGGCGCGCTCTATATCGTTGGAAGCGACCCAGTGATGAGCTATCCGGACCGGAAACGCGTCACGCGGGCGCTTGGCGCCGCTGATCTCCTGATCGTACAGGACGCATTCCTCACGGACACGGTGGGGCTTGCCGATGTGGTGCTGCCCGCAGCGAGTTACGGCGAAGAATCCGGTACCTTCACCAGCAATGAGGGCAGAACCCAGAAAGTCTGCAAGTTCCGCGAAGCCACCTTCGAGGCGCGGGGCAATCTGGCGATCCTCGACTTTGTCGCGGCGCTTCGAAATCAGCAGTTACGGCCGTCGACGCAAGCGGAAATCTTCGACGAGATGACCCAACTGGTACCGGCCTATCAGGGGCTGACGCTGAACGGGCTTGGCATTGACGGAGCATTTACCCGATCGGTGCCGACACCGCCGGCCGATGAGTTCCTCGCGCCGCCGCCTGCCATTCCGAATGCCGGCGACCGGCTCATGCTGATCACCGGCAACTGCCTGTTCCACAACGGATATCTTTCCGAACGCTCCGCGATCCTAAATACGGTCGCAGCCGACCCATATGTCGAGATGAGTGAGCGCGATGCCGCGCAGCTTGGTCTTGCGGATGGTGATCACGTGGCCGTGCGATCCACCCAGGGTGAACTGAGAGCGCAGCTCAAGATCAACAGGCACTTTCCCAGCGGGCTCGTGTTCGTGCCGGAAAATTACCGAGACCTGCGTCTCAACAGCCTGATGCGGCAGGGCGAATACCCTTGTCCGGTGGAGGTTGAAAAGGTGCGCGCCGCCTTCGATGCGGCGGCGGGAGTCGGGGCAGCAACTGAAAATCCCGGCCGAGGCATTGCCGAGCTTCCGGGCAGTCCACCCTAATTCCCGCTCCCGGTTTGCGCCCTCAGTGATAGGCGGTGCCGGCAATGTACTCGTGCATCGCCTGTTCATTGCGCAGCGCTTCTTCGAGCCGGTGCTTGACCACGTCGCCGATGCTCACCACGCCGACAGGCGCGCCGCCTTCCATGACCAACACATGGCGCGTGCGCCAATTGGTCATGATCGCCATCACAAAGGGCAGCAGATCCTCTGTCGAGCACGTCGCCACATTGCGGTTCATGATATCGGCGACACGCATCGTGGGCGCCCCGTTTCCGTATTCAGCCACTGCATTGCAACAGTCCCGTTCTGACAGCGTGCCCAGGCATTCCCCGGGCGAACGGCTGACGACCACGAAGCCGATATTGTTCGCTCGAAACAGCCGCAGGACTTCTTCCATCGTCTGATCCGGCGTAACCGAGATGAGGTTGGGAGACTTGGTTTTCAAAATCTGGCAGACATGCATCTGAGCCTCCTGTCTGCGCGTTCCGGCTTGGCGGCGGACGCGCACTCACGTTTGCCGGATATTCCGCCACCAGTTGTACCCCTGCAGTTCGCTCGTCTCGACCAGAACGTCCCCGTCGGTGTTCAGGTGCGCCGCGACCACACCGCCGCCGGTCGTCGCCTTGCCCGGCTTGGCAAGCAGATCGTCACGCCCGATCACCAGGTCACGCGAGGAAAAACTCGAGAATTCGTATTGCTGGCCAAGCGCGATCGCGTCCGCTGGGCAAGCGTCCTCGCACAGCCCGCAGAATAGGCATCGGGCCGTATCGATCTCAAATTTTGCCGGCCGACGGTTGCCCTTCTCGTCTTCGTAGGGAACGACTTCGATGCAGTAGCAGGGACAGATCCGCGCGCAGAGTTCGCAGGCCACGCATTTGATCTCGCCCTGGTCGTCGCGCTTCAGGAAATGGTGCCCGCGGTAACGCGAATAAGGCAACCATTTTTCCTTGTCCGGATACTGCATGGTCACGGATTTGGAGAACATGTAGCCGAATGTCAGAGCCAAAGCTTTCGCTAGATCGGCGAAGAACACCCAACCGATCCATGTTCCAACTCTGTCTCCTGCGTGCGACATCGCCGCCCCGCTACGGAGCCCCTGCGGCTCCCAAAAGAACACCGGTTATAATTATGTTCGCCATCGACAGAGGAAGCAAGACTTTCCATCCGATGGCCATCAGCTGGTCGTAGCGATAGCGTGGGAAAGTGAAGCGGAACCATATGAATACATAGATGAAGAAGGCGACCTTGAGCACAAACCAGAGAAGCGGCGGCAAGGGGAGCAGCACGCCGTTCCAACCGCCGAAGAACAGGATCACCACCAGCACCGACACCAGCAACACAATGGCGTATTCGCTGACCATGAAGAATGCAAAGCGGATGCCGCTGTACTCGGTGTGGAACCCGGCCCCCAGATCGCCTTCCGCTTCCGCCAGGTCGAAGGGAATGCGCTGCGCTTCGGCCAGCCCGGCGACGAAGAACACGAAGAAGCCGACGGGTTGGTAGACAATGTTCCAGACATCGGCTTGCGCCCGGACGATCTCGAGCAGGCTCATGGATTGCGCCAGCATGACCACGCCGATGACCGCGAACCCCATCGGGATTTCGTAGCTGATCATCTGCGCGCAGGTCCTGAGGCTGCCCAGGACAGCGTATTTGCTGTTGGCGGCCCAGCCACCGAAGATGACGCCGTAGACCTCAATCCCGATCACCGCGAAGACGAAGAGGAGCGCCACATTCATATTGGAGACGTAGAGCGTAATTTCGGTGCCGAGGACCGAGACGCTTTCACCGAAGGGGATCGCGACGAACACCACGAAGGGTGGGGCAAGCGCCAGGATCGGCGCCAGTTTGAAGAGGAAGCGATCGGCCTCGGCCGGGATATGGTCCTCTTTGGTTAGCAGCTTGATACCGTCCGCCAGCGGCTGCAGCAGCCCGTGCCAACCCACGCGCATTGGCCCCATACGCTGCTGGATGTGACCGGCGACCTTGCGCTCCACCCAGGTCAGCGGCAAGGGCAGCAGTAGCAGGATCGCAATCAGAAATGCGACCTTGAAGACGATCAGGCCAAGAGCGACGATAAGTTCCATGATCGCGGCTACTTATTCATCGGGTTGAAACGACGCCCGGACGTTGGCTCCAGCTATACGTTGAACACTACGCTTGCCAGTATTTACGGTACAGCGGTGATGCATTACTTGCAAAGCGGAAATCGTTTCCGCATCGCTGTTGGGCGTTTGGCGCAAACGACTTCGCCCAAAACTTGAATTCAACTGGGTCGTACAAGTCTCAGCGCAATCGGCTTCTGGCAGCATAGTGCCTGTCGGCGCCGGCTCCTCCAAGATCGATGCGAGGCCGTTTCGTCGTTGCGGTGGGCAAAACCCTTCGTTTTCGATATCAGGACTCGCACAGGGTCCAGCCGCCCGGCTCAGAACGACCGTGGGGCCGGATCCAGGAGCTTCACGCTTCCGCCCGTAACTTGATGGATTGCGCAGGTCCGCCGCACGGTGCCGTTCTTTTCGAAGCGGAATGCCGCCGCTGCGCCGATGAAGCCGTTCGGAGAACGGATGTTCTCCTGGTTGATGGCGTCTTCGCCCTGGGTACGGACGAGACCGGCTGCAAGCGCAATGATGTCGAAGCCATAGGCCGCGTCGGGGCTGGCAGCACGCTCGTAGCGGTCGATATAGCGCGACGTCATCCGCGAACCGTTCTCCGGACCGAAGAGACAGAGATGACTTCCGGAAAGCTCTGGGCGCTTGTAGGCGGCCGCGCTCCAGCCGGAGCTTCCAACGACCATCGCGTTTGGTTTCAGATAACCGTTGGCCTTGAGTTGCGACAACGCGCCGACGTCGGAACCTCCCGCACCGACCAGGATCACTGCATCGACGTCCTTCAGCTTGGCCTTGGTAACCGCGTCGGCGGAAAACGCGGTCGTGCCTGTCACAGCAACGAGGACCGGCTTGATGCCATAGCCGGCAAGCTCGCGCTCGAGCCTTTGCCGCTCGGCGGCAGAGACATCGCTCGGCAAAAGCACGACAAGCCGCTTATGGCCGGAAGCCACCGCGTATGACGCGCCCTCGACGGCGCTGTCGATGCGGTCAGATACAAAGGCGAAGGTGCCTGTCGGCCGCTCGGCGCCGTTGTTGCGTAACACCAGCAGTGGCGCGCGAGCATTGCCGAGGCCCTGGCGGACGGTGCTGACCGGCACGTCAGCAACGGAAACGGCGACGAGCGCGACGTTCTGGCCGGCGAGCCGCTTCGCGGCGTCCTGGATCTGCTGTGGTGAGCCGTCGGTATTCTCGACCAGCAGCGAGAGCTGGCCACCGCCAACCTCATCCACGGCGAGCGACGCGCCATCCCGGATGTCGCGTTCGCGCACCGTTTCTCCGGTCGGCGACATGAGGGCTGTGATGAGCGCGATCCGCGTCGCGCCGCTGCCGAAGGTTTCCTGCGGTTTCGCCGCATGTTCTGCCGCGCGCCGGGCATGCATCGCCTGCGGTGATTCCACGTCGAGCACGTCTTGAGGGGTGGGGGTGCCCTGGCAACCGGCAAGCACGCCGAGCGCGAAGATGCAGAGGGTTAGCCATTGCCGACGAGGCGACACACACGTTGCTGATGAAATGACAGCGCGAGACATTGACGATCAAACCGCCTGTTTCAGTTCATGAAGCGACGCATTTTGGCGTGGAAGCAATCGCACTTGGCGAGATAGTCCTCGTCGCGCCAATTGGCTCGAAGGTAACCGTAGGCCTTGCCGCAAGCGACCTTGGTCTCGGACGCCCAAACGAAAGCGGGGCGCGTCGAGAAAATCCAGCGCGGATCATCGGCAACAGCGATCGCCTCGTCCATGCGCGACACGACCTCCTTCGTCAACGTGGCGACGTTCTCCTCGACTGTCAGCGAGGATTGGCTAAGCTCGGTGCACTGTCTGGCAACCGGTGCATAGTCGACGATGAGATCGGCCGCGAAACCTGAAAAGGGCATTAGAGCGACGATCGCGCCCGCCAGTATGCTTCTGATCATGAAAAAGATTCCCCCCTGGAATATGCGGTTCCCGGATGATTGCCGAGAACCGCGGAGCTGTCGAGATCGACTTTGCGTTTAAGGAACGTCTTGTGTCTTCGGCGCACCGTTTTCGTTGAACAGGACCTTCACCACCTCGGTCGACACTTGGAAATCTTCCAGTACGGCGACTGTATGCCATGCCGCGCCATTGCCGGCGCTGCCGTCCGTGTCCACCTGCAGGTTGGCGTTCTGGCCATCCTGCACGACCTGGACGTAGTTGCCATCGAGATTGGTACCCGTCGGCAGGTTGCCGAGCAGGGCGGACAGGTCGACGTTGTCATTCTCCGCGTAGTTGTAGTCGGTGATCACATCGTCGATACCAAGCTGGAGCGAGTCGAGGTCAACCACGAAGGTATCCTTGCCCGAACCGCCGGTCATCGTATCCGAGCCGGTGCCGCCATAGAGGAAATCGTCGCCCGTACCGCCGACGAGAATGTCATTGCCCGAATTGCCGTAGAGCGCGTCGCTGCCCGAATCGCCGATGAGCGTATTGCCTAGGCTGTCGCCGGTCAAAACATCATTGTATGAGCTGCCTACGAGCCCTTCGATCGCCGTGTAGCCATCGCCGGCCGCATCGCCAGAATTCGCAGCAGGCGCCGCAAGGCTGGCAACTACGCCAGCGGAGGCCGACTGATAGGAAACCATATCCATGCCGCCGGCGCCGTTGAAACTATCGGCGTGAGACGTGGCGGCAAAGACTTCGTCAGAAGCGGACCCTGCCATCGCCTGACCATCCGGCTCGAAAGTCAGATCGATTGAGGCCCCACCAGCCTTGTCGCCATCCGCGTCGACCAGTTCGACTGGGATAGAGATGCTTACGGGATCGGTCGCAACGACGGCGCTACCGAATCCTGTCAGTGCGAACGAATCGTCCGCGTTCGCGAACGTGTCACTTCCTGTGCCGTAATAAACATCAAGGGTTGTGTATTGATCTGCGGTGTAAACGGCTACGGTCGTGTTGTCGACAAGTCCTTCAACCTTAACTTCATTTGTCAGCAGGTTTCGCGTAATGCGGTAGCTGAGGCCATCGACGGTGATCGATTGCGTATTGCCGGTTGAGAAATCGACAACGAAAGTGTTATCCGAAGGGTTGGCGTTGTTGCCGGAATGGCTGATGATGACCCTGGTTATCGGTTCGGGTGTGCTATCGTTTATGCGATTGTCTTCACTGGCATCGCCGAAGTCATTGTCATCCGAAGCAACGAATACCGCGGTGGAGCGACCATTGCCTATGCTGCCGAATTTGACGGAAGCGCCGTTGACCAGATAATGCTCGTCGAATGTGTGGCCCGGCGAGACGGAATTGTAGTTAGTCGCAGTAGGAGTTCCCGTAAGATCCGAAACGAAGTTCAGTCTCACCCCTTCGTCTGAGCCGATTTTCTGGCCGCCGTCACCTCCCGAAACACCAACAGAATTGGCCGTCCCGTTAATTCTTTTAGCGTCATCACCAATAGGAGTGATCAGCAGGTCTGGCGAATCATCATTTTGGGGACTGTTTATTTGCCCGTTCGGCACGAAGCCCACCCAATTGGTGTTTCCACCCGAGAATGCGTAGCTCCCACCATTGAAGTTAACGTTGCTGGCGGAATCGACCTTCCCGTACATGGTGACACCATAACTGTCGTTCGAACCGGCCAAACTTCCGTCTTGGTTGATTTCAACTTCGAAGACCCACTTGGTATTGTCTGCCGCACTGGTCGACGACGTGGACGCAATCAGGGTATTCCCGACAACGTAGTAGTAGATCGCCGCCCCGCTTGACGTGAAACCGCTATTCGAGCCATTGAGCGATGAAGCGAACCTCACGGTTCCACCCTGATCCGCGCCGACATTGTCATCAACGTTGCGATCCGCATCGAGATAGGCAATCGCCTCGGTCCCCGCCTTGTTTGTCAGATGGAGATGGTCTGGATCGATTGCCGAAGGCGTATCGTCGGTGATCTCGACATTGAGCACCGCACTGGTGCTCGAGCCGTCCTCGTCCGTCACCGCCACGGTGAAGTTGTCGAACACGCCGCCGTCGGGACCGGCCGAGGTGTGTCCCGTGCTGTTGTCCTGCAGCAGATAGCTGTAGGTGAAGGTCGCACCCGTCACCACGCCATTGACCGTCGTAGGTGTGTAGCCGGTGATCGTCAGAAGCCCGAGCGCCGTGTCCACCGTCTGGTTGGCGGTGAACACGCCAGCCGTCACAACCGCAGTGCCGTTCACTGTCAGCCCGGCAAGACCATCCGGCGTCGTCACCGAGAAGCTGCCGGTCTGCGTCAGCGCCGCTGCGTTGGGCGAGGAACCGTCAGGGAGATTTTTCTCATACATCGTAACTTCGGTGCTCGACGACAGCCCATTCACGCTGACACCGTCGTTGGTGCCGGTGATCGTGATGGTAACCGTCTGCGTCGCCGTGCCACCATGACCATCATCGACGGTCACATCGTACTTCTGCGTCAGCGTCTCGCCTCCATTTAGCGAGTCCAGCACGCTGTCTGCAACCTGGAAGGTCCAGCCGACCGAGTCGCTCGCCTGGTTCAGCGCGCCGAGTGAGAAGGAGCCCAGATAGCTGGCGCCCTGTGCGGTGAAGGTGGCGCTGTGGGTGTCGAGCGTGTCGACATCGGCAAAGGACACCGCGCCGCTCTTGGCGTGCGTCGTGGCATTCTCGCCCGCAGCGCCGTCGGCGATCTCCGTCACGGTCGCGCTCTGCGTGCCCGACGTGATCACCGGTGCGTCGTTGGTGCCGGTGATCACGACCGTCACCGTCTGTGTCGCCGTGCCACCATGGCCGTCGTCGACGGTCACGTCGTACTTCTGCGTCAGCGTCTGGCCGGCCTGCAGGCTGTCGAGCACGCCGTCGGCGACCTGGAAGCTCCAGCCGACCGTATCAGTCGCCTGGTTCACCGCGCCGAGCGAGAAGGTGCCGAGGTAGCTGGGGCCCTGTGCGGTGAAGCCGGCGCTGTGCGTGTCGAGCGTGTCGACATCGGCGAAGGTCACCGCGCCGTTCTGCGCATGCGTTGTCGCATTCTCGCCCGCTACATTGTCGGCGATCTCCGTCACCGCACCGCTCTGTACCGCAGAGGTAATCACTGGAATGTCGTTGGTACCGGTGATGGTGATCGTCACCGTCTGCACTGCCGTGCCGCCAGGGCCGTCGTCGACGGTCACGTCGTACTTCTGCGTTAGCGTCTGGCCGGCCTGCAGACTGTCGAGCACGCCGTCGGCGACCTGGAAGCTCCAGCCGACCGTATCAGTCGCCTGATTCAGCACGCCGAGCGCGAAGGTGCCGAGGTAGCTGGGGCCCTGGGCCGTGAAGCCGGCGCTGTGGGTGTCGAGCGTGTCGACGTCGGCAAAAGTGACCGCGCCGCCCTGCACATGCACAACCGCATTCTCACCGACCGCGTTATCAGCTCGTTCCGTCACCGCACCGCTCTGCACCGCAGAGGTGATCACTGGAACGTCGTTCGTGCCGGTGATGGTGATCGTCACCGTCTGCACTGCCGTGCCGCCATGGCCGTCATCGACGGTCACGTCGTACTTCTGCGTCAGCGTCTGGCCGGCCTGCAGGCTGTCGAGCACGCCGTCGGCGACCTGGAAGCTCCAGCCGACCGTATCAGTCGCCTGGTTCACCGCGCCGAGCGAGAAGGTGCCGAGGTAGCTGGGGCCCTGTGCGGTGAAGCCGGCGCTGTGCGTGTCGAGCGTGTCGACATCGGCGAAGGTCACCGCGCCGTTCTGCGCATGCGTTGTCGCATTCTCGCCCGCTGCACCGTCGGCGATCTCCGTCACCGAACCGCTCTGCACCGCAGAGGTGATCACTGGAACGTCGTTCGTGCCGGTGATGGTGATCGTCACCGTCTGCACTGCCGTGCCGCCATGGCCGTCATCGACGGTCACGTCGTACTTCTGCGTCAGCATCTGGCCGGCCTGCAGGCTGTCGAGCACGCCGTCGGCGACCTCGAAGCTCCAGCCGACCGAGTCACCCGCCTGGTTCAGCGCGCCGAGCGCGAAGGTGCCGAGATAGCCGCCGCCTTGCGGTACGAAGCCGGCGCTGTGGGTGTCGAGCGTATCGACGTCGGCAAAGGTTACCGCACCATTCTGTGCATGCGTTGTCGCATTCTCGCCCGCTGCATTGTCGGCGATCTCCGTCACCGAACCGCTCTGCACCGCAGAGGTGATCACCGGAACGTCGTTCGTGCCGGTGATCACAATCGTCACCGTCTGCACTGCCGTGCCACCATGGCCGTCATCGACGGTCACGTCGTACTTCTGCGTCAGCGTCTGGCCGGCCTGCAGGCTGTCGAGCACGCCGTCGGCGACCTCGAAGCTCCAGCCGACCGAGTCACCCGCCTGGTTCAGCGGGCCGAGCGAGAAGGTGCCGAGGTAGCTGGGGCCCTGGGCGGTGAAGCCGGCACTGTGGGTGTCGAGCGTATCGACGTCGGCAAAGGTTACCGCACCATTCTGTGCATGCGTTGTCGCATTCTCGCCCGCTGCATTGTCGGCGATCTCCGTCACCGAACCGCTCTGCACCGCAGAGGTGATCACCGGAACGTCGTTCGTGCCGGTGATCACAATCGTCACCGTCTGCACTGCCGTGCCACCATGGCCGTCATCGACGGTCACGTCGTACTTCTGCGTCAGCGTCTGGCCGGCCTGCAGGCTGTCGAGCACGCCGTCGGCGACCTCGAAGCTCCAGCCGACCGAGTCACCCGCCTGGTTCAGCGGGCCGAGCGAGAAGGTGCCGAGGTAGCTGGGGCCCTGGGCGGTGAAGCCGGCACTGTGGGTGTCGAGCGTATCGACGTCGGCAAAGGTTACCGCACCATTCTGTGCATGCGTCGTGGCATTCTCGCCCGCAACACCGTCGGCGATCTCCGTCACCGAACCGCTCTGCACCGCAGAGGTGATCACTGGAGCGTCGTTCGTGCCGGTGATGGTGATCGTCACCGTCTGCACTGCCGTGCCGCCATGGCCGTCATCGACGGTCACGTCATACTTCTGCGTCAGCGTCTGGCCGGCCTGCAGGCTGTCGAGCACGCCGTCGGCAACCTCGAAGCTCCAGCCGACCGAGTCACCCGCCTGGTTCAGCGGGCCGAGCGAGAAGGTGCCGAGGTAGCTGGGGCCCTGTGCGGTGAAGCCGGCACTGTGGGTGTCGAGCGTATCGACGTCGGCAAAGGTTACCGCACCATTCTGTGCATGCGTCGTGGCATTCTCGCCCGCAACACCGTCGGCGATCTCCGTCACCGAACCGCTCTGCACCGCAGAGGTGATCACTGGA
>NZ_PVZR01000039.1:0-40900 GCF_003024455.1 Ensifer sp. NM-2
AGCACGTGCTGTGCGAAAAGCCGCTGGCGGAAAACTACGCCAAGGCGGCGGAAATGGCCGATGCCGCCGAGCGATCGGGGCTGGTGACCATGGTCAACCTGACCTATCGCAATGTCGCGCCGCTGCAGAAGGCGCGGGCGATGGTGCTGGCCGGCGACGTCGGCAAACTGCGTCATCTGGAGGCGTCCTATCTGCAGAGCTGGCTCGTCTCCAAGGCGTGGGGCGACTGGGCGACGGAATCGCAATGGCTCTGGCGGCTGTCGACCAAACACGGCTCGAACGGTGTGCTGGGCGATGTCGGCATCCATATCCTCGATTTTGCCGGTTATGGCGCCGGCACCGAGGCCGAGCGGATCTTCGCGCGGCTGAAGACCTTCGACAAGGCGCCGGGAAACCGCATCGGCGAATATGACCTCGACGCCAATGACAGCTTCGTCATGACGGCCGAGTTCGGCAACGGCGCCATGGGCGTGATCCATGCCAGCCGCTGGGCCACCGGCCATCTCAACGAGCTGCGGCTGCGGCTGCATGGCGACAAGGGGGCGCTCGAAGTGGTTCATACGCCCGATGGCTCGACGCTTCGCGCCTGCCTCGGCACGGATGTTGAAACGGCAACCTGGCGTGATGTCGATGCCGGCACGGTGCCGACCAACTACCAGCGCTTCGTCGCCGCGGTTCGGGATGCCAAGACGGTCGAGCCCGGCTTCCGCCATGCGGCAAACCTGCAGAAGGTGCTCGATCTGGCGATGGAGACCGAGGCGGAAAGGCGCGAACTCTCGGTCTGATAAACGCCTCAGCCGGCCGGCGGGGCGGTGGAGTTGCGCATGACCAGCTCCACCGGCCAGACCTCGTTGAGGTCGGCGGCCGGCGTGCCCTGAAGCAGATCCAGAACCATTTCGGCGATCCGCGTTCCCGCAGCGCGGATTGACGAGCGTGTGGTGGTGAGCGTTGGGATCAGGTTCTCGGGGCTGAGATACGGAAAGACGTCGTCGTGGGCGATCAGCGAGATATGTTCGCCGACCGTCATTCCGGCGCTGCGGATTGCCCGCATGGCGCCGAGTGCCGACATCATCGAGCCGGCCAGCACCGCCGTCGGCCGGTTCTCCTGAGCCAGAAACCCCTGCATCAGGCGAAAGCCCATCTCGTCGGTGAAATCGCCGTTGCCGAGCAGGTTGGGATCGATGCCGATGCCGCGAGCGCCAAGCGCCGCCGCATAGCCATCCTGGCGGTGTTCGGTAAAGGTATAGCCGCGATGGCCGTTGACGAGCGCGATGCGGCGATGACCGAGCGCGGTCAGTAGGTCGGTTGCCTGGCGGATCGCGCCGTAATTGTCGATGTCGAGAAAGGCGAAATTGCCTGCCGTCTCGGTTCGTCCGTGCAGGACGAAGGGCAGCCGCAGGTCTGTCAGCAGAGCGATGCGGGGATCGTCGACCGCGGGCGAATGCAGGATCACCGCATCGACGCGCTTGCTGGCTGCAAGCCGGCGATAGGTCGCAAGCTCCGCTTCCCGACTGTCGACGGTTGAAAGCAGGATATCGACGTCGGCCTGTTGCAGCCGGCTACCGAGCCCACCCATGAACTCGCTGGTGTGCGGGCCGAAATCGCCGCCGCCGCGAAAGACGATGCCGATGGTGCCGACGCGTCCGGTCGCAAGCCCAAGCGCGCTGGTGTTCGGTCGGTAACCAAGTTCGGCCGCCGCCTTCAGCACCCGTTCGCGCGTCGCCTTCTTGACTTCCGGATAGCCGCTGAGCGCGCGGCTGACCGTCGTTTGAGATAGCCCCAGCCGGCCTGCGAACTCCTTGAGATTCATTTCATTTTCCCGTTGCCGTGGAGATCATAGCCTACCGGGCTTTGCCCGTGCAACAAGGCATGGCGTCAGGGGGCAACAGTCGAGCCGACGGTATTTTCCACTGATTGGCCAAGACGACGGACCTGATTGCCGTAGTTGGCGCGGGTACGCGGGTCGAAGATCATGATCGGCGTGGACACCGCGATGCTGGCAGCACTGCCGACGGTCTGGGCGGTGCCCAGCGCCACCGCGCCGACGCGTTCGCCGAGGCCGACATCGGAATCGGTCACCGTCTGCCCGGCGATCAGCCGGTTGCCGAGCAGTTGCACAACCTCAGGGCTTTCGGCGAATTTTCCATGATTCAGCTTGTCGCCGCCCTTGAGTGCCGTCAGGTCGAGAACGGTGATACCGGCCTGTTCCAGCTGGGTGCGATAAGGCTCGACCGTCGGGTCGATCTGCCCGAGCCGATCGATATTGCCGGAGATCCGGCGCGAGAGGTTGAGCGCGCGGTCGTCGCGTGACACGAACAGCGTGAATTTCGGCCGTGCCTTGCCCATCGCCTGGATCTGCTTGCCGAACACGTCGACGTCGAGATCCGGCGAGGCGAGAATGACGTCGGTAATCTTCGGTGCAATGCGGCCGTCGCGGATTGCCATCTGTCTGAGCGCCTCGACCGTGACCCAGGATCCCATCGAGTGGGCCATGACGGTGATTTCGCCGACCTTCGGGTCGCGGGAAGCGCGGCGCAGCAAATCTTCCAGCGCATCGCGGGAATAGTTGGTGCTTTCCTTGTCGTAATTGTAGTCGAAGACGCTGGCGCGCGACGGCCAGGTGAAGATCACCGGCGCGACGTCCGTTCCTGAATCGTGGACGATCTGGGCATAACGATAGACCGCATCCTCATAACGGTTGTTGAAACCGTGAACGAAGATCAGCACGCGCCGGCTTTTCGGCAGGTTGCCCTTCAGCCAGGACTGCGCATCATCCTTGCCCTTGAGCGGCGTTACGCTGACCGTTGAAAACTCGCGTTCGGGATTGGCCGGCAGTTTCTTCGGCCATTGAACCTGACCGACCTCGCGGTTCTTGCCCGGCGGGATCGAGACGACGATTTCCGTCAATGAGAGTTCGTCCGAGCGCTCACCGCTGAAAAGCACGCCCGGCTCAGTAGAGGGCGCGCGGGTGGTGGCGACCAGCAGGTCGACCTCCGAAGCGCCGCCGGCCGTTCCCGAGGGAACGAGCACGCCGACGGGCCGGCTGGCGCAGGCTGCGAGAAAGGATGCCAGGAACAATATGCTGGCGACGCGGCTGATTTGGCCCGGTCGGCCAGCCAGAGAGAACAAACGCAGCAACAAAACCCCCAATGCCGCATCATGCGGCGTGCCGATCCGTCATCGGGACCAGGCAATTCTCTTGCCTGAGAAATGGCAGGATTTCTGCCCTCGGAATAGCTTTTCGGCCTGTTCGGGACCTTTCTGGCGTCGCACGTGCGGCAAACATGCAACATTTCGCGACAGGCGGCCCTGGGTAAAACCCCTCGATATTCATTGAAAAGGGTTTGACCTTTCAATAGCATCCGATCTTCCTTCTTTCGGTGCGGCATCGCATGCCTCATCTGATCTCCCTGAAAACATAAGGAAATCCGGAATGCAGGCGGTTTTCGATGGCCATAATGACGTGCTTCTGCGGCTGTGGCAGAACGCACGCAAGGGAAGCGACCCCGTTGCCGAGTTCGTCGAGGGTACCGATAAGGGGCATATCGATGCGCCACGTTCGAAAGCCGGCGGTCTCATTGGCGGTCTCTGCGCCATCTACGTGCCCTCCGGCGATCTGGTGCTGGCGGGGCCGGACGAGAACGGCCACTATGTCACGCCGCTCTCGGCACCGCTCGAGCATTTGCCGTCGCTCGGCGTTGCCGTCGAGATGGCCGATATTGCGGTTCGTCTCGACCGCGCCGGTGCCTGGAAGCTTTGCCGGTCGACGGCGGAGATCCGCGATGCAGCCGGGCAGGGCACTTTTGCATCCGTTCTGCACATGGAAGGCTGCGAAGCCATTGGTGCCGATCTGTCCGCACTCGAAACCTTCTACGCCGCTGGCCTGCGTTCGCTTGGACCGGTGTGGAGCCGCCACAACGTCTTTGCCCACGGCGTGCCCTTTGCCTTCCCGATGTCGCCCGATACGGCGCCTGGCCTGACCGAGGCCGGCTTCGAACTGGTGAAGGCGTGCAACCGCTTGGGCATCCTGATCGATCTCGCCCACATCACCGAGAAGGGCTTCTGGGATGTCGCCAAGACGAGCGACCAGCCGCTGGTTGTCAGCCATTCGAACGCCCATGCACTGACGGCGGTTGCGCGTAATCTCACAGACAAGCAGCTGGATGCCGTCAGCGAGAGCAAGGGGCTCGTCGGCCTCAACTACGCAACCACGATGCTGCGCGCCGACGCGCAGGAAAATGCGGCGACACCGCTTTCCGATATGGTCCGCCACATCGACTACATGGTCGAGCGCATGGGCATCGACTGCGTCGGGCTCGGTTCGGACTTCGACGGCGCGACGATACCGGAAGACATCGCCGACGCTGCGGGCAGCCAGAAGCTCGTTGCCGCGCTTAGTGGCGCCGGATATGGTGACGCCGAACTGGCAAAGATATGCCGGGAGAACTGGCTGAGAGTTCTGGGGCAGGCTTGGCACGAGGCCGCCTGATCCATGAAGAAGAGCCCCCAAAGGGCACAAACGAGGGAACTGCAAAAAAATGATGCACAAGCTCAATGGACGTCTTCGTCTTCTGACCGCTTCGGCAGCGCTGGCCATGGTGATGGCCGCGACCGCACCGGCCTTTGCCGAAACGCCGAAGGACACGCTGGTCGAAGCCTTTGCGATCGACGACGTTATTTCCATGGATCCGGGCGAAGCCTTCGAGCTGACCGCGGCCGAAATCACCGGCAACACCTACAGCATGCTGGTGCGCCTCGACATCAACGACACCACCAAGATTGTCGGCGATCTCGCCGACAGCTGGACGGTTTCCGATGATGGTCTGACCTATACGTTCAAGCTGAAGTCCGGCCTGAAGTTCGCCTCCGGCAACCCGGTAACCGCTGCTGATGTCGCCTGGTCGTTCGAGCGCGCTGTCAAGCTCGACAAGAGCCCCGCCTTCATCCTCACCCAGTTCGGCCTTACCGGCGACAACGTGACGGAAAAGGCCAAGGCCGCAGACGATACGACCTTCGTCTTCACCGTCGACCAACCCTATGCGCCGAGCTTTGTCTTGAACTGCCTGACGGCGACCGTTGGTGCCGTGCTCGACAAGAAGCTGGTGCTCGAAAACGTCAAGCCGGTCACGCCAACGGATGACTACAAGTACGACAACGACTTCGGCAACGAATGGCTGAAGACCGGCTATGCCGGTTCGGGTCCGTTCAAGCTGCGCGAATGGCGCGCCAACGAAGTCATCGTTCTCGAGCGCAACGACAACTACTATGGCGAACAGGCCAAGCTCGCCCGCGTCATCTATCGTCACATGAAGGAAAGCTCGGGCCAGCGCCTGGCGCTGGAAGCCGGCGACATCGACATCGCGCGCAACCTGGAGCCGGGCGATTTCGACGCCGTTGCGAAGAATGCCGACCTCGGCACGACCAATGCGCCGAAGGGCACGGTCTATTACATCAGCCTCAACCAGAAGAATGCCAACCTTGCCAAGCCCGAGGTGCGCGAGGCCTTCAAGTATCTGGTCGATTACGATGCGATCGGCTCGACGATCATCAAGGGCATCGGCGAGATCCACCAGAGCTTCCTGCCGAAGGGCGTGCTGGGTGCCCTCGACGAGAACCCCTACAAGTTCGACGTCGCCAAGGCGAAGGAACTCTTGGCCAAGGCCGGTCTCGCTGACGGCTTCACCGTCACCATGGACGTGCGCAACGGCCAGCCGGTCACCGGCATTGCCGAATCCTTCCAGCAGACACTCGGCCAGGCCGGCGTGAAGCTGGAGATCATCCCCGGCGACGGCAAGCAGACGCTGACGAAGTACCGTGCCCGCAACCACGACATGTATATCGGTCAGTGGGGCATGGACTATTTCGACCCGAACTCGAATGCCGAAACCTTCACCAGCAACCCGGACAACTCCGACGAAGGCAAGAACAAGACGCTTGCCTGGCGCAATGCCTGGGACGTTCCGGAACTGACGAAGAAGACCAAGGATGCCCTGCTCGAGCGTGACAGCGCCAAGCGTGCGGAAACCTACAAGGAACTGCAGAAGACCGTTCTCGGCGAAAGCCCGTTCGTGATCATCTTCCAGCAGACCGAAGTTGCCGGCTACCGCGGCAACGTCAAGGGCCTGAAGCTCGGCCCGAGCTTCGACACCAACTTCGTTGCTGGCATCTCGAAGGAATAACCCGAAAGGATAGTTCCCTTGA
The DNA here is from genome assembly GCF_003024455.1 of Ensifer sp. NM-2. Lineage (NCBI taxonomy): Bacteria > Pseudomonadati > Pseudomonadota > Alphaproteobacteria > Hyphomicrobiales > Rhizobiaceae > Ensifer > Ensifer sp. NM-2. The sequence continues at coordinate 6,202 of NZ_PVZR01000039.1, forward strand.
GCATGAGCGGAACAGAACGGATGGGCGGGCGCCGACGCGCCCGTCCGGCGAAGATCATGGGCGCCGTGTTGCGCTTCCTCGTGATCGTCGTCACCACCTATCTCGGCCTTCTGGCCGTGACCTTCTTCATCGGCCGGGTGATCCCGATCGACCCGGTGCTCGCCGTCCTCGGCGACCGGGCGCCGACGCATGTCGTCGAAAGGACGCGCGAGGCGATGGGGCTGAACCTGCCCCTGTACCAACAATTCTTGATCTATGTGCGCCAGGCGCTGACCGGCGACTTCGGTATTTCAGTGCTGACGACCAACCCTGTGATGACCGATATCCGCCGCGTGTTCCCGGCGACCATGGAGCTTGCGACGCTCGGCACCCTGCTCGGCGCCATCTTCGGCGTGCCGCTCGGTGTTCTCGCTGCCGTCAAGCGCGGCAGCATCGCCGACCAGATCGTGCGCATTATCGGCCTTGTCGGCTATTCCGTGCCGATCTTCTGGCTGGCGCTGCTGTCGCTCCTCGTGTTCTACGCCCGGCTGAAGTGGGTCGCCTATCCCGGCCGTATCGATATCGTTTTCGAATACACCTTCACGCCGATCACCGGCTTCTACCTGTTCGACGCGCTCTGGCAACGTCAGTGGGATGTGCTGTGGGACGTCTTCCGCCACATCATCCTGCCGGCATCGCTGCTCGGCTATTTCTCGCTGGCCTATATCAGCCGCATGACGCGCAGCTTCATGCTCAATGAGTTGCAGCAGGAATACATCGTTGCCGCCCGCGCCAAGGGGCTCTCGGAATCCCGCATCATCTGGGGCCATGCGCTGCGAAATGCCGCCGTGCCGCTCGTGACCGTGATTGCGCTTTCCTATGCCGGGCTGCTCGAAGGTTCGGTCTTGACCGAAACCGTCTTCGCCTGGCCGGGCCTTGGCCTCTACATCACCAATTCGCTGCAGAATGCCGACATGAATGCCGTTCTCGGTGGCACCATCGTCATCGGTTCGGTCTTCATCGGCATCAATCTGCTGTCCGATCTTCTCTATCGGACGCTTGACCCAAGGACGCGCCAGCGATGAGCACCGTCACTGAAACACGCCCGATGACACGCCGCGAATGGCTGTTGTCCGACCGGCCGCAATCGCGCACCCAGGCGCGCCTCGGCCGCGCCTACATGACCTGGCAGCGCTTTTCCGCCAACAAGCTGGCCGTTCTCGGCCTGTTGATCCTGCTGGCATTGGTGTTCGTCGCCGCTTTCGCCAACGTGCTGGCACCGCATTCGCCCTATATCGGCGACCTCGCCAATGCCCGCTTGCTGCCGCCCGGCACCCAGGGTTATCTGCTCGGCACCGATGATCTCGGAAGAGACATTCTCTCTCGGCTCATCCACGGCTCGCGGCTGACGCTTGCCGTCGTGCTTTTGGTCGCGATCATCGCCGCACCCGTCGGCCTCATCGTCGGCGCGGTCGCTGGCTATGCCGGCGGATGGGTCGATGCGGTGCTGATGCGCATCACCGATATCTTCCTCGCCTTTCCGAAGCTGGTTCTGGCTCTCGCTTTCGTGGCAGCGCTTGGCCCGGGCATCGAGAATGCCGTCATCGCCATCGCCATTACCTCCTGGCCACCCTATGCCCGCATTGCGCGCGCCGAGACGCTGACGGTGCGCAATTCCGACTACATCGCCGCGGTGCAACTGATGGGCGCGTCGCCGACCCGCATCGTCTTCCGGCATGTGATGCCGATGTGCATGTCGTCGCTGATCGTGCGCGTCACACTCGACATGGCCGGCATCATCCTGACGGCCGCGGGCCTCGGCTTCCTCGGCCTCGGCGCACAGCCGCCGCTGCCGGAATGGGGCGCGATGATCGCATCCGGTCGCCGCTTCATCCTCGACCAGTGGTGGGTTGCCACCATGCCCGGCGTCGCGATCCTGATCGTCAGCCTCGGCTTCAACTTGCTTGGCGACGGCCTGCGCGACGCGCTCGACCCGCGGGAGAGCGGACAATGAACCCGCTTCTGACCGTTGACGACCTGAAGGTCTCGTTTCCAACCCGCACAGGGGTGGTTGAGGCCGTGCGCGGGGTCTCGTTCACGCTCGGCCGCGAGCGCCTCGGCATTGTCGGCGAGAGCGGCTCCGGCAAGTCGCAGACGGGGCGGGCGATCATGGGTCTGACGCCGGCGCATGCGCGGGTCACGGCCAAGACGCTTTCCTTCGAAGGCATCGACCTGCTTTCGGCCGCGCCGAAGGTGCGTCGGGATTTGCGCGGCAAGCGCATCGCCATGATCCTGCAGGACCCGAAATACTCGCTGAACCCGGTGATGAGCATCGGCCGGCAGATTGTCGAGACCCTCAAACGCCATGAGAGCGTCAGCCGCGCGGAAGCGCGTGAGCGGGCGCTTGACATGCTGGAGGCCGTGCAGATCCGTGATCCCGGGCGCGTCTATGATCTCTACCCGCACGAAGTCTCGGGTGGCATGGGGCAGCGCGCGATGATCGCGATGATGCTGGTGGCTGGCCCGGAACTTCTGATCGCCGACGAACCGACTTCGGCGCTCGACGTGACGGTCCAGCTCGAAGTGTTGTCGATCCTCGACAAGCTGGTCGCCGATCGCGGCATGGGCCTGATCTTTGTTTCGCACGACCTGCGGCTGGTGTCGTCGTTCTGCGACCGCGTCATCGTCATGTATGCCGGAAAGATCGTCGAGGAATTGGCCGCTTCCGACCTCGCAAACGCCAAACATCCCTATACCCAGGGCCTGTTGAACTGCATGCCGGCCATCGGTTCCGATCGCCATCCCCTGCCGGTTCTTGATCGCAAACCGGAGTGGGCCCTATGACGACCGCCACCGTATCCGTCGAAAATCTTGTCGTCACCTATGACGAGTTCAAGGCGCTGGACGACGTCAGCATCGACGTCGCGCCCGGTGAATCCTTCGGGCTCGTCGGTGAATCCGGTTCGGGCAAGTCGACCTTGCTTCGCGCGGTCGCCGGCCTTGCGCCGGTGACGTCAGGCAAGGTCCGCGTGCATGACCGGGTTCTGATCGGCAACCGCCGGGACAAGGCGTTTTATCGCGACGTGCAGATGGTGTTCCAGGACCCCTATGGTTCGCTGCATCCGCGCCAGACGATCGACCGCCAATTGCTCGAACCTCTCGCCATTCACGGCGTTGCCGATGGCGAACGCCGCATTCTGAAGGCGCTCGATGAAGTCGGCCTCGGCTCGGGCTTCCGCTTCCGCTACCCGCATCAGCTGTCCGGCGGCCAGCGCCAGCGCATTGCCATTGCCCGGGCGCTGATCCTCGAGCCCTCGATCCTGCTTCTCGATGAGCCGACTTCGGCGCTCGACGCCTCCGTGCAGGCCGAGGTCCTGAACCTGCTCGAACAGGTTCGACGCGACCGAAAGCTCACCTTCATCATGGTCAGCCACGACCTCGGCGTCGTCACGCACATGTGCGACCGCCTGGCGGTGATGCAGAACGGACGGGTGGTCGAACGCCTGTCCTCGGCGGATCTTGTCGCCGGGCGGATCGGCGAAGAGTACACGCGCAACCTGATGGTTGCGAGCAAGGGCTTCCAGCGCAAGGGTGCCGCTGCCTGACTTCAAGGGTTGCACAGTTGGGCCTGACAGGGCCCGACTGTGGTCCAAGGACCCTGGAATAGTTGGGCCTCTCGTTGAGGCGCGCAGCGCGCGACGAGGAGCGCGCGTCACATATGGACGCCATGGCGCCTTTAAGCACGTGGCATTGATTTCTCCCGCAACCGATTCCGATTTTGGAAGAAAAATAAGGCGTTAGCTTGCCTTCTCCCAGATCGATGTGGCGTTGGCAATGACCTTGCGGATGTTGCGCTGCTCGCGCCACTCGCGTCCCATGTCGCGAATGACCGGCTTTCTTTCCGGCGAGAAGATGTAGTTGCGGTAGCCTGCGACGTAGCCTTCCAATGCCGGGTTGACGCCGGAATAGAACTGCTTCTCCGGGTCGCGCGACAAGTCCATCATCTCGGCGCAGCGGCGCGCGAACGTCCCGCGCAGGATAGATGGCGAGGTCGTGAATTTCGGGAAGGTGCGGAAGAGCGGGATCTTGATCCCAAGCAGGCGGCCATACTCGTTTCGCTGATGGAAGTGCCCTTTTCGGCGGATATCCCAGTTCTGATCGGCGGTGTGAAACGACACCTGCATGATCGACGGATCGGCAAAGGGGGCCAGCAGATCCTCGCCCACGTCGCGCAGCGCGACCCAGTCGTCTTCCAGATGGAAGACATAGTCCGACGTGGTCGCGGCCCATACTCTTGCGACTGCGGCGCAAAAACCCGGATGCTGCGGTTCGGAGATCGTCGCGTCGGGGAAATGGCCGCGAACGATGTCGACGCAGGCGGCATGATCCTCCGGCGAGCCGAAGACGGGATCGAGATTGAGATGGGCGATCCCCACATCAAAACGGCATAGGACCTTTTCACGGAAGCTGTTCAGCGTTGCTGAAAGCAACTCCGGTCGCCTGGTTGCGACAATGCAAAGATCGATCCTGGACATTGTGCTCCTGCCCGATGCCGTTTCCTTCGCCGTTATCGCGGATTTTGATGAAGAGTTGGCCTAAATCAAGCGGACGAATGGTATGGCGACGACGAAACGACCGCCCCAGGCGCGGATGGTGGCATTGTCAGCGACGATCTCGTCGGTCAGGTTCCAGGGAAGGATAACGAGATAGTCCGGCTTGGCCACCTCCAGGTGGCTCGGCGCATGCACCGGGATGTGGGTGCCGGGCAAAAGCTTGCCCTGCTTGAGGTCGTTGCGATCGACCGCAAAGGCGATCTCGCCGGGCTTCACGCCGCAGACATTGAGGAAGGTATTGCCCTTCGCGGCTGCACCATAGGCAGCGACCGTCTTGCCCTCGGATTTGGCGAGAGCGAGGAAGTCACGGAATCCCTGGCAGACAGCGGCGATGCGCGTATCGAATTTCGCGTAGGTCTCCATCTGCGTGAGGCCAGCGGCCTCTTCGCTCGCACGTATCGATGCCAGGCGCTCCGTCGCCGGGCGCGTGCCGGTTTCGGTCTGGGCGAAAACCCGTAGCGAGCCGCCGTGGGTCGGCAACTCTTCCACATCGAAGACCTTCAGGCCGGATGCTGCAAAAATGCGTTCAACCGCCGCCAGTGAGAGATAGGAATAGTGTTCGTGATAGATCGTGTCGAACTGGACGCCTTCCATCAGGCGCAGCAGATGCGGAAACTCGAATGTTGCGACGCCATCCGGCTTCAGCAGAATTGCAAAGCCGGCGACGAAATCGGCGATGTCGGGCACGTGCGCCAGCACATTGTTGGCGGCAGTCAGGTCCGCACGGATGCCGCGGGCAACCAGGTCCGTTGCCGTCTTCCGGCCGAAAAAGGCGACCTCGGTCGGAACGTTGCGGGTCTCGGCGATCTTGGCCGCGTTGGCTGCGGGCTCGATGCCCAGAACCGGAATATCCTTGGCGACGAAATATTGCAGCAGGTAGCCGTCATTGGACGCGATCTCCACCACCTGCGAGGCTCCATCGAGCTGGAAGCGCTCGGTCATGGCATCGGCGTAGCGACGGGCGTGATCGAGCCAGCTGCTCGAAAAGGAGGAGAGATAGGCATAGCCATCGGTGAAGATTTCATCGGCCGGCACGGTTTCCGTCGTCTGAACGAGCAGGCACTCGGAACAGACCATTGCCTTTAGCGGGAAGGCGCGTTCACGCGCGATCGCTTCCTCGGTCGGCTCCAGGAAGGAGTTGGACCAGGGGGTCGATCCCAGATCGGCGACGACGGTCTTAAGCGGGGTCGAGCAGAAGCGGCAGTTGTGGGACATTGGGTCGTCAGCCTTTCATGAATGCGTCGATCTGGTCGAGCGTCAGAGCGCGAGCGTCGCCGCCCTTGCGCCAACCGTCGTACCAGTTTGCCGTCCACGCGATCGCTTCGTCTTGCGAAAGTCGGGAGGCCCAAGAGAGAGTCATGGCGGCAAGCGCCGGATCGAGCCCGAGCGTCTGCATTTCCCGCGGCTGGTCGGTCGAGGAAACATCGCGCCATTGCGGCGGCAGGCCCATCGCGGCCTGGACCGCTGAGGCGACGTCACGGACGGGGATCTGACGCTCGGCAGGCGAGGGGCCGAAGTTCAGGGCATCAACGGCAGTCTCGCCGGCATAGAGCGCTTCGGCATAGACGAAATAGCCGTTGAGGCAGTCAAGCACATGCTGCCACGGCCTCGTCGCCATGGGGCTGCGAATATCGAGCGCCTTGCCGGACAGAGCAGCGCGGACAATGTCGGGCACCAGTCGGTCGGTCGAAAAATCGCCGCCACCGAGCACGTTGCCGCCGCGTGCTGTCGCTACCCGGATGCCGCGCTCACGCAGGAAGGCATCACGCCAGGTCGAGACGACCAGTTCACAGGCGGCCTTGGAGCCGGAATAGGGATCGTGCCCGCCGAGCGTCGCATCTTCGGGAAAGTGCCTTCCGCTTTCGTCGTTGCGGTAGACCTTGTCGGTCGTGACCACGACGATTGCCTTCAATGCCGGAGCAATGCGTGCTGCCTCGAGCAGGCGCACGGTGCCCATGACATTGACATCGAATGTTTCGGCAGGGGTTCTGTAGCTTTCTCGCACCAGCGGCTGTGCCGCCATGTGCAGGATGATCTCGGGATTGCTCTTTTGCACCGCGGCCGCGAGCGCATCGGCGTTGCGGATGTCGCCGAGATGCTCCTTGCCGTCAGCCTGTCGCAAAAGGGTGTGCAACGACGGCTCGGCGAGCGGCGCCAGCGCATAGCCGGTGACGTCGGCACCCATTTGCCTGAGCCACAGCTGCGCCCAGCTTCCCTTGAACCCGGTATGCCCGGTTAGAAAGATGCGCTTGCCCGCCCAGAAGTTCCGGTTTGCCAGGCGGCTCATGCCCAGATTTTCCACGGCGCCGAGCCCTGCTGCCAGAGCTCTTCGAGTTGGGTCTTGTCGCGCAGGGTATCCATCGGTCGCCAGAAGCCATCGTGGGGGAAGGCCATCAGTTGCCGGTCTCTGGCAAGGCCCTCCAGTGGCTTGCCCTCGAAGGACGTGCTGTCGCCCTCGATGCGATCGAGAACGCTTCGGTTCAGCACGAAGAAGCCGCCATTGATGCGGCCGTTGTCGCCGGCCGGCTTTTCCGTGAAGCTTCGCACCTCGCCGTCATGGGTCGCCAGCGCACCGTAACGCCCCGGCGGCATGACGCTGGTAACCGTTGCTTCTCTGCCGTGGCGAAGATGAAAGTCGGTCAGCGCCTTGATATCGACATCGGCAACGCCGTCCCCATAGGTCAGGCAGAACGTATCACCCAAGTGGTCCGCCACGCGCTTCAGCCGTCCACCGGTCATCGATTCCGTGCCCGTATCTACCAGTGTCACGCGCCAAGGTTCAGCCTTGTTGGAGTGAAACAGCGTTTCACCCGTCGCCATGTCATAGGTCACGTCGGATGAGTGGAGGATGTAGTTGGAGAAGTACTCCTTGATCATATAGCCACGGTAACCGAGGCAGATGACGAAGTCCGAGAAGCCATAGTGGCTATAGATCTTCATGATGTGCCAGAGGATCGGCCGCCCGCCGATCTCGATCATCGGCTTCGGGCGCAGATGGCTCTCTTCCGAGATGCGGGTCCCGTAGCCACCCGCAAGAATGACAACTTTCATACGACTGCCCCTTGACGCAGTTTACGATATAATACCGTGAAGGATTGCTCCAATAGCGCTATCTGCCGCGGACGGCCCCTCTATATCAGCAGCCGCTTGCCCGATCTACATCTGCAATCGCTTACGCAATTTCGGTTTATTGGCAGCGAGAAATCGCTTTTTTTGACGCACACTTTCGATCGATACGCTGACGAGTGGGTTCTCCAACGGGCTGCTAGGCCCTGAGAAGAAAGCCCTCCGGAGCCACGGTCACCAGAAGCTTGCCGTCAATTTCGCCATTGACGCTGAATTCGGGATGGTCCGCCAGATAGGCGCGCACGGCCGTCTTGGGGTTGTCGCCGACGTTCCACGGACGGTCATTGAAGAAGTCCCGTGGGAGGTCCTCGACGAATGTATCGAACACCACGCAGTAGCATCCCGAGGTGACGAGGGGGGCATAGGCTTCCAGTTCGGCGAGCACGTGATCGTGCGTGTGCATGGAGTCGAGGCACACCATTACCCGTTCGTATCCCTGCGCCGCCTGTTGAACCTGGTCAACGACGTCCTTGGCGATCGAGGAACCTTCGATCAGCTGGATTCTCGACGCCATTGGATGCTCTTCAATGGCCTTGCGATTGTGCTTGCGGATGTCGATATCGATGCCGATCACCTTGCGGTTCGAGACCTTCGGATCGATCGTGACGCCTTTTTCGATCGCATCGCACATATCCAGCATCGCCAGCAGCGAGGCGCTCAGAACGATCGAGCCGCCATGCGCGATACCGGTCTCGATGATCAGGTCCGGCTTTGTCGCCCAGACCAGTTCCTGCATCGCCTGGATGTCCTGCGGATACTGGATGATCGGGCGCCCCATCCAGTCGAAATTGTAGACGTAGCGTTTGTCCATGGACATCTGCCGCCATTGCGACGACAGCGCGGTGAACGCCTCGTCGGTGCCGTAGCCGGCAATGGCAGCCATGCGCTCTGCGGAGAATTGCTTGATCGGGTCCATCCGAAGTCCTTTCGGTCGATGCTGAGGATCGCCAGCGTGTTTTAAGGGGCAAACGAGAGTATGTCCGCAATTCTGTCGATAACGCGCTCTGGTTTAAACGCGAACTCGGCCCGTATGCGGTCGATGTCTATCGGTGGGAATGTGATTGTCGGAGCATGGTCGGCGACGTCAACCCGGCAGCCCGTGTGGCGAGCGAGCCCAGTCACCCAGTCAGCATTGCTGGTCTGTTGACCGCTCGCCACGTTGTAGATCGTTTCCTGTCCATTTTCGGCAATTTGCGTCAAGAGTTTAACCGCGTCGTCGATCCAGATATAGTCCTTGGCCGACGCCATACTGCTCCGCAGCGTGATGTGACCGGCCGCTGCTTCCCGACAGAGATCGCCGATGAAACTCTCCGATGTGGCCGATGCCGGCCCGACGACGTTGGACAGGCGGGCGATGCGCACATTCGGCCTGCCGGACGCATTGCAGATTGCCTCACCTGAAAGCTTGGAGAGATTGTACAGATCCGATGGGTTGCCGGGGCGAACGGTCAAAGCTGCCAATTCGTCCGTGTTCGTGCTGCCGGCATAGACCCGCGTCGACGACAAATAGAGAAACGACGTGAAGTCGCAGTCTCGCAGCAGTTCGGCGGCCAAGCTGACATGCGCCTCGATCGTATCGAAAGGTCTCTGCCGAAAGTCGGCCGTAAGCCCTATGGCGTAGATCACATGCGTGCCATGGCAGGCCTCGGTCAGGCGGGCGTCGCGTGCAGGGGCGATCACTTCGTGGCCGAGTGACGTCAGATAGGTCAACAGGTGGCGCCCGACAAAGCCGCGGGCGCCGAGCAGGGTAAATCTCAAGATCGATATCCCAGGGTTCTCAATGGATTCCCGCCGGTGATCGAATAGGCCTCGACCGTGCCGCGCACGATGCTGCCTGCCGCGATCACGCAGCCCTTGCGCAGGATAGTTCCATCGAGAAGCACACAATTGGCCCCAAGCCAGACATCGTCCTCGATGACGATACCGCCTCTGCTTTCCTGGAAGCCCTGCTCACGTATCGGGCGGCTCTTGTCGCGGAATTCGTGATTGACGGGTGCAAGCGTACAATTCGCGGCGATCAAGACATTGTCGCCGATGGTGATGCCGTGACCGCTGTAGAAAACGCATCCACTGTTGATCGTGCAGTTGCGGCCGATCACGATGTCGCCACTGCCGCCGGCCGGCTTGAACTTCACGAAACTGTCGATGACCGAGTTCTCGCCGATCACGTATTTCGAACCGCGCACGGAGGCTTCCAAATCAGCCAGGTCGCTTATCCGCGCCGTGAGGTGTGCCTCGATCATTGTTCAAGCCGTTCGCTGTGCACGGCCTGCACCAGTCGCACCCTGCAGGGTCACACTACGCTTGTCCGTGCTTGCATTTCCGCGCGTCTTATGTCCTGAGAATTTGTTGGCCGTCAATATCTGCGGGCTGGAACACGACCCTTGTTCTGCCCACCGACCCGTTCCACGAGAAAGCCGATGTCGCGTTTCAATCGTATCGCCACACCTATCCCCGATCTTTTGGTCATCGAGCGTCTGCGCTTTGGCGACGAGCGCGGGTTCCTCTCGCGCTTCTTTTGCCGCGAAGAGCTTGCCGATTTCGGCGCCGATGGCACGATCGCCCAGATCAACCACACGATGACGCACCTCAAGGGCACGATCCGTGGGATGCATTTTCAGCGTGCGCCGCATGACGAGGCCAAGTTCGTGTCCTGTCTCGCCGGCTCCGTCTTCGATGTCGCCGTCGATCTGCGCCCGGGTTCGCCCACCTACCTGCAATGGCACGGCGAGGTTCTGAGCGCAGAGAACGCGCGATCGATGATGATCCCCGGTGGATTTGCGCATGGATTTCAGACGCTCTGCGAAGACTGCGAACTGATCTACCTGCATGACAAACCCTATGCGCCGGAGGCGGAGGGCGGGCTCAATGCGTTCGATCCGAAGCTGGCGATCGGCTGGCCGTTGCCTGTCGCCCAGATGTCGGCGCGCGACCAGGCATTCACCTATATATGAAGCGATTGCTAAAATAGCGTCTGCTGCCTGATCCCTTGCATTGTGCTATCCTCTCGCGCTGGCGGCCGAGTGTCGGCGAGGCGATGGAGATGCAGCGCAAGCTGGTTGCGATCATGGTGGCGGATTTCGTCGGGTCGACCGCGGCGATGGAATCCCATGAGGAAGAAGCCGTCGAATGCGTCTCTGCGTGCCTGAAGGCCGTGGGCGACACGGTCGCGCGCCATGATGGCCGGGTCTTCAACACCGCCGGCGATGCCGTGCTTGCGGAGTTCACGAGCCCGGTCAACGCCCTTCGCGCAGCCATGGAGGCGCGCAGCTCGCTTGCGGCCATCCCCGATGCCACGCCCAACCACATGCGCTTCGGGTTGCATCTTGCCGATGTGCTTGCCGTCGGCGACGACCTCAGGGGCAACGGTGTCAATCTCGCCGCCAGGCTGCAATCGAGTGCTGCCGCCGGCGAAATCGAAGTTTCCCAAGCTCTGTACGAGCAGGTGCGGCGGGTCTCGCCCTGCGCCTTCGAAGAGATCGGCGAGCGTCGCTTCAAGGGTGTCAGCGAGCCGATGCGTGTCTATCGGGTCGGGACGACGATCGACAGGCATCGGTTTCTCTCGGCGCCGACGCGCGAGGCGCCGCCGGCTGCGATGCGGCCCAATTCGGTGATCGTCACGCCCTTCGTCGCCTTCGCTGCCGGTCAAGACGACCAGTCCTTCCTGACGGAGGGGCTGACCGACGACCTCACGCTGGAGCTCGGCCGGCTGAAGAGCCTGTTCGTCAGCTCGCGGTCGGCCTCCGTGGTCCTTGCCATCCGTGATCCCGTCGAGGTGGGGAGGGCACTGGGGGTGCGCTATGTCGTTTCGGGCTCCGTGCGCAAACTGGGTAGCCTCGTGCGGCTCAACGTGTCGCTGTGCGAGACGACCCACGGGCATCTGGTCTGGTCCGACCGGATCGAGCGGCCGTTCGAGGAGCTGCTTGCCATCATCGACGAGGTGACCGCCCGCATCGCCGCAACAGTGGCAGGACGGATAGAGCAGGCGGAGCTGGTCGCCGCGCGGCTGAAGCGGCCGGACAACATGTCGGCCTACGAGTACTACCTGCTTGGCCTCGACCACCATCGCCTGATCGGTGTCGCCGATCGGCATATCGGCGAAGCCATGCACTGGTTCGAGCGCTCGATGGATGCGGATCCAACCTTCGGACGGCCGGTCGCCATGCATGTGTGCGCCTGGAGCAACCTGCCCGATTTCGACCTTTCGGCCGGCGAGCAGCAGGTCGCACACGCGCTCGATCTCGATCCTACCGACCCGGACTCCCATCGCATCATGGGTGCGATCAAGTGCATGGAAGGCGACTTCGCGGCATCGCGGCATCATCACGAGCGGGCGATAGACCTGGCGCCCAACGATGCCTACATCGCGGGCCGTTGTGCGGCTTTCTACACCTATGCGAACGAGGCGGAGCGGGCGCTCGAGCTGCTCGACCGGGCGGAGATGCTGGACCCGTTTCTACCGGTGTGGATTGTAGAGGAGCGCGTCGCCTCGCTCTATGTGCTCAGCCGGCATGACGAGCTTTTTGCCGTGGCGCGGGCGCTTCCCTATCAGACCCGGCGCACGCTGATCTATCGTATCGCCGCGCGGATGGCGCGCGGCGATATTGATCGGGCGCGCCAGTTGGTGGCGCAGATCCAGGCGCTCGATCCAAAACTGACGGCCGGCTATATCCGCTCCCAGGAGTTCTTTAGGGATCGGACGATCACCGAAGCGCTTGTCGATCGCGTGCATGCCGCGGGCTTGCCATTGGCCTGATGGCGCTGTCGGCGGATGACGCCGCCCTCGGTTTCAGCTCGCGCGCGCCAAAGCCACGGCGTCGGCCCCCGCCGGGAAATGCAGCTGTTCCGACGTATCATTTGCAGCGCGCCATACCGCGTCCGCCACATCGCTCTCCGTGGTAATCAGGGCCGGGTTTGCAAAAGCGGCAAAGATCGGCTGCGCGAAGGCCGCATAGGTTTCAGGGATCAGATCTTCGATGCGCACGCCGACATTTTGCGAAAACCGCGTGCTCGGAGCGTAGCCGGGCTCGACCAGTTTGGCGCGCACGCCGAAGGCGCGAAGCTCGTGGGTAAGCGACCCGGTAAACCCCTCGATTGCCGTCTTGCTGGCGGTATAGGCGGCGGCAAGAGGCATGGCGGCGAGCGTCACGCTTGATGTCACATTGACCACGACGCCGGACCGCCTGCGGCGCAATTGCGGGATCACCGCCTGTGTCATTGCCATGACGCCGAACGTGTTGGTCTCGAAGATCTTCCGCACATGAGCCATCGGCGTTGCCTCGAAAGCCCCGACCACGCCGATACCGGCATTGTTGACGAGCGCATCAATCGGACCGCTTACCTCCAGTGCCACCGAAATGCTGTCGGGGTCGGTGACGTCAAGCTGCACGATACGCATGCGCTCCGACCGGGGCAGGATATCCTCGCGCGGCGTGCGCATGGTCGCGACCACGTTCCAGCCGTTGGCGTGAAAGAGGCGGGCGGTTTCGAGGCCGTAGCCGGACGAGCAGCCAGTGATCAATACGGTTTTCATGACAATTTCCTTGTTCGGTTCAGATGGTGTCATGATACCGAGCGAAAACCGGACGATATATAATTGAAAGTCCGTATTTGATTTGCGATAGTCCGGAAATGATCGATCCACTCTCGGAAATCATCACGCTGCTGCGACCCCGCGCAGTGTTTACGAAAAGCATCAGCGGTGCCGGCCGCTGGGGCGTGCGTTATTCCGATTTCGGTCATCCCGGCTTCTGCACCGTTCTCGAAGGTGCCTGCCGTCTGGCGGTCGACGGTCAGGACGTGCTGGCGCTTGAGGCGGGCGATTTCGTCCTGCTGCCGACAACGCCGGGCTTCACCATGTCGGGCTTCGAGCCGGTTACCCCTGAATTCATCGACCCGAAGGCAACACCTGATCCGGGCGACGAGGTTCGCCACGGCGACCTCGATGGACCGCCAAGCGTGCGGCTGCTCGGCGGCTACTTCGTCTTTGCAACGGAGGATGCGGGATTGCTGGTGTCGCTGCTGCCGGCGCAGGTGCATGTGCGCGGCGCCGAGCGACTTTCGATCCTGGTTCGGCTGTTGACAGAAGAAGCCGCCGAACAGCGCGCCGGTCGCGATCTGGTACTGGCGCGCCTGGTCGAAGTGCTGCTCATCGAGGCGCTGCGGCTGACCCAGCGGCCGGACGCTCCGCCGGGATTGTTGCGCGGGCTCGCCGATCAACGGCTGGCGGAAGCGATCAGGGTGATGCACGGCAACCCGGCGCGCTCCTGGACAGTGGCCGAGCTTGCGAAGGCGGCCGGGCTCTCTCGTTCGGCGTTCTTCGAAAGGTTCACGCGCAATGTTGGCCTGGCGCCGATGGAATACCTGCTCGCCTGGCGTATGGCGATGGCAAAGGACCTGCTGCGCAGCCACAACGCCGAAATCGCCGATGTCGCCGAACGGGTCGGCTACGGCTCGGCCAGCACCTTCAGCACCGCCTTCAGCCGGCACGTTGGACAGGCGCCGGGACGGTATGCGCGGGCGGGTGCAGAGGGGTAGTCGCTCGGCGCCAGCCGATATGCTGTGCCAATCTCCCGATGCGTATCGATAGATTTGTTCTGCCCTTGAGTGTTTTGGCTCGCTATAGCCTTGGGTGTCGTGCAGCGCGGCTCAGTGTCGGAGTAATCGGGACGGCAGAAGGGATTTGGTTTCCAACGTTACTTGGAAATCAACTCGTTGCGCGCTTCCTGGTGTCCTGCTGACCATGGCCACGATGATCTCAAAGAGTTCGTCTTGCGCCTGCTGAGCGGTGTTTTCTGCTGTCGCTGCGGCATGGGACAAGGCGTCGGCGGCGCCCAGCATCGCCCAGAAGCTGGACTGCATGATACCTCTAGGCTGAAAGCGTCGGATGCCCGGTGCTTTCTCCCGCGCAGAAAGAAGATCTCGTAGAACTTTCCCACGGCGAACGCTCTGTTTTAACACCGCCATGACGCGACAGGGCAAGCCCTTTAAGGCGCAGGCGACACACATCGCGCTAACACGATGAGGGGGCTCTTTCGCGCATTCCTGAAAACGTACACGCTAACCAGTGGTCGCTGAGCCAAAGTACGCTCCACCCTCAGTCGTCCAGAGCATTCATGATACTCCGGCCCCGCAGGACGATGGGCCGCCAAGGAGGGGGCGAACGCCGTAAGTTACCGTAACGTACTTGCTACTACGGAGCTTTGCGAAAAGGCTGCCTCGGGCGGGCATCACCCACGTGAGCCGTTAAATAAAGCAACGGGAGAACACCATGAACAGGCACGTGATCGGTCTGTCCCTAGGACTAGTTTTAGGGCAGTCAGCGATGGCTCAGGCCGCGCAGCCCGCTCTTACCGAGGCAGAGGCGCACTCTATTGCCGTGGACGCCTATGTGTATTTCTACCCGCTGTTGTCCATGGACATCAGCCGAAAGACATTCACCAACGTCGAACCCGGCAAGGAATTCGGGAAGGGTCCGATGAACGTCTTCACCAACGTTCCCGAGTATCCTCCGGCGGATTTCAAGGGTGTGGTCCGCCCAAACTTCGACACGCTGTATTCCTCCGCGTGGCTCGACATGACGAAGGAGCCCGTAGTCATCAGTGCTCCGGATACCGACGGACGCTATTACCTGCTTCCGATGCTGGACATGTGGACGGATGTTTTTGCGTCGCCGGGTTGGCGGACCACGGGCACAACCGCAGGGACATTCCTTGTCACGCCGCCGGGCTGGAGACCCGACTTGCGCGACAAGTTCATTGAGGAGTTCAAGCTCCCCGAGAACACCCAGCGAATTGAAGCGCCGACGACGCATGTCTGGGTTATCGGTCGGACAAAGACCGACGGCCCGGCTGACTACGATGCCGTACACAAGATCCAAGCGGGGTACAAGGTTACGCTCCTATCGGACTGGGGCAAGTCAGCGAAGCCGGTTGAGGTTAAAATCGATCCCAGCGTCGACATGAAGACACCGCCAAAGATCCAGGTCGATACGATGGACGCTGGCAAGTATTTCGCATATGCCGCCGAACTGCTCAAGGTCGAGCCGCCCCACCTGACCGATCAACCGATCCTCGCGGAGATGAAGAAGATCGGCATCGAACCCGGCAAGAGCTTTGACATGAGCAAGCTCGATCCGACCGTACAGAAAGCCTTGGAGAGCGCGCCGCAAGTCGCCCAGAGACTGATGGAATGGAAGCTGGCGACGTTGGCGAGGGTAGAGAACGGCTGGTCGATGAATACCGATACGATGGGAGTATACGGCAACTACTATTTGAAGCGGGCCATTGTTGCGCAGCAAGGCCTTGGCGCGAATCTGCCGGAAGATGCCATCTACCCTCTCAATCTCGCCGACGAGTCAGGGCAGCCGCTCGATGGCGCGAATAAATACACGATAGCGTTCGAAAAGAATGCCATGCCGCCCGTCAACGCTTTCTGGTCGATCACGCTGTACGACGCAGCCGGATTTCAGGTTGGCAACAGCCTCGAACGTTTCGCACTCAGTAGCTGGATGCCGTTCAAAGACAACGCAGATGGCTCGCTTGATCTCTACATTCAAAACGAGTCCCCCGGTCCGGATAAGGAGGCCAACTGGCTGCCTACACCGAAGGGAGCGTTCACTCTGACGATGCGCATGTACGCTCCGAAATCCGAAGCGCTGATCGGAAAATGGAATCCGCCGCCCGTCAGGAAGGTGCAGCTTCCGGCCCTGGCTACTCAGTGAGTTTTCGAACAGCAAACCTCGGCTGGGAGACAACTCGGGCTTGAGATGTGTTTTGCCAGTGGCCGTGTGAACGGCTACTGGCAAAAACCTAGTTTGTGGCAATCCGCAACTCTTCAACCAACAGCTCGAATTTTCGGCGGTCTTCGTCTGACAACCGAAAAGCGCTGGCAGATAGTCAGCAAGACCTTTTTCGACTACAGTTGATTATAGCGTGAGCACAATCCACGAAGTTCGATGGAGCCACTGGGCAGGAAAATTTCCAAATGCCAGCGGGCGATTGCTTGAGCCCGACTCGATCCCGGCCTCCTTTTCGGCGTCCATGGAACTCGGGAAGGAGCGCCCGCTTTGCCGATGCAAAATTTGTGAGTGGGGCACAGAGGTGGAACAGAACTCGGAGATCGGCCCAGCCGGGCCTGACGACTTCCCTGCCATTCGAGCCTTGTGCAACAGCTTCATCGACTGGTGCCGGTCACGCTACGGCGAAAACGCTTGGTTCGTCGACCGCTATTACACACCAGAAGAATGGGCCGCGCTCCTGGACAGCCTGCCGAGGATCCACTCGGCTCCACATGGCGAGATCCTTGTTGCCCGCCTGAACGGAAAGGTGGTCGGTTGTGTTATGATGCAGCGGATCGATGAACACACATGCGAGATGAAGCGCATGTTCATCAGCCCCGAGGGCCGAGGCTTAGGGCTGGGCCGCCGTCTCGCCGAAAACATCGTGCGCGTGGCTGCTGAGCGGGGCTACGCGACCATGCGGCTGGATACCGGCCGCAACCACGATGAGGCGCTGAGCCTCTACCGCTCTCTCGGATTCCAGGAGATCGCGCCTTATTACGACGCACCTCCTGAACTGTGCAACCATCTCATCTTCATGGAAGCCCCTCTGGCGGGATAGCTTCTTGGCACGCCATGGCCGCAGATACCGCGTTTGTATCAACTCGGCGACAACACGAGGACAAATGGCAGCGGCTGGCGGTAACGAGCGGGCTCGCAGAGGATCGTCTTCTTGAGGGGGTGAGGATGCTCAAGGCGCGCGAGCCACGTCAGCCTGTCACGGACATACTGGCTGGGCAGTTCATGACGTCTTCGGCGGAAATACGGCCCTGGGCAACTGATAGAAGGAAAACGTCCGGTCGGCGGCGGGCGCGGACCTAGCACCATCATTGTTCTGGAATGGTGGAAAGATGGCGCACCCGACAGGATTCGAACCTGTGACCTTTGGAATCGGAATCCAACACTCTATCCAGCTGAGCTACGGGTGCATCCGTTTGCAGCAAGGCCGCCGAAGCGGACTGTGAGCGGTTCATAGCTTAGCTTGCGCGTCGCTTCAATGGTGAAATGACGGAGTTCGCAGGGGAATTTGCGAGCGGCTCACAAATTGATGCGGAAGCCAGCCGATGGTCGAGCTTTGGAATGGGCCTGATGTGGCTGCCGGGCGGGGCGGGACAAGCTGTGCCCTTTGTGTCAGGCATGGCGGTGCGGGTGAGGGGAAAGGTCGGGCATGCAGAATGGATCAGTGGGGATGTCGAGGTGGTCTGCACCGGAGTCGAACATGACTCGTAAAGCGAGCTGAAGCCCTTGAAGCTTGCTACTCGGTTCCGCTTAAACCGATGAAACACATGGCCCGGCGATTGCCGGGCCATGTGGCGTCGTTGGTTAGGCGGTCTGCATGGCGCCGGGGCCGGGGATCGCCTTGGGCGGGACCTTGCCCATGATGATCATGCCGAGCACCTCGTCCTTGGTCACATCCTCTGTGCGGGCCTGGCCGACGACCTGGCCGTTCTTCATCACCGAGACGCGGTCGGCGAGGTCGAAGACGTCGTGGATGTCGTGGCTGATCAGGAAGATGCCGATGCCTTCGCGCTTCAGCTGCTTGATCAGCTCGCCGACCTGGGCGGTTTCCTGGGGCCCGAGGGCTGCCGTCGGTTCGTCCATGATCAGGATGCGGGCGTCGAACAGGATCGCGCGGGCGATCGCCACCGACTGCCGCTGGCCGCCCGAAAGCGCCTTCACCGGTTCCTTGAAGCGCTGGAAGTTGGGGTTGAGACGCCCCATGACTTCGCGGGCCTTGGCCTCCATCGCCACGTCGTCGAGCGTGCCCCAGGGGGTGCGCAGCTCGCGGCCGAGATAGAGGTTGGCGGCCGCATCGACGTTATCGGCGACGGCAAGCGTCTGATAGATCGTCTCAATGCCGTATTTCTTGGCGTCGCGCGGGTTGCTGATGTCGGCGGCTTCGCCATTGATCAGGATCTCGCCGCCGTCGCGCTTGTAGGCGCCCGACAGGATCTTGATCAGCGTCGACTTGCCGGCGCCGTTGTGGCCGAGAAGCGCCACGACCTCGCCGGGGTAGAGGTCGACGGAAGCGTTGTCGACCGCATGGATGCCGCCGAAGGAGATGGAAATGTTCTTCATTTCCACGAGCGGAGTGCGTTGGTCTTTCATTGGTCGGACTCCTTCTTACTTGGCACGGGCGCGGTAGATCGTGTCGAGCCAGACGGCGACGACAAGAACCACGCCGACGACGATGCGCTGGAACGGCGAGTCGATCCCCAAGAGCACCATGCCCGACTGCAGCGATTGCATGACGAGTGCGCCGATCATCGCGCCGGCGATCGTGCCGACGCCGCCGGCAAGCGACGTGCCGCCGATGACCGCGGCTGCGATCGTGTAGAGCTCGTCGAGCTCGCCTTGCGCGTTAGTTGCGGCGTTGAGGCGGGCCGTCGAGATCGCCGCGGCGATGGCGCAGAGCACGCCCATCAGCATGAAGATCTTGACGGTGACCCAGCGGGTCTTGATCCCCGCCAGTTCGGCTGCCTCAGGATTGCCCCCGAGCGCAAAGACATAGCGGCCGAAGCGCAGGCGAGTGGCGATGAATGTCATGACGATGCCGACGGCGATGGCGACCAGCACGGGGATGGCGATACCGTGCGAGATGAGCAAGCCGCCGTCCGGCCAGGCGATGCCGTTGGCGTCGGCATATTTGCGAGCAATGTTGACCGGCCAGTAATAGTGGTTGGCGATCGCCACCGCGCCCATCACCAGGATGCAGCCGAGGATGCCGAGGAAATATTCGGCCCAGACCGGGCGCAGCGGAAAGCCGAAGCGCTTGCGCTGCTTGCGCGAGTTGAGGATGGCCCCGACGATGGCGATACAGGCGATGATGCCGACAATCCAGCTGGCTGTCGCCCCGATGGACCCCTCGGTGCCACCGCCCATCAGGCGGAAGGTGGAATTCATCGGTGCAACAGTCTGGCCGCTGGTGACGAACCAGGTGGCACCGCGCCAGACGAGCAGGCCGCCGAGCGTGACGATGAAGGCCGGCACGTTGAGGAAGGCGATGATCGAGCCCTGGAGCGCGCCGATCGCGGCGCCGACGGCGATGCCGCAGGCAAGCGTGATGATCCAGATGGCGGGATGCTCGAGCCCGAGATATTGCGGCAGGACCTTGACCTGCATGACCGCCATGATCATGCCGCAGAAGCCAAGCACGGAGCCGACCGACAGATCGATGTTGCGGGTGACGATGATCAGTACCATGCCGGTCGCCATCACGGCGACGGACGAGGTTTGAACCGTCAGGTTCCAAAGGTTTCTCGGCGTCAGAAACAGGCCGCCGGTCATGATCTCGAAGCCGAGCCAGATGATGGCCAGCGCGCCGACCATGCCGAGCAAGCGGGTATCGATCTCGGTGGCGCGGAAGAAGCGCTTCACCGGGTTCTCGTCCGCGTTGCGGGCACGGTTGGCCTGGCTCTGTGTCTGATTGCCTTGTGTGATGTCGGCCATGGACGTGCCTTCCCCCCACTTTCTGTTGATGTCACCGCATCCGCCGGCGCCAAAGACCGGAATGGGACGCGACAAGTCTGATGATGAAGACAGTTGTCGAGCGCTTCTCTCGTTCGTGCCAACGCGTGCCTGAAGGTCTTACAGCGCCGCGTGTGAAATATGACGCGCTAAGGACGCTGTAAAACTTCAAGCATGCTTCATGATCCTCTCCTCAGATCGCTTCCGATTTAAGGGATCATGCAGCGGGCATTGTCCGCCCCGGTCACACCTTGCGCAAGCGCCGCAACGGGTTGCGTTGCGGCGCTTGTCGAAGGTTAGAGCTCAACTCTGTCCGGGCGGCTTATTTGCACGCAGCGACGTCGCCCTTGACGCCCTGGCAAGCTTCGTCCTTGGAGATCCAGCCGGCGTCGATGACGACGTTGAGGTTCTCCTTGGTGATCGGAAGCGGTGCGAGGAAGACCGACTGCATGGCGACGCCCTTGGGGCCGCCATTGAAGGCCGTCACGCCGGCGATTTCTTCCATCTTCTTGCCGCTCGCCAGTTCGGCGGCGATTTCGGCTGCGCGCTTGCCGAGTTCACGCGAGTCCTTCCAGACCGAAACGGTCTGGGTGCCGAGGGCGACGCGGTTGAGGGCTGCCTTGTCGGCGTCCTGGCCGGAGACCGGAACGGAGCCGGCGAGGCCCTGGGCATCGAGGGCTGCAATCGCACCGCCAGCGGTGCCGTCGTTGGAAGCGACGACCGCGTCGACCTTGTTGTCGTTTGCGGTCAGGAACTGCTCCATGTTCTTTTGGGCATTTTCCGGCTTCCATCCGTCGGTGTAGGCTTCACCGACGCTCTTGATCTTGCCGGCGTCGACAGCTTCCTTCAGCACTTCCATCTGTCCGGAGAACAGGAAGTCGGCGTTCGGGTCGGCAGACGAGCCCTTGATGAAGACATAGTTGCCTTCCGGCTTGACCTTGAACACTTCGCGAGCCTGCATGCGGCCCACTTCCTTGTTGTCGAAGGTGATGTAGAAGGCGGCCGGATTTTCGATCAGGCGGTCGTAGCCGACAACCGGAATGCCTTCGGCGGCAGCCTTTTCGATGGCCGGGCCGATGGCGTCGCTATCCTGTGCAAGCACGATCAGAGCGTTGGCACCCTGGGCGATCAGCGACTCGACGTCGGTCAGCTGCTTGGCAGCGGAAGACTGGGCGTCAGCGGAAATGTACTTGTCGCCGGATGCCTCAAGTGCTGCCTTGATGGCGGCTTCGTCGGTTTTCCAACGCTCTTCCTGGAAGTTCGACCAGGAAACGCCGACCACCAGATCCTTGGCGATGGCTGCGGAATGCATCGACGCGATGATGGCAGCCCCTGCCATCAGCTTCAAAACGGATTTCATTTCATCCTCCCGAGTGGCGGCCGGCTGAGCGTGCGAACCTCCCGCACCATCCTCGACCAGCCTTGCAACGCTGTCGAAATGCCACCGTAAACATCGTCCGGTTTTATTTTCTCGACAGTCGAGAAAATGAATGTCAGAGAATCCACGGCCTGTCAACACGGCCGACCCGGTTGCGTATGGACTGCCGATGCGCCGGTTTCCTGGGCTCGTCACCGGGGGTGCGGTGAGGGTCCGGGTGAAACGGACGCAGGCGGGAAGGGGATTGTTGTGTCATTTCAACAGTTCCGGCCGCCAAGCTCGGGTCGGGTGCCGCGTGATTTGCCGGCGACCCCGCTCGGTCTTGATCAATGGCCGTGCGTTTCAGCTCTGATGACAGCCTTCTCGCTCAGCGCCGAGCAAGTTCATTGCCACTCATCGCTGCCGGAAAGGGTCTGTGGATTATTTCTCGACAGTCGAGAAAATCAATGGCAGAGATTGACGAGGTGTCGACAAGGCGATCAGTGCCTTGCCTCGCCGTGCAACAGATGCTTTGGGAGGGCATGTGTTCGAAGGACCCGCCACCGGCAAGGACGTATGATGCTGACCAAGTCCAGCACTGAGCTCGTGCGTCAGCAGAACAGTGCGCTGGTCCTTGCCGCGCTCCGGCGCGCCCGCAATCTCTCGCATACCGAAATTTCCGCCGCAACCGGGCTCGCCTCGGCGACGGTGTCGGCGATCACGGCCGAGCTCGAGCGCGCCGGAGTGATCGCCAAGGCGGAACAGCATGTGCAGGGCGGACGAGGGCGCCCGCGCGTCCTGTTCACGCCACGTCGCGACTGCGGTTACATCGTCGTCGTGCGTATCTCTTCGGATGTGGTGCAGTATTCGCTGACCGACTATGGCGGCACGCTGCTCGACCGCTTCGAGGAGGGCCGCAATCACGACCAGCGCGGCACGGACGCGTTTGCGCGCACCTTCGTCGAGGCGCTGGAGCGCCTGCTGCAGCGCTCGCGCCTGACGCGCGACCGCGTGCTGGCCATCTCCATCAGCAGCAAGGGGCTGGTCGACGCCGATACGGACGCGGCACGGCTGCTCTGGTCTCCGGTGTTCGGCAGCGAGCAGCTCGACTTTGCCGCGTTGCTTGCGCCGGAATGGCGAGCGAGGGTGATGCTCAACAATGAGACCCTGCTGGTGGCACAGGCGCTGGCGGCCGAAGCGGAGCGCGCGCCGGACGGCGGATTTCGATCGCTTGCCGCCATCTCGCTCGGCCACAGCATCGGCCTCGGCGTTGCCCGCAAGGGCAGGTTCGGCGAGATCGACGTGACGGCGCCGAATTTCGGCCACATGCTGCATGCGCCATCGGCCGGACTGTGCCGTTGCGGCGCCTATGGCTGCATCGAAGCGGCTGCCGGTTTCTACGGCATTCTGCGGGCCGCCTTCGAAGTGCCGGCCGACACGATCCCGGCGAAATTCGTGCCAATTGCCGAAATGGACAAGATCGCAGCGAGTGCGCGCCAGGGGCATCGCATGGCCGGCTATGCCTTTCGCCAAGCTGGCATCGCGCTCGGCAACGGCGTCTCGCGCATGCTCAGTCTTTACGAGCGTATGCCGATCTACGTTACCGGCCCCGGCACGCGCTACTTCGATCTCTTGCGCGGCGGGTTGGAGGAGGGCGTATCCCAGTCACTCCAGCTCAGGCTTCAGGGCGCGCCCGAGATATCGGTCGTGCTCGACGAACAGCGGCTCGTGTTCGACGGCCATCTCGAGCGTGCTCTGGGCAAGATCGACAGCGAGATTGCTACGGCCGGATCGCACTAAGGAACAGCCGCTTTGGCGAGACGGGCGAGGCAACCATTTTTGGGGTTGCATCAAGGGCGAACAAACCAGCTAATACAATTTACAGTTATTTAGCAACTCCTTGTCAATGTGACATTGACGCGGGAGACGATGATGTTTTCAGTGATTGCATGCATACGCGATGATCACGATTGGCGTCTGGTGCTGGTGGCGGCCGTGGTTTGCCTGGCCGGTTGCGTCGCAACCATGCTGTTGCTGCTGCGTGCCCAGCGAAGCGAAGGCAGTCAGCGCGGTCTTTGGACCGCCGTCAGTGGTTTTGCCTGCGGCATCGGCGTCTGGTCCACTCATTTCATTGCCATGCTCGCCTATGATGGCGGGATGACGGTTTCCTATGGCGCCTGGGGGACGACGCTTTCGATCGTTCTCGCGATCGCGGCCGCCTGGGTTGCTTTCACGGTCGGGCTTGGCGCTCGCTCGCACTACGCCCTTGCATCTAGCGGTGTCATCCTGGGCGGCGGCATTGCCGCCATGCACTTTACCGGCATGCAGGCGCTCGAGATGCCGGGACACATTGTCTACGATGCAAGGTTCACGGTTTTCGGCATCGTCGCCGGCACCCTGCTGGCGATGGCAGCGCTGCATGCGTTTCATGTGCTGCGCAACGCCCGCAGGCTTGTCGTCTCGACGCTGCTGCTCGTCGTTGCCATCTGCGTCCTGCACTTCACCTCGATGAGTGGCATCACGCTGGTACCGGCGCCGGATATTCCGGCAGCCGATACCATCCATCCGGCCTGGCTTGCCGGCGGGGTCATTGCTGCCTCGACCATGCTGATCATCCTGGCCTTCGGCGCGCTGTTCGTCGATCGGCATCTGACCGACCTGCGCGGGCTTGCCAATGCATCGCTGGAAGGCATGGCCATCGTGCATGAAGGCCGCATCATCGACACCAACGAGCGTTTTGCGCGCCTGACGGGATGGAAGGTTTCGGAGCTCACCGGCCGAGAACCGGCGGAGGTTTTCGCCTTCGGTGAGGAAGGGCTGCAGAGCCATCATCGCGGCGACGGCCCCGGCGAAATCGATCTGATCAATGTGGCCGGCCAGTCCGTGCCGGTCGAGTTCATGTGCCGGACGGTCGAGTATCGCGGCCGCGAATGCGAGGTGATCTTCGTGCGCGACCTCAGCGCGCGCAAGGAAGCCGAGCGCACTATCGAGCATCTGGCCCACCACGATGTGCTGACCGATCTTCCCAATCGTGGTTTCTTCGACCGGCGCCTGGCCCAGGTCATGACGGTGGCGGCGGCGAAGAACGAGCAGCTTGCCATCCTTTGCCTCGACCTCGACCGCTTCAAGGCCGTCAACGACATTTTCGGCCATGGCGAGGGGGACCGCATCCTCATGAAGGTCGCCGACATCCTGCGCAAGGCGGTCGGCGAGGGGGATACCGTCGCCCGGCTGGGCGGCGACGAGTTTGCCATTCTTCAGGTGGGTGGCGAACAGCCCGACGCGGCGCGTCACCTGTCGGACCGCATCCTGACTTATTTTGCCGCCGAGATGGATACGAACCGCGATCCGACCGCCGTCGGCGTCAGCATCGGTGCTGCGATCTACCCTGCTGATGGCGACACGGCTGACCGGCTGCGCAACAATGCCGACACCGCTCTCTACCGCGCCAAACAATCGGGCAAGGGGATCGCCTGCTTCTTCGACACGGAAATGGACGAGACCGTGCGCACGCGACGGCAGATCGAAAACGACCTGCGCCATGCCGTGCTTCGCCGGCAGCTCTTCCTTGAATATCAACCGCTTGTCGAT
Source organism: Ensifer sp. NM-2 (assembly GCF_003024455.1). Lineage (NCBI taxonomy): Bacteria > Pseudomonadati > Pseudomonadota > Alphaproteobacteria > Hyphomicrobiales > Rhizobiaceae > Ensifer > Ensifer sp. NM-2. Next base: position 31,394 of record NZ_PVZR01000039.1, read on the forward strand.
CTGCGCGGCGATCGGATCCTGGGCTACGAGGCGCTCTTGCGCTGGATGCATCCGGAGCGTGGCCTCATCAGCCCCGATGTCTTCATCCCGATCGCCGAGCAAAGCGGTTCGATCATCCAGATCGGCGAATGGGTGCTGGAGCAGGCCTGCAGGGAGGCGGCGAAATGGAACGAGCCTCTACCGGTTTCGGTCAATATCTCGCCGGTGCAGTTCCTGCTTCCCAATCTTTTCGATCAGATCTTTGGTATCCTGCGGCGAACGGGGCTGGAGCCGCGCCGGTTGGAGCTGGAGATCACCGAGGCGGCCCTTCTGCACAATCGCGAAGACGTTCTCGCCACCCTCGGACGACTGAGGATACATGGGGTGCGCATCGTCATGGATGATTTCGGCACCGGGCATTCCTCGCTCAGCAACCTGCAGACGTTCCCGTTCGACAAGCTGAAGATCGATTGCAGCTTCACTGCCGTGATCGACAAGGACCCTTCGGCGCACGCGATCGTCAGGGCGATCATTGCGCTTGGCAACAGCCTCAACCTGCCTGTCGTAACCGAAGGCGTGGAAACGGAGCGGCAAAGGCAGATCCTGGTCGACGAGGGCTGCCTCCAGGTTCAGGGCTTTCTCACTGGCAGGCCCGGCGTTGCCCCGAGCACCGGGCAGGAGGAGCAGTCAGGCGGATGGGAGAATGCGCCATTGCGCGCGGACGGCTGAGGCAATGAACTGAAACACGAAACGGCCGGGCGTGTCGCGCCCGGCCGTTTGTCTTTGCCAAACGGAAACCCGCTTCGCACTTTTCCTCGAAATGCTTTACGCGACGCTGATCTGGCGCTTTTCGATGACCGACTTCACGGCTGCGTCGGCAAGCGCGAGCGCTGCCAGGCCATCCTTGCCCGACGGGGTGATTTCCGTGCCCTTTTCGATCGCGGAGATGAAGCTCTCGATCTCGTTGGCATAGGCTTCGGTGTAGCGGGTCATGAAGAAATCGTGCAGCGGCGGGCGGGTGTAGCCTTCGCCATTGGCGATCTCGATCGACACCGGGCGCTGGTTTTCCGCCGAGACGACACCCTGGGAGCCGTGAACCTCGATGCGCTGGTCGTAGCCGTAGGTGGCGCGGCGCGAGTTGGAGATGATCGCCTGTTTGCCGGAGGCGGTCTGCAGGATGACGGACACACTGTCGTAGTCGCCGGCTTCGCCGATTGCCTTGTCGACGAGGACGGCGGCGGTCGCCGTTACCGATACGGGCTCTTCGCCGAGCAGGAAGCGCGCCATGTCGAAGTCATGGATCGTCATGTCGCGGAAGATTCCGCCCGAGCGCTTGATGTAGTCGACCGGCGGCGCGCCGGGATCGCGCGAGGTGATCGTCACCATCTCGACGTCGCCGATCTTGCCGGCGTCGATTGCCTGCTTGACGGCCATGAAATGCGGGTCGAAGCGGCGGTTGAAGCCGACCATCAGCTTGCCCTTGGTCTCGGCCACCACCTTCATGCAGGCCCGCACGCGATCGACATCGAGATCGATGGGCTTTTCGCAGAAGATCGCCTTGCCGGCGCGGGCGAAACGCTCGATCAGGTCGGCATGGGTATCGGTCGGCGTGCAGATGACAACGGCGTCGATATCGGCCGATTTTTCGATTGCCTCGATGGTGCGGACCTCGCAGCCATAGGCCTTGGCGATGGCATCGGCGGCGGCCGGAAAGGCGTCGGCCACGGCGACGAGCACGGCATCGGGATTGCCGCTGACGGCCTTTGCGTGAACCTTGCCGATGCGTCCGGCGCCCAGAAGACCAAATCTCACTGTCATCTCTGTCTCTCTCGAAATCCGGTCCTCGACCGGGAAGGTGCGTGATGATCGGCGCTCATCGCGCAAAGGCGCCGCGGAGGGGCAATTCCGCGATTGGGTTGCAAGGTGGTTGTCAGCGATGGTGCCCGAGCGGATGCCGCGCGCTTTCCTCTCCCTTGCCCGACCGTTTCTTCCGTGCGGGCGTCCGGCGCCATCTGTTCGGAATGAAATGGTCGAAGAAAACAATTTCGGAATTTTTATTCTATTTTCATGGTGCCCGTCAAGGGCGTGATGCGGTCGCGGGCTTGCGGCGGCCGGTGGATTTCCCCTACAAGACATCCGTTGCCGATCACGAGCGCAAGCACCCAGAGGACAGGATGATCAAACTCATCGACCCGGACCACGCCTTTTACCGTCCCTTGTGGCGGCGGGTTTTGATCTTTTTAGTCTGCGCCGGCTGGGCGGCGCTCGAATTCTATCACGACCAGCCGTTCTTCAGCATCATCGCTCTGGCGATCGCCGCCTATGTCGGGTCCTCTCTGCTGCTGTTTTACAAGCCGACAGACAAGACTGCCGGTGCTGAGGGCTCGGCGTCAAAAGACGAGACGCCCAAGGCTGACAACGACGCGTGAGCGGCGGTCAGGCCGCCTGCAATTGGCGCGACGCCTCGTCGATGAGCATGTTGGCGAGTTTCATCCGGACCGTCGCATTGGCGCGGTAGTCCTGCGGCAGGCGATCGGGATGATTGGCGGCGGCGAAGCTTCGCCGCTTGGCAGCGAGCGTCGTCAATGTCTCCCCTTCACCAAGGTCAAGTTCCTCGGCGACTTCGGCAAGGCTGATGCGGTTGAGAAATTCCGGCATCGGCTCTATCGGCGGCGGCTCGACGAAGGACGCATCGAAATAGGCTCGCTCGACGGCGCTGCGCGCAGCAGACGCGCTGTCGGCGCCGCCGGCGACGAACGTGGTTGCGAACAGAGGCGTGCGCGACGTCGCGAAAACCTCCGCATTGGCGGTCTCTTCCTCGTCTTCTTCCGTCTTCAGCCGCTCGAGCACGGACTGAAACACCGACATTCCGAACATGCAGCCTCCGCTATCCCGGCGCAAAATGCCGGATGGAGATTATCCCAGGCTGATCAACTTGATCATGCCCAGGCTGATCAACCAATGCTGGCTGATCATGCTCGTCCCTGTTTGAGAATGAGGTCGTAGAGCAGCTTGGCGCTCGGCGGCAGCGCGCGTCCCTCGGCGGTGATCAACCCATAGGGCTTGATGCGGATCGGGATCTCGGTTTTGAGGATGCGGATCTCGCCGGCCGGCGTGCCGTTGTCGGCGATCAGGTTGGCGACATCGAGCGCCACCGGCGCAATCGCATTGGTGTTGCGCACGATCGACAGCGTCAGGATGATCGACGAGGTGTTGATGACGGTCGCCGGTAGGCGCACACCCGCGGACATGAAGCTGTCTTCGACGGCGCGGCGCAGCAGCGTTCCCGGCGGCTGGAACACCCAGTCGTAGGCGGGCAGATCTTCGGCGCCGGCAATGGGCTTGTCGAGCAGCGGATGGCCGTCGCGCACGATCAGGCAGACCTCCTCGTAGCCGATCTCGACCATGTTGAAGAGCCGCGGGCTGAGATCGTCTGGGATGCGTCCGACGACGAAGTCGTGGCGGGCGGCGAGCAGCTCGCGCGTCAGCACATTGCTGTTTTCGATCTGGATGTTGATCTCGATGCCGGGATAGGCGGTGATGACCTGGCGGATTGCCGGAACGGCGAGGTTGAGCGCCGGCCCGGTCACCGAGCCGATCGACACCGAGCCGCCGCTGCCGGTCTTCAGTTCGCTGATCTCGCGCGAGGCCTCCCGCAGTTCCAGAAAGATCGTGCGCGCCCGCCGCGCCAACGCCTGGCCGTAGCGGGTCAGTTCTACGCCGCGTGCCACTCGCTCGCAGATCGGCGCCTTCAGGATCGTCTCGATCTCCGCCAGCATGCGCGAGGCGGCGGGCTGGGAGATGCCGAGCGTCTCGGCGGCCGCACTGATGCGACGATGATCGTCGATCGCCAGGATCAGCCGGAGGTGATTGATCTTCAGCCCTGAGCGAAAGAGCCCGCTGTCGAACTGTTCGGCGGCAATCCCTGTCGTGCCGGGCTTTCCTTCTTTCATCATCGTGGGCAATCCAGTTTTCAGGATGTTTCAAAAATCACACTGTTTTCGAGTAGTATATCAATATTGGTATGGTAGCAAAGCGATATTGTATTTGACAGTTATGGCTTTTGATTCCAGTTTTTCCCCATGTGCCAGTGCATGTGGGAGCATGCGGGCGGGGAGGACTTCCTTCACCTGGATCCACCGCCGGAGACGCGATCTCCGGGCCGGTGGATCGCTGCGCATAGGACGGGGAGGCTGCGGGCCTGCCGGCTTCAACACTTTTGGGAGAGACCAGATGAAATTGATTACTTCGCTTCTCGCAGCGGCCGCGATCTCCGTCGCGTCGTTTGCTGCGCCCGCCTTCGCACAGGACAAAGGCACGGTTGGCATTTCCATGCCGACGAAGACCTCGACCCGCTGGATCTCCGATGGCGAGACCATGGAGAAGCTGTTCAAGGAAGCCGGTTACACGCCGGACCTGCAGTTTGCCGACGATGATATTCCGAACCAGCTCGCCCAGATCGAAAACATGGTGACCAAGGGTGCCAAGGTTCTCGTCATCGGCGCCATCGACGGCACGACGCTTTCCGACATCCTGCAGAAGGCCCATGACGCCGGCGTCAAGGTCATCGCTTACGACCGTCTGATCCGCGATTCGGGCAATGTCGACTACTACGCCACCTTCGACAACTTCCAGGTCGGCGTGCAGCAGGCAACGTCGCTGGTGCAGGGCCTGAAGCTCGACGGCGCGACCGAGCCGAAGAACGTCGAACTCTTCGGCGGTTCGCCTGACGATAACAACGCCTTCTTCTTCTACGACGGTGCGATGTCGGTCCTGCAGCCGCTGATCGACAGCAACAAGATCGTCGTCAAGTCCGGCCAGAAGGGCATGGACCAGGTCGGCACGCTGCGCTGGGATGGTGCCGTTGCCCAGGCCCGCATGGAAAACCTGCTGTCCTCCAACTACACCGATGCCAAGGTCGATGGCGTTCTGTCGCCCTACGACGGCCTGTCCATCGGCATCATCTCGGCGCTGAAGGGCGTCGGCTATGGTTCCGGCGACATGGCGATGCCTGCCGTTACCGGTCAGGACGCCGAACTGCCTTCGGTCAAGTCGATCCTTGCCGGCGAACAGTATTCGTCGATCTTCAAGGACACGCGCGAACTCGCCAAGGTCACGGTCGGCATGGTCAATGCGATCATGGAAGGCAAGGAGCCGGAAGTGAACGACACCAAAACCTATGACAACGGCGTCAAGGTCGTTCCGTCCTACCTGCTGAAGCCGGTCGCGGTCGACAAGTCCAACATCAAGGATGTGCTGGTCTCCTCCGGTTACTACACCGAAGATCAGATCAACAACTGATAGGATGACGCACCTGAGGGTCCGCGATCCATCGCGGACCCTTTTATCCCGGTGAGGGAGCCTGTACTCTCTTGCCGACTGCCGCTGGAATGACTGAACATGGACAATATCATTCTCGAAATGCGTGGCATCACCAAGACGTTTCCGGGCGTCAAGGCGCTGGACAATGTCAGCTTCAAGGTTCGCGAAGGTGAGATCCACGCTCTGGTCGGTGAAAACGGTGCCGGCAAATCGACGCTGATGAAGGTACTGAGCGGCGTCTATCCCGCCGGCACCTATGACGGCGAGATCTACTACGACGGCGAGCCTCGCCGCTTCTCGACCATCTCTGACAGCGAACATCTCGGCATCATCATCATCCACCAGGAACTGGCGCTGGTTCCGCTGCTGTCGATCGCCGAAAACATCTTTCTCGGCAACGAGATCGCCACCAATGGGGTGATCCATTGGCCGCAGACCTTTGCCCGCACGCAGGAACTTCTGAAAAAGGTGGGCCTGAGCGAGCCGCCCGCCACGCTGATCACTGACATCGGCGTCGGCAAGCAGCAGCTGGTCGAGATCGCCAAGGCGCTGTCGAAGAAGGTGCGGCTGCTGATCCTCGACGAACCGACCGCCTCGCTCAACGAAAACGATTCTGACGCGCTCTTGAAGCTCTTGATGGAGTTTCGCGCGCAGGGCATGACTTCGATCATCATTTCGCACAAGCTGAACGAGATCCGCAAGGTCGCCGACCAGATCACCATCCTGCGCGACGGCGGAACCGTTGAAACGCTCGACTGTCAGACCGAGGATATCGGCGAAGACCGGATCATCAAGGGCATGGTCGGTCGTGCGATGGAAGATCGTTACCCGCCGCGCGAGCCCAAGATCGGCGAGACGCTCTTGGAAGTGAAGAACTGGAACGTCTTCCACCAGCATCACCGCGACCGGCAGTTCCTGCACGACGTCAATTTTACCGTGCGCGCCGGCGAAGTCGTCGGCATCGCCGGCCTGATGGGGGCGGGGCGAACCGAAACGGCGATGAGCATCTTCGGCAAGTCCTGGGGGCACAAGATCACCGGCGACGTCCTGATGCGCGGCAAGCCGGTCGACGTCAGCACCATCCCCCGCGCCATCGACGCTGGTCTCGCCTATGTCACCGAAGACCGCAAGCAACTGGGTCTCGTGCTGATCAACAACATCAAGGAGAACACCACGCTCTCCAACCTGAAGGCGGTGGCGTCCAACGGCGTCATCGACGATCGCAAGGAGGTCAAGGTCGCCTCCGACTATCGTTCGAAGCTGCGCATCCGCTCGCACTCGATCTATCAGGAAACGGTCAATCTTTCCGGCGGCAATCAGCAGAAGGTGGTGCTGTCGAAGTGGCTGTTCACCAATCCGGAAGTCCTCATCCTCGACGAGCCGACACGCGGTATCGATATCGGCGCGAAGTATGAGATCTACACCATCATCAACCAGCTTGCAGCCGAGGGCAAAGGCATCGTGATGATTTCATCGGAGATGCCGGAACTGCTTGGAACCTGCGACCGCATCTACGTCATGAACGAGGGCCGCATCGTCGCCGAGCTTTCAAAGGCCGAAGCGAGCCAGGAATCCATCATGCGTGCCATCATGCGTTCAGGGGAGAAACACTAATGGTCGCCGATACGAGCACCCAACCGAACAAACCCTCGATCGGGGACTATCTCAAGAACAACATCCGCGAATACGGCCTCCTGGTCGCGCTCGTGGTCATCATGCTGTTCTTCCAGTTCGTCACCAACGGCGTGCTGTTCCGCCCGGTCAACATCACCAACCTGGTGCTGCAGAACTCGTTCATCGTCATCATGGCGCTGGGCATGCTGCTGATCATCGTCGCCGGACACATCGACCTTTCGGTCGGCTCGATCGTCGCCTTCATCGGGGCGATATCGGCGATCATGCTGGTCAAGTGGGGCCTGCCGGCCTTCGTCGTCATTCCTGCCTGTCTTGTTGTCGGCGGCATCATGGGGGCGGCGCAGGGTTACTGGGTCGCCTATCAGAAGATCCCGTCCTTCATCGTCACGCTTGCCGGCATGCTGGTCTTCCGCGGGCTCACCTACGTGGTGCTCGGCGGCCGGCCGATCGGTCCGTTCCCGAAGGAGTTTCAGCTGCTTTCGACAGGCTTCGTTCCGGATTTCCTCTACTTCCTCAATCCGAGGCCCGACCTCATCCAGAACATGGTGGCGCTGGTGGCGGTGCTGGCACTCGTCGGCTACGCCATCTATGCGGGCGTGCGCAATCGCCGGGTCAACGAGCAGCACGGTAGCGAAAACGAGCCCTTCGTCTTCTTCGCCATCCAGATGGCGGTCATCGCCGTCGTTGCGCTGTTCATCGGCTATCAGCTTTCGACCTATCGCGGCCTGCCCAACGTGCTGATTGCCATGGGCGTGCTGATCGCGCTCTATACCTTCGTCACCACGCGCTCGACGATCGGCCGTCGCATCTATGCCATGGGCGGCAACGTCAAGGCGGCGAAGCTCTCCGGCATCAACACCGAGCGGCTGACGTTCTACACCTTCATCAACATGGGTGTTCTGGCCGCACTTGCCGGCATGATCATCACCGCCCGCCTCAACTCGGCAACGCCGAAGGCCGGCCAAGGCTTTGAACTCGACGTGATTGCGGCCTGCTTCATCGGCGGCGCCTCAGCGTCCGGCGGCGTCGGCAAGATCATCGGCGCGGTGATCGGGGCCTTCATCATGGGCGTGATGAACAATGGCATGTCGATCATGGGCATCGGCATCGACTACCAGCAGCTGATCAAGGGTCTGGTGCTGCTCGCTGCCGTCTTCTTCGACGTCTACAACAAGAACAAGGGCTGACCAGCGACCGAACGGCCCGGATCGAACCAGTACCATTGAACGGGCAGCTCCGGCTGCCGGGAGTGACAGCCCGGACTGTCAGGATTGGGTGGCGAGAGCCACCCGAGGGGCCGCGGTTTGCCTGAGATCAGGCGCGAGCAAGGCCCGAACGATGCAAGGAAGGACAGGATCGTGCTGATTTCTCAGATCAGGAACGAAGACGGATCGACAACGGTCGCGGTACGCGCGCCGGGCGAGGTTGCCCGCGCAGTCAACGGCGCGGCGAGCGTCTATGCACTGGCGATGGACGCGGCCAATGCCGGGCGTAGCCTCAAGGACACGATCGAGGCAAAGGGTCTTGGTGCTGCCGTCGATCTCGAAAAGGCCTATGCCGAAGGCCGTCTTCTGCCGCCGATCACCCACCCCGACCCCGCGCACCTGCATCTGACCGGAACGGGGCTGACGCATCTTGGTTCAGCCGCGACCCGCGACGCCATGCACAAAAAGACGACCGAGGCGGCGGAGGAGACGCTGACCGACTCGATGAAGATGTTCCGCATGGGCCTTGAAGGCGGCAAGCCGCAACCGGGCGAAACCGGCGTGCAGCCGGAATGGTTCTACAAGGGTAACGGCACCTCCGCCGTCGCGCCCGGTTCGGCGCTCGTCTCTCCGGCCTTTGCCGAAGACGGTGGGGAGGAGCCGGAGATGGCCGGCATCTACGTGATCTCTGACAAGGGCATGCCGTTCCGTATCGGCTTTGCCGTCGCCAACGAGTTTTCCGATCACAAGACCGAGCGGGTCAACTATCTCTGGCTCGCGCATTCGAAGCTGCGCCAGGCGAGCTTCGGGCCGGAAATCCGCGTCGGCGCAGCACCCGACGATATCAGAGGCACCTCGCGTATCCTGCGGAGCGGCAAGGTTCTGTGGGAAAAGCCGTTCCTATCGGGCGAAGCCAACATGTCGCACAGCTTTGCCAACCTCGAGCATCACCATTTCAAATATGGCCTGTTCCGCCAGCCGGGGGACATCCACGTCCACATGTTCGGCACGGCGACGCTCTCCTTCGGCGATGGTATCCGCACGGAAGAGGGGGATGTCTTCGAGATCGAGGCTGCCGAATTCGGCCTTCCCTTGCGCAATCCGCTCGCAATCGCCGCCGCCGAACCGGTCGCCATACATCAGCTCTGACATATGCGGTATGCCAGTGGCAGGCCGCGACAGGCGCGGTTGCCCGCGAAAAGTAGATGAAGGAGGCTGAGGCCCATGACATTGCACCAAAACCTGATTGCCGGCGAATGGGTTGGCGGTGATGGCGTTGCCAATATCAATCCGTCCGACACCAACGACGTGATCGGGGAATATGCCCGCGCCTCGGCCGAGGATGCGAAGGCGGCGATTGCTGCGG
>NZ_PVZR01000003.1:0-446932 GCF_003024455.1 Ensifer sp. NM-2
TTGTTGAGATCTTCGAAACCCCAATAAGGTAAGCCGAAAGGCCGGAAGCGTGACTGTCCCTCGATCATCACCTGCATCTCAATGGTCCGTTCTCTCCTGGGACGCGGCTGCTTTCATGCCACCTCCTGTGTTAAGGAGCCGCTGTAGCAAGGCCAACGATCGCTGGAAAATGATCGCTCCTCATCTCGCATTGAACGGAATTCAGCATGCTCGACTGGCGTCGCATCGACCTCAACAATCTGAAAGTGCTGCATGCACTGATGCTGGAACGCCATGTCGGGCGGGCGGCGGTGCGGCTCGGGGTGACGGCGTCGTCGATCAGCCACAGGCTGCGGCGCATGCGGGAGGATTTTTCCGACGAACTGTTCGCGCGCACGCCAACCGGCATGGCGCCGTCGCCGCGGATGGAAGAGATCGCGGTGCCGCTCAGCGAGATGATTGCCAGCATTACGCTCGCGGTTTCATCCGGCGCTTTGGAAGCGTTGCCCCAGGCGCGCCGGTTTACCCTGGTGGTGCCCGACGGCCTGCGCCAGCAGTTGCTGCCGGTGCTGATCCAGGGCGTGCAACAGGACCATGCGTGCCATAGCCTGGAGATCCGCTCCTTCGAGCGCCGCTCCTACGCCACCGAACTGTCGCAGGGCGAAGTCGATGCGGTCATCTCGGTCGGCGGCGATCGTGACGACCGCAGCCTCGTTGACCGGACCCCGGTTGCGATCGACCGCCTCGTCTGCCTGTTCGGTCCGCTCTGCCCGTTGGCTCCGACGGATGAGGTCACGGTCGAAGGCTATTTGTCAGCCTCGCATCTCTATTCGTTGCCGTGGCCGGTCTCGGACAACCATTTTGATCGGCTGCTGGCGCGGGACGGGCGCTCGCGCCGTATCATGCTCATCATGCCATCGCATCTGGGGATCGGCGATGCACTGACCGCGAGCCGGCTGGTCGCCACCGTTCCGTCGTCACTCGCCCGGCATCTGGCGGGCCTGCATCCGGCGCTCGTCATCCGCCCGCTCGCAATCGACGGCACCGAGGGAACGGTCTTTCTGGAGACCTCGCGCCAGCAGCAGCGGCGGCCGGAGATCGCGCGCTTCAAGGCTGTGGTCGAAACCGCGATCCGGACCGTGCTGCCGCGATCGGAGTAGGCACCACTGCTCTTGGCAAACTTGTCGTGGCGATACAGATTGCCGAGTGGCAAAACCGGGAGGACGACATGGCAGTCAAACGTATCGTGTCCAATCTTTACGCGTCAGATCCGCAGGCCGCGCACGCCTTTTACGCAGATCTGCTCGGGCTCGAGCTGGTGATGGATCACGGCTGGATTCTGACATTCGCGGCCAAAGGGCAGACGGCATTGCCGCAGGTGAGCGTGGCGAGTGAGGGCGGGAACGGCACGCCGGTGCCGGTGCTTTCGATCGAGGTTGACGATGTCGATGCGGTCTATGCCCAAGCCCGGGAAAAGGGCGTGGCGATCGTCTATGACATTACCGATGAGCCCTGGGGTGTCAGGCGCTTCTATCTCCGCGACCCGTTCGGCAACGTGATCAACATCCTGTCCCATTGAGCAGACCGGTCGCGAAGGCGTCGGCGGCCGGTCTGCTGATGTCAGGTTCTCGAAATCAGGCGAGCGTCAGCGCGTTGGCGAGGTCGGCGACCAGATCGTCGGGATGTTCGATGCCGATCGAAAGCCGGATCGTCGTGTCGAGAACGCCGATCCGGCGGCGCACGTCGATCGGCACGCCGGAATGGGTCATCGCCGCCGGGTGGCTCGCCAGCGATTCCGTGCCGCCGAGGCTGACGGCAAGCTTGAAGATCTGCAGTGCGTTGAGGAAGCGGAAGGCCGCTTCCTGGCCGCCTGATATATCGAAGGAGAAGGTCGAGCCGGCGCCAGTGCATTGCGCCGCATAGGCCTTGCCGAGCGGTGAGGCTTCGTCGTGGAAGGGCAGGTAGTGGATACGCTCGACCTTCGGATGGTCGCGCAGGAACTCGGCGACGACGCGGGCGTTATCGTTGGCCTTGTGCATGCGCACCGACAGGGTTTCGAGCGAGCGGCCGAGCATCCAGCAGGAATGCGGATCGAGCTGCGTGCCGATGGCGCCGCGCAACGCCTTCACCTGCTTCATCACCGCCTTCGAGCCGAGGGCTGCGCCGGCGATGAGGTCGGAGTGGCCGCCGACATATTTGGTCAGCGAATAGAGCGAGATATCGGCGCCGTGTTCGATCGGCCGCTGGAAGACCGGTCCGAGCAGGGTGTTGTCGCAGGCGATCACCGGCGTGTGACCCTGCTTGGCGCCGATCGCGTCGGCGACGCGGCGGATCATGGCGACGTCCACCAGGCTGTTGGTCGGATTGGCAGGCGTTTCGATGAGAATGACCGAGACGCGGCCCTTGGCCATCGCCTCTTCGGCGGCCGCGGTCACCGCCGCCTCGTTGACGCCATCGGCAAAGCCGACGGCCGAAACGCCGAGATTGAGGAAGGTTTTCGCCAGCAGCGTTTCCGAACCGCCATAGAGCGGCTGGCTGTGCAGCACCGCGTCGCCGGGCTTGACGAAGGCGAGCAGTGTCGTGGCAATCGCCGACATGCCGGAGGAAAACAGCGCGCAGCTTTCCGTGCGCTCATAGACGGCAAGGCGATCTTCGACGATTTCGCTGTTCGGGTGGTTGAAGCGCGAATAGACAAGACCAGCGCCGACACCCGCCGGCGGCTCGCGGCGGCCGGAGACGAAATCGAAGAAGTCGCGGCCTTCCTCGGCCGAACGGAAGACGAAGGTGGACGTCAGGAACACCGGCGGCTTGACGGCCCCCTCCGACAGTTCAGGATCGTAGCCATAGTTCAGCATCAGTGTTTCGGGATGCAGCTTGTGGTTTCCGATATGAGTCTTGTAGGGGTGCGGCGCGGTCATGGCTTTCTCCTGAAGCGAAACGGGGCGACTGACAGGCAAATTATATCAGACGCCTGGACCGATCCTTGCTATTTGCGATCACATACCCTTGAGTTGCGCAAACTATTGCCAGGACTGAAGGAATATGACGCAGAAAATTGCCGATGAAACCGACCGCCGAATTCTGAAGGAATTGCTGGCCGACGCGCGCATCACCAACAACGAGCTCGCCGAGCGCGTCGGGCTATCGGCGTCGCCTTGTTTGCGCCGGCTGCGGCGGCTGGAGGAGACCGGCGTGATCCGCGGCTATACCGCCTTGATCGACCCGGCGGTCGAGGGCTGGACGATGACGGCGATCGCGACCGTCAGGCTCAGTCGTCAGCACGAGGACGAGATCGTCATGTTCGAGCAGGCGATCCGCGGCTGGGACGAAGTGCTCGAATGCCACCTCGTCACCGGCTCGCGCGATTATGTGCTGAAGGTGATGAGCGCCGGGCTCGAACAATACGAGCGCTTCATCAAGGAGAAGATCGCGCGGCTCAAATGCGTGGCCTCGATCGAGACAAGCTTCGTCATGAACACGATCAAGGAGCGGCGGATCTGAGAGGACTGCGCTGTATGCGGGTCGCATTTTCCCGACGCGACCGCACCAGGTTTTCGGGCGGCGGCTTTGAAAGTGCAAAGGGTGCGCTAGATTCAAAAGAGAGCGTCCCTGGATCACGATGATTTTCGGTCGATCGACCCACGATCATGAACGTGATCGATTCTGGCTAGGGCGGGATGCGGGCGGAAACCGCGCCCACTTTTCCTCACCCCGCTCTCGTGCGCTCAGATGGACGCATGGCGCTCGCGGAGAAAGGCGATGGATTTCGTAGAAGCGTTCGACGCCGTTGGTTCCTGGATGCGGACGGTCCTTCTCAACGAGTGGACGTTCTATCAACTCGCCCTGATTGTCGCCGGCTACCTGGTTTGTGGCCTCCTGGCAAAGCGGATAGAGCCGGCAGTCGAAGCTCGCGCACGCACCATCAAGGGCAATCCGGACTTGCTGCGCGTCATCATCGCTTTCATGCGGCGGCTACGGTGGCTATTTCTGATTATATGGCTGTGGATCGCCGATGCGATGCTGTTGCGCTTTGGATGGCCGTCATACCGATGGCTGGTCGGCACCGCGCTTACGCTTACGGCGGCGTGGTTTGTTATCTCGGTCCTCACGCGCATCATCAGAAATCAGACGCTGGCGCGTGTTGTTGCCGTCACTGGCTGGATCTACTTTGCGCTCTACGCGATTGGCCTCGATCGCGTGATCCTGACGACGCTCGATGGCGTGGCGTTCAATCTCGGCGCGGTTCGCCTTTCGCTGTTGCTTGTCTTGAAGGCTATCGTCCTTTCCTTTGCGCTGATCTGGCTCGCCGTCCTGTTCGGTAACGTCTCGGCGCATTGGATACAGAGGTCTGCGGATCTCACCCCCTCCTTCAAGGTCCTCATCAGCAAATTGGTCAAGATCGCATTGATCTGCTTCGCCGGCTTAATCGCCCTGAACGCCACCGGTATCGACTTGACCGCATTGACGATCTTTTCCGGTGCCGTCGGTGTCGGCATCGGCTTTGGCCTGCAGAAGGTGGTCTCCAACTTCATCTCGGGGATCATTATCCTGCTCGATAAATCCATCAAACCGGGCGACACGATCACACTCGGCGATACCTTCGGCTCGGTCCGCGACCTGCGATCCCGGTTCGTCTCGGTGATCACGAGAGACGGCAAGGAATACCTCATTCCAAACGAAGACTTCATTTCGCAGCAAGTCGTGAACTGGTCGTTTTCCAGCGACTATGTTCGCATCGAGATCGACTTCGGAACATCCTATGACAGCGATCCGCACGAGGTCGCGCGCATCGCCATCGAGACCGCCGCATCGATTCCGCGGGTCGCCAGCACCTATGCCCGGCCGGTCTGCTGGATGACCGGTTTCGGTGCATCATCGCTCGATTTCAAATTGAGGTTCTGGATTTCCGATCCGAGCAACGGGCTGACGAATATTCGCGGTCAAGTGCTGATGGCGCTATGGGATGCGTTCAAGGCGGCCGGCATTTCCATCCCGTTCCCGCATCGTGAAATCATCATGAAGACACCTGTCGAGGTGACCCGCGCGTGAAGCGGAACGCCGCTACGCGGGTGGTGTGGAGGACGATGAAACGCCCGACGCTGCACGCGTCTTGGGCTCGCAACACCGGACTGGACAACTATGGGAGGCGACGTTGCGGCCTGCGCGTCGGTCGCCCTCGGCTGGGAGATGCGCGCCGCATTCCGGCTTGTAGATTCCAAAACGGCAGGCAGGTGGGCGTGGCAAGGTCGGGCCGGCCCGCAATGTCTGCGTGCGCGCATTGGCCCATTCGCCTTGCCAAGCAAGCGCAGGCATTGTCTATTGCCAGCTTATCCGCACCGTCCAGCCTATCGGGAGCACATCGATGCCTTCAATGGAACTGCTGTTGGCTTTCCTCGCCACCACGGCGATCTTCGCCTATATCCCCGGTCCTGCGATGCTCTATGCGGCGGCGCAGACGATGGCGCGCGGCCGCTGGTCCGGATTGATGGCGACGCTTGGCATTCACCTCGGCGGTTATGTGCATGTTTTCGCGGCGGCTGCCGGCCTGTCGGTGCTGTTTCATGCGGTGCCGGTGCTTTACATGGTCGTCAAGTTTGCCGGTGCGGCCTATCTCGTCTGGCTCGGCATCTCGCTGTTTCGCGCCAAGACGCAAGGGGAGCGCGCCTTGCCCGGCATCCAGGCGAAATCCGGCCGGCGCGCCTTCTTCGAGAGCATCACCGTCGAAGTGCTGAACCCGAAGACGGCGATCTTCTTCGTCGCCTTCCTGCCGCAGTTCATCGATGCATCCGCGGCGTTTCCGGTCTGGCTGCAGTTCGTCATCCTCGGCACGATCGTCAACCTGATGTTTTCGTCGGCTGATATTGCCTGCGTCATCCTCGCGGGCGTGCTGATCACCCGGCTCAAGCGTTCGAGCATGGCGCAGCGCGCCATGCAACGCGTCGGCGGTGGTGTGCTCGTCGGGCTCGGCGTTCACCTGGCCTTCCAGAAGAGCTGATCCGCACCCACCGCGTGTAAGGGGATGCCGCATTCGCCGCTTTGGCAAGGGTTGTCGCGCCCGTAGCGGTTGCAGGGCCGATACGAGGTTGTCGGCGCGGTGACTGGCGGTTATCAATCGGGTAACGCGTCGATCGGAATGGCGCGCTCGATGAACGACCGTGAACAAGGAGCCTGCCGGTGGATCACCTTCAAGAGACAGGTCTGCGCGTGGCAAAGTGGCCCATTCCACAGTTCGTGTCCGGGCATAGGGCGTCGTTTTCGACGACGGGCCTCATCGTCGGGGTGCTGTTTTTCGCTGCATCGCTGACGCCAAGCCTGATCCCGCGCCCCTATGTCATCCAAGCGGTCATCTCAGGTCTTTCGCTGTCTGCCGGCTATGCCATCGGCGTGTTCCTTCGTTGGCTGTGGTCGTTTCTCGAGCTGCCCGATGTGCGGCCACGGACCGGGCTGATCCTCAAGCTGGTGGCTGCCCTCGGCTGCACCGCCGTTGCACTCGCCTTCCTCTGGCGGGCGGCGGCGTGGCAGAATACCGTGCGGAACCTCATGGGCCTCGACCCGGTCGAGAGCGCGGAGCCGCTGAAGCTTGGCCTGATTGCCGTGCTCGTCTTCATCTTCATCGTCCTGCTGGCACGGCTGTTTCGGTTGACGTTCCGCGTTCTCGCCAGGCGCTTCGAGTATGTGTTGACGCGGCCACTGGCAAAGCTCGCCGCAGTAGCGGCGGCAATTGCACTGTTCTGGTCGGCCACCGACGGGGTGATCTTCCGCTACGCTCTGCATGCGGCCGACAGCTCGTTCCAACGGCTCGACGCGCTGATCGATCCTGATGTGGCGCCGCCGACTGACCCGATGAAGACGGGCAGTGGCGCGTCGCTGATGACCTGGGATGAACTCGGGCGGCAGGGACGCCAGTTCATCGCGTCAGGGCCGAGCGCCAAGGACATCGGCGCCTTCTTCAATGGCGGGGCGAAGGAGCCGCTGCGGGTCTATGCCGGGCTCAATTCGGCCGAGACGGCAAAGGAGCGAGCGAAGCTCGCGCTCGAAGAACTGAAGCGCGTCGGCGGGTTCGAGCGCTCCAACCTTATGATCGTTGTGCCGACCGGAACGGGCTGGATCGATCCGCCGGGGCTCGATTCGCTCGAATATCTGTTGAAAGGCGACGTCGCCAGTGTCGCGGTGCAATACTCCTACCTGACGAGCTGGCTCTCTCTGCTGGTCGAGCCGGAATATGGCGCCGAGACAGCCAACGCCCTGTTCGACGCGGTTTACGGCTACTGGACGACGCTGCCCAAGGACAAGCGGCCGCGGCTCTATCTCTACGGCCTCAGCCTCGGCTCGATGAATTCGCAGGGTTCGGTCGACCCGTTCGACATCATCAGCGATCCGTTCCAGGGCGCGCTCTGGGTCGGCTCGCCGTTTCCGACGAAGACCTGGCTATCGATCACCCGCAATCGCAATCCAGGGTCTCCGCAATGGCGCCCGCTCTATCGCGACGGATCGGTGATCCGCTTCACCAACCAGGCGAATACGCTTGATATTCCGGGCCCTGAATGGGGCAATGTCCGCATCGTCTACCTGCAATATGCCAGCGACCCGATCACCTTCTTCGATCCGTATTCCTTCTACCGCGAGCCGGACTGGATGAAAGCGCCGCGCGGGCATGACGTCTCGCCCGATCTTCGATGGTTTCCTGTCGTGACGATGTTCCAGCTTCTGGCCGACATGGCGATGGGCACGACGACGCCGATCGGCTACGGCCACGTCTATGCGCCGGAACACTATATCGATGCGTGGATGCAGGTTGTCGATCCGCCGGGCGTAACCGCGGATGATGCGGTGCGGCTGAAGGCGCTGCTCAAAGGGCGCTATTGAAGGGTACGGCGCCAGTCAGTCGCCACGCAGGTGGGCGGCGATCTGGTGGGCAAGCGCCTGGATCAGCGGTTCCTCGGCCTTCTCCGTCGGACAGAGAAGATAGTAGCCTGCTGATGCCGGTATCGCCGTCGGGAACGGCTGGATCAGCCGGCCTTCCTGCAGGTAGGAGCGGGTGAGAACGTCCGAGACGAGCGCAATGCCCTGTCCCTGCAGGGCGGATGCGACGGCGACGGCGACCGAGGGCACCCGAACGCTGCGGCTGCCTTCGAGCGAGATGCGCGAGGCGGCCGACCAGCGCGTCCATTCCCGCCCGTCATCCTCATGCAGCAATGTGACGTCGCGCAGCTTCCTGTCGCGGTGCGAGCCTTCCAGCCGCGGGAACAATAACGGCGAACATATGGTCCTGAGCTTCACGTCGCTGACCACCTGCCACCACAGGCCGTCGAAGGGCGGATTGTCGTAGACGATCGCCAGGTCGACATCGTCCCAGAGGACGTCGCTTGCGCGAATGCAGCTGCGCATGGCGAGATCGCTGACGCCGCGCGCATCGGCGAACTGCACCAGGAGGCTGGCCATCCAGGCGATCGCCAGCGCCGGCGGCAGGGCGACCGTCAGCTTCTTCTGGTGGTTTTCGAGCTGCCGCTCGGCACCATTCTCGACCGCGACGGCAAGATTGCCCATGGCATGGGAGACGGTCTGGGCGAAATCACGTCCGGCCGCCGTCAGGCGGATATTGCGTCCCGATTTCTCCAGAAGTGTCAGCCCCGTCGTCTCTGAAAGCCGGCGCAGCTGCAGCGATACCGCGCCGGGGCTGAGGCCCAGTTCGTCGGCCGCCTGGCGCACGGAGCCGATCCGGGCGACGGCTTCGAAGGCCCTGAGATAAGGCAGGAAATGCAAAGCTTTCATTCGAACTTCCGCCTTGATTGACAATCGACTGTCGCGTGCAAAGCAATGGCAATTGTTTAGCAAAACTAGACAATATCAAGCACAAAAAATCGCTATTCCCAATCGATTTTTGCTCCTATGAATTGGATCGGAGAGAGGGAGACATGCATGATCGAGGCCCAACCATTTGATTTTCCTTATGACGGAAAGCTGGTTCCGTCGCAGACCGCGCTGATGGTGATCGACCTGCAGATCGACTTCTGCTCGCCCGACGGCTACTTCGCTTCGATGGGCTATGATCCGGCGCCGCTTAGGGCAATTCTGCCGGCCGTCAACCGTGTCATCGCCGCGGCGCGGCAAGCCGGATGCCTGATCATCCATACGCGCCAGGGCTATCGTGCCGACCTCGCCGACATGACGCCTTACGAAAAATGGCGCCGCAAGCGCTCGGGGCTGGAAAACACCGAGGTCCTGCTGCGCTCGAGCCCCGGCTTTCAGCTGCTACCCGAGCTCGATGTCGCAGACAGCGACGTCATCATCGACAAGACCTGCAACAGCTCGTTCACCTATACGGATCTCGAGCATGTGCTCAGAGCGCAGGGCATCACCCATATGCTGTTTACCGGCTGCACCACCGACGTCTGCGTGCATACGACGTTGCGCGAGGCCTGCGACCGCAATTTCCAGTGCCTGACGATCTCGGATTGCTGCGCCAGCGGCGAGCAATGGGCGCATGAGGCGGCGATCAACATGATCTCGATCGAGAACGGCATCTTCGGCACGGTCTCGACCAGCGACGCGGTCATCGCCGGCCTGGCAAAAGCTAGCCGCTAACACTGACGCCAACACCACATCACCGGTTCTGATGCCAACCGTTTCAACGGAATGATGCCCCATGCAACGATATATCTCGCTAATGAAACTGACGGCCAAGGGATTGGCCGAACTCGCCGACAGCGGCGCGCGGCGCAAGGTGAGCGAAGACCGCGTTTCTTCGCTCGGCGGCCGCTCGGTCGCCTTCTACGCCACGCTCGGAACCTATGATTTCGTCCAGGTTTTCGAGATGCCTGATAATGCGTCGATGATGCAATACGTGCTGACGGCACGACGCGACGGGTTCGTCGACCCGCTTATCCTTCCCGCCTTCGACAGCCAGACCTATGGCGACATCGTCGGGCGCGTTTCACCAACACAATGAGGGGAATAGAGATGATCAGACTGGCATCGCATGCAACCCTTCTCGGAACCATCCTGCTGTCGGCGGGGCTTGCCCAGGCGGAGCCGCCGGCTTTTGCCGCCGATGGCGATATCGGTGTGTGCACCACCGCGGCCTTTCCGCCGCTGACCTTCAAGGAAAGTCCGGCCGATCTAACCCCGACCGGCATCGATATCGAGATCGTCGAAGCGCTCGCCGGTCTCTGGAATGCCAAGGTCAACTATACCGTCACGGAGTTTGCCGGGCTGTTGCCGACGCTCGGGGCCGGGCGCTGCGACTTGATCGTCAGCGGCATCTACATCAACGCCAAGCGCCGCGAGACTTATGACGGCGTGTCCTACATGAAATCGGCCACCGCGATGGTGACCAAGGCCGGTAGCGACACAATCAAGGCGCCGGAGGATCTGAGCGGCAAGGTGATCGCGCTCGAAGCCGGCGCCTACTACAAGCAGGAGCGGATCGAGCCCCTGAACAAGGAACTGATCGCCAAGGGTCAGCCGCCGGTCGAGGTCCAGGAATATCCGACCCAGCAGGCGGCCTACCAGCAGGTCCTCGTCGGCCGCGTCGATGCGACGATGACCGAAGAGGCCGAAGGCGCCTACCGCGCCTCGCGTTCCGACGGGACGCTGCAGCTTCCCTACACGTGGGCATCGGATTTCACCTACGGCATCTACAGCCGCCAGGAAGGCAGCGATGCGGCCGCGGTCAAGGCTGGGCTGAAGGCCCTGAAGGAGCAGGGTTTTTTTGCCGGCATCGCCAAGAAATACGGGCTGAACCCGGCGCTGTTCGACGTCGATTACGATCGTTGAGGCTTGAAAAGGTGGACAGGGCATGAACTTCGACACGAAACTGTTTCTGGATGCCCTGACCATGCCGGTCATGTTGCAGGGGGCGGCCATCGCGATCCTGCTGTCCATCCTGGTTCAGGTCGCCTCGTTTCTGCTCTGCCTGCCGCTCGCCGTCGCCCTGAACTCGATGGCGGCGGTGCGGCGCACGGCGGCCCAGCTCTATGTCTGGCTGTTTCGCTCGTCGCCGCTCATCCTGGTGCTGCTGATCGTCTGGAACGGTGCGCCGCAGCTCTTTCCCGGCCTGACGCGCGCGCCCTGGTACACGCCCTTTGCCGCCGCCTTCATCGCCTTCACGCTGGTGACGACCGCCTATATGGCCGAAGCGATGCGCGGGGCGCTCGCGGCGATCGGCCAGGGGCAGACAGATGCGGCACGCGCGCTCGGGCTCAACCGCCTGCAGACCTTCGGCCTCGTCGTCCT
Source organism: Ensifer sp. NM-2 (assembly GCF_003024455.1). Classification (NCBI taxonomy): domain Bacteria; kingdom Pseudomonadati; phylum Pseudomonadota; class Alphaproteobacteria; order Hyphomicrobiales; family Rhizobiaceae; genus Ensifer; species Ensifer sp. NM-2. Next base: position 11,215 of record NZ_PVZR01000003.1, read on the forward strand.
GCCGCAGGCCTTGCGCATCGTCATGCCGGTGCTCGTCAACGAGTTCATCAACCTGATCAAGCTGACCTCGCTTGCCTATGTGATTTCGATGCGGGAGATCATGGCCGTCGTCAACGACGCGATCGCGTCGAGTTTCCGCTTCGTCGAATGGTATTCGGCAGCACTCGTCTACTATCTTGCGATCGTCTCGATCCTGATGTTTTTACAGCGGCTGATCCAGCGCCGAATGGCGTAACGTACATTAGGCTTCCTCCTCATTTCCTGCGGAAAGCAGCACCTCCATCGCACCGATGATCTTGCGGTGCTGATGGGCATGACGGGTGCGCAGACTGGTGGCGGCGTAGACCGTCTGCGGGATCACCGGCGCATCGGCAACAAGGGCGACGTGGCCGGATTGCGTCAGCCGTCTGGCCGTTGCGGTGGTGACATAGGCGGCTCCGCCGAGCGAATGCAGGAGCATGGTGATCGCCATGTTCTGGCCGGTCGCAACAGGCGCTGCGGAGAGATGCGGCAGAGCCAGCCGGTGAGCGCGATCGAAGGCCGGCGAATAGATCGCCTGGATATAGGTCTCGACCCTGATATCCGATAGCGCAGCCGCTTCCGTGCTCACCATCATGTAATGCAGATCGCCGATCCTTTCGTAATGAAGATCGGGCAGATAGTGCGGGGTATAGAGCATGGCGAGGTCGAGGTTGCCGGCGCCGAGATCCCGGTTCATCTGGTTGGAATAATCCGCTTCCATGTAGATTTCGGTTGTCGGCAGCTCACGCCTGATCGTGAATAGCCATTCGCCGGCAAAGGCTTCGGCCAGATCGTGCTGGATGCCGAGCCGCATGGAGCGCTCCAGCGCGCCGGCATTGGTGACCGCGCGCGTTGCCTCATGCCACTGGTTTTGCAAGGCTATTGCGTAGTCTAGAAACCTGAGTCCGGCGGCTGTCGGCACGGTTCCACCCTTGTTGCGGGTAAAGAGCTTGCGATTGAACTGTGCCTCCAGCGCCTTGACGCGGTGGGAAACGGTGGACTGGGTGATGTTCAGCCGCTCGGCCGTGCGGTTGAAGGAACGGGTTTCCATCAGGTCCAGAAACGTCTCGATCAGATCCACTTGCATCGGCATCCCATCCGGTTTCGAAGTTCCACTCAATCTAATCGAATTCTTCGATCAATAAAGCCTGTTTCCATCGCTTGATGGCGCCTCGTTTCGACGGCAAGAATTCCGGCAAAACGAGGGAACAGTGCATGTCGAATTTGCCGTCTCACGCGCGTGTCGTGATCATCGGTGGGGGAGCGATCGGCGCTTCCTCGCTCTACCATCTTGCCAAGGCCGGCTGGACCGACTGCGTGCTTCTGGAAAAGAACGAGCTGACGGCCGGATCGACCTGGCATGCGGCCGGCAACGTGCCGACCTTCTCGTCGTCCTGGTCGATCATGAACATGCAGCGCTATTCCGCCTCGCTCTACCGCGATCTCGGTGCGCTCGTCGATTATCCGATGAACTACCACGTCACCGGCTCGATAAGGCTCGGCCACTCGAAGGAGCGGCTGCAGGAGTTCAAGCGTGTCGTCGGCATGGGTCGCTACCAGGGCATGGACCTCGACATCCTGACGCCCGACGAGATGCGCAGCCGTTATCCGTTCCTCGAAACGCACGAGCTGACCGGTGCGCTCTACGACCCCTATGACGGCGACATCGACCCGGCGCAGCTGACGCAGGCGCTGGCCAAGGGCGCGCGCGACATGGGCGCAAAGATCATCCGCTTCTGTCCCGTTACGGCGGCGCGCCGCGAAAACGACGAATGGGTGATCTCGACGCCGCAGGGCGAAATCCGCTGCGAATACGTCGTCAACGCCGCCGGCTACTATGCCCGCGAGGTCGGCAAGATGTTCGGCCGCGACGTGCCGATGATGGTGATGAGCCATCAGTACGTGCTGTTCGACGAGATCCCGGAACTGGCCGCCTGGTCGAAGGAGGTCGGACACAAGCTGCCGCTCTTGCGCGATGTCGACAGCTCCTATTATCTCCGCCAGGAGAAGAACGGCATGAACCTCGGGCCCTATGAGCGTAACTGCCGAGCACACTGGACGACATCAGACGATCCGATGCCCGAGGACTTTTCGTTCCAGCTCTTCCCTGACGATCTCGATCGGCTGGAATGGTATCTGAACGACGCTGTCGAGCGCGTGCCGATCCTTGGGACCGCGGGGCTGTCGCGGATCATCAACGGCCCGATCCCCTATGCGCCCGACGGCAATCCGCTGATCGGGCCGATGCCCGGCGTGCCGAACGCGTTTGAGGCCTGCGTCTTCACCTTCGGCATCTGCCAGGCCGGCGGCGCCGGCAAGGTGCTGGCTGAGTGGATCACCGAGGGCCAGACGGAATGGGACATGTGGTCCTGCGATCCACGCCGGTACACCGACTATACCGACCAGGACTATTGCATCGCCAAGGGCATGGAGATCTACGGCCACGAGTACGCGATGCATTTTCCGAAGCACTATTGGGCGGCGGGTCGCGGCAAGAAGCTGTCGCCGATCCACGACCGGATCCAGGCACTCGGCGCGCAATTCAAGCCCTATAACGGCTGGGAACGGGCGATGTGGTACGCCAAATCAGGTGACGACACCTCCGAAGAGGCAACGCAGACCTGGGGGCGGGCGGGGCCGTGGGCCAAGCGCATCGAGGAAGAGTGTCTCGCCGTGCGCGATGCCGCCGGCATCCTCGACCTGCCGGGGTTCTCGCGCTTCCGGATCAAGGGCAAGGGCGCGACCGAATGGCTCTCGGGCCTGATCACCGGCCGGGTGCCGAAGCCGGGCCGCATCGGCCTTGCCTATTTCTCCGACGACAAGGGCCGCATCGTCACCGAAATGTCGGTGATGATGCTGGACGAGGATTTCTTCTTCCTGATCACGGCGGCAACGGCGCAGTGGCACGATCTCGAATGGCTGCAGAAACATCGGCCCGCCGATGCCGCGTTCACGCTTGACGATGTCACCACGCAGTTTAGCTGCCAGATCCTCACCGGGCCGAAATCGCGCGACATCCTTGCCGATGTCAGCGATGCGGATCTCGCCAAGGGCTGGCTCACGCACCAGACAGCGCAGATTGCCGGGCGCTACTGCCAGTTGGTGCGGGTATCCTTTGCCGGTGAACTCGGCTGGGAGATCCACACCAAGGTGGACGATACCGCCGCGATCTTCGATGCCGTCTGGGCTGCCGGAGAGAAACATGGCCTGAAACCCTTCGGCATGGAGGCGCTCGACAGCCTGCGCATCGAGAAGGGCTACCGCGCCTGGAAGGGCGACCTTTCCACCGATTACACCATCCTGCAGGGCGGGCTGGAGCGCTTCGTCGACTGGGCAAAGCCCGGCTTCAAAGGCAAGGCGGCGCTGGAGCGCGAAAAGCAGCAGGGTGTCAGCAAACGTTTCGTCACTTTGACAGTCGCCGCCGACGGCTGCGACGCGCCGTATATGTCGACGCTCTGGTCGGACGGCCAGGTGGTGGGCGAAACGACCTCGGGCAACTGGGGCTACCGCGTCGGCAAGTCGATTGCGCTCGGCATGCTGCGCGCCGATCTCGCCGTGCCCGGCAACGAGATCGAGGTCGAGATCTTCGGCGACCGCTTCAAGGCGACCGTCGAGGCCGACCAGCCGCTCTGGGATCCCTCCAATGAAAGACTGCGCGCATGACCAAGCCGATTCCCTCGAAAGCCCGGGCAGTCATCATCGGTGGCGGCGTCTCCGGCTGTTCGGTCGCCTATCACCTCGCCAAGCTCGGCTGGACCGACGTGGTGCTGCTCGAACGCAAGCAGCTGACGTCGGGCACGACCTGGCATGCGGCCGGCCTGATCGGCCAGCTACGCGCCTCGCAGAACATGACGCGGCTGGCAAAATATTCCGCCGACCTCTACGTCAAGCTGGAGGCCGAAACCGGCATCTCCACCGGCATGCGCCAGAACGGTTCGATCACCGTGGCGCTGACGGAAGAACGCAAGGAGGAGATCTACCGCCAGGCTTCGCTGGCGCGCGCCTTCAACGTCGATGTGCGTGAAATCACGCCTGACGAAGTCAAGGCGATGTATCCGCATCTCAACACCTCGGATGTGAAGGCGGCGGTGCATCTGCCGCTCGACGGCCAGTGCGACCCGGCCAACATCGCCATGGCGCTCGCCAAGGGTGCGCGGCAGAACGGCGCGACGATCATCGAGGGCGTCAAGGTGACCGCGGTTCTGAAGAAGGACGGCCGGGTAACGGGCGTGACCTGCGAGCAGAACGGCGAAAGCTATACGATCGAAACCGACAACGTCGTCAACTGCGCCGGCATGTGGGGCAGGGAGTTCGCGCGACAATCCGGCGTCACCGTGCCGCTGCATGCCTGCGAGCACTTCTACATCGTCACCGAGGCGATCCCCGGCCTCAAGCGCCTGCCGGTGCTGCGCGTGCCGGATGAATGCACTTACTACAAGGAGGATGCCGGCAAGATGCTGGTCGGCGCCTTCGAGCTGAAGGCCAAACCCTGGGGCATGGACGGTATCCGTGAGGATTTTTGCTTCGACCAGTTGCCAGACGATTTCGACCATTTCTCGCCGATCCTCGAAATGGCCGTCAACCGCATGCCGATGCTGGAGACGGCGGGCATCCATACCTTCTTCAATGGGCCGGAAAGCTTTACGCCGGACGACCGCTACTATCTCGGCGAGGCGCCGGAAGTGAAAGGCTATTGGGTCGCGGCCGGCTACAACTCGATCGGCATCGTATCGTCAGGCGGCGCCGGCATGGCGCTCGCCCAATGGATGAACGACGGCGAGCCGCCCTTCGATCTCTGGGAGGTCGATATCCGCCGGGCACAGCCCTTCCAGAAGAACCGCGCTTACCTCAAGGATCGGGTCTCTGAGACGCTGGGGCTGCTCTATGCCGACCATTTCCCCTATCGCCAGATGGCGACGGCGCGTGGCGTGCGCCGCTCGCCGCTGCACGAGCATCTGAAGGCGCGTGGCGCGGTCTTCGGCGAAGTGGCCGGCTGGGAGCGAGCCAACTGGTTTGCGAATGACGGCCAGGAGCGCGAATACCGCTACTCCTGGAAACGGCAGAACTGGTTCGAGAACCAGAAGTCCGAACATCTGGCGGTTCGCAACGGCGTCGGCCTGTTCGACATGACCTCCTTCGGCAAGATCCGGGTGGAGGGGCGCGATGCGCTTTCCTTCCTGCAGCGGCTTTGCGCCAACGAGATGAATGTCGAGGCCGGCCGTATCGTCTACACCCAGATGCTCAACGGCCGTGGTGGCATCGAAAGCGACCTCACGGTCACGCGCCTTTCTGAAACCGCGTTCCTGCTCGTCGTTCCGGGCGCCACGCTTCAACGTGATCTTGCTTGGCTGCGCAAGCATGTGCGCGACGAGTTCGTCGTCATCACCGATGTCGGTGCCGGCGAAAGCGTGCTCTGCGTCATGGGGCCGAAGGCGCGCGAACTGATGCAGAAGGTGAGCCCGAACGATTTCTCGAATGCGGCGCATCCCTTCGGCACGGCGCGCGAAATCGAGATCGGCATGGGGCTCGCCCGCGCCCACCGCGTCACCTATGTCGGCGAACTCGGCTGGGAGCTCTACGTCTCGACCGACCAGACGGCGCATGTGTTCGAGGCGCTGGAGGAGGCGGGGCAGGATGTCGGGCTGAAACTCTGCGGCATCCACACGCTCGACAGCTGCCGTATCGAAAAGGCCTTCCGCCATTTCGGCCACGATATCACCGACGAGGACCATGTGCTCGAAGCCGGGCTCGGTTTTGCGGTGAAACCCGACAAGGGCGATTTCATCGGTCGCGAGGCGGTGCTGGCCAAGCACAATCGCGGGCTTTCGCGCCGGCTGGTGCAATTCCGGCTGGCCGATCCCGAGCCTTTGCTCTTCCACAACGAAGCGATCGTGCGCGACGGCCAGATCGTCGGCACCATCACCTCGGGCAACTACGGCCACCATCTCGGCGGTGCCATCGGCCTTGGTTATGTGCCGTCGGAAGGCGAAAGCGACGCCGACGTGCTCGGCTCCAGCTTCGAGATCGAGATCGCCGGCACGCGGGTGAAGGCGGAGGCGTCGCTGAAGGCGATGTACGATCCGCGTTCCGAGCGGGTGAGGATGTAACGACGGCGTTTGAGGCTGCCCCTCATCCGGCCTGCCGGCCACCTTCTCCCCGTTTGACGGGGAGAAGGAGACGTGTGGCGACCGCCGTGCCTGAGTAAGGGCGCGGTTGAGGTGCGGGTGGAGCGCTCTCCCTCTCCCCCGCGTGCGGGGAGAGGGTGGGGGTGAGGGGCAGCCTCGTACATCAAGGCAAATTTAGCATGCGCGCGCCGGGACGCGGTTCTTCCGGTTCTTCTTTCAGGAGTTCAGGGCCATGTTCGCATCGGACCTTTCCAATACGACTGTCGCGGGCGACCGCATCGATCAGCTGGTCGCTGCGCATCGGCCGGGCCATGGGCTGGTGCGGGCCTTCTACCACGACGAGGATATCTACGAGCGTGATCTCGACCGGGTGTTTCGCCGCCATTGGCACTGCGTCGCGCATGAAAGCGTGATCCCCAACCCCAATGACTTCGAAGTCTTTCGCATGGCCGCCGAGCAGGTGATCGTCACCCGCACGGCCACGGGCGCGATCCATGCGATGCTGAACGTCTGTCGCCATCGCGGCGCCGAGGTCTGCACCAAGGAAAAGGGCAACGCCCGCGCCTTCGTCTGTCCCTACCACGCCTGGACCTACGGCAATGACGGTGCGCTGAAGGCGGCGCGGCTGATGCCGAAGGATTTCAAGCGTGAGGACCATGGGCTGAAGAAGCTTCATGTGCGCGTCGTCGAGGGGCTGATCTTCATCTCCTTTGCCGAACAGCCGCTCGATTTCACCGAGGTCGAGAACCTGCTGCATGCCACCTGCGGCCAATATGGCTGGGCCGAGGCCAAGGTCGCGCACCGGCAGTCCTATCCTGTCGACGCCAACTGGAAGCTCGCGGTCGAGAACTATGTCGAGTGCTACCATTGCGGCCCGGCGCATCCTGAGTATTCCGAGACGCACGCGCTCGAACAGCCGTTGCACATGATCGAGGAGCTGAACGCCAAGATGGAGGCGCGCACCTGCGCTCTCGGCATCGAGGTCGGTTCCGGCGATCACTGGCAGAGTTCCGCCGGCGGCAAGGAGACGGTGCATGCCTTCCGCTATGCGCTCTATGACGGCGTCAAGACCGGCAGCAAGGACGGCCAGCCGCTTAGCACCCTGATGGGCCGGTTCAGCGATTTCGACGGCGGCGTCACCTCCATCCACCTCGGCGGCACGACCTTCCTCGTCTGCTATCCCGATCACGGCATGATCTACCGCTTCATTCCGAAGACGGCGGGCACCTGCGAAATGGAGCTGATCTGGCTTGTCGACGGCAAGGCCGAGGAGGGGCAGGACTACGACCTCGAAAAGCTCACCTGGCTGTGGAAGGTCACGACCGATGAGGACAAGGCGATCATCGAGCACACCTCGCGCGGCGTGCGCTCGCATTATTTCGTGCCGGGCCCGATCGCGCCGATGGAGCAGAACGAGCTGCGCTACATCAACTGGTATCTCGACGAGATCAGCCGGCCTTCGCAACCATCATCCCTGTTCTTGTCACAGGGATCCAGCAGCGCCGCGTCGGCGGTGTGAAAGAATTCTGAAAACGCCTGATGTGACGAAGAATGTCACTGACGGCGCGGACGCGCCGTCGCTAGATTCCTGTGACGAGCACAGGAATGAGGTAGGTATCCGTGGTCTCAGTTGCGGCATGGAGGCCGAAACAACGCCAGGCATCGTCTATCGGCGCAGCGCGATCAGTCACGCCTATCGAAATGGGTGCGCAGCGCCACATGGGTCTGCACGGTGGCGACGCCCGATATCAACGAGATCTGCCGACGGATGGTGTCAAGATCGCCGTTCGAAGCGCATTCGACCAGCAGCATCAGGTCGGTCTCTCCGGCGAGCGACCAGCAGCTGACGACCGGCGGCATGCCGGCGAGATGCGGTACGATGTGGTCGCAGTTCTTACCGGGCTGGAAGGATATCGCGATCAGCGCGCGCACGACCGGCGCCTTGTCCTCGATGCCGATGCGGATCGTATAGCCGGCGATGACGCCCTTGGTTTCGAGCCGGCGCAGACGTTCATGGGCGGCGCTGCGTGACAAGCCGGCATGGCGGGCAAGCGCCACCAGGCTCTGGCGCGAATCCTGCCGCAGGGCGGCCACCAGCAGCCGGTCCTTTTCATCAAGTTCGGTCAATGTGTCGTCCCCTTGGTCATTTTGCCGGACAATCGTCCGGTCTTCCGCCATCATGTCCAGTGAAACCGGACGATAGGACGGCTAGCTTCCCGAGGCAATCAAGGAGCGTTAGCCATGACCATTCCGAGACTTCCCGACAATGCCGTCCTCATCCCGATCGACATGCAGCAGGCATTTGATGCCGCTCCCTGGCCGCCACGCTGGAACGGGGACGTTGACAACAACGGCCGCGCCTTGCTTGCCGCCTGGCGCGCGGCCGGCCGGCCGATCATCCATGTGCGGCACGACAGCGTCGCGCCGGGCTCGACCTTGAGGCCGGGTGCGTCTGGCAACGCGCCGCGCCCGGGCTTCGAGCCCGTTGGCGACGAACCGCTCGTCAACAAGAGCGTCAACGCCGCCTTCATCGGCACCGATCTCGATCTTCGCCTGCGCCGGCTCGGCGTTGATACGATCGTCCTCTTCGGCATCTCGACTGATATGTGTGTTTCGACCTCGGTGCGGGTCGGCGCCAATCTCGGTTACCGGGTGGTCCTGGTGGAAGATGCCTGCGACTGCTTCGACCAGCCGGATGGCGACGGCGACATGATTCCGGCGCGGGACATCCACCGTGCCCATGTCGCAACGCTGCGGGCGGAATTCGCGGAGGTGACGACCACGGCGGCAATCATTTCGGCCATGCGGCCGGCGTCGGCAGCGTAAGGACGCCGCAACGCGTGCAGTGGCTTATCGGCTGGCGGCGCCGCGGACTTCCAGCACCTGGTAGGTCCATTTCGGCGTCGTCAGGCTTTCGCCCTCTCGGCTCGGGAAAGTGAGGAAAGTCTCGAAAGGCCTTGCCTGGCCGACGGGCACGCGGGCGAGAACCAGGGCTGAGTCGTCGCCGATCTTCGCGCATGCGTCCTGCGGGCAGTCTTCGAGCGTCACGGAAAGCCGGAAATATTCGAGCGGTGTTGCGCCATTGTTGCTGACGGTGCCGCGCAGGCGGAAGCTGCGCTCCGGCTGGCTTTGTTCGAACGTCATGCCGTCGAGGCTGATGTTCTGGGCGGCCGGAGCCGCCGGGGCCGTCGCCACCGGCTCAGGTGCTGCAGCCTTGCGCTCGCCGCGGTCGCTGATCCAGACGACGAAGGCAGAGAGCAGGGCGATCGCCACTGCGACCGAGAGGATGGGCTCGGCCCACCGGCGAAAGCGGCTGAAACGCGGCGCCAGATACACGATCGCCACGCCAACCAACGCTACCAACCAAAGCATGAAGCTCCTCCTCGTCGACCCTTATATAGTGTGAGGAGCGGGTGGCAACATCGCGTGGCTCTGGTCGAAGGTCACGCTTGCGACATTTGGTGGATTGAACGGCGAGCGATTTCGTCAACCCCTTGCGGCGATTGCAAATGTTGCGGGCTTTTGGGCGCTTCTACCGGGGCGTAACGGCCCCAAGGCTGACGGTATAGGTGCCCTCGAAAGGAACGGCTGCGAAGCGTTCGTTGATGTCGGCGAGGCTCTTTTCCGGGTCGAGATCGGCGAAGATGTCGGGCCGCAGCCAGTGGGCGAAGGCTTCGGCAGCGACAATATTGAGCGGGATGGCGTTGAAGAAGTTCCAGACGCCATGGACGCGGCCGTTCTCGACCGCCGCAACGCTCGATAGCGCCGGCGTTGCGACGGCCGCAGCCAAGGTCTGCTGCGCCTCTTGCCTGGCAACGCCGGGACCGATGGAGAAGCCGCTATAGGTGCCGCCGGGCGAAGAGGTGGCGATGTAGACGTCGGGGTTTGCCGCCATCACCGCTTCTGCATTGACGGTGCCGCCGACGCGCGGCAGCGCGCCTTCGGCGATGTTGCGGCCGCCGGCGATCGTCAGGAATTCGCCGAGCCCACCGACGCCATAGGCCCAGCAGCAACGGTCAGGCTTGGGAAACGCATCCATCAGCACGGTTGGGCGCGGTTCGGGCTTGGCGGCGACACGGGAGCGGATCAGCGCCAGCTTGTCTTCGTAGTAGCGTGCGAAGGCTTCGGCCTGCTCGTCGCGTTCGAAGATACGCCCAAGGAGCCGCATCATATCCGGCGTGCTCTTCAGGGGATCGCTGTTGAAGTCGACGACGATGACCGGCACGCCGGTGCTGGTGAGATAGTCGATGGCGCGCTGGCCCGGCTCGGTGTCGGCCTGCCAGTTGGCGAGGATCGCGAGGTCGGCCTTCAGCGTCAGCAGCGTTTCGAAAGACAGTGCGGCGCCGGTGCCGCCGTCGTCGATCAGCGGCACGTCGGCGATTGCAGGAAATTTTTTGCGAAAGCTCTCGTAGATCTCAGGGTTGTCGCCCTTCATGTCTCCGGACCAGCCGGCCAGCAGGCTGACGGGGTCCGGATGAATGAGCGAAAGCGCGACCAGGTTGAAGCCGCTGCCAAGCAGGATGGCTTTTGGCCTTTCCGCTAACGTCACCTCGCGCCCGGCCGCGTCCTTCACCGTCAGCGGCCATCGGTTTTCGGCCCGGGCGCCAGTGGCGAAAAGCGTGGTGGTGACGAAGATGGCCAGCAAGGCCCGGACCGTGGATCGCGATAGGAGAAGCAAAACTACTGTTTCCGTTGGGTGGGAAGGGCGCAGAGGCTGCCGCAGCTGCGGACCCCCGGCAGCAGATAGCGCAGGCAGCAGATCTTGCGCCGGCACACCCGCGCACCGTCCTCTTCCTCGTGACGCAGGCAATCGAAGAAGGGGTTGGGCGAGCCGTCGGGCAGGGATCTGCTGCCGATGAGGGCTTCGGCCTGGGCATGAAGCGGCTCGACGCCGGCGGCGCGCAGGGCATAGTCGATGTAAACCAGCGCGTTGTTCCAGGCGAGTTTCGGCGCGATGCCGCCACTCGACTTGAGGTAGCCGACCACTTCGCGCAGGTGCTCGCCCATCAGCGGCGCCAGGGTGGCAAACACGTCGTCGTCATCGCCCGCCTGCCAGTTACCGGCATCGGCGACGCCAAAGGCGCGGGGCAGGCCATCTTCTGCCAGCGCCACCTTCATGCGGTTGAAGGCGACCGGCAACACCTGATGGTCGAGCACGCGAGCAACGAGATAGGGGATGGTGAGCGCCGAGAAGTAGTAGAGCGACCACATGGAGGCGATCGCGCGGCGGTCGGTGCCGCCGGACCTTTCAGCGTAGGTGTCGAGGGCGCGGTCGAAGGCGCCGGAGGCGAAGAACTCGGGCAGGACCATGCCGTCGGAAAGATCGTCCGACAGCACCATCTTTTCGTTGCACCAGGCGTGCGGGCCGGAAAAGGCAGCAGACAGAACCTTGGGGGCGCCTGTCTCCATGATCGCTTCGGATACGGCAGTCATTGGGGCACCCGCGTGTGGCCCGTGGCCGGCCCACTGCCGTTGCGAGGCCTGCCGCGCGGAGCCGTCGCGAACACAAATGCGGGGGCGGACAGACGCCATCTTGCAACCATGCGACACCTTCTGAACGGGTCAGACATTCATAAGATGATCGTGTTACTCATGTTTATTCGTTGTGCAAGTTATTTTATGAGTTTTGTCCGCATGTTTTAATGCGCGGGCGAGGCGCGAGACAGCCGCAAGCTCGGGCTTGCGGCTACTGAAGGGCCGGTGCCGCGGGCTCGACGGCCGCCTACATCAGGCCGAGCTGCTTGTAGAAGCCGAGCGCGTCGTAATAGTCGCTTTGAGTGGCGATCTTGCCGTCCTCGACCGTGAAGACCGAGGCGCCGGTGAACTTGAAGCTCTTGCCGGTCGCGGCCGTGCCATCGGCCCAGGCGCCTGAGTTGGTGCCGGAGAATTCCCATTCGAAGGAGACCTTGTCGCCGGCGGCGATGGGGTCGCCTTTCATGGTCCAGACGGCGTCGGGAACCGCATTCAGGAAATTGTCGATGACACCGGTCTTGGCGGCATCCTTGCCGGTGACAGGCTTGCCGACGGACGCGTCGTAATAGGTGACGTCGTCGGCGAAATAGGATGCGGCCTTGCTCGAGTCATGGGCATTCCACGCTGCGACATAGGCACCGACGACATCAGGCGCCGCGTCGGCGGCGAGGCCGGCGGGCGCCAGAAGAAGTGTGCTCAGACCCAATGCACCTGCAGCAGCAAGCAGTTGACGGCGATACATGGCATTTTCCTCCCGTTTATCTTCGTTTGCATGCTTTGTCCGCACCGCGGCCAACGTCCTGCCGGCGTCAGCCGTGGTTGATCATGATGTGACGGACAGCAGTGTAGTCCTCGAGCGCATAGACCGACATGTCCTTGCCATAGCCCGACTGCTTGACGCCGCCATGCGGCATCTCGTTGGTCAGCATGAAGTGGGTGTTGATCCAGGTGCAGCCATATTGCAGGCGCGAGGCGGCCTTCATCGCCTTGGAGATGTCCTTCGTCCAGACCGAAGAGGCGAGGCCATAATCGCTGTCGTTGGCCCAGCCGACGGCATCGTCCTTGCCGGTGAAGCGGGTGACCGAGACGACAGGGCCGAACACCTCGCGACGGACGATCTCGTCTTCCTGCGTCGCGCCGGCAATCACCGTCGGCTGGAAGAAGAAACCGTCGGCGCTGCCAGGAGCACCGCCGGTGGTGATCTCGATATGCTTCTGGTCGGCCGCACGTTCGACGAAGCTTGCGACGCGATCACGTTGGCGCCGCGAGATCAGCGGGCCGATCTCGTTTTCGGTGTCGTCGGCGAGATTGTAACGGATGGTGGAGACGGCCGAACTCAGGTCGGCGACGAGCTTTTCGTAGATGCCGGCTTCGGCATAGATGCGGCAGGCGGCGGTGCAGTCCTGGCCGGCATTGTAATAGCCGAAGGTGCGGATGCCGTTGACGACGGCTTCGAGGTCGGCGTCGTCATAGACGATGACAGGGGCCTTGCCGCCGAGCTCCAGATGCGTGCGCTTCACCGTCTTGGCGGCGGCCGTCAGCACCTTCTTGCCGGTGGCGATGTCGCCGGTGATCGAGACCATCGCGATCTTCGGGTGGTTGATCAGCGCGTTGCCGACGGTTTCGCCGCGGCCCGTGACAACGTTGACCACGCCTTCCGGCAGGATGTCGGCGAGCAGACGGGCGAGCTTCAGCGCCGTCAAAGGCGTCTGTTCGGACGGCTTGAAAACGACGGTGTTGCCGCCGGCAATCGCCGGTGCCAGTTTCCACGCCATCATCATCAGCGGGTAGTTCCAGGGCGCGATCGAGCCGACGATGCCAACCGGATCGCGACGAACCATGGAGGTATGCCCCGGCAGATACTCGCCCGATGTCGGCGCGTGCAGATTGCGGATGGCGCCGGCAAAGAAGCGCCAGCAATCGACGATCGCCGGCAGTTCGTCGTTCTTCACCGCATTGATCGGCTTGCCGCAGTTGAGCGCTTCAAGGGCTGCGAAATCGTCGGCGTGCTTTTCGATCGCGTCGGCGATCCTGAGCAGGTAACCGGAGCGTTCGCCGGGTGTCGTCATCGACCAGGAGACGAAGGCGCGTTCTGCCGCGCTCACCGCCGCCTCGACCTGAATGTGCGAGGCTTCGGCGAGGTCGATGATCTTTCCGCCGGTGCGCGGGTTCAGGATATGCTCTTCGGCCTCGGTTCCGGCTTCGAAGCGCGATCCGATCAAAAGCTGGGTGTCCATGTCTGTTCTCCCTTGAAAGTCGAGTTCACTTGCCGGCACCGGCGATCTGGTCGCCGTCGCGGGTCAGGTAGTAGGCGCCGAGGATCGGCAGGAAAGTGACCAGCACCACGATCATGGCGACCACGTTGGTCACCGGTCGCTGGCGCGGGCGGATGAGTTCTTCGAGCATCCAGATCGGCAGCGTCGACTGCTGGCCGGCGGTGAAGGTGGTGACGATCACCTCGTCGAAGGACAGCGCGAAGGCGAGCATGCCGCCGGCAAGAAGTGCGGTGCCGATGTTCGGCAGGATGATGTGGCGGAAGGTCTGGAAGCCGTCGGCACCCAGGTCCATCGAGGCTTCGATCAGCGAGCCCGATATGCGGCGGAAACGGGCCACCGCATTGTTGTAGACGACGACGATGCAGAAGGTCGCGTGACCGAGCACGATCGTCCAGAAGGAGAATGGCATCTCCGCCATGGAAAAGGCCGAGCGCAGCGCGATGCCGGTGATGATGCCGGGCAGCGCGATCGGCAGGATGACCAGCAGCGAGATCGTCTCGCGGCCGAAGAAGCGGGTCTGGCTGACGGCGGCGGCACAGAGCGTGCCGAGCACCAGGGCGACCGCGGTCGCGATCGAGGCGACCTTGACCGAGAGCGTCAGCGCCGCCCAGACATCCGGCCGGTTCCAGGCAACCGCAAACCATTGTGTCGTCAGCCCCGGCGGCGGGAACTGGTAGCTCTTTTCCTCCGTGGTGAAGGCATAGAGGAAGATCAGCAGGATTGGCACATGCATGAAGGCGAGGCCGGCGGCAGCTGCGATCTTCAGTCCGAGGGGCGAGCGGTTGAGGCGGTCAGAGCGCATCGAAGGCCCCCATGCGTTTGGCCATCCAGAGATAGGCGCCCATGATGACGATCGGCACCACGGTAAAGGCGGCGGCAAGCGGAATGTTGCCGGCAGTGCCCTGCTGGGCATAGACCGCCTGACCGATGAACAGCCGGGAGGAGCCGATGATCTGCGGAATGATGTAATCGCCGAGCGTCAGCGAGAAGGTGAAGATCGAGCCGGCGACGATGCCCGGCAGCGCCAGCGGGAAGAGCACGTGGCGAAAGGTCTGGGCCGGCGTGCCGCCGAGATCGGAGGAGGCCTCGATGAGGTTGGTCGGCACGCGCTCCAGCGCTGCCTGGATCGGCAGGATCATGAACGGCATCCAGACATAGACGAAGACGATGAAGGTGCCGGTGTAGCTGACCGAGAGCGAGTTGCCCCCGACGACGGGAAGCGAGAGCCAGGCATCGAGCACCCACAGAAGATGCAGCTTCGCGAGGAACCAGGTGACGATGCCTTCCTTGGCCAGGATCAGCTTCCAGGCATAGATCTTGACCAGGTAGCTCGACCAGAGCGGCAGCATGACGCCGAGATAGAACAGCACCTTCCATTTTCCCTGCGCGTAGCGCGCCGCGTAATAGGCGATCGGGAAGGCGATGAGCGCCGAGGCGAGCGTCACGATTGCCGCCATTGATACGGTGCGCAGGATGATGTCGAGATTGGTTTCGCTCAGCAGCTGGCGGTAGGTGGCGAAGGTGAACTCGTAATTGATCAGGCCGGAGAAGTCGTCGATCGAGAAGAAGCTCTGCAGCAGGAGAGCAAAGAGCGAGCCGACATAGACGACGCCGAGCCATAAGAGCGGCGGCGCCAGCATGACGACAAGCAGCACATGCGGGTGCTTCCAGAAGAAGTCCGAGAGCCGGCCGGTCGGGCCGCGGCGATCCGGGACTGCGAGATTTTCAGCGACGGCGGTCATGCGTCCTCCATCGGGTGCAGTTCGTCGGCGGCAAAGCTGATAGTGACGGGGCTGCCGATTTGCGGGACGGCGAGCGAGGCGGGGCTTGCAACCGCGATGCGCGCGCCTTCGACGTCGACGACGACGCGGTTGACCGCGCCGAGGAAACTATGGGCCGACACGGTGCCGTTGAGGCTGAGCGCGCCTTCGCGCGGGGCCGACAGCGCGATCGCCTCGGGGCGAAGGCTGGCATAGGAGGATCTGACGCCCAGCCTCTGGCACAGCTTTGCCGGCAAGACGTTTGACGAGCCGACGAAATCGGCGACGAAGCGTGTCTTCGGCTGCTTGTAGACTTCTTCTGGGCTGCCGAGCTGCTGGATGCGGCCGTCGTTGAAGACGGCGATGCGGTCGGCCATCGACAGCGCTTCGCCCTGATCGTGGGTGACGAAGACGAAGGTGATGCCGAGCGATTTTTGCAGGGTCTTCAGTTCCTCCTGCATCTGCTCGCGCAGCTTCAGGTCGAGCGCGCCGAGCGGCTCGTCGAGCAAAAGCACCTTGGGCTTGTTCACCAGCGCGCGGGCGAGCGCCACGCGCTGACGCTGGCCACCCGAGAGCTGGCCGGGGCGGCGGCTGCCATAGTCCGGCAGCTTGACCATGGCGAGCGCATCTGCCGCCGCCTTGCGGCGCTCCTCGCGGCCGACGCCCTTGACCATCAGCCCGTAGGCAACGTTGTCGAGGATCGAGAGATGCGGGAACAGCGCATAGTCCTGGAACACGGTGTTGACGCTGCGGCGATAGGGCGGCACGCCCTCCGCGGTTTCGCCGAAGATTTCGATATGACCGCCTGTCGGCTGTTCAAAGCCGGCCATCAGCCTCAGGCAGGTGGTCTTGCCCGAGCCCGAGGGGCCGAGCATGGCGAAGAACTCGCCCTCGGCGACTTCGAGGTCCACACCATCGACCGCGCGTACGGCGCCGAAGTGGCGGGAAACATTGTCGAAAAGAACGGCGGTGGACATCAAATTGCTCCAGGATTCCAGCCCCTCATCCCGCTGCCGCAACCTTCTCCCCGCTCGGGGGGAGAAGGGAACGTGCGGTTGGCGTCTCGCCCAAAGCTCACCCGGCGGGTTTGCCGGGGGCGTTCCCTCTCCCCGCGTGCGGGGAGAGGGTCAGGGTGAGGGGCGATGCTTGCGATATGGTCGTGGCGGCTCAGCGACCGCCGATAACGCCGATGTAGTCGGAGACCCAGCGGTGGTAAGGCACACATTCGCCCTGGCTTGCGCATTTCGTCACCGGCGTCTTCCAGAACTTGACCTTGTCGAAGTCCTCGTAGCCGTTGGTCTTGCAGCCGGCGTCGGTCAGAAGGTCATTGCCCTTGCAGGCTGCGCCGACGGACGGGTTGGCGCCGAACCAGGCAGAGACGTCGCCCTGGACCTTTGGCGACAGCGAATGCTCCATCCACATATAGGCGCAGTTCGGATGGGCGCTTTCGGCGTGCAGCATGGTGGTGTCAGCCCATCCGGTGACCCCTTCTTCCGGGATGGTTGAGGCGATCGGCAGCTTTTCGGCTTCCATCAGGTTGACCTGGAACGGCCAGGAGCCGGAGGCGACGACGCCTTCGTTCTTGAAGTCGTCGATCTGGATCATCGCATCGTGCCAGTAGCGGCCGACGAGCGTGCGCTGGGTGCGCAGCAGATCGAGCGCTGCCTTGTACTGGTCTTCGTTGAGTTCGTAGGGATCCTTGATGCCGAGCTCGGGCTTGTGCTTGATCAGGTAGTTGGCGGCGTCGGCGACATGGATCGGGCCGTCATAGGCCTGGACACGGCCCTTGTTGGACTTGCCGTCGGGCAGGTTCATTTCCTCGAAGACGACGTTCCAGCTCTTCGGCGCTTCGCCCTTGAAGGCATCCTTGTTGTACATCAGCACGTTCGGACCCCAGACATAGGGAGTGCCGTAGTGAACGCCGTTGACCGTGTGCCAGGGCGCGTTCTGCATGCGCTCGTCGATCGTCTTCCAGCTGGGGATGAGATCGGTGTTGATCGGCTGGACGCGCTTGCCGGCGACGAGCCGCATCGAGGCGTCGCCCGAGGCGGTGACGAGGTCGAAGCCGCCTTCGTTCATCAGCGCCACCATTTCGTCGGAGGTCGCGGCCGTCTTGACGCTGACCTTGCAGCCGGTCTGCTTTTCGAAATCGGTGACCCAGTCGTAGTTCTTGTCGGTCTCGCCGCGCTCGATGTAGCCAGCCCAGGCGACGATCGACAGTTCGCCTTCGCCCTTGCCCAGTTCCTTCAGCGGCTCCTGCGCCAAGGCGGGCGCCACGAGGCCGAGCGACAACGTCAGCGCGGTGCAGGATTTCAGGATCTGCTTCATCTGAATTCTCCCAATTTTGAGCCGCATTTTACGGCTTCGTTCCCAGATTGAAACGTGCCTTGATTTCTCCGCATTCGCAAATT
Source organism: Ensifer sp. NM-2 (assembly GCF_003024455.1). NCBI lineage: Bacteria > Pseudomonadati > Pseudomonadota > Alphaproteobacteria > Hyphomicrobiales > Rhizobiaceae > Ensifer > Ensifer sp. NM-2. The sequence goes on from NZ_PVZR01000003.1 coordinate 29,280, forward strand.
CATTAATCAGAATGCCGCTATCGGTTTTACCGATATCAGGGCCGTGTCAAGGCTCCAACGTGCCCGGCAAATGCCGAGTAGCTACATGATTTTACTCGTGGTTCTGGATCGCACCGGGATTTTTAGCGCGGCCGGGCGCTGCGAAGCGCTTCGGCTATGCCGACGAAATCGCGGGCCGATTGCGGCAGGCTGGAGCCCTTGCGCCAGACCATGCCGACCTGGACGACGGGCAGGGCGCCGGAGACGTCGCGGCTCTCGATGCGGTCGCCTTCAAGCGACCAGGGGCGGTAGACGAGATCGGGCAGGAGCGCGATGCCGGCGCCAGTCGCCACCAGGCTGCGCACCGCTTCGACCGAGCGGGTGCGGAAGGCGACATGCGGGCGGGCGCCGAGCGCCGACAGCAGCTTGCCGGTGTTCTCCTCGATTTCATCCACCGTCAGCATGATCAGCGGCTCCTTGGCGATATCGCTGATCGAGATGATGTCGGCGCTGACAAGCGGATGGCCGATCGGCAGCCAGAGGCGATAGGGCGAGGTTTCGAGAATCTCAGCCTGCAGCGCCATGCGGTCGCGCAGGTTGGAAATGACCATGACGGCAACGTCGAGTTCGCCGCCGATCAGCAGGTGTTCGAGATATGAGCCGTTGTCCTCGATGGCACTGACATCGACGCCGGGACAGGCGCGGCGATAGCGAGCGAGCAGGTCGGAGAGGACGTAACCGGCAACCAGCGAGGTGACGCCGAGATTGAGCTTGCCGCCGGTTTCCTCGCGGCTGTCGGAAAAACTGCGCCGGGCGTCGGAGACATCGGAGAGGATCTTGGTCGCATGCCGCAGGAACTGATGGCCGTTGTGGGTGATCGAAAGACCGCGCGGATGCCGGTCGAACAGCTCGACGCCGAGGTCCCCTTCAAGCTCCTTGATCGCCTCGGTGATCGAGGATTGCGAGATCGAGAGGTTCTGCGCCGCCCGCGTGATCGAGCCTTGCTCGGCGACGGCGACGAAATACTGCAACTGTCTGAAGGTGAAGGCCATCCGTGCAGTTAATCGTTGTGGAGGCGCGCTTGCAAGCGCTGCCAAGAGATCGTCCCCGACAACGCAACTGCGGCGGGATTTGTCCGGTTATGTCGGTTTCCGGATAGAAGACCGGCGGCCTGCTGCTAGACTTCCGCCGGAGAGATCAGGGAGGCGGACTTTGGATCAGGCTGTATCGAAACCGATGCCGACGGAGGAGGGCATCCTCGCCTTTCACCGGCGCTGCGAAGAATTCTATCCCGCCGATGCGGTCGATGCGTCGATCGAACAGCAGCGCAAATGGTACGATGCGCTCTGCGCAGAGTTCGACGCGCCGTCGCCGGCGGGGCTGACGCGCGAGGACGAGCTTGTCGACGGCCGGATCCCGATCCGGCGCTATCGGCCGGCGAGCGTTTCGACCGACACCCGAATCTACTACATTCACGGCGGCGGTTGGGTCGTCGGCTCGCTCGACAGCCATGACGCCATCTGCGCCGAGCTTGCCGATTTCGCAAGGGCAGAACTGGTGTCGGTTGATTATCGGCTGGCGCCCGACCACGTCTGGCCAGCCGCCTTCGAGGATTGCTACGCGGTCTTGAATTTCCTGGTGGCCGATGGCCGACCGGTGGTGGTCGTCGGCGACAGTGCCGGCGGGAACCTGACCGCAGGCATCGTGTTGAAGGCCCGGGCGGACGGGGTGTCTGGTATCGTCGGGCAGGCGCTGATCTATCCTGGCCTCGGCGGTGACCTGGCTTCCGGTTCCTATCTCGAAATGTCCGATGCGCCGGGACTGACGACTGCCGATACCAGCTACTACCGAAAGATTTTGCAGGCGCCGGCCGACGACCCGTTTGCGGTGCCGCTGGCGGAGAAGGATCTTTCCGGCTTACCGCCGACCTATATCGCTGGTGCCTATTTCGACCCCTTGCGCGATGACGCGCGCCTCTATGCCGCGCGGCTTGCGACGGCCGGCGTCAACGTCACCTTTCGCGAAGAGCCGCAGATGATCCACGCCTGGCTGCGGGCACGGCACATGAGTGAGGGTGCGCGCGAAGGCTTTCGGCGCTTGGCCGAAGGTATTGCGGTGCTTGTCGGAACCGGCTGAACGCTCCAGTTTTCACCGGAGCGCAATTGCGGGCGGAAACGCGCTAGCTCTTCGCCTTGAACACCAGCACCGGATTGGGGCGGAAGCTCTGCGGGAACAGTTTGCGCAGGCTCTCGATCTTCGGCATGTCGTTGTAGACGATGTAGGGATAGGTCGGGTTGCGCGTCAGGAAATCCTGATGGTAGCCCTCCGCGACATAGAAGCCCTTCAGCGGCGCGATCTCGGTGACGATCTCGGTCGGAAAGACGCCTGATTTTCCGAGCTCGGCGACGTAGGCCTCGGCGATCTTCTTCTGCTCCGGCGTGGCAACGAACAGAGCCGAACGATACTGCGTGCCGTGATCCGGCCCCTGATAGTTCAGCTGCGTCGGGTTGTGGCCGACGGAGAAGAAGATCTGCAACAGCTTGCCGTAGCTGACCTGGCTCGGATCGTAGGTCACTTCCACCGATTCCGCGTGGCCGGTGTCGCCATTGCTGACCGCCTCATAGGACGCCGTGTCGCGGCTGCCGCCGGCATAGCCCGAGACAGCGTTGGTCACGCCCTTCACATGCTGGAAGACGCCCTGGACGCCCCAGAAACAACCGCCGGCAAATACCGCCGTTTCCGGACCGCTGGCCGCTTTCTCATCCAGCGACGGCGGGGGAATGGATACGGCCGGTTCGGCGGCGCGGGCTGAGGGCGCAATCGAAAGGGCGGCGCAGATGGCAAGTGCCGGAGCCATCAGCCAGAGATGGTGGTTGATAGCCGGAGCGAACGGCAGAATGTTGCGTGTCGAAGACATGGTTGCTTCCTCTGCCGCGTTCGGGCGGCGGCCGTGTGAACCCATGTTTTTCGCGGACCCGGCCGAATGCAAATCGCAAGAGCGTGCTTCACGGCAATGTGACGATCCGCTACCACTGCATTGGCGACTTGATCCCGCATAGCGGGGACTGTGGAAGGTTAGAGGAGGGGTGATGGCTGGCGAAACGGATTTGACGAAGCTGCTGGCGACGATGGCGCCGGTTCTGTTTCCGCAGACCTATGTCTATTGCACCGTGCCCCATGACGAGGCGCAGCGTTACATGCCGGTGGAGCCGCTTGCCACCTATCGCGAGGACGAGGGGCTGACGCTGATCCTGGAGCGTCATGCTGCCGATGCGGCCGGCCTTTCCTATGGTCCGCTGCTTCGCCGCATCACGCTCAATGTGCATTCGGCGCTTGAGGCGGTCGGGCTGACGGCGGCGGTGGCGACGGCGCTGACGCGGGAGGGCATCAGTGCCAACGTCGTGGCCGCCTATTATCATGACCACATCTTCGTGCCGGAGGCCGATGCCGAGCGTGCGCTCGAGGCGCTGCTGGCATTGAGCCCGGCCTGATCGCCTCGGCGATCACATGAAGCGGATGTCGCGCGGCGGGTTTTCGTAGTCGTCGTGACGACCGTTCTCGTAGATGATCGGTGCCGTGCCGAGTTCCTCGTCGCTGACGCCGTCAACGCAGGCGACGTTGACGGCGTAGAAATGGCCGAGGAAATCCTCGAGATAGCCGCGCGAAAACGGCCGGATGCCGCAGCGGCTGCAGAAGTAGTGATCGACGTCGCCCTCCCGCCAGTTCGAAGGCTCCGCCCGATAGCTCGTCAACGCCTCCTTGCCCCTGGTGATGGCAAACTCGTCGCGCAGCGCGAAGGATTTCTGCATGCGCGTCTTGGCGCAGAAACTGCAATTGCAGCGGCGGATGCCTTCGGCAAGGTCGAGCTGGCATTCGAACTCAACGGTGCCGCAGTGGCAGCTGCCGCGATAGCGCTTTTTCATCGGACGGGCTCCTGTCTTTGGACAGTCGTCGGCTGTCCCTGGTCTTTCGACCGGGGAAACGACGCTGGCGAGTTGAACGTTGATGCGATTTATGTGTTGGCGTCCGTTGTGCGGACGCCGGTTATTATCCGGCTTTGACCGAGGCCTCCGCCTCGTCGGCAATTGCCGGATCGCTGTCGGCGCCGTCACCGGTTGCCTTGCGCAAGAGCAGGAAGGCGAGCAGTGCCGTCAGCAGCGACAGGGCCACGCAGATCGATGCGGTGAAGGCAAACGAATTGGTGAACACGTCGCGGGCGGCATTGAGCAGCCGTTCGGATTGCTCGCCCGGAAGTTGCTCGGCGATGGCGACGGCGCCGCCAAGCGTCTGGCGTGCGGCCTCCACGGTCTCAGTCGGAAGGCCGGTGACGATCACGGCGTCCATGCGGGTGCGATAGGCTGATGTCAGCATGCTGCCGAGCACGGCGATCCCGAGCGCACCGCCGAACTCGAAGCTCGTCTCCGAGATCGCCGATGCAGCGCCGGCGCGCTCCGGCGGGGCGGAGCCGACGATCAGGTCCGTCGTCAGCGTGCCCACTGGCGCAAAGCCGAGGCAGAGAACGACGAGGCCCGTCGTGACGAGCAGCGGACTGCTCGTCGTTTCGACCTGGGTGCAGATCGCAAAGCCGATGGCGGTCAGCACGAAGCCGGCAGCAATCAGGTTCGAGGCGGCATAGCGGGCGGCAAGCGACGGAACCAGGATCGAACCGAGCACCATGGCGACCCCTGTCGGCACCGACCAGAGACCGGCGACGAAGGGCGACAGGCCGAGCACGAGCTGCAGATACTGCGCCACGAACAGGAAGGCGCCAAAGCCGACGAACAGGCCGAGAATATTAACGCCGAGGGCGGCGCTGAAAGCCGGGGTCCTGAACAAGGCGAGGTCGATCAACGGATCGGCAAGCCGGCTCTGGCGCCGGGCAAACAGGATGGCGACGGTCAGCCCGAGCAGGATGAAGAACACGGCGGTGACGTCGAGACCGTCCTCGGCGATGCGCTTCATGCCATAGATTACCGACAGCACGGCAACCAGCGACTGTCCGGCACTGATGAAATCGAGCCGGCCGGCATTCGGATCGCGGAACTCCGGCAGCAGCATGGGACCGAGGATCAGAAGCAGGATCATCACAGGCACCGCGAGCAGGAACACCGAACCCCACCAGAACTGAGACAGCATCAGCCCGCCGACGACAGGGCCGATGGCGCCGCCGGCGGAGAAGCTGGCGATCCAGATGCCGATCGCCAGCGTGCGCTGCTTGTCATCGAGGAACATGTTGCGGATCAGCGACAGCGTCGAGGGCGCCAAGGTTGCTGCTGCGACGCCGAGGACAGCACGTGCGAGGATCAGCGTTTCGGCGCTCCAGGCGAAGGCGGCCAGCACCGAGGCGATGCCGAAGGCGATGGAGCCGATCATCAAGAGCCGGCGCCGGCCGATGCGGTCGCCAAGCGTGCCCATGGTGATCAGAGAGCCCGCCACCATGAAACCGTAGATATCGACGATCCACAGGAGCTGCGAGGCCGATGGCTTCAGCTGCTCGGTCAGTTGCGGCACCGCGAGATTCAGGACCGTCAGGTCCATCGAATAGAGCATGCAGGGCAAGGCGAGGACGGCAAGGCCGATCCACTCCCGCCGCGTGGCCTTCGGGCCCGGTGTGTTGTCCGCGGTGGTCATTGTCTCAGACATCGGAAAGATACTCCTCCAGTCTTTCGAGGCACTCGCCCCAGCCTTCCTGGTGCGAGTCGCGCTCGTCGACGCTGTCGAAGGGGGTCTGGTGGAAGGTCAGACGGGTCTTGCCGCCGACATCGACGAATGAAACGGTGATCAGCGTGTCGGCACCCGGCTTGCCTTCTTCGTCCCAGGCGAAGGTGAAGATGAGTTTCTCCGGCTCGATCACCTCGCGATAGACGCCGCCCATCCAATAGTCGCGCCCTTCCGGCGAACGGATGCAGGCGCGCCAGGCGCCGCCGGGGCGGAAATCCATCGTCAGCGAGTGCGGGCTGAAATCGCGCGGTCCCCACCAGCGCAAGGCATGCTCGGGCGTTGACCATACCCTAAACACCAGGCTGCGCGGCGCATCGAAGATCCTGGTGATTTCGAGGCTCAGTCTGTGTTCGCGCGATGCGTTTTCACTGGTCATTGCCATAACAATTCCTCCCGCAGCCAGCGCTGTCGCTTGGCGCGGCCGTTCTTTAACCTGAAAGTTATTTAACTTGATGGTTAATAACTGGGCGCGCGGGGAATTGTCAAGGCGGCCGAGGCCTGAGATCTGATTTTTGTCAGTTATGCGACAGGGTGCATCGGCCCTTAAGGCGGAGGGGCACGCGGCCGAAAGCTTCGGCGTCACCAAGGCTGCGGGCAAGAATGAGTGCCCCCTGGATGCCGCCGATCACTTCTTCGGCCAGCGCCTGCCGCTCGTTCTCGGCGATACCCTGGCGGCCGAGCGCCTCGGCGAGGGCAGTCCGCCAATCGGCAAAGTATCGGGTGAGCTCGACGGAGAAGCGATCATGGGCGCCGCTGGCGGGCAATGACGCCCATCAGGCAGAGGCGGCGTCCCCGGCGAAAGTAGCTGTCGACGGAGGCAAACATGTCGTCGATCGCAGCCGCCGGCCTTTCGCTGTTGCGCAGCAGGTCGAATATGTTGGTCTGGAACCATAGGGCGATGTCGCCAAGCACCGCCTCGGCCATCTCCTCCTTCCCACCAGGGAAGAAGTGATAGAGGCTGCCCTTGCCGAGCCCGGTCTTCTCGGTGATCAGGTTGAGGCTCGCGCCATCATAGCCGTGTTCGCGAAAGACCTCCGCGAGCGTGGCGATGACGTCCTGGCGCTCGGCGACGACGCGGCTCATGCGGGTTTCCTCGGCAGCGGATACTCGACCTTGCCAAAACGATGAAACAGCGTTCCAACCGCAACCAGCACCAATGAGCCGGTCAGAACGGGGAAAAGCAGGAAGTCGAGGCCGGGGTCGCTGGCAAAGACCACGAGCGGAGTGGCGCCCGCCGGCGGATGGGTGATGCGCAGCGCTGCCATCAGCGCGATCGCAGCACCGACCGCAAGGCCGACCGCCCACCACTCATTGGGGAAGACTGCGCGCATGACGAGGCCGACCAGCGTCGCGATGAAATGTCCACCGACGACATTGGCGGGCTGGGAGAGCGGGCTGCCGGCGACCGAGAAGATCAGCACGCAGCTGGCGCCAAACGGCGCCATCAGAAGCGGTTCGCCGACGATATTGGTGAGCGCGCCGACGGCGGCGATGGCCACGAGGCCACCCATGCCGGCAACGAGGCCGCGGCCGATATGGACGGCAGGTTGGTGGCAATTGAAGAAATGGCGCACGACTGTAACTATCAGTAAAATGTTTACCGATTGGTGCAGTCATACGCTTTTGGAGCCAAGACGGTGTTACATCAGGTCGCGTGCGACCCGCTTGGCAAAGCTCTTCTCGAAGATGGGCGCGTCGTTTTCATAGGCGACGATCTTGGCTTCGGTGATCCAGTCGTCGGCATCGCAGGTGAGAACCGAGGTCGAGACCGTGCGCACCGACCAGCCCTCGCGTTTGGAAATGCAGGTCCAGGTCGAGGTGCCGATCATCGAATGCGGATTGTCGGGAGCGATGGACCAGGTCTCGTCGCGGATGTCCTGCGTCGCGAGCCCGGTATCCGGATGCTCGCTCAAGCCCCCATCCTCGTAGATGCGATAGTGGGTGACGCCGTTGGTCATGTCGCGTTCGACGGTGCGGCTGGTGCTGCCGGCCGTCCGCTCGATGTATTTCGGCAGCGGATCCGGATTTTCCGGCTCCGGCACGACGACCTCGTTGTGCTGGCCGAGCAGCGGAAGGGCAAGCGTCAGGCTCGCTGTGTCGATGGTGAGGCCGGGATCATCAGGCGGCGGCAAAATCATCGGCCAGTAGGACGTCGACAGCGACAGCCGGATGCGGTGGCCGGCGCGCACGCGATAGCCGCAGGCGTCGAGCACCAGTGTGATCCGCGTGCGGCGACCCTTTTCCATTGCCCGCGGTTCGGCATTGCCGTCGCGATGCGCCAGATTGAGCACGCCGAAGGCGATGCGGGTGGCGGTACCATCCGGGTGCACGTCGACGATGCGGGCGACAAGGTTGGCCGTGTCGGCCGGGCAGGTGACATCGACCGAGAGGCTTGGCTGGCCGAGATAGTCTTCAGCCTCCAGCAGCGGCCGCGTTTCGAAGGTCAGCGCTCCGGCATCGTCGATGCGCTGGTCACCGGCCATTTCGGCATCGGGTTTCAGGGTGAAATATTCGCCGGAAGCCGTGCCGGTATCGAGCGGTGATTTCAGATAGACCTCGCCGGTGCCCATATCTTTGGCGTCGGTGGAAAGCCTGCCGTCGAGCGTGATGCCGAGAACCTGCATCTCCGGCTTTTGCCAGACGTCCTTGGCGACCCAGCGGCCAGGGTCGTTGTCGCGCCGGACGGCCGGGCGCGGGCCGTCGAGGATATAGGCGCGCACCTGCGGTCCGCCTTCGGCGCCGTTCTTTTCGTCGCGCAGCCAACGGTTCCACCAGCGGATCGCCTCGCCGTGAAAATCGGCGCGGGGCTTTGGCCAGGCGAAATGCGGATATTTGTGCACCCAGGGGCCGATCAGCGCCTTGGCCTTTGCGCCGAGGCCCTCGACGGCTTTCAGCGGCGTGTTGCGATAACCGTCGGCCCAACCGGCGATGACGAGCGCGGGAGTGTCGAAGCCGCCGAAATCCTCCGAGATCGAGCCGTGCTGCCAGAAGGCGTCGCGGCGCTGATGCTCGAGCCATTCCTCCATGAAGTAGGGTTCGTTCTCCAGGCGCTCCAGCCACATCTCCTTCCAGCGGTCGCCGACGATCGCAGGGTCGGGCGCGCGCGATTGATAGGCAAGCATGGTCGCCGCCCAGGAAAGCTGGGCGGAGAGATGGCACCCATTCTTGTAATGGATGTCGTCGTTGTAGCGGTCGACGGTCGAGGCGATCGAGATCACCGCCTTCAGCGCCGGCGGCTTGAGGGCTGCCACCTGCAGGCAGTTGAAGCCGCCCCAGGAGATGCCCATCATCCCGACCTTGCCATTCGACCACGGCTGGGCGGCGATCCATTCGATGATCTCGCAGCCGTCGGAAAGCTCGCGCGGCGTATATTCGCCATCGATGACGCCATCGGATTCGCCCGAGCCGCGAATGTCGACGCGCACGCCGGCAATGCCGGCGGCGGCAAAGACCGGATAGGTCGATTCATCGCGGAGACTCGTGCCGCCGCGCTTGCGGTAGGGCAGGTATTCGAGCACGGCCGGCACCGGCTCAGCGTCGGCGCCATCCGGCATCCAGATGCGGGCGGCAAGCCGCGTGCCGTCCTTCAATCGGATCCACTCGTTCTCGATCAGGGTGAATTCACGCTCTGACATATCGGTTGTTCCGCTCACTCTCATTGTTCTTACGCGTTTCCAGACGCAAAACCGCTAAACACTTCTGCTGGAAATGCTCTAACGCATTGTTTTTACGCACTTCCGTACGCGAAACCGTGTTCTTAGCTGTCGAACCAGACGCGGCTGGCAACATAGCCGTTCGAAAGGTCGTTGCCGATGTCGTGGACGAAACCCTTCAGCGATGCGGAAGCGGCGTTCACGTAGTCGTTGAACACCGGCAGGATCAGGCCGCCCTCGTCGCGCACCGTCATCGCCATCGTACGGTACATCTCCTTGCGCTTGGCATCGTCGAGCTCCGAGCGGGCCTGAAGCAGGAGCTTGTCGAAGTCCTCGCGCTTGAAGCGCGTGTCGTTCCACTCGGCGCTGGAGAGATAGGAGGTGGAGTAGCGTGAATCCTGCGTCGGCCGGCCGCCCCAGTAGGAGGCGCAGAACGGCTGGACGTTCCAGACATTGGTCCAGTAGCCATCCTCCGGCTCGCGGCGCACTTCGAGCTCGATACCGGCCTTCTTGGCGCTTTCCTGGAACAGAACCGCGGCGTCGATGGCGCCGGGGAAGGCGGCATCCGAGGTGCGCAGAAGGATCGGCCGGTCGTGGCCCGATTTCTTGAAGTGGAAGGCGGCCTTGTCGGGGTCATAGGCGCGCTGCTCGATGCCCTCGGGCGCCAGCGCATAGTTCTCGTTGACCGGATAGTCGTTGCCGAGCGTGCCGAAACCACCGACAACGCGGTCGAGAATCGCCTGTCGGTCGACCGCATATTTGAGTGCGAGCCTCAGGTCGTTGTTGTCGAAGGGCGCCGTGTCGCAATGCATCAGGAAGCTGTAGAAGCCCTTGCCGGCGGTCCGGAGAATCTCGACGCGCGGCGCACGCTTCAGGAGCGGCACCGTCTTCGGGTCGATGTTGTTGATGAAATGCACCTGGCCGGAGGAAAGCGCGGCGATGCGCGCGGTCGTGTCGTTCATCACGATGATTTCGACGCTGTCGACGAAGCCGCGGTCCTGGCGCCAGTCATTGGCGTTCTTCTCGAAGGTCGAGCGCAGGCCGGCTTCATAGCTTGCAAGCTTGTAGGGGCCGGTGCCGATGGGCGAGGCGGGATTGTCGACGCCGCCGCGTGGCTGGATGATCAGGTGATAGTCGGTCAGAAGCAGCGGCAGGTCGGCATTGCCTTCGGTCAGTGTCAGCACCAGCGCGCCGGCCTTTTCCTCGATGTTCTTGATCGAGCGCATCAAGCCGAGCGCACCTGATTTCGAGCCTTCGTCCGAATGCCGCTTCAGCGTGGCGATGACATCGGCGATGGTCATCTTGCTGCCGTCGTGGAAGCTGACGTCGCTGCGGATCTTGAAGGTCCATTGCGACGCATCCGCCGAGGGCTCCCAGGATTCGGCCAGTGCCGGCAGCGGCGCGCCGGTCTTCGGATCGGATTCGACCAGGGTGTCGCCCCAGAGGTGGCCGATGACGAAGGACACCGAGCCGCTATAGCCGGCGGGATCGAGCGTATCGGTGGTGGCGCCGCCCTTCAGGCCCAGTTTCAGGTGACCGCCGCGCTTGGGCTCCTCGGCGCGTGCATCGCCCGCAACCATCGTGCCGCCCAAGCCTGCCGCCAGACCGAGGGCCGCGGTGCCCGCCAGGAAGCCGCGGCGGTTGATGCCTGTCGGCACGATGAGGCCGTCGGGACGCTTGGTGAATTCGCTCATATGCAGGTTCCCTCTGAAGTGTTGTTTCAAGGGAAAACCTAACGGCTGCGGCGGGTTGCACAATTTCGCGACTTGACGCTGATTTACGCGACTTTACGCTATCTGTTCCGGATCGCTGGGAGCCGCTCGTGCACGACGCCGACAACTTTGCCGCCAATCTTCGTTTCGCCTGCGCGACGCGGCGCTCGATCTCGCAGATCTGTCGCGAGATCGGCATCAACCGTCAGCAGTTCAACCGCTACATCAGTGGCGAGGCGCGGCCGTCGGCGCATAATGTCGCGCGCATCGCCAGCTTCTTCGGGCTGCAGGCGCAGGACTTTTCCCTGTCGTCGAAACTGTTCGAAGCCCGCATGGTCAGGCCCGATCGCGACCGCTCGCAAGCCGGGCTGCTGCTTGAAGGATTTCCCGGTGATCTGGCCGGGCTTCGCCGCCATATCGGCTATTACCAGACCTACCATCTCTCGCCGTCGTGGCCCGGCCGCGTCGTCTGTTCCTGCGCCCGCATTCACGAGGAGAGCGGATCGATCCGGGTGAAGTCGATTGAGCGCATCCGCGATGCCGCCAACGAAATCCAGCAGTTTTCGAAATATGTCGGCCTCGTCACCTTCTGGCGCAATCGCATCTTCATCGCCGAGCGCAGCGTCGGGCGCCAGCCGATGCTGTCGCAGACGATCCTGATGCCGTTCGAAGTGCATCAGCGCGTCTATCTGCGCGGCACGACCATGGGCGTTTCCTGGCGCAAGGAAAACCTGCCCTATGCCTCGCGGATGATCTGGCGCACCCTCGGCCAGGAGCCGGATATCCGGCAGATGCTGTCGCGCTGCGGCGTGCTGGCCACAGGCTCGCGGCAGATGCCCTCGACGGTCAGGGCCTTTCTCGAAACGCCTGATGCCGACGTGCTGACGGTGCCGACCGATTATTGAGATAGCGTGCGCGGCGTTGCCGACTTAAAGCGCATCGCGATCTCCAGGTTTGCTCGCTGCGCTTTAAGTTCTTGTTTCTACGCATGTCGTTATCGCAAAACCGCTGCGCACTTTTGCGCGACATGCTCTAGATTGCGTTGCATTCCGCGTCTGCACCGTCGAAGGAGAAGCTGATGAAATCTGCAGATATCGCCATGTCTGGACTTCTGCTCGCGGTCTCGGCCATGCCGTCTGCCGCCGAAGATGCGCGCCCGCCCATCCCGGCTTGCGCGCTTTCCGGCTCCACCAGCGTCATGATCGGCGGCCAGCCGGCGCTTCGGCTCTCCGACGTCGCCAACTGTCCGCCGGAGCTTTACGAGGTGGTGCCGAGCATCATGATCGAAGGGCAGCCGGTCGCGCATTTCCGGTCAGGCAGTGGCGCCACCGGCGACTGCACCGCCAAGGCGGAGCCGTCGGTGACCTTTGAGGGCGAAGCGGCGCAACAATTGGGCGATGTCGATTGCAAGGTGAAGTGACGGCTGGATCGTCTTGACCAACCTAGCCCTCTCCCCGCAGGCGGGGAGAGGGGACTACGTAGGCACTTTCGGCGCTGGCCCTCAGTTGCCCGCACTTTCCATGCGGCGGGTCGTCAGCACCCGCTCCAGCCAGCCGATTTCCATCTCGGGAACGGACTTTAGCAACAGGTCGGTATAGTCGTCGAAGGGCGGTGCCAGCACCTTGGACTTCGGGCCGAAACGCACCAGCCGGCCGCGATGCATCACCGCGACGCTGTCGGCAATCGCCCGGACGATGGCGATGTCGTGGGTGATAAAGACATAGGAAACAGCGGTTTCCTCCTGAAGCTTCAAAAGCAGATTCAGGATGCCTTCGGCCACCAGCGGGTCGAGGGCCGAGGTTGGCTCGTCGCAGAGGATGAGTTCCGGCTCCGCGGCGAGCGCCCGGGCAATGGCGACGCGCTGCTTCTGGCCGCCGGAAAGCTCGGCCGGATAGCGATCGAGGAACTTCGTTCCCATCTCGATCTGGTCGAGCAGTTCCTTGACCCGCGCCGTCTTCTTGGCGCCATGCATGCCGAAGTAGAAGGACAGCGGTCGGCCGACGATGTCGCGCACCGTTTGGCGCGGGTTCATCGCCGTATCGGCCATCTGGTAGATCATCTGGATGCGGCGCAGTTCGTCGTTGCTGCGGCCCTTCAAGGCGCGCGGCAGTTCCTTGCCTTCGAAGGTGATGCGCCCTTCGGTCGGCGGCAAGAGGCCGGTGATGACGCGCGCCAGCGTCGACTTGCCGGAACCGCTTTCGCCAACGATCGCCAACGTCTGGCCCTTGGGCAGATGCATGGAAACGTCGTGCAGCACCTTGAAGCCGTTGGCATAGCCAGCGCTGATATGCTCGATCTTCAATTGCGTGCCGGTCTGGTCCGGCGCTTCTTCGCGCTTGGTCTGGCGTACGCTGACCAGTGCCCGGGTATAGTCTTCGGCCGGAGCCTCGATCACCTGTTTGGTGGTGCCGTACTCCACCGTCTTGCCGTGGCGCAGCACCATGATGTCGTCGGAGATCTGGGCGACAACGGCAAGGTCATGGGTGATGTAGAGGGCTGCGGTGTGCGTTTCCTCGATCGCGTGCTTGATCGCGGCGAGCACGTCGATCTGGGTCGTCACGTCGAGCGCCGTCGTCGGCTCGTCGAAGACGATCAGCTCCGGGTTGGGGCAGAGCGCCATAGCGGTCATCGCCCGCTGCAACTGACCGCCGGAAACCTGGTGAGGATAACGCTCGCCGAAGCTTTCCGGATTCGGCAAGCCGAGCACCTGGAACAGGTAGAGCGCACGCTTTTTTGCTTCCTCGCGGTTCATGATGCCGTGGCGAAGCGATGCCTCGATCACCTGATCACCGAGCCGGTGCGCCGGGTTGAAGGCGGCGGCCGCCGACTGTGCGACGTAGCAGACGCGGGCGCCGCGGATCGAGCGGATGCCGTTCTTGTCGAGCGGCAGGATATCCTTGCCGTCGAGCAGCACCTGGCCCCCGGTGATGCGCACGCCACCGCGGCCATAGGCGAGCGCCGACAGGCCAATGGTCGACTTGCCGGCCCCGGATTCGCCGATCAGGCCAAGCACCTTGCCCTTCTGGAGGTCGAAGGAAACGCCTTCGACCAGGGTCACGGTTTTCGGTGGCTCGCCCGGGGGATAGCTGGTCGCTTCGATCTTCAGGTTCTTGACGGAAAGAAGCGTGTTCTTGTCAGGTGAAGCCTCAGGCATCGCCACGCCCTCCTTTCAGGCTGGAGGTTCTCTTCATCAGCCAGTCGACCACGAGGTTGACGCAGATCGCCAGTGTCGCGATCGCAGCACCCGGGATCAGGGCAGCTGATATGCCGAAGATGATGCCATCCTTGTTGTCCTTGACCATGCCGCCCCAGTCGGCGGCCGGCGGCTGGATGCCGAGGCCGAGGAAGGAGAGGGTGGAAAGAAACAGGATGGAAAAGGCAAAGCGCAGGCCGAACTCGGCAAGCAGCGGCGACAACGTGTTGGGCAGGATCTCGCGGAAGATGATCCAGACGCTGCCTTCGCCTCTTAGTCTGGCCGCCTCGACGAACTCCATGACCGCGACATCGAGCGCGACCGCGCGGCCGATGCGGAACACGCGGGTGGAATCGAGCACGGCCATGACCAGGATCAGGATCCACAGATGCTGCGGCAGCACCGCCAGCACGACGAGGGCGAAGATCAGCGTCGGGATCGCCATCATCAGATCGTTGAAGCGGGAGAAGAACTGGTCGACGAACCCGCCCATGACCGCGGCGGTGAAGGAGAGGATCATGCCGAGCGAGAAGGACAGCACGGTTGCCGCCAGCGCCACGAAGATGGTGGTGCGGGCGCCGTAGATCAGGCGCGACAGCAGGTCGCGCCCGAGATTGTCGGTGCCGAGCAGGAAGTCGCCACCGGAAGGAAGCCAGACGTCGCCGACGACCTCGCGTTCGCCGAAGGGGGCGATGACAGGGGCGAACAGGGCGCAGAAGATCGCAATGGCGATGCCGGCGATGCCGATCCAGGCGCTAAGGGGGATGGATCTCAGGTTCATCGCGGATGCCTCAGTCTCGGGTTGGCGAGAATGGCGATAATGTCGGCCGCCATGTTGAGGAAGATGTAGAAAGCCGCGAAGATCAGGCCGCAGGCCTGCACGACCGGCATGTCGCGCACGGTCACGGCATCCACCATGTATTGCCCCATGCCGGGATAGACGAACACCACCTCGACCACGACGACGCCGACGACGAGATAGGCAAGGTTGAGCGCGATGACGTTGATAACAGGTGCCACGGCATTGGGAGCGGCGTGGCGGGCGATGATGCGGAACATGCCAAGCCCTTTGAGTTCGGCCGTCTCGACATAGGCCGACGACATGACGTTGAGGATCGCCGCTCGGGTCATGCGCATCATGTGGGCGAGAACGACGAGCACGAGGGTTGCGACCGGAAGCGCGATCGCCGAAAGCCGCTCGCTGAAGGTCATGCTGTCATAGACCGTCGCCGGGAAGGTGGCGACGCCGAATTTGACGGCGAAGAACATGATCAGGAGATAGCCGACGAAGAACTCGGGCAGCGAGATGGCCGCCAGTGAGACGACGTTGATGATCTTGTCCGGCAGCCGGTTGCGGAACTGCACCGCCAGCATGCCCAAGCCGACGGCAAGCGGCACGGAGACGAGCGCGGCGAAGAAAGCGAGGAACAGCGAATTGCCGAGACGCTTGCCGATCTGTTCCCCGACCGAGTTCTTGCTGGCCCAGGAGGTGCCGAAGTCGCCTTGCACGGCGCCGCCGAGCCAGGAGAGGTAACGCTCGCTCCAGGGCTTGTCGAGGCCGAGGTCCTTGCGGATGTTTTCCACCGCCTGCGGCGTTGCCGACTGGCCGAGATAGGTGGTGGCGAAGTCGCCGGGAAGCGCCTCGATGCCGCCGAAGATCATCAGCGACACGGCAAAGAGCAGGCCGACGCTCAGGCCGAGGCGCTGAAGGATCAGCGCCGCGAGAGGACGGCGAAAGATAAAGCGCCGCCTGAAGGTGCCACCGAGTTCGCCCTGGGCGTCGGCGGGGTTGGGTTTTGCTGGTACACCGGAAAGATCGGCAGACCGCGGATGTGCTCCATCCGCGGTCCCATCCGTCGGAACCGGACCAGTCATCGGTCCGCTTTCCATCATCAGGCGTCGAGCCAGACGCGGGTCGCGACGTAGCCATTCGACATGTCGTTGCCGATATCGTGGACGTAGCCTTTCACCTGCTTGGTGGAGGCGTTCACGAAGTCGTTGAACATCGGCAGGATCAGGCCGCCTTCGTCGCGCACCATCATCGCCATGGTGCGATACATGTCCTTGCGCTTGGTCTCGTCCAGTTCGGAGCGTGCCTCGAGCAGGATCTTGTCGAAGTCGGGGCGCAGGAAGCGCGTGTCGTTCCAGTCGGCGGTGGACAGATAGGCTGTCGAATACATCTGGTCCTGGGTCGGGCGCCCGCCCCAGTAGGATGTGGAGAACGGCTGGACGTTCCAGACGTTCGTCCAGTAGCCGTCGCCCGGTTCGCGCTTGACCTCGATCTCGATGCCTGCCTTCTTCGCGCTTTCCTGGTAGAGCACGGCCGCATCGACGGCGCCTGGGAAGGCGACGTCGGAGGTGCGCAGCAGCACCGAGCCACTGTGGCCGGACTTCTTGTAATGGAAGGCCGCCTTGTCGGGGTCATAGGCGCGCTGCTCGATGCCTTCGGGGAAGAGGGCGTAGGTGTCGTTGATCGGGAAGTCGTTGCCGACCTTGCCGTAACCGCCGAGGATGCGCTCGACCATGGTCTCGCGGTCCATCGCATATTTCAGCGCCATGCGCAGGTCGATATTGTCGAACGGCGCAGTGTTGCAGTGCATGATGAAGACGTAGTGGCCGCGGCCGGACGTGTTCAGGATCTCGACGGTCGGCGCCTTCTTCAGGAGATTGACGGTCTTCGGATCGACGCGGTTGATGAAGTGGACCTGACCGGAGGAAAGGGCCGCGATGCGAGCGGTGGCATCGTTGATTGCAATCAGCTCGACCGAATCGACAAAGCCGCGATCCGTCCGCCAGTCGTCGGTGTTTCGCTCGAAGGTGGCGCGAACGCCGGCCTCGAAGCTCGCCACCTTGAAGGGTCCGGTGCCGATCATGGCGTCGGGAGCGTCGATGCCACCATTCGGCTGGATGATCAGGTGATAGTCGGACAGAAGCAGCGGCAGATCGGCATTGCCCTCCGTCAGCTTCAGCACCAGCTTGTCGCCGTCGGCCTTGATCTCCTCGATCGATTTCATCACGCCGAGCGCGCCGGACTCCGACTTCTCGTCGGTGTGGCGCTGCAGCGTCTTGATGACGTCGTCGATGGTCAGTTCCTTGCCGTCGTGGAACTTCACGCCCTTGCGGATGGCGAAGGTCCAGGTCGAGGCATCGGCAGATGGCTCCCAGGATTCGGCGAGCGCCGGCACGGGTGCGCCGGTGGTCGGATGGCTTTCGACCAGCATGTCGCCCCAGTTGCGGCCGACGACGAACATGAACTGCGAGAGTGCCTTGGCCGGATCTTTCGAGTCGGTCGCGGCAGCGCCTTCGAGGCCGAGTTTCAGATGGCCGCCGCGCTTCGGCTCCTGGGCCGCGGCGCTGGTGGCAAACAGTGTTCCTGCCGTCGATGCGAGGATGCCGGCTGCAGCCGCGCGTCCGAGAAATTCACGCCGGTTCATCCTGCCGAGCATGACCTGTCGTGTGAGGTAATCCTTGTAATCGCTCATTCCCCTGTTCCCTTCTGTGTCGGCATTCGCCGTTCGTTGTGGTTGGTAGAGATTGCTGCGTACCGCCACCTTGCGGATGGCTTTCGGATCGGCCGTTTGGGCCCATTTTTTGTCTTCGCTTGCCTCGTTTCTCCTTTCTCGGGCGGACGCTCTTGGCTTCAGATCGATAAGCCTAATCGCTCGATTGCACCTTGTAACGTCCTAAATTATAATTCATTTCCATAAGCTACATTTATGGATAGGCCTTCGGCGGCGCGCGGGAGACCCCACACGTTCCGTGACGTCGCTTTGCCGGTTCACCGGCCCGTCGTCAGTCCTGCGCCGCCCGTGGCAGCGTCTGTCAGCGCCCCTTCCAGACCGGGTCGCGCTTCTCGGCAAACGCCTTTGCGCCCTCCAGCTGGTCCTCGCTCGAATAAAGAATGTCGACAGTCTTGAACTGCCGGCGGGTGATCTTGTTCATCGTCGCCTGGAAGGTCTCGCCCTCGGCTGCGCGCACCACTTCCTTGATGGCGGCATAGACGAGCGGCGGGCCGCTCTCGAGCAGGCGGGCGAGCTCCCAGGCGCGCGCCATCAGCTTGTCGGCGGGCAGGATCTCGTTGACGAAGCCCCAGCGGTTGGCTTCGACGACATCGAGCCAGCGGCCGGTCAGGAGCATGTCCATGGCGATGTGATAGGGGATGCGCTTCGGCAGCTTGATCGAGGCGGCGTCGGCGACGGTGCCGGAGCGGATTTCCGGCAGCGCGAAGGTGGCGTGCTCGGCTGCGAGGATCAGATCGGTGGAAAGCGCGATTTCGAGGCCGCCACCGCAGCAGATGCCGTTGACGGCTGATATCACAGGCTTGTTGAGATCGCGCAGTTCCTGCATGCCGCCGAAGCCGCCGATGCCGTAGTCGCCATCGACAGCATCGCCGGCCGCCGCCGCCTTCAGGTCCCATCCCGGACAGAAGAATTTTTCGCCGGCCCCGGTGATGATGGCGACGCGCAGCGTGTCGTCGTCGCGAAAGTCGCGGAAGATCTCGCCCATCACCCGGCTGGTCTTCAGGTCGATGGCGTTCGCCTTCGGCCGGTCGATCGTGACTTCGAGAATGCCGCCTTCGCGGCGGGTAAGGATCGGTCCGGTCATGGCGTCAGTTCCTCCGGCGGATCAGGGCGTCGGCGGCGATGGCTCCATGGCCTTCCGGTAACACCATTAAAGGATTGATATCGAGTTCTTCGAGGTTTGAAGCGTTTGAAACGACATAGGATGCCGCAGCGGCGACAGCGTCGGCAAGGGCCGCGAAATCGCCCTTCGGTCCGCCGCGGTAGCCGTCGAGCAACTTCCTGATCTTCAGTCCGTCGATCGCCTCGCGGATCAGCTCCGGCGTCGTCGGCAGCGTCAGGATTGCGGAATCATCCAGCAGTTCCACGAGGATGCCGCCGGCGCCGATGGTCAGCACCGGGCCCGCGACGGGATCGCGCATCGCGCCGATGATGAGTTCGGCCACGGGTTTTGCCACCATCTTCTCGATGAGATAACCCGATGCCACGGCAGCCATGCCTTCCGCGGCGCTAAGCACCTCGGCACTGCTTGCAAGGTTCAGCTTGACGGCCCCGGCCTCGGTCTTGTGGGCGACGCCCAGCCCCTTGAGCACGACGGGGAAACCGAGGCTTTCGGCTGCCGTGGCGGCCTCTTGCGGCGTCGATGCGGTCGTGCCCGGCGGAACCTTAAGGCCCGAAGCCGCAAGCTCGGTCTTGGCTTCATGTTCGCTAAGGGTGATGGCATTGCCACCGCCTGAAACGCCGCCGTTCAGGAGCTTCGGCGGTGCGGGTCTGGCCCAGGCCGCGCCGATGCCGGCAGCGGTCTCGACGGCTGCCAACGCCTCGTCGATCCCAAAGAAGGGGATGACACCGGCAGCCATCAGAGAGAGTGCCGTCTGTTCCGGCATGTTTTCGCCGAGGCTGGCGACGATACCGGCGCGGGCGCTGGTCGCGTTTGCCGCATCGATCACCGCGTCGCAGGTCGTCACCCAGTCGGCCGCGTCGCAGCGGTCCTGGCGGGGGAAGTCCAGCACGATCAGGTTGAGCGCATAGCCGCCCTTCATCATCGCGCTGAAGGCGGTCGTCTGTTTCTCGCGGTTGCCCCAGACGAAGGTGTGGTAGTCGAGCGGGTTGGCGATCGTCACCATCTCGCCGAGGCTTTCCTTCAGGGGGCGTCGCTGTTCTTCCTTCAGTGCCCGGAAGTTGACGCGATAGCGCACGCCGGCATCCGCCATCAGCGAGGCCTCGCCGCCCGAACAGCTCATCGAGGAAATCTCGCTGCTTTCGAGCGGGCCGGCGACATGCAGCAGCTTCAACGTTTCCAGCAGCGCCGGCAGCGTGTCGACGCGGCCGATGCCGAGGCGGGCGAGAAGTGCGGAGGAGACCCGGTCGTTGCCGGCAAGCGAGGCCGTGTGCGAGACCGTGGCAAGCTGGGCTGCCTCCGACTTGCCGACCTTCAAAGTCACGACCGGCTTGCCGAGTTCACGGGCGCGCGTTGCCAGCCGCTCGAGCGCTGCAATGCTGTCGAAACCCTCGATATGCAGGCCGACGGCAGTGACGCGCGGATCTTCCAGCACGGCGCAGGCGATGTCGGACAGGCCGGTCTGCGCCTGGTTGCCGGCGGTCATGAGATAGGCGAGCGGCAGGCCGCGCGTCTGCATCGAGATGTTGCAAGCGATGTTGGAGGATTGCGTCAGGACGGCAACGCCTCTTTCGACGCGCTGCATACCGTGCTGGTCGGGCCAGAGCAGGGCGCCGTCGAGCATGTTGATGAAGCCGTAACAATTCGGGCCGACGATTGGCATGTCGCCGGCAGCGGCAACGAGCGCTTCCTGCATGTCGTTGCCGTCATCGAGTTCGCTTGCCGCCTCGCGAAAACCCGAGGCATAGCAGACGGCGCCGCCGGCACCGCGCGCCGAAAGCGCCGCGATGATGTCGATGGTGAGCTGCCGATTGACGCCGACGAAGGACGCGTCCGGTGCTCCGGGAAGGTCGGCGACCGAGCGGTAGCACCTGCGTCCGAGGATCTGGTCCTCCCTCGGATGCACCGGCCAGATATCGCCGGCGAAGCCCATCTTGTCGCATTGTTCGATGACCCGCCGCGCCTCCTTGCCGCCGAAGACGGCGATGGATTTTGGTCGGATCAGCCTGTCGAGGGAACGGGGTGTTTGGGTCATCTAATCAGACACTCCCACGTTCCTGTGTTTCGCGACGCCCTCATTCCTGTGCTCGTCACAGGAATCCAGCCGTCTTGCATCGGCAAGCCGGTGAAGAGTGTTTCTGCCTTGGAGGCGGTGTCGGGTCTGGTGTTCGTCAAAGGGTCAATCGCGGCACGGACGTGCCGCTGCTGGATTCCTGTGACGGGCACAGGAATGAGGGGTGGGGAGGAGCGCCGCTCGATCATTCGTTACGCTCCGAGCGGCCGCAGCAGGTCGCGGCTGATGATGTGGCGCTGGATCTCGGAGGTGCCGTCCCAGATGCGCT
Organism: Ensifer sp. NM-2; assembly: GCF_003024455.1. Lineage (NCBI taxonomy): Bacteria > Pseudomonadati > Pseudomonadota > Alphaproteobacteria > Hyphomicrobiales > Rhizobiaceae > Ensifer > Ensifer sp. NM-2. The sequence goes on from NZ_PVZR01000003.1 coordinate 50,521, forward strand.
CGACGCGGGCGTCGCGCCAGAAGCGGGCGAGCGGCAGGTCGTCCATCAGCCCCATGCCGCCGAAGATCTGGATCGCCTCGTCGGTGACGCGGGCAAGCATTTCGGTGGCGTAGACCTTGGCAGAGGCGATCTCGCGGTTGGAGGGCAGGCCCTGGTCGAGGCGCCAGGCGGCCGAAAGCGTCAGCAGATCGGCGGCGTCGATCTCGGTGATCATGTCGGCGAGCTTGAAGGAGACGCCCTGGTTGGCGCCGATCGGCTTGCCGAACTGCTTGCGCTCGGCGGCGTAGTTCAGCGCGTAATCGAAGGCGCGACGCGCGCGGCCGACCGAGGTCGCAGCCACCGTCAGCCGTGTGGCGAACAGCCAGTCGTTGGCGACGTCGAAGCCTTTGTGTACTTCGCCGAGGATCTGGGCGGAGGGCAGGCGGCAGTCGTCGAAGGTCAGGATGCAGTTGTTGTAACCGCGGTGGGAGACGGAGCTGTAACCCTTGCGGATCTCGAAGCCGGGCGTGCCGCGGTCGACGAGGAAGCAGGTGATCTTCTTTTTTGGCCCGCGCGGTGTGTCCTCTTCACCCGTTGCGATGAAGACGATGACGAAATCGGCGATGTCCGCATGGCTGATGAAATGCTTGGTGCCGTTGACGATCCAGTCGTCGCCGTCCTTGCGGGCAAAGCACTTCATGCCGCGCACGTCGGAGCCGGCATCCGGCTCGGTCATGGCGAGCGCGTCGAACTTGTCGCCCTTGACCGCCGGCAGCAGGTATCTTTCGCGCTGCTCGTCGTTGCAGGCCATCAGGATGCCCGAAGGGCGGCCGAAGAAGACGGTGAGGCCCATCGAGCCGCGGCCGAGCTCGCGTTCGACCAGCGTGAAGGACGTATGGTCGAGACCGGCGCCGCCCACCTCTTCGGGGAAATTGCAGCCGAAGAAGCCGATTTCCTTGCACTTGCGGGCAATATCCTGGCCCAGTTCGGGCGGCACGATACCCGTGCGCTCGACCTCGTCCTCATACGGATAGATTTCGGTCTCGACGAAGCTGCGGACCGTGTCGACGATCATCTGCTGTTCATCGGTCAGTGCGAAATTCATGTGTTCTCCCTCGCAATTTATCTGCCTGCCCTCTGGCCGATCTCCCCATCGGCCGCTGGCATGCGCGGTTGCCTGCCCCTCACCCTAACCCTCTCCCCGCAGGCGGGGAGAGGGGACGCTTTGCGGCTGCGCTCCTACTGCCGAAGACAGGGGCGAGCGGCTGCAGCATGTTCCTTCGCCCGTTGACGGGGACAAGGTCGCGGCAGCGGGATGAGGGGCGGCCGTCGCCCGACTTTTCCCGCAAAGACTGCCCCTTCCACGTCGAAGGAGCCGTCCGTTAGCGCTTCTGGCCGACGAACCGTCCGGCACCTTCGGGCGTCGGCAGGCCGGCGTGGGCCTCGGTGATCGCCTTCAGCTTGTCCAGGACCTTGGCTGGGGCAGCGACCGATTTGCCGGCCTTGCTGTCGACGTGCAGCATCATCTGCTCGGCGGTTGCGATGGCTTCCTTCGTTTCGGCATTGTAGATCGTCGAGAAGAGATGCAGGCGCTTCTCGTCCGACGACAGAAGCTGGCAGGTCGAATAGAGCGCATCGCCGAGCTTGGCCTCGCCGAGGTTCCGGATATGGGTCTCGACCGTGTAGTAGCTGTGGCCGTCGCGGACATAGTCGAGGTCGACGCCGATCAGGCGCAGCAGGCCGTCGGAGGTATCGCCGAACACCTGGAGATAGCGGTGCTCGGTCATGTGGCCGTTATAGTCGACCCAGGCGGCGCTGACCTTGGTGTCGAGAATGTGCAGCGGCTTGACGTCGCCGAGATCGGCTTCAGGCTTCTTGGCGTTGGCCCAGAGCTTCGCCTCGAAGTCGGCAAGCAGCTTGCCGGCGCCCCAGCCTTCGCCGCCATTGCCCGATTTCAGCGCATGCATGATGCCGACGAGGTTTTCGTCGCGGATGCGCTCGAGCTCGCGGATCGAGCGGCCGGCGGCCTGCGCGTCCGACTGTGCACCGATCTTCTCCACCAGCGCATCGTCGAGATCGACGACATCGGTGAACTTGGTCCAGGGCCATTTCAGGCAGGGGCCGAACTGGGCAAGGAAGTGGCGCATGCCGGCTTCGCCGCCGGCGATGCGGTAGGTCTCGAACAGACCCATCTGCGCCCAGCGCATGCCGAAGGAGTAACGCATGACATTGTCGAGCGTCTCGGTATCGCAGATGTCATCCTGGATCAGCCACAGCGCCTCGCGCCAGAGCGCTTCCAGCAGACGGTCGCCGACGAAGGCCTCGATCTCCTTGGCAATGACGACGCCCTTCATGCCGATCTGTTCGACGCCCTGCATGGCGCGCTCGATCGTCGCCTTCGACGTCTTCTTGCCGCCGACGAGTTCGACGAGCGGCAGCAGGTAGACGGGGTTATACGGGTGCGCCACGAACATGCGCTCGGGGTGCTTCATCTCGGCCTGCAGGTCGGATGGTAGCAGCCCCGAAGTGGAGGAGCCGATCAGCGCGTCAGGTCTTGCGGCGGCATCGATCTGAGTGATGACGCCGCGCTTCAGCTCCAGCCGCTCGGGCACGCTTTCCTGAATCCAATCAGCGTCCTTGACCGTTTCCTCGATGCTTTTGCAGAAGGTGAGTTTTCCCTTCGGCGGCAGCGGCGCCATGGTCAGCATCGCATAGGCGCGCTCGGCATTGGCCATGACTTCGCCGATGATGCGTTCTGCCTCCGGATGCGGGTCGAAGATCTTCACATCGATGCCGGCAAGCGCAAACCGCGCTACCCAGGCGCCGCCGATGACGCCGCCACCGACGCAGGCTGCTTTCGTTATAAGGCTCATGATATCCCCGCTCAGCGCTTCGTCAGCTTCAGTTTCTTGCGGACCTCATCCGGCCCGATGATCTTGGCACCCATGCCCTCGATGAGGCCGACTGCCTTTTCGACGAGCTGACCGTTGGTCGCGAGCTGGCCCTTGCCGATATAGAGATTGTCTTCGAGGCCGACGCGGACGTTGCCGCCGGCAAGGACTGCTGCTGCCGGGTAGGCAAGCGCGTTCCGGCCGATTGAGAAGGCAGAGAAGGTCCAGTTATCCGGCACGTTGTTGACCATGGCCATGAAGGTGTTGAGGTCATCAGGCGCCCCCCACGGAATGCCCATGCAGAGCTGGATCAGCACCGGATCCTCGATCAGCCCTTCCTCGGCGAGCTGCTTGGCGAACCAGAGGTGGCCGGTGTCGAAGGCCTCGATCTCGGGGCGGACACCGAGCGCCGTCATCTGCCGCGCCATTTCGCGCAGCATCGACGGCGTGTTGGTCATGACATAGTCGCCGAGCGAGAAGTTCATGGTGCCGCAGTCGAGCGTGCAGATTTCCGGCAGGCAGTCGGCGACATGGGCAACGCGCTCGGTGGCGCCGGCCATGTCGGTGCCTTTTTCGTTGACCGGGAACGGGCTTTCGACATTGCCGAAAACCAGGTCCCCGCCCATGCCGGCTGTCAGGTTGAGCACGACATCGACATCGGCGGAGCGGATGCGGTCGGTGACTTCGCGGTAGAGATCGAGCCTGCGGGCAGGGGCGCCGGTGTCCGGATCGCGGACGTGGCAGTGGGCCACGGCAGCACCCGCCTTGGCGGCTTCAATCGCCGCATCGGCAATCTGCTTTGGCGTGATCGGAACGTGGCTGGACTTTGAAACGGTGTCTCCGGCGCCGGTGACGGCACAGGTGATGAATACCTCGCGGTTCATGCTGAGCGGCATTGCAGTCTCCCTTTTATTAAAGCCATTACGAGCCAAGAACGGCGGCTCTGCTTTTCATAATCGGTTCTATCTTGTACATTATCGGCAACGATAAGGAGAAGTTTGCGAATGGATCAGAGCGTTTCGCAGGTGCAGCACGCCGACATCCTGGTGTTGCCGGAGACCAACCTGATCCTCGTTGCCTCGGTGATCGAGCCGATGCGCGCTGCCAACCGCATCGCCGGCCGGCCGCTCTACAGCTGGACGCTCTACAGCCCTGACGGCGAGCCGATCGAAACCAAGAGCGGCATCCCCATTCCGGTTGCAGGCGCTTTCCGACCACAGCGCGAAACGGCGCCGCTCTTCATCCTGTCGAGCTACAATTGGCAGCGGAGCGCCACCTCGCAGCTGAAGATGATGCTGTCGCAGACGGCGCGCCATCGCGAGCTGATGGCGGGCATCGAATCCGGCTCCTGGCTGCTTGCCGAAACCAGCTTGCTCGACAATTCCAAAGCCACCACCCACTGGGAGGATTTCGAGGATTTTACCGCCACCTATCCGCAGGTGACGATGGTGCGCGAACGGTTCGTCATCGACGGCAAGCGCATCACCACCGGCGGCTCCCTGCCGACGCTCGACCTGATGCTGGAGCTGATCCGCCGGGCGCACGGCTATTCGCTGGCGCTCGAAGTGTCGCGCCTGTTCATCTACGAACAGGAGCGCACCCGCGGCGACCTCCTGCAGATGCCGGCGATCGGCAACATGCGCATCCTCGACCCCCGTGTCGGCGCCGCGGTCAAGCTGATGGAGGAAACGGTTGAGGCGCCTTTGACGCTCGCGCGGCTCGCCCGCCGCATCGGCGTCGGTGCCCGGCACCTGCGGGACCTGTTTCGCGACACGATGGGGGTGGGGCCGCACGAACATTACCTGGCGCTGCGCCTTAATGCGGCGCGGCGTAAGGTGATCGAGACGCGCATGGAATTTGCCGACATCGCCGCGATCACCGGCTTCAATTCGTCATCATCCTTCTCGCGCAGCTACCGCGCCCATTACCGCGAGAGCCCGAGCGAGACGCGTCGTCGGCTGAAGCTTGGCCATGGAGCCGAGGATCGCGGCCGTTCGCCGGAGGGTGCGATCGGCAAGGCCAAGGCGACTGGACATCCCTAAGGCACGTCGCGCAAAAGTGTTCAGCGGTTTTGCGATGACGACATGCGAAAAAACAAGAGCTTAAAGCGCAGCAAGCGAATCCGAAAGATCGCGACGCGCTTTAGCTGCTCAGGTGGAGACACCGGCTTTGAGGCGACGATGCACCTCATGAGCTGATTCAACGGTGCGGTATTCCTGAGTCGTTTCAGCTGTTTGACGGCAGATCGTGAAGAACTGATTCCGGCGATCCCGATTACGCTGGCGAGGCTGTCGCTGCCTGCGGACCCGTCTTCATCATGCCGATCATCAGGTCGCCGACCTCGCTGGAAAAGGCGCCGCGCGGCCAGATGAGCGTCAGCGACTGGCGGTAGAGCGGCCCTAGCCGGATCATGGCGGGTGGGCGCTGGACCCGCGACAGCGAGGTTTCCGGCAGCACCGAGAGATAGCCATGGTGGCTGACCAGGTTGATGATGACGGGGATGGAATCGACCTCGACCAGTGTCACGCGGCGGTGCTCATGCTCCGTGAGCGTGTCATCGAGAAAGCGGGTGACCTCCCGGCGCAGGCCGCTTCGCACGCTCGGAACGGCGATCGGGCAGGTGGCGAGCAGCCGGGGGAGATCGCCGCCCATTTCCGAAAGGGCCGGTGCCGGACCGGCGAGCACCAGTGCGGTTTCGGACACGAGACGGCCGTCGAAATCTGGTGGAATGCCGGCGATATCGAGCAGGGCGGCGTCGAAGCGCCGGCTCTTGAGACCGGCGAGAAGCTCGTCGGCGGTGGTGCTGGAGATGAACAGCGATTGCCGCGGGCGGGAGCGGTGCCAAGTGGCCGTCAGCGCCGCCAGCATGCGGGCAATCTCGCTTTCCGGCCCGAGCGGCATGACCGCGCCGAGGCGCCAGGTGGTGACGTCGCGGCGGAACCGGTCGGCCGAAGCGCGCGTCAGCCGCGCCCAGATGTCGAGCAGGCGTTCGACTTCAGGGATGATGCCGAGGGCTGTCGGGGTGCAGACGATGCCGCCATGGGACCGCCCGAGCAGCCGGCATTGCAGATGACGTTCGAGGTCGGCGATCTGCCGTGTCAGTTGCGGCTGGCCAAGGCCGAGGGTGCGGGCGGCCGCCCGGATGCTGCCGGCCCGGGCGATCCGGACGAAACGGTCGAGGGCGACGAGGCCGACAGGCGGGATCGCAGTCGGTGGTTCGCCGCTAGCCGTAGTCAGCAGCGCCCGGATTGTGGCGCTTGCTTCGGTCACATCGGCCTGGCGTGCACGGGCCTCCAGCGTTAGGGCCACGAGGCCGCCGTCGCGACGGAAAAGCGGGATCGAAACGGCCTGTTCGAAGCGGCGAACGGCGGCGCTGACGCTCGACGGCGCACGGCTGCTCAAGGTGGCGGCGCGCCTTATGCCGCCTTCGCGCATGACGGCCTCGACGAGCAGGATCGTGGCGATATCCATTGCGTAAGTTCTCCGCCGGCATCGTCGGTGCCACCATGTTCAGAATTTGGCATCGGCCGTTCCGGATTTGGGATATATCACGAGAGCGAACAAAACGCATAGCATGCTGGCAGACGATCCCTCGCCCATAGAGGCGGGATCGCATCAAGTCTTTGCATCCACGCATCGTTTCGGCGTCGAGGCGGATCGCGTGGTAAGGTTCTCGAGGCATGCTGCAACAGGTCAAGTCCATCGTTCTCTGCGGAAAACCGCTCGACTTCGCGACGCTCGAGGAAATCGGCTCGGGTGCGGCGCGACCGGTCGCGGACGAGGGCGGCATGGAGCGGGTGGCGGCTGCCCACAAGGTGATCGCCGATCGCATCGCGCTCGGCCTGCCGGTCTACGGGTCCAACACCGGCGTCGGCTCGATGAAGGACCGGCTCTGGACGGCGGACGATCTGGCGGAGTTCAATACCTCCTTGGTGCGTGCCCATCATTTCGGCACCGGCGAATTTTTTGCGGTGCCGATCGTGCGCAAGGCCATCGCCATTCGCTGCAACACCGCGATGCGCGGGCATACCGGATGCAGCCCCGAGCTGATCCACGCCTTCCTCGCACTCATCGAGCACGACATCATCCCGGCAGTGCGTCGGCACGGCTCGATGGGCTGCGCCGATATCGGCCTGATGGGGCAGATCGCGGCCGTTCTGACCGGGGTCGGCGAAGCCTATCATCGCGGCCGGCTGGTTCCGGCCGAAACGGCGCTTGCCGATGCCGGGCTGACGCCTTTGGTGATGCGGCCGCGCGACGCGCTTGCGGCACTCAGCGTCAATGCGATTGCCTATTCGGCGGCCGCCGACGTGCTGCGCGAGGCGGCAGCGGCCATCCGCGTGCTGCTGGTGACCGGCGTGATGTCGTCGCAGGCGCTTGGCGCTTCGGCTGATCCGTGGCGGGTGGCCGCGACGCTGTCGACGCGGGGCGAGGCGCTGGTCGGCTCCTGGCTCTACGGCCAATCGGGCGTTTCCGACTGGCCCTTGCCGACGGCGATCCATGACCCATTGAGCCTGCGCATGACCGCACAGGTGTTCGGCGCCGTTGTCGATACGCTGCTGGTTGCCGCCGGCCGTCTGGTCGAGGCGACCTATCTTTCCGACGACAATCCGGTGGTGCTCGGCGGCCAGGTGCATGCCTCGGGTGCTTCGCTGCCCTTGACCACGACGCTCTATGTCGAAACGGCGCAAATCGCGTTTTCCCATGTGGCGCGCAACGTGCTCAACCGTTGCATCCTTCTGTCGAACGGCGGGCGCCGCAACCTGCCGGTCAATCTGGTGGCGCCGGGCGAAATCGCCACCGGCCTCGGCCCGCTGATGAAGCTTGCGGTCGAGCTCTACATGCGCGTGCAGTCGATGGCGGTGCCGCTTTCGGCCCAGTCGATCGTCGTTGCCGGCGGGTTGGAGGAAGAGGCGACCTTCCTGCCTTTGATCGTCGAGCGCATGGAAACCCAGGTGCGCGATCTGCGGCAGTTGGCGGCGATCGAGGCGATCCTGTCGTCGCAGGCGATCGATCTTGTCGGCGATGCGCCACACGGCATCGTCAAGCTCGCGCATGAGCGCACCCGCTCGATCAGCCCGATCTATCTGAAGGACCGGCCGCTATCGAAGGAAATCGAGGCGTTGCAAGGCGCGTTTACCTGCCATGACCTGCTGCGCACCTTCGTCACCATGGCGCCGATGCCGGAGTTCGACGACTTCTTTGCGCTGAGCAAGTGATCCAGGCTGATCCAACAAGGCTGATCCGATGGAGAGAACACGATGTCCGATTTCGATCTTGTCCTGAAAGGCACCATCGTTCTCCCGCACCGGATCGTCGAAGGCGGACATGTGGCCGTGCGCGATGGCAAGGTCGTGCATGTCGGGCAGGGGGTGGCACCGGCTGCCCGTGAACGCCACGATCTCGGACGCGCAATGATCCTTCCCGGCGCCATAGACGCGCAGGTGCATTCGCTGTCGCAGAAGAACCAGGAGGATTTCGTCTGGTCGACGCGCTCGGCCGCGGCCGGCGGTGTGACCACGATCGTCGACATGCCCTATGACGAAGGCAATCTCGTCTGCTCGGCGGAGGCCGTTGGGCGCAAGGTCGCCCATGCGAGCCCGCAGGCGCGGGTCGACTTCGCCCTCTACGGCACGGTCGACCCCGAGGAGGGGCCGGCCCGCATCCTCGAAATGGTCGAGGCCGGCGTTGCCGCCTTCAAGTTCTCCACCTTCGGCACCGACCCCAAGCGCTTTCCGCGCATTCCCGCAGCGCTGCTCGAGGATTGCTTTCGCGCGATCGCGCCGACGGGGCTTACAGCCGGGGTGCACAACGAGGACGACGAGGCGGTGCGCGGCGCGATCGAAAAGGTCAGGGCCGCTGGGATCACCGATTATCGCGCCCATGGCCTTTCCCGTCCGCCGCTCACCGAGCTCTTGGCGACCAACCAGATCTACGAAACGGGTGCTTCGACCGGATGCCCGGCGCATGTGGTCCACTGCTCGCTCGGGCGCGGCTACGAGATTGCCGACGCCTACCGGCGCCAGGGCCACGCGGCGACGATCGAATGCTGCATCCATTATCTGACGCTCGACGAGGAGAACGACGTTCGCCGGCTTGGCGGCAAGGCGAAGATCAATCCGCCGATCCGCCCGCGTGCCGAGGTGGAAAAGCTATGGCGGCATGTGGCCGATGGCACGGTGACGATGGTTTCGACCGACCATGTCAGCTGGTCGGAGGATCGCAAGACCAATCCGGACATGCTCGCCAATGCCTCCGGCGTGCCGGGTCTGGAGGTCATGGTGCCGCTGTTCGTCAAGGGCGCGCTTGAGCGCGGCATCCCGCTGACGCGGGCGGCCGAGCTGATGACGCTGAACCCGGCGCGGCATTTCCGGCTCGACCACCAGAAGGGCGCGCTGGAGGCCGGCAAGGACGCCGATATCATCGTCATGACGCCCGAGCCCTATACCTATGATGCGGCGACAAGCGGTCACAACGTCGTCGGCTGGTCGCCCTATAACGGCATCAGGCTGCCCTGGCGGGTGTCTGCCACCTATCTGCGCGGGTCGCTTGCCTTTGACGGGCGCGCCGTCGTCGCCAAGCCTGGCACCGGCGCCTTCGTTCGCCCGCTGCAGACTTTGCCTTTGCAGGAGGCCCGATGAGCACGAGCATCAAGACCAATCTGCCGGTGGATGCCAGCCGGATCGCCGGCATCGTCAACGGGCTTGCGGGGATCACGGAGCCGGATCGGCCCTATACCCGCCGGGCTTTCACGCCGCTGTTTCTGGAGGGCCGCGCCTTCCTCGATCGCCGCTTTCGTGCGGCGGGGCTGGAGACGCGCATCGATGCGGCCGGCAATCTCATCGGCCGGCGCAAGGGGCGAAAGTCCGCGCTCGGAACGCTGATGCTTGGTTCCCACTCCGACACGGTGCCGGAGGGCGGTCGCTTCGACGGCATTGCCGGCGTCGCCGCGGCACTTGAAGTGGCGCGCGCGCTTTCCGACGGCGGCATCGAACTCGATCACGACCTGGAGATCGTCGATTTCCTTGCCGAGGAAGTGTCGATCTTCGGCGTTTCCTGCGTCGGCAGCCGCGGCATGGCCGGCATCCTGCCGGATGGCTGGCTGAGCCGGGTGCAGGGCGAACTGAGCCTGCGGCAGGGCATCGTCGAAGTTGGCGGCGATCCGTCGCGGCTGCCAGCGCTCAAGCGTTCCGACATCAAGGCCTTTCTGGAACTGCATATCGAGCAGGGGCCGGTGCTGGAGACCGGGCGCCTGGATATCGGCGTCGTCACAGCGATCTCCGGCATCACCCGCATCGAGATCATCGTCGAAGGGCAGGCCGACCATGCCGGCACGACACCGATGGACCACCGGCGCGATGCGCTTGTCGCAGCCTCCCGGTTGGTGCTGGCAATCGAGGCGCTGGCAACCGAATTCTCCAAGGGCGAGGGACACTTCACCGCGACCGTCGGCGAGTTCTCGATCGAACCGAACGCCGCCAATGTCGTGCCGTCGCGGGCGCGGTTGCTGATCGATGCACGTGCCGAACTGCAGCCGCAGATGGAGAAATTCATCGTCGAACTGGGCGCGCTTGCCGCGCGCGTTGCCGGTGAGGCCGGCGTGACCATCGCGCCCGCCAATGTTATCTCCGACAATCATCCCACACCCGGCGATCCGCTGCTGCTTTCGACGCTGGAGGAAAGCTGCGGCCAGATCGGTGCCCGCCACCGGCGCATGGCCTCCGGAGCCGGGCATGACACCGCGTGGATGGGGCGCATCACCCGCTCGGCGATGATCTTCATTCCGTGCCGGGGCGGTCGTTCGCACGCCCCGGACGAGTGGGCGGAGAACGACGATATCGCGCTAGGCACTGCCGTGCTCTTCGATGCCGTCAGAAGACTCGACAAACAATTGCAGGAGAAGGTTTGAGATGGGTCGGATATTGACGGAGAAGGATGTCGAAGCTGCGGTCAAGGGCGGCTCCGTCTATGCCGCCGGCGGCGGCGGCTGGGCCGATCACGGCCGCATGCTCGGCTATGCCGCGGTCTCGATCGGCAAACCGGAACTGGTGTCGGTCGACGAGCTTGATGCCGACGACTGGGTGGCGACAGCAGCCGCCATCGGCGCGCCGGCCTCGACCACCCCCTGGGAAATGCGCGGCGTCGACTACGTCAAGGCGGTGCAACTGCTGCAGGAGGCGCTCGGCGAGAAGCTTTCGGGCCTGATCATCGGCCAGAACGGCAAGTCCTCGACGCTCAATGGCTGGCTGCCATCGGCGATCCTCGGGACCAAGGTGGTCGATGCGGTCGGCGACATCCGGGCGCACCCGACCGGCGACATGGGCTCGATCGGCCTTGCCGGGTCGCCTGAACAGATGATCCAGACCGCCGTCGGGGGAAATCGCGACGAGAACCGCTATATCGAGCTGGTGGTCCGCGGCGCGACCGCCAAGGTCTCGCCGATCCTGCGCACCGCCTCCGACATGTCCGGCGGTTTCATCGCCTCGTGCCGCAATCCGGTCCGCGCGTCCTACGTCAAGGCGAATGCGGCGCTCGGCGGCATCTCGCTGGCGCTGGCGCTCGGCGAGGCGATCATCGCGGCGGAAGCCAAGGGCGGCAGCGCGGTGATCGATGCGATCGTCAAGACGACCAATGGCGCGATCCTTGCCGAAGGCACGATCACCGACAAGTCGGTCACCTACACCAAGGAGGCCTTCGACATCGGCACGGTGACGCTGGGGAAGGGGGCTGACTCAACGGTATTGCACGTGATGAATGAATACATGGCGGTTGACTCTGCGGAAGGCCGGAGGCTTGCCACCTTCCCTGACGTCATCACCACGTTGTCATCAGAGGGCGAACCCTTGAGCGTCGGCCAACTGCGGGTCGGCATGACGATCTTCGTGCTGCATGTGCCGAAGTCGGTGATCCCGCTTGCGTCCAGCGTGCTCGACCCGACGGTCTACCCCTCGGTCGAAAAGGCGATGGGCATAGAGCTCGCCCGCTACGCTCTGGCCGGGCGGTCGTAGAGCATGTCCAGGAAAAGCGCGAAGCGGTTTGCCGTCCGGAAATGCAAGAGAACAATGAGGTAAAGCGTTTCCAGATTTCGTGTGCACAGGAAACGCCAGGGGAGAGAGGTCATGGCGCGGGATGCGGGACTTGAGGAACTGATCAAGGACGAGATCGCCGGGCGGCCGGGGCTGTCGGAAAAGGCGATGTTCGGCGGCTGGGCGTTTCTGCTCAACGGCAACCTGCTCTGCGGCGCGCGCGAAGGATCGATGCTGGTGCGGCTCGGCAAGGGCAATGACGGCTGGGCGCTGGCGCTGTCCGATGTCGAACTGATGGTGATGAACGGCCGCGCGATGCATGGCTGGGTGCGGGCCGGGGCAGACGCTTATGGCGACGACGCCGTGCGCAAGCGGCTCATCGATGCGGCGACTGCCTTCGTCGAAACGTTGCCGCCGAAGTGAATGCAGAGAGTGGTTTTGCCCCTCACCCTAACCTCTCCCCGTAGGCGGGGAGAGGCGACGTCGTTGCGACCCGGGGCGGCAAGCCGTGGTTATTCTTCTCGCCGAGAAGGGGAGAGGCACGATTGTGATGAGATGGCGCGTTGGCAGCGAGCAGGGGAGCCGTTTACGCCCCCGGCCTGTGGGCGATGGACCATAGCGGCTTCGCACGCGATGTTCGCCGCAAGCTGTGAACAATCCCCTCTCCCCTTGCGGGGAGAGGGTTAGGGTGAGGGGCAGCGAGCTGCCTCGCGACAACGAAGAGGAACGAGACGATGCCCAAGGCCAACCCCCGTCACCCGAACTTTCCGATCCCCGGCGGACTGGTGCTGCGCGCCAAGGGCTGGCGGCAGGAGGCCTTGCTGCGGCTACTCGAAAACGTGCTTTCTGTCGGCGAGGATCCGGACAACCTCATCGTCTATGCCGCGCTCGGCAAGGCCGCGCGCAACTGGCCGGCGCACCGCGCCATCGTCAAGACGTTGATCGAGATGGACGAGGACCAGACGCTGATCATCCAGTCCGGCAAGCCGGTCGGGCTGCTCAAGACCCATGCCAAGGCGCCGCTGGTGATCATGGCCAACTGCAACATCGTCGGCCAATGGGCCAAGGCCGAAGTCTTCTACGAGCTGCAACGCAAGGGGCTGATCTGCTGGGGCGGGCTGACGGCCGGGGCCTGGCAATATATCGGCAGCCAGGGGGTGATCCAGGGCACCTACGAGATCTTCATGCGCATTGCCGAGCGGCGGTTCGGCGGCGATCTTTCCGGCCGCTTCGTGCTGACGGCCGGGCTCGGCGGCATGGGGGGCGCGCAGCCGCTTGCCGGCCGCATGGCGGGCGCCGCCATCCTCTGCGTCGATATCGACCCGGAGCGGGCGAAGAAGCGCCGGGAGATCGGCTACCTCCAGGAGATCGCACCGGATCTGGATACGGCACTTGCGATGATCGATGCGGCGGTCCGGGACAAGCGGGCGCTCTCCGTCGGGCTCATCGGCAACGCCGCCGAGGTCTACCCGGAAATCGCCCGGCGCGGCATCGTGCCCGACGTGGTTACCGACCAGACCTCGGCGCACGACCTCGTCTACGGCTACGTGCCGAAGGGCATGACGGTCGATCAGGTGAAATCGCTGCGTGACGACGGCCAGGGCCATCTGATGGCCGCAAGCCGCGCCTCGATCGTCGAGCATGTTACGGCGATGCTCGAGTTTCAGAAAAAGGGCGCGGAAGTCTTCGACAACGGCAACCTCATCCGCACCCAGGCGCGCGAGGGCGGCGTTACCAACGCCTTCGACATTCCAATCTTCACCGAGGCCTATTTGCGCCCACTCTTTGCCCGCGCCATCGGCCCCTTCCGCTGGATGGCTCTGTCCGGCGAGGAGAGCGACATCGCGCGCATCGACGACCTGCTACTCGAAATGTTCCCGGACAACAAGATCGTCACCAACTGGATCAGGCTTGCACGCGAGCACATCCCGTTCGAGGGCCTGCCGGCGCGCATCGCCTGGCTCGGCCATGGTGAGCGCACAGCGCTGGCCCGTCGCGTCAACGAACTGGTGGCGTCGGGCGAATTGAAGGGACCAGTCGCCTTTTCGCGCGACCACCTCGATGCCGGCGCCATGGCGCATCCCAACATCATGACCGAGCGGATGAAGGACGGATCGGACGCGATCGCCGACTGGCCGCTGCTCGACGCCATGCTGCTCTGCTCCTCGATGGCGGATCTCGTCGTCGTGCATTCGGGCGGCGGCGGCTATGCCGGCTACATGACGAGCTGCGGCGTGACGGTGGTGGCCGACGGCACGCAAGCTGCCGACGAGCGGCTCGACCATGCGCTCACCAACGACACCGCACTCGGCGTCATCCGCTACGCCGATGCCGGCTACGACGAGAGTTTTGAGGAGATCGCCGCCAAGGGCATCGGGCACATTGCCCTGACATAGCCAGGGGCCGGCGTCTTGCCACCGTCTCTCCGAGAGGATCGTCGACGCCTTGGTATCGAGCAGTGCGCGAGCTACAGCGCCGCGCGTACGCGCGAAGGTCGTTGTAGCACTTTGAATTGCCGCATGTTTCCTTAAATCGAATACGATTTATGGAAACGCGGTAGAATGCTGGCTTTGCTGCTTGGGGGCGATCATGACATCAAGCTTCAATGTTCAAAGTGCGACTGGCTATGAGCAACTGATGGGGCGTTGGAGCAAACAGCTCGCGCCGCTTTTTATCAACTTTTCAGGCCTTGCAGATGGCGAGCGGATCCTCGACGTCGGATGTGGTACCGGAAGCCTGACCTTTGCGCTGCCGCATGCGGCAGATCTCCGTGAGATCACGGCGATCGACTTTTCGCCCGTCTTCGTCGAAGCGGCGATCAAGGCGAACACCGATCCGAGGATCAGGATCCAGCAGGCCGATGCCTGCGCGCTTCCCTTTGCCGATGATTATTTCGACCGGGCGCTGGCGCTGCTGGTCCTGCATTTCGTACCTGAAGCGGAAAAGGCCGTCGCCGAAATGCGCCGGGTGGTGCGGCCGGGCGGCGTGGTTGCGGCCGTGGTCTGGGATCATTTCGGCGGTCTGCCGGGCATGCGCATGGTGCTCGATACGGCGGCGATGCTCGATGAAAATGCCGATCAGGTACGCGCCCGCTATTGTTTCCAGCCGATGATGCGGCCCGGAGAGATGATACAGAGCTTCGCGGCGCATGGCCTCGTGGATATCGAGCAGACGTCGCTTATGATCCGGATGGACTATCAGTCGTTCGCAGATTTCTGGCAGCCGATCTCCGCGGGTGAGGGACCTCTCGGCAAATACGTCTCGGCACTAGAGCCAGCCCAGCGGGTGAAGATCGATGCAGCCGTGAAGGCCGCCTATGAGGCTGGCCAACCCGACGGCCCCCGGTCGTTTGCGGCAGTGGCCTGGGCATGCCGGGGTATTGTTCCGGAGGTGTGATAGGGCGTCAACATTTGCCGACCTCATCTCTGTGCTTGTCACAGAGATCCAGCGGCGCCGCGTCGGCGGCGCCAGAGGCTCCTTCGTTCCGGCGTCTGGCACAAGTCCTTCACGGCGCAGACGCGCCGTGGCTGGATTTCTGTGACAAGCACAGAAATGAGGGAAAGGAGGAAGCGCTTCGCGCACCACAGACACCAGGGACGCGAGGAAAACGCTCCGAGCCAGCGCGGAAATGAGGCGAGTGGGGCGGCGGCGCCTTCACAACGAGGCCTGGTGGGTACCTCAGCGTCCGGACGTCACACCACCGTCTCGCCGCCATCGACCACCAGGATTTGGCCGGTCATGTAGGACGATCGGTCGGACACCAGGAACAGGATCGACTCGGCGATTTCGTCGACGCTTGCCCAGCGGCCGAGCGGTACCTTTTCGCGGATGTAGGCCTCGATCGCGCCGCGACCGCCCATCTGGGCGATGAAGGGGTCGTTGAAGGGCGTA
Organism: Ensifer sp. NM-2; assembly: GCF_003024455.1. Taxonomy (NCBI): domain Bacteria; kingdom Pseudomonadati; phylum Pseudomonadota; class Alphaproteobacteria; order Hyphomicrobiales; family Rhizobiaceae; genus Ensifer; species Ensifer sp. NM-2. The sequence goes on from NZ_PVZR01000003.1 coordinate 66,308, forward strand.
TCGACCCAACCGGGGCAGAGCGCGTTGACGCGGATGCCGTGGCGGGCGTAGTCGCCGGCCATCTGCTTGGTCATGGCGATAACCGCATGCTTGGTGGTGGTGTAGGCGATCATCTCGCGGTCGTAGAGCACGCCCGACGATGACGAGGTGTTGACGATGACGCCGCGGCCGGCGGCCTTCATCGACGGCATGACCAGGCGGGCGGCCATGAAATGCGCACGCACATTGAGGTTCCACGAGCGGTCGAAGCCGGAGACTTCGACCTCTTCAAGATCGCCGGCAACCTGCGCGCCGGCGTGATTGTGCAGGATATCGATGCGGCCGTGGCGATAGAGGATATCGGCGATGCCGTCGGCAAGCGCTGCATCGTCGGTAACGTCGAGGGTGACGGCCTCGGCCTTGCCGCCCATGGCGCGGATGGTGTCGACGGTCAGGCTGCCGGCCTCGGGGCTGCGGTCGACGACGACGACATGCGCACCCTCGCGCGCCATGATGGCAGCGCCCGCCTGACCGATCCCGGAGCCCGCTCCGGTCACGATCGCGACCCGGTCTTTCAGGATCATCTGTTCACTCCCCGGATTTCGGTTTTTTGTCCCGCATCAGGATGCGGGCGGTCAGGATCAGGAGCAGCGAGGCGACGAGCACCAGCGTCGCGATCGCGTTGATTTCCGGCGTCACGCCGCGGCGGATCGAAGCGAAGACGTAGATCGGCAGCGTCGTCTTCGAACCGGCGACGAAGAAGGCGATGATGAAATCGTCGAAGGAGAAGGTGAAGGCGAGCAGGAAACCCGCCAGGATCGACGGCAGGATCTGCGGTAGCACGATCAGGCGGAAGGTGGTGAGCGGCGTCGCATAGAGATCGCTCGATGCCTCGACGATATCGCGCCCGAGGCTGGCGATGCGAGCTTTCACGATCATGGTAACGAGCGCCATCGAGAACAGCCCGTGCGCGGCGATGATCGAGCCATAGCCGAGCCCGAGCTGTGGCGGCTGGTCGCCCGGCCAGATGGCGGATAGCGCCGGATTGACGAAGGAAAAGACGGCGACGAGCGCCACAAGCGTGGCGATGCCGATGACGACGCCGGGCACGACGATGGCCGCGGCAAAGAGCGCGTCGAAGATCGCCCGGTTGCGCGGCGCCAGCCGCTCCATGCCGAGTGCGGCCATGGTGCCGAAGATGGCGGCAAGGGTGGCGCTGGTAAAGGCGATCATCAGGCTGTTCTGCAGCGCCGAGACCAGGAAGGTATTGCCGAGCGCCTTGCCGTACCATGCGGTCGAAAAGCCGGTGAACTCGCTGGCGCTGCGGCCGGCATTGAACGAAAACAGGACGACCAGCGCGATCGGCGCGTAGAGGAAGATATAGACCGAGGAGATGAAGGCGCGCATCAGACGAGATCCACCTGTCTTGTGCCGGCGACCCTGAAGGCGATGCGCATCGCCACCATCAGGATGACCACGACCACGGCCACCAGCGTCACGGCGATCGCCGAGCCGAAAGGCCAGTTTCGAGATTGCAGGAAGAGATCGACCAGCGCGTTGCCGATGAAGAACACCTTGCCGCCACCGAGAAGCTGCGGGATCAGGTATTCGCCGAGCAGCAGGATGGTGACGAGCGCCACGCCCGTCATCACGCCCGGCAGTGACAGCGGCAGGGTGACGCCGAAGAAGGTCGAGACGGGTCTCGCGCCGAGATCGGCGGAGGCTTCGAGCAGCCGGCGATCGAGCTTTTCGAGGCTGACATAGATCGGCATGATCATCAGCGGCAGGTAGCCATAGACGATGCCGAGCAGCACGGCGCCCGGCGTATTGAGCAGGCGCACATCCTCAAGGCCGATCATCGACAGCAGGTTCGGAATGCCGCGCGAGCCGAGGATATACATCCAGGCATAGGTGCGAACGAGCAGGCTCGTCCAGAAGGGTACGACCACCAGCGACACGAGGATAAGGCGGTACCGCGGGTCCGCCTTGACGGCGAGATAATAGGCGACGGGGTAGGCGACCAGCAGGCAGAGCAGCGCACCGACCGGCGCCAGCACCATCGTGTTCCAGAAGGCGGCCGCCCGGGTCGGGAGCCTGGCGAACTGGGCGAAGGTGAACGCCGCCTGATAGCCGCCTTCGGGCGCGCGCTCGCCGAAGGCGAAGACCAGCATGGCGATGAACGGCAGGACCAGAAAGATCATCAGCCATGCCGCCGCCGGCGCCACCAGCGCTGCCGTCACCAGGTTTCTCTTCGTGTTCGTTGCCGCGGGCATGTGAGTTGATCCGTCAAGTTTCATTGGCATTTCGGCCCCTCACCGCGAGGATGAGGGGCGGTCACGTCAAAGTTTCAATCAGGCTGACTTGAACCGCGCCATCAGCTCGGCGCGGCCCGGATCGGTCAAGGTTACCGCGGCGCCGAATTCGAGCGGCGTCAGCGAGGCCTCGTCGGGATAGACGATCTTGTTGCCGGTGACGTCGGCCGGCAGCAGCTTCATCACGCGGCTGTCGGTGGTCGGCGCGCCATTGGCGATATGTTCCTTGACGGCGTTTTCCGGTGCCATCAGGTAGTTGAGCAGCGCATAACCGGCCGCCTTGTTGGCCGCACTCTTCGGGATGGCGTAGAAGTCCGACCAGATTTCGCCGCCGTCCTTGCCGAGCACGAACTGGATTTCCGGCATGTCGCGGTTGAGCTGCGCGCCGTCATTGGTCCAGCACATCGTCATCCAGGCGTCGGTGGCGCGCATCGACGGCTGGTAGTCGCTGTTGATGGCGTAGAGGTGCGGCTTGACCTTGATCAGCAGTTCCTCGGCCTTGGCGAGCCCTTCCGGCTTGGTCGAATTGAAGGAATAGCCGAGCGAGACGAGCGCATTGCCGATGGTGGTCAGCTGGTAGTCGTGGACCATGGCGCGGCCGTCGGCCTCGGTCATGGCGATCTCGAAGAAGTCCTTCCAGCTGGTCACCGGTGTCTTGATCTTGCTGGAGTTGAGCGCGATGCCCGTGGTGCCCCAGTTCTTCGGCACGGCATAGGTCTTGCCGTCGACGACACCCTCGTTGGTGAAGCGCGCGGTCTCGGTCGAGGCGTCGTAGTTCGGCAGCTTGGAGAGATCGAGTTCGTCGATCAGGCCGAGCTTCACATAGGTGGAGATGGTGTAGTTGGTGGGCACGAACAGGTCCCAGCCGGTGCCGCCGGCCTGGAGCTTGGCGAGCATTTCCTCGTTCGAGCCGAAGACGTTGACCTCGACGGCAACGCCGGTTGCCGTCTGGAACGCCTCGAAGGTGGCAGGATCATGATAATTAGGCCAGGTGGCGATCGACATCTGCGTGCCGAGATCGCCGGCAAAGGCCGTCGAATTGAAGAGGCCCGGCTGGCGCGCCAGAACCGCCGTTGCAAGGCCAAGGCCGGTGACGCCGAGGAAGTGGCGGCGGGTGACCGAGCCGCGCTTCAGGCGCATCAGCTCGTCGGCCAATTGCTCGGCGGTGATCGGGGCATTTTCTCTGTACCATTTGGTCATGACGCTGTTCCCTTTATCGTTGACGTTCATGCAAGGCTCAGGGGGCGGCCGGGTCGGGCCGGAAACACATTTCAGGCCGGAAAGACGTGAAGCGCATTCGGATCGAAGGCGAGGCCGACCTTGTCGCCGGGCTCGACGAGATCGCTGTCGCCGAGCGCCCGGCGGTCGGCGGTGACGAGGAAATCGCCGAGGCCATCGACATCGATGGAGTATTCGACCGATGATCCCAGGAAGATGCGGTGCGTGACGGTGCCGGTGAGGGCGGCAGTGGCGGCAGCACCATTGCGTTTCAGGCTGATCGCCTCGGGGCGCAACGCGACCATGGCAGCACCGGCGCTCGGTGTCGTGGTGGCCGGGGCGGCAAACCGCGTGCCGTTGGCAAACAGGATGGAGGCGCCGCCATTGTCGACGGTGGCAGCGATCCGGTTGGTCTTGCCGACGAAATCGGCGACGAACAGGCTTGCAGGGCGATCGTAGATTTCCTGCGGCGGCCCGACCTGGACGATGCGGCCGGCATTCATGACGCAGACGAAGTCGCTCATCGACAGCGCTTCCTCCTGGTCGTGGGTGACGAGCACGAAGGTGATGCCGAGTTCGCGCTGCAGGGTCTGCAGCTCGATCTGCATGGCGGTACGCAGCTTCTTGTCGAGTGCCGCCAGCGGCTCGTCGAGCAGGAGCACCCTCGGCTTGTTGACGATGGCGCGGGCGAGCGCGACGCGCTGCTGCTGGCCGCCGGACATTTCGTGGATCCGGCGCTTGCCGAAGCCGCCGAGCCGGACCATCTCCAGCGCCTCCTGGGCGCGGCGCGAAATCTCGGCACTGGCGATGCGCGGCCGCATCTGCCTGAGGCCATAGGAGACGTTCTGCTCGACGTCGAGATGCGGGAACAGCGCATAGTGCTGGAACACCATGTTGACCGGGCGCCGATAGGCGGCAACGCCGTTCATCGCCTCGCCGTTGATATAGACGGTGCCTTCGCTCGGCTGCTCGAAGCCGCCGATCATGGGCAGGCAGGTGGTCTTGCCGCAGCCGGAAGGTCCGAGCAGCGCCATGAAGGCGCCCCGGGGCACCGCGAAGTTGATGTCCGAAACGGCGGTCACGCTGCCATAGCGTTTGGCGACCGAACGGAATTCGATGTCGTTCGTCGAAGCGGATGTCACGTCTGTTCCCTGCGGTTGTTGTCGGATACCGCCAAGGCTCTGATGCCCCCGCGCTCCACCGTCATTGACAGGCAGCCTAGTCAAAGTGCCCGGTGCCGGTATATACCCCGAGAGAGGTATTTCAACGCGAATTGGCTTGTGGGAGGAGTATACCCCGGAACAGGGCCGGATCGGCGGGAGAGCGGTTTGGGCATCGATCTCGAGGGATTATTTCAGGTCTTGGCGCCCATGGTCGACGGTGCGACCATGGACGACGAGGCTGTGGGTGCGGCCTATCGGCAATTGATGTCGACGCTGATGACCTTCGATTATGTCGTGGTTTTCGCCTATCGCGGCAAGGAACGGCCGATCGACCTCTACAGTACCTTCAATGCCAAGGACCATGTTCTATTCGTCAGCCTCTACCAGGCCGGGCCCTATCTGCTTGATCCGTTCTACCACGCGGCCTGCGAGGGCAAGCCGGGTGTCTGGCGCATGCGGGAGCGGGCGCCGGACCGGTTCTTCTCCAGCGAATACTATCGGACCTATTACGTGCAGACGGGACTGGCGGAGGAGGTCGGCTTCTTCGTGCCGATCAGCGAGCAGATCACCGTCGTGCTTTCGCTGATGCGGCGCGAGGCGACAGGCCCGTTCAGCACGGCGGAATTCGCGTTGCTGAAGAAGGTCGAGCCGCTGGTCTCCGCCCTTGTGCGCCACCACTGGGCCGACCTCGGGCGCCGGTTCGACACGGCGCTGGCAAAGACCGGCCGCAGCCGGAGAAAGTCGGCGCACCCTCCCGCGGACGGCGTCTGGCAGCACCTGAATCTGACCGAGCGCGAAGCCTCGATCATCGAACTCGTGCTGCAGGGTCATTCGTCGGAATCGATCGGCCTGAAGCTTGGGATCTCGACCGGCACGGTCAAGGTCCACCGCCGCAACGTCTACCGTAAGCTCGGCATCTCCTCTCAGACGCAGCTTCTTTCCCTCTACCTGCGCAATCTCGGCCAGTAGGGTTCAGCGCCACACCAGTCTTTCGGGGGGCGTGTTGGCGAAATTCTAAGAGCGCGCCCTTGCTTGACGGGCGGCGTATCCCCGTCGCCCCTCATTCCGGCCCTGTGCCGGAATCCAGCGACCTGACGTCTGTCGGGTCAAAAGACCTTCCAGCCCAAGGCCTTGGGCTGGCTGGATCCCTGTGACAGGCACAGGGATGAGGAGGTTTTTGCACCCTTGGCGTTCCCAGAGAACTGCCAAAGTGTGAAGCGTCGGCTGAGAATGGCTGTGTTGGAGGTGCGGCGCATCCCATTCTCCCTCATTCCGGCCTTGTGCCGGAATCCAGCGACCTGACGTCTGTCAGGTCAGAAGATCTTCCAGCCCAAGGCCTTGGGTTGGCTGGATCCCTATGACAGGCACAGGGATGAGGCGTCTCGATGCGCCCTCGGCCCTCCCTATGCCCGCCAGCGGCAGCAGTCCCATCGCCATCGATTCTCGGCCCATTGCACGCTCGTCGGCCAGTCCTTTCTCCTCGTCATTCGCCGCGATCCACAAACCATGAACGCACCGCGCACGTACTTGCTTGACATTTTTTTCACGGCATGAAATTTCTTTCAGCAACGAGATAAAAATATCATGCAATGCAAAAGGTATCATGCGTTGCAACATAACGAACCTGGGTGGAGACGATGGCGATCATCGGTGGTGCAAACCTTCGCGACGACGAAACCAGCATGGCGACGCGCGCCGCGTGGCTGCATTATGCCGGCGGTCTGACCCAGGCCGAGGTTGCCAAGCGGCTGGGGCTGACGTCACTGAAAGCCCACCGCCTGATCATGAAGGCCAACCAGGAAGGCCTGGTGAAGGTCTATATCGATGGCGAAGTGTCGGAATGCGTCGAGCTGGAGCAGAAGCTTTCCGCGCGCTACGGACTTGACTACTGCGAGGTCGTTCCCGACTTCGATGCCGACGATCTGCCGCTGAAGGCGCTCGGCATTTCTGGCGCGCAGTTCCTGAAGCGCGAGATCGAACGCGGCGAAACTGCGCTCGTCGGCGTCGGTCATGGCCGCACGCTTGCTGCTTGTGTCGAGTATCTGCCGCGCACCACCAGCAATAACACCCGTTTCGTCTCGCTGCTCGGCGGTCTCACCCGCAAGTTCTCGGCAAACCCGCATGACGTGATCCACCGGCTGGCCGAGCGTACCGGCGCGGAAGCCTATGTCATGCCCGTGCCGTTCTTCGCCAACACCGTCGAGGATCGCGACGTGCTCTTCAGCCAGCGCGGCGTGCGCGAAGTGTTCGATCTCGCCAAGACCGCCGACCTCTTGTTGGTTGGCATCGGCACGGCAGAGCGCGAGGCGTCGCTGGTTTCGACCGGAATGATCGAGATGAGCGAGATCGAGGAAATTCAGAGGGGCGGGGGCAAGGGCGAGTTGCTTGGCCACTTCTTCGACGAGGATGGTCGCCCGATCGAGACGACGCTGTCGAACCGCACCTTCACGCTCAGCCGCGACGACCTGAAGGATCGGCGCACGGTGGCCGTCGCCGGCGGCAAGATCAAGACGCCTGCCATTCGTGCCGTGCTTGGCAGCGGCCTGCTGAGCGGCCTCATCACCGACGAAAAGACCGCTCGGGCGCTGGCCGCCGACGGAAAATGAGGAGTGCCTGACAAAGTCGAGAGGCGAGGGCGAGGAGGTGTCGCTCTAACGCCTCGGGGGAGGAATCCCGGTCGGGTAGCCGGTGATCGCATGATGCAATCATACCCGCAACGGAGGAGAAGACTTATGTACGAGAAGGAGAAAGACCTCATCAGCGCGTTTCTGCGCGGAGAGGTAGATCGTCGCGGCATGCTCAAGGGTCTCGGCGCTGCCGGGATTGCGGCCGGTTCGGCCGGCACGCTCTTCAACATGATGTCGACCCAGGCGCTGGCCGCCGATTTCGACTGGAAGGCGCATTCCGGAAAGTCGTTGAAGCTGCTTCTGAACAAGCATCCCTATGCTGACGCGATGATTGCCAACCTTCAGGCCTTCAAGGATCTGACCGGTATCGAAGTCACCTATGACGTGTTCCCGGAGGACGTCTATTTCGACAAGGTGACGGCAGCGCTTTCGTCGGGCTCGTCCGAATACGACGCCTTCATGACCGGCGCCTACATGACCTGGACCTATGGTCCGGCCGGCTGGATCGCCGACCTCAACGAATGGATCAAGGATCCGACCAAGACCAACCCGAACTACAACTGGGACGATTTCCTCGCCGGCGTGAAGAACTCCTGCGCCTGGAACGGTCAGCCGGGCGGGGCGCTCGGTTCGGAAGACGCCAAGCAATGGTGCATTCCGTGGGCGTTCGAACAGAACAACATCACCTATAACCGCGAGATGTTCGACAAGGCCGGCGTCGAGCTGCCGAAGAACCTCGACGACATGATCGCGGTCGCGGCCAAGCTGCAGAAGGACATCGGCGGCATCTACGGCATCGGCGTCAGAGGTTCGCGCTCCTGGGCGACGATCCATCCGGGCTTCCTGTCCGGTTACGCCAACTTCAACCAGAAGGACTTGAACGTTTCAGCCGACGGTAAGCTGTCGGCAGCGATGAATACGGCCGAGTCCAAGGCCTATCACACCAAGTTCGTGCAGATGATCCAGGAAAGCGGCCCGAAGGACTGGTCGACCTATACCTGGTATCAGGTCGGCGCCGATCTCGGTGCCGGCGCATCGGCGATGATCTTCGACGCCGATTGCCTTGGTTACTTCATGAACGGCGGCGACAACAAGATGGCCGGCAAGCTCGGCTACGCCGCCTTTGCCGCCAACCCGGAAGCCACGGCCTCGACGCCAAACATCTGGATCTGGTCGCTCGCCATGTCCAATTTCTCCAAGGACAAGGACGCCACCTGGTACTTCCTGCAGTGGGCGTCGGGTCCGGAGCACGCGCTGTTCGGCGCCACCAAGATGGACTTCGTCGATCCCGTTCGCCAGTCGATCTGGAAGGACGAGATGTTCCGCGAGAAGCTGAACGGCAAGTATCCGGGCTATGTCGAAATGTTCGACGCTTCGGCCGCCGGCGCCTCGATCAAGTTCACGCCGCAGCCGCTGTTCTTCGACGTCACCACCGAATGGGCGGCGACGCTGCAGAAGATGGTCGCCAAGCAGGTACCGGTCGATGAAGGTCTCGACCAGCTCGTCGAAAGCATCGATCGCCAGCTGAAGGAAGCTGGTCTCGGCTGATACGCCTCCCAAGCGATGCCCGGCGCATTCGGCGCCGGGCATCCCGCGAGATCGGCTTAAGGCCGCCCAAACCAACCTGAGATGCCGGTGGACTGGCGCGGGGCTCGACCTCGCGTGCCGCGTGCTTTCTTCAAGACTTTAGAGAACGGAGCTCCACATGGCTTCAACAGCAACACTCCGCAAACCGGCGTCAGGTTTCAGGATCAGCAGGAAGATGCTTCCCTATGTGCTGAGCCTGCCGGCGCTGCTCGTGTGCATCGGCATTCTCATCCCCTTCTTCACGGCGGTTATCTATTCGTTCCAGCGTTATAGGTTGAGCCAGCCCTGGGCGCGTCAGTTCAACTGGGGCGAAAACTACCTGAACTTCGTCACCGATCCGGCCTTCTGGAACACGCTGAAGGTGTCGCTGCTCTATGCCGGGATCACCGTGACGCTGGAACTGCTGCTCGGTCTCGGCATCGCATTGTTGCTGCAGCGCCGCTCAACGATCAACAACTTCATCTCGATCATGCTGCTGTTGCCGCTGATGATTGCGCCGGCGCTCGCCGCTTTGATGTGGAAGCTGATGACCAATCCGAGTTTCGGCATCCTCAGCTACCTCGCAAGCCTGATCGGCCTGCATGACTTCCGCTGGGCCTCTTCGCCCGACACGGCACTCCTGACCGTCATCCTCGTCGATATCTGGGTCTATACGCCCTTCATCATGATCCTGCTTCTGGCCGGCCTTCGGTCGCTGCCGACCCAGCCTTTCGAGGCGGCGGCGCTTGACGGCGTGCCGCGAAGCTTCGTCTTTTTCCGCATCACCCTGCCGATGCTGACGCCCTATATCCTGACGGCGACGCTGTTCCGGTTGCTCGACAGTATCCAGCAGTTCGACATCATCTATGCGATGACGCAAGGCGGCCCCGGCAACACGCTGACCGTCTTTCAGGTCGAGGCCTATCTCAACTTCTTCCAGTCGACCAATGTCGGCCGTTCGGCAGCGCTTTTGATCATCCTGTGGGCGATCACCTACACGCTCTCCAACGTCTTCATCAAGAACTGGCTGCGCCTGCGCGAACGCGCCCGCGGCGAAGCGTAAGGAGGTTCACATGGAAACCACGTCTCCCATCGAACGGGTCCTGCGCGCTGTCGCCCTGACGCTCGTCGTTGTCTTCTTCATGTTCCCGATCTTCTGGATCTTCCTGATGTCGTTCCAGACGAACGAGACGATCCTGACCATTCCGCCATCGATCGTGTTCTCGCCGACACTATCCAACTATGCGGCGCTGATCACCGGCAAGTTGCAGACGGCCGCCGGTACGCTCGACATCGCCTTCATGCGCAACCTCGGCAACTCGATCTTCCTGTCGGTCGCTTCCGTTGCGGTGGCGCTGGTGCTCGGCGTTCCCGCGGCCTACGCCTTTGCCCGGCACAAGTTCAGGGGTTCGGAAGACATCGCGTTCACGCTGCTGTCGTTCCGCTTCGCGCCACCGCTGCTGGTGCTGCTGCCGCTGACCCAATATTTCCAGTGGCTCGGCCTTTCCAACACCTATTTCGGCCTGATCTGGGTCTACCAGCTGATCTGCCTGCCACTGATCCTGTGGATCGTGCGTGGTTACTTCGAGGATATCTCGGCCGACGTCGAATATGCCTACCGCATCGCCGGCCATTCCTGGTTTGCGACCTTCCGCAAGATCGCCCTGCCGCTCGCCGGTCCCGGTATCGCTGCCGCCGGCCTGCTCGCCTTCATCTTCGCCTGGAACAATTTCGTCTTCGCGCTGGTGCTGGCCTCCGCCGACAAGCAGCCGGTGACCGTGGGCGCACTTGCCTTCGTCACATCCTCAGGCATCCAATACGGGCAGATAGCCTCGGCCATCGTTCTCTCGGTCACGCCGACGCTCGCGCTCGCACTCTACGCCCAGCGTTACCTCGTCGAAGGTTTGTCGCTTGGCGCGGTGAAAGGGTAAGACATGACGACGCTTCACCTAAAAAACATCGTCAAGCGCTACAAGAGCCAGACGGTTCTCGACGACCTGTCGCTCGATGTCGCCAATGGCGAACGCCTGGTGCTCTTCGGCCCGTCCGGCGCCGGCAAGACGGTGCTGCTGCGCCTTGTCGCCGGCGTCATCGAGCCCGACGAGGGCAGGGTGCTGATCGGCGGCGAGGACATGACCGATGTCGATGCCGAACACCGCGGTGTCGGCATGGCCTTCCAGAACTTCGCGCTCTTTCCCCACATGAGCGCCTTCGACAATATCGCCAGCCCGCTGACGGCGACGCGGTCGTCGAAGGATGCGATCACCGCGGGCGTGCAAAAGGTCGCCAAGCTCCTGAAGATCGACCATGTACTGAGCCATCACCCGAAGGCGCTTTCCAACGGCCAGAAGCAGCGCACGGCATTGGCCCGCGCGCTGGTCGGCTCGCCGCCGCTGCTTTTGCTCGACGACCCGTTGCGCAATGTCGACGCGAAACTCCGCTTCGAGATGCGGCTGGAACTGCCGCGCCTTTTGGCAGCAGAAGGTGCTACCGTCGTCTACGTGACCCAGGACTACAAGGAAGCGATGGCGCTCGGCGACCGGATCGCGGTGATGTCGCAGGGGCGCATCCGCCAGATCGGTACGCCGCAGGAAATCTACAACGCACCCGCCGACATCGAGATCGCGCGGCTCTTCGGCGATCCGACGATCAATCTTTTGGACGTGGCGCCGCAGAAGAGCGGTGACGGTGTCTTCGTCGAACTCTCCAACGTCCGGGTGCGGCTTGCCGATTATGACGGCGATGTCTCGGGCAAACCTTGTGTTCTCGGTCTGCGCCCGGAAAGCATCGTCTTTGTCCAAGCATCGGCGCCGGGCGCCATCCCGGTGACGGTGGAGGCGGAAACGCCGCTCAACGAGAAGACCGTGACGCTGGCGATGACCGCGCGCGGCCGTGAAATCCTCGTGTCGCGTCCGGCCGGAACGCCTGGACCGGTGGCAGGACCGGCCCATATCGCCGTCAACGGTGCCCACGCCTTCCTCTTCGACAAGGCGAGCGGCCGGCTTCTGCCGCGCGCCGACATCGCATCCAAGCGCAATGGAGAAGCGGCATGAACGACACCGCTCTTTTGATCAGGGACGTCGATAAGTTCTATGGTCCGGTCGATTACGGCGTCCACGCCGTCAAGAAGCTCAACATGGACGTCCGGAAGGGCGAGATCATCGCGCTGCTTGGCTCGTCCGGCTGCGGCAAGACCTCGACGCTGCGCATGATCGCCGGTTTCGAGGCGGTGTCGCGCGGCACGATCTCGCTTGGCGGACGCGAAGTCCAGACGTTTGCGCCGGTGCGCCGCAACGTCGCCATGGCGTTTGAGGGCTATTCGCTCTATCCGCCGCTGACGGTGCGCGAGAACATCGCCTTTGCGCTCAAGGCGTCCAAGCTGTCGCAGAGCGTCGTCGACGAGAAGGTGGCTGGTATCGCCAAGCTGCTCGAGATCGAGGATATTCTCGGGCGTTATCCGAGCTCGATCTCCGGCGGCCAGCAGCAGCGCGCCTCGCTGGGGCGGGCGCTGATCCGTGATGCCAACCTGCACCTGCTCGACGAGCCGATGGGCCAGCTCGAGCCGCAGCTGCGCGCCGTGCTGCGCGGCCGCATCAAGCACTACATCAAGGAACGCGGACTGACGGCGATCCTCGTCACCCACGACCAGACAGAAGCCAATGCCCTTGCCGATCGCATCGCGGTGATGGAAGGCGGCGTGCTGCAGCAGTTCGATACGCCGCAGAAGATCAAGGAGCGTCCGGCGAACCTCTTCACCGGCACCTTCGTCGGTGAGCCGCCGATGAACGTGTTCGAGGCGAGTGTCACCGGTTCGGACGCCAAGGTCGCCTTCGGCCTCAGGGACGGCGTGCGGCTGGAATATCCGGCGTCGGATTTCTCCCATGCCGTGCGCGACGCGCTGATGAAGCGGCAGAAGGTGGTGCTCGGGATCCGGCCATATGCGGTGCGCCGCAGCGCCGACGGAGTTTCCGGACGTGTGGCGGTCAACCAATGGCTCGGTGACCAGACGCATATCGCGGCAGACTTTGCCGGCGGCACCATGGTGCTGGTCGAGCATGACCGCACCGAACTTGCCGTCGGCCAGCCGATCGGCATCCACCTCGATCCGTCGAGCCTGCATGTGTTCGACGGTGACAGCGGCAAGGCGATCAGCCACGGCGTGGAGCTTGCCTGATGCGCGACATCCTCATCGGCATCGATGCGGGAACGTCGGTCATCAAGTCGGTGGCCTTCGACCTTGGTGGGCGGCAGCTTGCCATGGCATCGGTGCCGAACACGTACGAGGCGGTCGGCAGGACCGGCAGCGTGCAGGACCTCAATCGCACCTGGACCGACACGGTCACCACCTTGACCGAGCTTTCGGCCAGGGTCGAGAACCTCGCTGGCCGTGTTGCGGCGGTCGCGGTGACCGGGCAGGGCGACGGCACCTGGATGATCGACAGAGCGGGCGATCCCATCGGTAAAGGCTGGCTCTGGCTCGACGCGCGTGCTGGCGACACGGTGGAGCGCCTACGTGGCGACAGCGGCGATGTCGAGCGTTTCGCCAGCACCGGCTCCGGGCTTGCCGCGTGCCAGCAAGGCGCGCAGCTGCGCTGGATGAGCGACAACGCGCCGGAAATGCTGTCCGGTGTTGCAACCACGTTTCACTGCAAGGACTGGCTCTACTTCAAGCTGACGCAAATGCGTGCCACGGATCCCTCCGAAGCCAACTTCACCTTCGGCAACTTCCGCACCCGCAGCTACAACGACGACGTCATCCGTTTTCTCGGCCTTCAGAAGCTCAAGCATTTCCTGCCAGAGATCGTCGACGGGGCAACGTCGCACCACCTGCTTTCGTCGGAGGCAGCCGGCGCCACCGGTCTTCCCACGGGCACACCGGTGGTGCTCGGCTATGTCGATGTCGTCTGCACGGCACTTGGCGCCGGGCTCTACGATCCAGGCACCGACACCGGCTGCTCGATCATCGGCTCGACCGGCATGCACATGCGCCTTGCCACGAGCGCCGACGACGTGCGGCTCAACCGTGATCTCACCGGCTACACCATGTGCATGCCGATCACGGACACCTATGCGCAGATGCAGTCGAACATGGCGGCAACGCTCAACATCGACTGGATCCTGTCGGTCGCCGGCGGCCTCTTGAAAGGCATGGGCGTCGAAAAGACCAAGGGCGAGCTTCTGTCCCATGTCGACGGCTGGTTGGCGGAGGCCAAGGATACGTCGCTCCTGTTCCAGCCCTATATTTCGGATGCGGGCGAGCGCGGGCCCTTCGTCGACGCTTCGGCGCGCGCTTCCTTCGTCGGGCTTTCGATCACCCACGGCTTCGGCGACATGGTGAAGGCGGTGTTCGACGGGCTCGCCATGGCCGCGCGCGATTGCTACGCCGAGATGGGGCCGCTTCCGGGCCGCATCCGGCTGACCGGCGGTGCCGCACGTAGCGCCTCGCTTCGGCGCATTCTTGGTGGTGCGCTCGGGGCCAGTGTCCAGACCAGCGAGCGCGAGGAGGCGGGGGCGGCAGGAGCAGCCATGATCGCGGCCGTCTCCCTCGGTATCTACCCCTCGATGGCAGAATGCGTGCGTGACTGGGTGTCGCCGCATCAGCGCGCTGCCGAGCCCGCCGACGCGGCGCTTGCGCGCCGTTACGACGGCCTCTTCCCCTCCTACCAGCAGTCGCGCATCGCGCTTCGACCCGTGTGGCACGCACTTTCCCAGGATGCTGCCTCGGGATCACAACAGGAAGAACTGAAATGAAAAAGATAGCCATCATCGGCGACCGGTTCATGCTGCCGGACGTGTTTCGCGACAAGATCGTCGAAGCAAGCGGCGACGGCCATGAGATCCGCACCCTCGAGCTGCCCTGGCCGGATGTGCCGATGGAGCATGGTTACGCCGTCGAAGGCATGGACGGTCTCAAGGAATATCTGGGGAAGGCGGACGATATCGTCGAATTCATCGGCGACGCGGAAATCCTGGTGACGCAGCTTGCGCCGCTCTCGCGCGGCATGCTGACGTCGCTTCCCGGGCTGAAGCTCGTTGCCGTCTCGCGTGGCGGGCCCGTCAATATCGACATGTCGGCGGCACGCGACGCCGGTATCAGCGTCGTCAATACGCCCGGCCGCAATGCCAGCGCCGTTGCCGAGTTCACGCTCGGCGCCATCCTCGCCGAGACGCGGTTGATCCGCACCGGCCACGAGGCGCTACGCAAGGGCGAGTGGCGCGGCGACCTCTACCGCGCCGACCGCACCGGCCGTGAGCTTTCGGAAATGACCGTCGGCGTCATCGGCTACGGCAACATCGGCACCAAGGTGGTGCGGCTGCTGCGGGCCTTCGGCACAAAGGTTCTGGTGCATGACCCCTATGTGCAGCTGAGCGCCGACGATCTCAACGCCGGCGTCGAGCATGTGGCGCTCGACGACCTCCTGTCGCGCTCCGACCTTGTGACGCTGCACCCGCGCGTCACCGAGGAAACCCGGAACATGATGAATGCCGAGACCTTCGCGAACATGAAACCCGGTGCAATCTTCGTCAACACGGCGCGCGGGCCGCTCTGCGACTACCACGCGCTCTATGAGAACCTTGTGAGCGGCCACCTGTCGGCGGCCATGCTCGAGACCTTCTCTGTCGAACCGGTGCCGGAGGACTGGCCACTGCTCCAGCTTCCGAACGTGACACTGACGCCGCATATCGCCGGCGCTTCTGTTCGCACCGTCACCTACGCCGCCGAGATGGCTGCCGAAGAGGTGCGCCGCTACATCGCCGGCCTGCCGCCGGTCAATCCGTGCTGATGACGGGAGGCAAGAACGTGGGTTCCGAGACCGGAATATATGATCTTTTTGTCGTCGGCGGCGGCGTCAACGGTGCGGGGATCGCGCGCGATGCGGCCGGGCGAGGGCTCTCGGTCCTCTTGTGCGAGAAGGACGATCTGGCGCAAGGCACAAGCTCGCGCTCGGGCAAGCTGGTGCATGGCGGGCTGCGCTATCTCGAATATTACGAGTTCCGGCTGGTGCGCGAGGCGTTGATCGAGCGCGAGGTGCTGCTCTCATCCGCGCCGCACATCATCTGGCCGATGCGGTTCGTGCTGCCGCACAATCCGGCCGACAGGCCCGCCTGGCTCGTGCGGCTCGGACTGTTCCTCTACGACCACCTCGGCGGCCGCAAGCGTCTGCCAGGCACCCGCAGCCTTGATCTCAGCACTGCGCCTGAGGGTGCGCCGATCAAGCGGGACTATCGCAAGGCCTTCGAATATTCCGACTGTTGGGTCGATGACGCCCGGCTCGTTGTGCTCAATGCACTCGATGCGCAGAAGAAGGGCGCGCGCGTCTTGACCCGAACCGCCTGCAGCGCCATTCGTCGCGTCGACGGCCTCTGGCAGGTGGAGATGACGGATCTGCGCACCGGCGTGAAATCCGAGGTCAAGGCGCGCTGCGTGGTCAATACAGCGGGGCCATGGGTCAACGATGTCATCGGCCGGATCGCCGGGCTCAATTCCAGCCGCAGTGTGCGACTGGTCAAGGGCAGCCATATCGTCGTGCCGAAATTCTGGGAGGGGCGGCAGGCCTATCTGGTGCAGAACCCGGACAAGCGGGTGATCTTCATCAACCCCTACCAGAACGACCTGGCGCTGATCGGCACGACGGATATCCCCTATGAGGGGCGGCCCGAGGACGTATCCGCCGATGGCAACGAGATCGCCTATCTCTTGAAATCGGTGAACCGCTACTTCAAGCAGCAACTGACCGAAGACGATATCGTCCACTCCTTCTCCGGCGTGCGTCCGCTCTATGACGACAATGCCGAAAACCCGTCGGCGGTGACGCGCGACTATATCTTCGAGGTCGATGCGGCCAACGGCCAGGCGCCGCTTCTCTCCGTCTTCGGCGGCAAGATCACCACCTTCCGCAAGCTGTCGGAACATGCGCTCGAGCGGCTGAAACCGTTCTTCCCTGAGATGGGTGCGGCCTGGACCGCCAAGGCGCATTTGCCGGGTGGCGACATGGCCAATGCCGATTTCGAGCAGTTTCTTGGGGATCTCAAGGCGCGCTATCGCTGGCTGACGGCCGACCTCGCCAAGCATTACGCGCGGCTCTACGGCACGCGCACGCACGATCTGATCGGCAATGCCAAATCGCTCGAAGACCTCGGCGCTGTCTTCAGCCCGCTGTTTCGCGAGCGCGAGGCGCGCTTCCTGATCGACAACGAATGGGCGTCGACGGCTGAAGACCTACTGGAACGGCGGACGAAACACGGCCTGCACATGACACAGGCCGAGAGGCTGGCTTTCGCCGGCTGGCTGGAACGCCAGCAAGTGGCGGCCTGAAGGAGAGTGGGAATGCGCAGTCTGGAATTGGAGGCCTTGCTTGATATCTCGGCGCGGGTCGGCGCCGACCCGCTGCTGGTGCAGGGGGCGGGCGGAAACACGTCGATCAAGGAGGTCGGCACGCTCTGGATCAAGGCCTCCGGCCTCTGGCTTGCCCATGCGCGCCAGCGCGACGTCATGGTGCCGGTGGCGCTCGACCCATTGCTCGAAGCGTTGGATCGCATGGATCCCGCGGCCGAGAAAGCCCAGGA
The DNA here is from genome assembly GCF_003024455.1 of Ensifer sp. NM-2. Classification (NCBI taxonomy): domain Bacteria; kingdom Pseudomonadati; phylum Pseudomonadota; class Alphaproteobacteria; order Hyphomicrobiales; family Rhizobiaceae; genus Ensifer; species Ensifer sp. NM-2. The sequence continues at coordinate 83,741 of NZ_PVZR01000003.1, forward strand.
CTTCGTCATCTCCGAAATGAACCCTTCCGGCCTCAGGCCGTCGATCGAGACGACGGTACATGCGCTGATGCCGCAGAAGGTGGTGATCCATGTCCATTGCGTCGAAACCATCGCGACCGCCGTGCAGACGATCGGTGCGGCCATCGCTGCCGAACGCCTGACGGGTATCCCGCATGTCTTCGTACCCTATGCGCGGCCGGGGCTGCCGCTTGCCAAGGCGATCGCCGAGCGGCTGCAGGAGAAGACGTCGGTGCTGATCCTCGGCAATCACGGCCTTGCAGTTGCCGCCGAGACCGTCGCCGATGCGGCAATCCTTCTGACCGAGGTCTCCCGCCGGTTGACGACGCAGCGACGGGCGGCGCCATCAGCCGATCTCGCGGCACTGTCCCGCCTTGCGGTCGACAGTGGCTATTGCCTGCCCGACGACGCACGACTGCATGCGGTCGCAACCGACCTCGAAAGCTGCCGGATTGCTGCCGGCGGCAGCCTCTATCCCGACCATGTCATCTTCCTCGGCAAGGGGTCCGTCATCGCCGCGCCGGGCGAAACCGCCGTTTCGATCGAGACCGCCAGGAATGAACGTGGCGAAACCCTGCCGCCGCTTCTGCTGTTTCCCGGCAAGGGGGTACTGGTCGAGAAGACCATTTCCGCAGGCGCGCTCGCCATGGCGCGCTGCCTTGCCGACGTGACGGCCCGCATTCCCGCAAATGGGCGTCTTCGCTATCTGAGCGATGCCGAGAACGCCGAACTGCTCGGCTGGGACGCGGAGAAATATCGCCAGAAGCTCAACCGGGCAGGGCAGGCGCTGCAATGAGTGGAAATCAGAACGCCCTTGTTGTCGGCATCGATATCGGCACGTCGGGCGCGCGCTCCGTGGCGATGGTGCCTGACGGCACGATCGTCGCCTCTGGTGCGGCCAAGCTCGCCGCTTTTTCCGATGACCACCGCGATCCGGTCGGCTGGTGGAAGGCGGTGCGGGCGGCGCTTGGCGAGGTGCTCGAGGCGGTCGATCGTCGACGGATCCGCGCCATCAGCATCGACGGAACCTCGGGCACGATGCTGCCCGTTTCCGCCGACGGTGCGCCGCTTGCCACGCCGATGATGTACAACGATCCGGTTTCCGACCGGACGATGCTGGACGCAATTGCCGCCCATGCACCGAAGGAAAGTGCCGCCCACGGGGCAACCTCCGGTCTTGCCAAGGTGCTGCTGTTCCAATCGGTGCCGGATGTCTTCCGTGTCATCCATCAGGCCGATTGGCTCGCCGGGCATTTTACCGGGCTCTACGACGTTTCCGACGAGAACAATGCCTTGAAGACCGGCTACGATCCGGTGGCGCGGTGCTGGCCGGAGTGGATCTCACGAACTGGCGCGCGCATCGATCTCCTGCCGGAGGTGCTGCCGGCCGGTGCGCCGGTTGCGACGATATCGGCGGCCGCAGCCGAAGCCTTCGGCCTGACGCCGGATGTCATTTTAGTCGCCGGCACGACCGATGGCTGTGCCTCGTTTCTGGCGACCGGTGCCGATCGTCCGGGCGATGGCGTCAGCGCACTCGGCACGACGTTGACGGTGAAGGTGCTTTCCGACCGGGCGCTGTTTGCCCCGGAATATGGCCTCTACAGCCACCGGATCGGCGACATGTGGCTGGCGGGCGGCGCATCGAATACGGGAGGCGTTGTTCTGGCCGAGTATTTTTCCGCAGAGCGCATCGATGAGCTTTCCGCCCGCATCGATCCGGCTGTCGATAGCGGGCTCGACTATTACCCGCTGACGAAGCCCGGCGAGCGCTTCCCCATCGCCGATCCGAATCTTGAGCCACGCCTGACGCCGCGACCCGAGGATGACGCGATGTTTCTGAAGGCAATCTTCGAAGGCATCGCCGGTATCGAAAGCCTTGCTTATCACAGGCTGACATCGTTCGGCGGACCCAAGCTCGGTTCCATACGCACCGTCGGTGGCGGTGCAAGAAATGCGGCGTGGTCGGCAATCCGCGCGCGCAAGCTCGGCGTGCCGTTCCTGACGGTACGTTCGGAAGAGGCCGCAGCCGGCACGGCGCGGCTGGCGCTTGCCGGTGCAAGACAGGCAGGTGTGTTATGAGTACTGTCATCTCAGGCCTCGGCGATATCGCCGATCGTTATGACGCCTTTCTGATCGACCAGTTCGGCGTGCTGCGCGACGGCCGCAGGCCCTATCCTGGTGCTGCCGAAACGCTGGTGCGGCTGAAGAATCAGGGCAAGCGCATCATCATTCTCTCGAATTCCGGCAAGCGCTCGGCGGAAAACGACCGCCGTCTCGTCGATCTCGGCTTCGTCGCCGGCAGCTGGGACTGGTTCCTGACCTCGGGCGAAGTGGCGTGGCAGATCCTGAAAAAGGAAGGCGGGCAGGCAAGCGGGCCTCCGAAAAAGTGCCTGCTGGTCAGCCGCGACGGCGATCTGTCGCCGCTCACCGGGCTCGACCTCGAGCGCACCGAAGATGGCGCGGATGCGGACTTCGTGCTTCTGGCTGCGAGCGAAGGCGATGTCCTGCCGCTGTCGCACTATGAGGCGCTGCTGGCGCCTGCGGCACGGCGCGGCGTGCCGTGCCTCTGCACCAACCCCGACAAGGTGATGCTGACCAAGAGCGGAATGGCTTTCGGGGCTGGGCGGATTGCGGAGCTTTACGAGGAACTCGGCGGCACGGTGCGCTGGATCGGAAAACCATTCGCCGACATCTACGATTTTGCCCTCGACTTTCTCGGTCATCCCGATCCGTCGCGCGTCTGCGCAATCGGCGACAGCATCGAACACGATATCGCCGGGGCGGCAAGTGCCGGCCTTGAGTCGGCGCTGGTGACCACCGGGATACTGGAGCATGCCTCCGACAAGGAGCGGCAAAAACTCTTTGCCGAGCATGGCGCCACGCCCGATTTCATCCTCCCGAAATTTCTCTGGTAGTCAGGAGTACGGTCTTGGCTTTCACGCTGTCGCTCAACACCAATCCGCTGGTCAATCGTTTTGCCGAGCCTGATGATCTGATCGAGACAATCGGGGAGCAGATCCGCATCGGCTACGTGCAGCTGACGCATGAGTTCGTCAATCCGGGCTGGCCGGCGGCAACGATCTCCAAGACCATCCGTCAGTTCAGGGCAGCGCTTAGCCGCACCGGCGTCAGGATCACCTCGGGCATGACCGGGCCCTATGGCAGGCTCAACCACTTCGGCCACCCCGACCCGGATGTGCGACGCTACTATGTCGACTGGTTCAAGACCTTTGCCGATATCTCCGCCGAGCTTGGCGCATCCGGCATGGGCACGCAGTTTGCGATCTTCACGCTGAGGGACTATGACGACCCGGCCCGGCGCGAGGAGATGATGAAGATCGCCATCGACTGCTGGCGCGACGTGGCGGAACACGGCAAGGCGGCCGGTCTTTCCTATGTGTTCTGGGAACCGATGTCGGTCGGGCGCGAGTTCGGCCACACGATCGCCGAGTGCCGCTCGCTCGACCGGCGGCTCGCCGAGGCGGAGTTGCCGCTCCCAATGAAGATGATGGTCGATATCGACCATGGCGACGTCACCTCCGACGACCCCGATGACATCGACCCCTATGCCTGGGCGGGCGCATTTCCCGAGCGCTCGCCGATCATCCACATCAAGCAGTCGTCGATGAACAAGGGCGGGCACTGGCCGTTTACCGCTGCCTACAACCGGGATGGCCGCATCACGCCGGAGAAGCTGATCGATGCGGTCAAGGCCGGCGGCGGCACCGACAACGAGATCTGCCTGGAGCTGTCCTTCCGCGAGCGGGAACCGACCGACCACAACGTTGTGGAGATGATCCGCGAATCCGTGGAGTTCTGGGAGCCCTACATCGATACCGGGTTCAACCGATCATCAAAATCACACTGAAATATCACAAAGTATCATTAGCTAGATTGAAATATAACATAAAGGTGTTATCTTCTCAGGTGTGATGTCGCGCTCTCGCGGCATCGGGATCGAGGCGGATGACGATGAAGCCGGAAGACAGGCGACAGGCGATCATGGATGTTTTGATGGAGGCCGGCACGGCGTCCGTCGAGGATCTGTCACTCCGTTTCGGCGTCAGCAAGATGACGGTGCATCGCGACCTCGACGATCTCGAACAGGCTGGCCTGTTGCGCAAGGTGCATGGCGGCGCTTCGATCCAGTCGAGCCCGCAGTTCGAAAGCGATTTCCGCTACCGCGAGAAGATTGCCGCCGCCGAGAAGAACCGCATTGCCGAATATGCGGCGAGCCTGATCGAGCCGGGGCAGAGCATCCTCATCGACGACAGTTCGACGGCCGGCGCGATTGCCGGCTGCATCAGGGACATCAGGCCGCTGACCGTCATCACCAACAACCTCGGCGTCATCACCGGTCTGTCCGGTGCGCCCGGCATCAACGTCATCGCGCTCGGCGGCCAGTACAGCAAGAAGTTCAACGGCTTTTTCGGCATCGTCACCGAAGAGGCGCTGCGCTCGCTGCGCGTCGATATCGCCTTCCTCTCCAGCTCCGCAGTCGCGGGAACGGCAGCCTTCCACCAGGACCAGGAGGTCGTGCAGGCCAAGCGGCTGATGGTGAAGTCGGCGGCGCGCAAATATCTCATGGTCGATCACGACAAGTTCGGGCGTTCCGCCCTGCATTTCCTGACAGGGCTCGACGCCTTCGATGCGGTGCTGACCGGCGCCGAGGTGGCGGATGAGCATGCCGCGACGCTCCGCGAGGCCGGAATCCCCCTGGTGACGGTCGACAATCGAAAAGCATCGGAGAAAGCATGAACAAGCCGCAGCTCTGGGTGGGCACAAGCTGGAAGATGAACAAGACGCTGGCGGAGGCCATGGTCTTTGCCGAGAGGCTGGCCGCAGCGGACGGAGCGCGCGACGAGCGCATCCAGCGTTTCGTCATTCCACCCTTTACCGCCGTCAGACAGGTCAAGGAACGGCTCGTGCAAACGGGCGTCAAGGTCGGTGCGCAGAACATGCATTGGGACGACGCCGGCGCCTGGACCGGCGAGGTTTCGCCGGTGATGCTGAGGGACTGCAACCTCGATGTGGTCGAGCTTGGCCATAGCGAACGGCGCGAGCACTTCGGCGAGACCGACCGTACCGTGGGCCTGAAGACGGCAGCGGCGGTGCGCCACGGCCTGGTGCCGCTGATCTGCATTGGCGAGACGCTCGCCGAGCGCGAGGCGGGCGAGGCGGATGCCGTCCTGAAGCGGCAGGTTGAAGGCGCGCTGGAACTGCTGGAAGGCGACGCGCGCAAGGCGACGATCCTGCTCGCCTACGAGCCGGTCTGGGCCATCGGCGTCAACGGCATTCCGGCAACATCAGACTATGCCGACGAGCGCCATAAGCGGATCGCCGACGTGGCGCAAGGCGCGCTCGGCGTGCGCGTTCCCGTCCTCTACGGCGGCAGCGTCAATCCCGGCAATTGCGAAGAACTGATCACCCAGGGGCACATCGACGGCCTGTTCATCGGCCGCTCCGCCTGGGACGTCAATGGCTATCTCGACATTCTGCAGCGCGTCTCGAAGGCGATCTGAGCCCTCGTACCCCGCAGATCAACAAGACGGAAAGGAACAATCATGAAGATCGCAATCGGAGCAGACAGCGCCGGCAAGCCCTTGCTCGACGTCATCGCCGCCCATCTCAAGGGCAAGGCCGACCTCGAAGTCAGCGACCTCAGCCAGTCCGGTTTCTACGCCGACCTGTCGCAGAAGCTGGCGCAGACCATCGTCGATGGCGACAACGAGCGCGGCATCCTGTTCTGCGGCACCGGTATCGGCGTCTGCATCTCGGCCAACAAGGTGCCGGGCATCCGCGCCGCGCTGACCCACGACACCTATTCCGCTGAGCGGGCGGCAAAGTCGAACAACGCACAGATCATCACCATGGGCGCGCGCGTCATCGGGCCGGAGCTGGCGAAGTCGATCGTTGATACCTGGCTCGCCTCCGAATTCGACGCGAACGGCCCGTCGGCCGGCAATGTCGACGCGATCGATCGTCTCGACGCGGCGAAGTAAGCGAGCCAACTGCTAGAGCGTTTCCGGTTTAAACGGAGCCACAGACCCGCTCTATCTCTTTGTTTTTACGCATTTCCTGGCGGAAAGCCGATTCGCACTTTTCCTGGAAATGCTCTAATACCGCAATGCACGTTGATCCTCCCTCGCGCATCGCGGCGAGACGCCCGGCAGAGATGCCGGGCGTCTTTTCCTGATTTGCCACTGCCTAATTCGTTTCAGCGTCGTTTGCGCGTCATGTTTGAGGCGCGGCGCTGTCGGGTGTTTTGGCAGACCGCCGGGGCACTGCCGGCTTGACGAAGCTTCTGTAAATATTTGAACATGCTTGCATATCGTCACGTCAGCGAGGAATGCCGCCCCATGCCCGACGCCCCAACGACACCGCCGCATGCCGGAAGCCACCGCCTGGCGCGCATGAGCGGCCGCGACACGCACGAACACCACCGCACAGCCACGACGCTCGAGCTTCTGTTCGACCTGACCTTCGTCATCGCCTTCAGCCTTGCGGCATCGCAGCTTGCGCATCTGATGGCCGAAGGACATTTCAAGGCGGGGCTGATCGGCTTCTTCTTCGCCAGCTTCGCCATCTGCTGGGCCTGGATCAATTTCACCTGGTTTGCTTCCGCCTATGACACCGACGACTGGGTGTTCCGGTGCGTGACCATGGTGCAGATGGTCGGCGTGCTGATCCTGGCGATCGGCCTTCCCGCCATGTTCCGCTCGGTCGACGAGGGTGCCCATCTCGACAATGGCGTGATGGTGCTCGGATACGTCGTCATGCGGGTGGCGATGATCTTCCAGTGGCTGCGCGCCGCCGGCCAAGATCCGGCACGACGGCAGGCCTGCATGACCTATGTGGTAGCGATCACGGTTGCGCAACTCGGCTGGGTCGTGCAGATCTTCGTCGACTTCTCGATCGTTGTCACCTTCGCCATGGTCGTGGCGCTCACCGTCATCGAGATGCTCGGGCCCTATATCGCCGAGACGCGGCATGGCGGCACGCCCTGGCATGCCCACCATATTGCGGAACGCTACGGCCTTCTGGCAATCATCGCGCTCGGAGAAGGCGTCGTCGGCACGGTCGCCTCGATCACGGCGGTGGTGGATGGGGAGGGCTGGAACCTCGACGTGGCGCTCGTCTGCCTTGCGGGCACCGGGCTTACCTTCGGCATGTGGTGGATCTATTTCCTGTTGCCGAGTGCCGAGGTCCTGCACGTGCACCGCAGACGCTCCTTCGTCTGGGGCTATGGTCACATGTTCATTTTCGCCGCGATCGTTGCGACCGGTGCGGGCCTGCATGTCGCCGCCTATTACATCGAGCACAAGGCGCATATCGGGTCGCTTGCGACCGTGTTGACGGTGGCGGTCCCGGTCGCGGCCTATATCGCTCTGGTCTACGGCATGTATGCCTATCTGCTGCGGCAGTCGGAACCGCTTCATGCCTGGCTGCTCGCCGGCACGATGCTGCTGCTTGCGGCGTCGATCGCGGCCGCGATGGCGGGCGTCGACATGGCGATCTGCCTGATCATTCTGATGTTTGCGCCGTTCGTGACCGTCGTCGGTTTCGAGGCGGTCGGTCATCGCCACCGGATGGCGGCGCTGGAACGGTGCCTTGATGAGGCAGAGCCGGTGCATTGAACGCCGGGAATTGGCTATTCGAAACAGCGGTTTGCCGGCTGTTGCTGGCGGCTTGATTCAGGTGGTTCAGAGGTTGATTCAAGCAGGCGCCGCGAAGCGGCTCGATGGTTGCGCATCGGAGCGCTGAGCGAGCCTTGCCCCTCACCCTAGCCTTCTCCCCGCAGGCGGGGAGAAGGTGGCCGGCAGGCCGGATGAGGGGTGGCGGCCGGATACGGCGCGGGCTTGCGGCCCGCCAGCAGATCAGGCGTTGAGCAGCGCCAGCTTGGCGCGGGCGTCGAGGATCTGGGCGCAGGCATTGGCGGCTTCTTCGCCCTTGGCGACGAAGTGTTCGCGGAAGAAGGCGATCAGCGGCGCGCTTTCCTGGAAATTGTGCGGCGTCAGCACGGCCGACAGCACCGGCACGTCGGTATCGAGCTGGACGCGCATCATACCGTCGAGCACCGTGCCAGCGACGAAGTCATGGCGGTAGATGCCGCCATCGACGACGAAGGCGGTGCCGAGGATCGCGGCGTAACGGCCGGTCCTGGCAAGCTTCTGCGCGTGCAGCGGGATTTCCAGCGCGCCTGGCACGTCGAAGATCTCGACGTCGGCGGCACTGCCGCCGAACTTCGTCCATTGGGCGACGAAGGCATCGACACAGCGGTCGACGATGTCGGCGTGCCAGCGGGCACGGACAATCGCAATCTTGGCGGTGGGGTGGGAAAGAATAGTCATGGTCTCAAGCCTTCCAGGGTTTGGCGTTTCCAATTTTCCCGTCGGGCGAACATGCACGCGCGCGAAACCCCGGTGTGGGGTCCACGTTCCTGCTTGCTCTCTTCCATCCGGACTGTGACCGTCGGCTCCGGAATCTGACCGGATCTGCTGACCTCCGAAGTAGACCTCCGAAGCGCTCGCGGGCTTCGATCTTTCGATCGCTACCGCCGGTGGGGAGTTTCACCCCGCCCTGAGAACAAGAGCGACTATATAGATCGGCCGTGCCTGGTCAAACGCATGACGCGACGAAAATCCGGGAAATCGCGACAGATTTTTTCCGTGCCGTATCGCTCCCGGACAAATCTGTTCCCGTCGGGAGCCGCCGTAGTCTGACCTCGGCCGCGTGCCGCGTCGCCGCCACGAGACATTTATCTGCGGACGCGACGCGGGGCTTCGTCTTCGGCGGCGATCGCGCGTGCGGACCAATGGAGCAGCGCCTGCCTGTCATCAAGGCAAGTGACCGGTGCTTCGTAGTAGCGGTGCACGACCACCGGTTTGCCGCCCTTGTTGTAGGTGAACGGCTGACATCCTTCGCTGAGAAGCGCATCTCTCAGGGGCTGATCAACCCTGAAATAGAGGCGATCCTTGATGCTGATGGCGAACTGGCGATCAGCGACAAGATAGGCCCAACCGCCGAAGAAGCGGCCTATGTCAACGGGACCGATATCCGCGAGTTCTTCGTGGATATGGGTGACGAACGCACTCGGCTGCGCTTTAGTCATGGCGGCCGCCGGTGCAAAATGCGCTGTTTTTCATTCGACGGTTCAGGCAATCTCTCCACGGCATGTGCAAGGCAGCTACTGCATGTTTCCTTAAATCCTATTCGATTTAGGGATAAAAACATGCAGCACTTCAAAGCGCTACAGCGACCTTTGCGCGTAACAAGACGCACGCGCTGTAGGGGGACGCTGGAGATCTACTCGCGGATGACGAGCAGGTCCTTGGCGGCAAAGCGGAGCGTGACGTTCGAGCCGAAGGCCGGCGGCGTCAGGCCGGGGTCGTTGAACATGTCGAAGGAGATGACGTCGCCGCCGATGCGCAGCTTGGTGCGGATGACCGAGCCGAGGAAGCTGGTCGAAACCACCTCGCCGGTCAGCGCGGTGTCGCCCCTGGCGCTGTCGGCGATCGAGCCTGCCTCCGGGCGCAGCGCCAGCGAAATGTTGTCGCCACCCTTCATGCCGGCGATCGGCTCCTTCAGCGACACCTGCTGGTTGCCGATGGTGACAGCACCGGCGGCCGGGTCGGCGACCTTGGCTTCGATGATGTTGAGCGTGCCGACGAAGGAGGCGACGAATCGGGTCGCAGGGGTGTTGTAGATCTCGAACGGCGTGCCGATCTGGTCGGCTCGCCCGGAATTCATGACGACGATGCGGTCGGAGATCGACAGGGCTTCTTCCTGGTCATGGGTGACGAAGACAGTGGTGATGCCGAGCTGCTGCTGGATCTGGCGGATTTCCTCGCGCAGCGACACGCGGATCTTGGCGTCGAGCGCCGACAGCGGCTCGTCGAGCAGCAGCACCTGCGGCTTGACGGCGAGGGCGCGCGCGAGCGCCACGCGCTGCTGCTGGCCGCCGGAAAGCTGGTAGGGGAAGCGGTCGGCCAGGTGCTCGAGCTTGATCAGGCTCAGCATCTGCTTGACGCGTGTATCGATCTCCGACTTCTGCGCCCCGGCGACTTTCAGGCCGAAGGCGACGTTGTCGTTGACGTTCATGTTGGGAAACAGCGCATAGGCCTGGAACACCATGCCGATGTTGCGCTGGTTGGGCTTCAGCGTTCCCTGGTCCTTGCTGTCGATGGTGATCGTGCCGCCCGACGGCGTCTCGAAGCCGGCGATCATGCGCAGGATCGTCGTCTTGCCGCAGCCTGACGGGCCTAGGAACGAAACGAACTCGCCCTTGTCGATGACCATGTTGAAGTTGTGCACGACCTGAACCGGGCCGAAGGACTTCTGGATATTGTTCAGTGTCAGGAATGCCATGTGATCAAGCCTTGGCCGGAGCGGATTTCTGGATGCGGGAAACGAGCTGGATCAGACCCATGCTGAGCCAGGTGATGGCGAATGCGATGACCGCGAGCGCCGAAGGCTCATAGGCCTTGTTGGCGCCGACGAGCTGCAGGTACGGACCGAAGGCCGGGCGGTTGAGCAGCGCGGCCATGGTGAATTCGCCCATGACGATCGCAAAGGTGATGAAGGCGCCGGAGAGCACGCCACTCATGACGTTGGGGAAGATGCAGCGAAACAGGATCGTCGGCCATTTGGCGCCGAGGCTTTCGGCGGCTTCCGTCAGCGTGCGGACGTCGATCGCCCGCATCGCGGTATCGACCGCCCGGTACATGTAGGGCAGGGACAGCGTCATGTAGGAGAACATCAACAGCGCATTGGTGCCGGAGATCGAGCCGGTCAGCGGGATCCACGACGAGGAGTTGTAGAGGCGCAGATAGCCGAAGACGATGACGATCGCCGGGATGACCAGCGGCAGAAGGGTGATGAATTCGATGATCGGGCGCACCTGCGGCAGGCGAAGGCGGACCCAATAGGCGGTCGGCACCACCAGCAGCATGCCGAAGACGATGGTCAACACGGCCATCATCATCGAATAGCCGAAGGTCTCGCGGAACTGCAGGTCGGAGAAGACCGAGCGATAGGCGTCGAACGAGTATTCGCCGCGGCGCATGCGCAGCGAGAATTCCAGCGTGCCCAGCAGCGGGATGATGAAGTAGCTTGCACCGATGGCGATGGCGATCCAGGCGCCGAGACGTTGTGCTTTCATTTCTGCCACCGTTCGGCGCGCATACGCAGCCAGATATAGAGAACGTTCGAGATGCCGGTGATGACGATCATGCCGAGCGCCAGCGCATAGCCGAGGTTCGGATTGTGCAGCACGTCGCCGCGGATCTGCGCATAGAGCAGGATCGGCACGATGTTGAGCGAGGACCCGGTCAAGGCATAGGCCGTGGCGATCGCGCCGAAGGCGTTGGCAAACAGCAGGAGCGTGGTGCCGAGCAGGCTCGGCCACAGGATCGGCAGCGCCACCATGCGCCAGTACTGCCAGGTCGAGGCGCCAAGGATTTCAGAGGCTTCGCGCCATTCTTTCTTCAGACCATCGAGCGCCGGCGTCAGGATCAGCACCATCAGCGGGATCTGGAAATACATGTAGGTGATGGTCAATCCGAAAAACGACAGCAGGTTGAAGCCGGTCGAATAGAGATTGAAGCCGAACCATTCGCGCAGGAAGACGGTGACGAGGCCGGTGCGCCCGAGGGTCGCGAGGAAGGCGAAGGCGAGCGGCACGCCGGCGAAGTTCGAGGCGACGCCCGAAAAGGTCAGGAGGCCCGAGCGGATCCAGGTCGGCACGCCGCCGAGCACGATTGCCCAGGCGAGGAAGAAGCCGATCAGCGCGCCGCCGATCGAGGACGCGATCGAGATCCGGATCGAGATCCAGTAGGCGCTGAGGATCGAGGGCGTGAACAGATCGCCGATGTTCTTGAAGGTAAAGCTGCCATCGGGCGTCAGGAACGCGCCGGTGACGAGATAAAGCGTCGGGATGATCAGGAACAGCAGCGCGAAAAGCATGAAGGGAGCAATGCCGAGCCAGTCGATGACGGCTCGCTTGCTGATCAAGGTCGGTGAAGCGGTGCTCATATAGGCTTTCTGTCCCGAGGCTTGCAGTGACCTTTGCGCGTCCGCATGAACGCACAAAGATCGCCTTAGCGCTTTGATTTGCTGCAAAATTCCTTAGATCGATACCGAGCTAAGGAATTGTGCACGAGATTAAACCATGTCGCGCAAAAGCGTGTTGCGGTTTGCGACAACGACATGCGCAAAAACAAGACCTTAAAGCGCAGCAAGCGAATCCTGGTGATCGTGACGCGCTTTAGGGAAACCTCCCCGCGCCGAGGCGCGGAGAGGCGGAAGTCATGGATATTACTGCACGTTTGCGCCGACGACGCTATCCCACTTGGTGGTAATCGCTTCCTTGCCCTTGGCCTGCTCTTCGAGCGTCGGGAAGACAGCCTTTTCGTAGGCTGCTGCCGGCGGCAGCTTGTCGAGCAGTTCCTGCGGGATCTTGCCGTTCTTGGCGAGGTCGTTGAAGCGGATCGGGTGGCAATAGCCCTTCAGCCAGCCGAGCTGACCTTCGTCGGAATAAAGATACTCCATCCACAGCTTTGCCGCGTTCGGGTGCGGCGCGTAGGCCGAGATCGCCTGGACGTAGACGCCGGCGACGACGCCCGAAGCCGGAACGACGACTTCAACCGGCGGGTTGCCGTTGAGGCTGTCGCGCCAGGAAAGGCCGTTGTAGTCCCAGGCGATCACGACCGGGGTCGAGCCCTGCGCGAGCGAGGCGGACTTGCCGATAACCGGAACGAAGTTGCCGGCCTTGTTGACTTCGGCGAAGAAGCCGAGGCCCGTTTCACCAGCCTTGACGGCATCGGTTTCGCCAGCGGCGAGGCCGGCGGCGTAGACGGCCTGAACCGCCTGGTTGGAGGCGCGCGGGTCGCCGGCCATGGCGACCGAGTTGGCGTAGTCCGACTTCTTCAGGTCGGCCCAGTCCTTCGGCACGTCCTTGACGATGTCGGTGTTCACCACGAAGGAGAGAACGCCGTAGTAGTCGCCGTACCAGTAACCTTCGGCGTCCTTGGCCGAATCCGGGATCGAATCCCAAGTGGAGACCTTGTAGGGCTGGATCAGGCCTTCGGCCTTGGCCGACGGACCGAAGGAGAGACCGACGTCGATGACGTCAGGCGCCTGCGGGCCGGTGTTGCCCTTGTTGGCCTTGATGGCTTCGATTTCGTCGCCCGAACCGGCATCCGGGTTCAGCTCGTTGACTTCCAGGCCATACTTGGCCTTGAAGCCTGCGATGACGTCGCCATAGCCGCACCAGTTGTGCGGAAGTGCGATGGTGGTCAGCGAGCCTTCCTTTTTGGCGGCGGCGATGAGCTCTTCGCTCGGCTCGGCAGCGGCGATGGCCGTCGTTGCCAGAAGCATGGCGGTGGAAAGCGAGAGCAGGCGTTGAGTCGTTGAAATCACTGGCGTTCTCCTTATGGGTTTTCAGTCAATTTCGGCGATGCTGTTAAAGAGATGCGATGAAACTTGTGTGACAGCGATCTGTCTGTTCGCGCCGCGCATGTCGTTGGAAGAACAATTCTTTTTTCGACACGGCGCCTTCACTGAAACACACGTGCATAAAATTCCGTGAACGTGCCGGCCACTCCTCCTAAACCGGTTTGCGAAAGATGCGGGTCGAATCGAACAATCCCTCTAGCGTCTTCATCCGGTCGCGGGTTGCGTCCCAGTTGGTGCTCTGGACGGCCTCGATCAGGGCCTCGACCAGAAACAGGATCACCACTGAACTGTCCCAGGCCGAGGGCACCTCGATCTGCGAGCGGAAGACCTTGGAGGCGGATTTTGCCACCGGCGAGCTCCAGCGATCGGTGAAGAGGACGATCTCGACGCCGCGTTCGCGCGCCGATTTCGCCAGCGTCTCCATTTCCTGCTCGTAACGGCGGATGTCGAAGAGAATCAGCACGTCGCCGTGGCGCATGTCGAGCACGTAGTGTGGCCATGCGCTGGCATTCGACGCGATTTCGGTGACACCAGGGCGGATCACCTGCAGATGGGTGAAGAGATAATCGGCAACGGCGCGGGTGATGCGGCCGCCAAGCAGATAGACGTTGCGCTTGCGGTCGGCGATAAGGGCGACCGCCTCGTCGAATTCGCGCGGCTCGATCTGCGCCAGCGTCTCGCGCATGTTGTTCATGGCGGCATCGGCAAAGCGATTGAGCGTGTGGGTGCCCGGCGCGCTTGCGGCCCAGCGGTCATGCTTGGTGATCGGGTTGGAAATCGTGGCTTCCAGCTCCTGGTGCAGCCGCGACTGGAAATCGGGAAAGCCTTTGAAACCAAGCTTTTGCACCATGCGGGCGACGGTCGGAGTCGATACGCCGGCGTTCTCGGCGACCGTGGTGATCGAACCGAGTCCCGATACGGGATAGTTGTCGAGAAGTGTCTCTGCCAACTGTCTTTCCGCGCGGGTCAGCGCGGCGAAGTGGGCGTTGATCACATCCGACACCGTCGTGGGTGTCGCCTTGCTAGTCATAGTCTCCCCTGAACTGGTCTAACGCCAGTTTGTGACAGATTAAACATCGCTGTCACAATTGGAGTCAATCGCAATTTTGAAGAGATCGTTTCAGATTTCGATTGACACTCGCTAATCTCTGAACAAATCTTTTCATTAACGAACGTCTAACGGGGCAAGAGGGGATGCCGGTGTTGACGCGACTTTTGACCGATACAGATGGCGATCCGGTTGCGATCGAGAACGCGGCCGGGAGAGGCGATATCGTTCTCGTTTGCGAACATGCGTCGCGCCGGGTGCCGGAGCGTCTCGGTTCGCTCGGCCTTTCGCCGCAGGCGCTCGAAAGCCACATTGCCTGGGACCCGGGCGCGCTCGCGGTTGCAGAGTTTCTGTCGCGCAAGCTCGACGCGGTCCTGATCTACCAGCGCTTTTCGCGCCTTGCCTATGATTGCAACCGCCCGCCGGAGGCCGACGGCGCCATGCCTGCCGTCAGCGAAGTCTATGAGGTTCCGGGCAACCGCGACATGGCGGAGGAGGAGCGCCGGGCACGGGTCGACGAGATCTACCTGCCGTTTCACGACGCCATCAGCCAGTTCGTGACCGAGCGCAAGGCCAAAGGCCGACCGCCGGTGGTCGTCACGATGCATTCGTTCACGCCCGTCTATTTCGGCAAGCCGCGTTCCGTCGAAGTGGGCATCCTGCATGATGCCGACAGCCGGCTCGCCGATCAGATGCTGACCTTCGCAACCAGGGGCAAGGTCGCCTACGATATCCGCCGCAACGAGCCTTACGGGCCGGCCGACGGCGTTACGCACAGTCTGATCGAATACGGCGTCCACAACGGGCTGCCGAATGTGATGATCGAGATCCGCAACGATCTCATTCGAAACGAGATCGGCCAGAGGGTCATGGCCGATTATCTGGAAGGGCTGCTCAGCAAAGGCGTGGCAGCGCTTTCAGCAAAATAAAGACCCTGGGGAGCGGCTTTGCCGCGGTCCTGTTCCGGCTTGCCGGGGCAGGTGGTGATGGGACCCTGCTGCAATGGGGCGGTCGGGTCTGAAGAAATCAGGGGAAGAAAAATGTCAGACTACAGTGATCTCGACAAAAAGCAGGACATGCAGGTCCTGCATTCGATGGGCTATGCCCAGGAGCTCGAGCGGCGAATGAGCCAGTTCTCGAACTTCGCGGTCTCATTCTCCATCATCTGCATTCTCTCCGGCGGCATCAACTCGCTGGCGCAGGCGACGTCGGGTGCGGGTGGGGCCGCAATCGGCATCGGCTGGCCGCTTGGCTGCTTCATTTCGCTCGTCTTTGCCGTCGCCATGGCGCAGATCAGCTCGGCCTATCCGACGGCCGGCGGCCTTTATCACTGGGGCTCGATCCTCGGCAACCGCTTCACCGGCTGGGTAACCGCCTGGTTCAACCTGCTCGGTCTCGTCACCGTTCTCGGCGCCATCAACGTCGGCACCTATTACTTCTTCATGGGCTCGTTCGGCACGCCGTATTTCGGTCTTGCGGATACGACGCTCACCCGCATCATCTTCCTTGCGGTCATCACGGGCGCTCAGGCGCTGGTAAACCACATGGGCATCGGGCTTACGGCCAAGCTCACCGACTTCTCGGGTTACCTGATCTTCGCAACGGCGATCCTGCTTGCGCTCGTGTGCCTTGCCGTCGCCGACAGCTACGACATCGCCCGCCTCTTCACCTTCTCCAACTATTCCGGCGAGACGGGTGGAAACGTATGGCCGGCGACCTCGGGCACCTGGGTGTTCCTGCTCGGCCTGTTGCTGCCGATCTACACGATCACCGGCTACGACGCCTCCGCGCACACCTCGGAAGAAACCGTAAAGGCGGCAGAATCCGTGCCGCGCGGCATGGTCTCGTCGGTGCTGTGGTCGGCGCTGTTCGGCTACATCATGCTTTGCTCCTTCGTGCTGATGCTGCCGAACATGGACGAAGCCGCCAAGCAGGGCTGGAACGTGTTCTTCTGGGCAATGGACGCGCAGGTTCACCCTGTGATCAAGGACGTGCTCTACCTCGCCATCCTCGTCAGCCAGTGGCTGTGCGGCCTGGCAACCGTCACGTCGGTCTCGCGCATGATCTTCGCCTTCTCGCGTGACGGCGGCCTGCCGGCGTCCAAGGCTCTGGCCAAGGTCAGCCCGAGCTACCGCACGCCGGTGGCTGCGATCTGGACCGGTTCGATCCTCTCCGTGCTCTTCGTCTGGGGCTCGTCGCTGGTCTCGATCGGCGAAACGCCGGTCTATACGATCGTCGTATCGTGCACCGTCATCTTCCTGTTCTTCTCCTTCGCGATCCCGATCACGCTCGGTCTGTTCGCCTGGGGTACGTCGAAGTGGGACAAGATGGGTCCGTGGAACCTGGGCGAGGGCGTGTTCAAGCTCTTCGCGGTGCTCTCGATCATCGCCATGGTGCTGATCTTCGTTCTCGGCATCCAGCCGCCAAACGACTGGGCGCTCTACATCACCGTCGGCTTCTTGGCGCTGACTGCGATCATCTGGTTCGGCCTGGAAAACCGCCGGTTCCGCGGTCCGCCGATCGGCGATGAAGTGGCTCGCCGCCAGGCGGAAATCGCCGCTGCCGAAAAGGCGGTCGGCCAAGTCTAACCAATAATAAAATGGGCGGGAGCGCATCTGCAGCTTCCGCCTTTCTTTTTGCGGCCACGGGAACGGCCGCTTGCCGAAACATGGGATGAAATTTGATGAGCTATTCGTTCGAGCAATTGAAAGAGGATGTCGCCGCCGGCCGCATCGATACGGTTCTCGCCTGCCAAGTCGACATGCAGGGCCGGCTGATGGGCAAGCGCTTCCACGCGCAGTATTTCGTCGACAGCGCCTGGCAGGAAACGCATAGCTGCAACTACCTGCTGGCGACCGACATGGAGATGGAGACCGTCTCCGGCTACAAGGCGACGAGCTGGGAGAAGGGCTATGGCGACTACACGATGAAGCCGGACCTTTCGACGCTGCGGCGCATTCCGTGGCTCGAAGGCACCGCACTCGTGCTGTGCGACATGCTCGATCATCACACCCATGCCGAAGTGCCGCATTCACCGCGCGCCATCCTGAAGAAGCAGATCGCGCGGCTGGAGGCGATGGGCCTCAAGGCGTTCATGGCGAGCGAGCTCGAATTCTTCCTGTTCGATCAGACCTATGACGACGCGCGCCAGTCCGGCTATCGCGACCTGCAGCTGGTCAGCGGCTACAACGAGGACTACCACATCTTCCAGACCACCAAGGAAGAGGATGTAATGCGGGCGATCCGCAACGGCCTGCAGGGCGCGGATATCCCGGTCGAGAATTCCAAGGGCGAGGCGTCCGCCGGCCAGGAAGAGATCAACGTGCGCTATGCCGACGCGCTGACGATGGCCGACCGGCATGCGATCATCAAGAACGGCTGCAAGGAGATTGCCTGGTCGCGCGGCAAGGCGATCACCTTCCTCGCCAAGTGGAACTATTCGGCCGCGGGCTCCTCCTCGCATATCCACCAGTCGCTGTGGAGCCCTGACGGCAAGACGCCGAAATTCTTCGACAAGGACGGCAAATACGGCATGTCGGAGCAGATGCGCCAATATGTGGCCGGCCTGCTCAGCCACGCCAGCGAGATCACCTATTTCCTCGCGCCCTACATCAACTCCTACAAGCGCTTCATGGCCGGCACCTTCGCGCCGACCAGGGCGGTGTGGAGCAAGGACAACCGCACGGCCGGCTACCGCCTCTGCGGTGAAGACACCAAGGCGATCCGCATCGAGTGCCGCGTCGGCGGCTCCGATCTCAACCCTTATCTCGCCTTCGCGGCTTTGCTCGCGGCCGGCATTTCCGGTATCGAAGGCAAGATGGAACTGGAAGCGCCCTTCGTCGGCGATGCCTACGGCGGCAAGAACGTGCGCGAGATCCCGCGCACCCTGCGCGCCGCCACCGAGGCGCTGACGGGGTCCAAGATGCTGCGTGCCGCCTTCGGCGACGACGTCATCGACCACTATGTCCGCGCGGCCGAGTGGGAGCAGGAAGAATACGACCGTCGCGTCACCGACTGGGAAGTGGCGCGCGGCTTCGAGCGGGCCTGACAAGGCCGGAAACTTAGATCTCAGTGGCCGGTCCGGTACCAAGGGCCGGCTACGCCGTCATTCGAAATGGAAGCAGGAAGACGATCATGAGCATGATCAAGTGTATTTCTCCGGTGAACGGAGAGGTTTATGCCGAGCGCCCGGCGCTGCCGCTGGAAATGGCCAAGCAGGCCGTCGCCCACGCGCGCCAGGCGCAGAAGAGCTGGGCCCGCCGTCCGCTGGACGAGCGCGTCAACCTGGTACTATCAGGCGTTGCCCGTCTCAACGAGATGGTCGACGAGGTCGTGCCGGAACTGGCCTGGCAGATGGGCCGGCCGGTGCGCCACGGCGGCGAGTTCAAGGGTTTCAACGAGCGCTCGAACTATGTCGCTTCGATTGCTGCCGACGCGCTGAAGCCGATCCTCGTCGAAGAGAGCGACCGCTTTGGCCGTCGTATCGAGCGCGAGCCGCATGGCGTGGTCTTCGTCATCGCGCCGTGGAACTACCCCTACATGACCGCGATCAACACGGTCGCGCCGGCGCTGATGGCCGGCAACACGGTGGTCATCAAGCATGCCAGCCAGACGATCCTCGTCGGCGAACGCATGGTGCGCGCCTTCGTCGAGGCCGGCGTTCCGGCCGACGTGTTCCAGAACGTTTTCCTCGACCATGAGACGACGGCGGCGCTGATCGCGGCGAAAAGCTTCGACTTCATCAACTTCACCGGCTCGGTCGAAGGCGGCCGGTCGATCGAGCGCGCGGCCGCCGGAACGTTCACCGGTCTCGGCCTCGAACTCGGCGGCAAGGATCCGGGCTATGTCATGGAAGACGCCGATCTCGATGCGGCCGTCGACACGCTGATGGATGGCGCTACCTTCAATTCCGGCCAGTGCTGCTGCGGCATCGAGCGCATCTATGTGCATGAATCGCTCTATGACGCCTTCGTCGAGAAGTCGGTTGCCTGGGTGTCGAACTACAAGCTCGGCAACCCGCTCGATCCGGAAACGACGCTTGGCCCGATGGCGCACAAGCGCTTCGCCGCAACTGTGCGCGAGCAGATCGCCGATGCGATCGCCAAGGGCGCCAAGGCGCTGGTCGATCCGAAACTATTCCCGCAGGATGATGGCGGCGCCTATCTCGCGCCGCAGGTGCTTGTTGATGTCGATCACTCGATGGCCTTCATGCGCGAAGAAACCTTCGGTCCGGCGGTCGGCATCATGAAGGTGAAGAGCGACAGCCAGGCGATCGAGCTGATGAACGATTGCCAGTACGGTCTGACCGTGTCGCTGTGGACCCAGGATGCGGACCGCGCCTCGCGCATCGGCCGCGACCTTGAAACCGGCACCGTTTTCATGAACCGCGCCGACTATCTCGATCCGGCCTTGTGCTGGACCGGCGTCAAGGAAACCGGCCGCGGCGGCTCGCTTTCGGTCATCGGCTTCCAGAACCTTACCCGTCCGAAATCCTACCATCTGAAGAAAGTCACAGCATGACGATCACCGCGAACTGGAGCTACCCGACCGCCATCAAGTTTGGCGCCGGCCGGATCAAGGAGCTTGCCGAACATTGCAAGGCTGTCGGCATGAAGAAGCCGCTGTTGATCACCGACCGTGGCCTGGCGCCGATGCCGATCACGCAGAATGCGCTCGATATCCTCGAGGCCAACGGCCTTGGCCGGGCGATCTTCGCCGACGTCGATCCGAACCCGAATGACGTCAACCTCGCCGCCGGCGTCAAGGCGTTCAAGGACGGCGGCCATGATGGCGTCGTCGCCTTCGGCGGCGGTTCCGGCCTCGATCTCGGCAAGTGCGTGGCCTTCATGGCCGGCCAGAGCCGCCGCCCGGTCTGGGACTTCGAGGATGTCGGCGACTGGTGGACACGTGCGAGCGTCGAAGGCATCGCGCCGATCGTCGCGGTGCCGACGACAGCGGGCACCGGCTCAGAGGTTGGCCGCGCCAGCGTCATCACCAACTCCGCCAGCCATGTGAAGAAGGTGATCTTCCACCCGAAGTTCCTGCCAGCCGTCACCATCTGCGACCCGGAACTGACGGTCGGCATGCCGAAAGTGATTACCGCCGGCACCGGCATGGACGCCTTTGCCCATTGCCTGGAAGCCTATTCTTCGCCGTTCTACCATCCGATGTCGGCCGGTATCGCGCTTGAAGGCATGCGCCTGGTCAAGGAATACCTGCCGCGCGCGTACAAGGACGGCACCGATATCGAAGCACGCGCCAACCTGATGAGCGCGGCCGCCATGGGTGCCGTCGCCTTCCAGAAGGGGCTCGGCGCGATCCATTCGCTGTCGCATCCGGTCGGTGCGATCTACAACACCCATCACGGCATGACCAATGCCGTGGTGATGCCGCCGGTGCTGCGCTTCAACCGCAGCGCGATCGAGGACAGGATCGTCAGGGCGGCCGCCTATCTCGGCATTTCCGGTGGCTTCGACGGTTTCTACGACTACGTGCTGAAGCTGCGCGAGGAACTCGGCGTTCCCGACAAGCTTTCCGCACTCGGCGTCGGCACCGACCGTATCGACGAGATGTCGGAAATGGCGATCGTCGATCCGACCGCCGGCGGCAACCCGGTTGAACTGACGCTCGATGCGGCCAAGAAGCTGTTCAGGGAGTGCATTTGACCGCCGGCAAGTCGCTCTAAAGTAACTGACCGTTAATTTTCTTCGGCCCGGGAAACCATTGGTTTTCCGGGCTTTTTCGCGCCCTGCCTGCGGATTGGGCAGGGCGGGGGTTAATCTTCGCCAACGAAAATTTCCAATTCGTTAACCATGTTCTGAAAGGTTCTATTAAGCGGCATTGCCCGGCGAAGCATCGGTTGGGCAGGCCACGGAACACAGGACAGAATGAGGAAGAAGATGGCGGTCATCACATTCGCCAATGCAAAGGGCGGCGCGGGCAAGACGACGGCGGCGCTGATCCTGTCGACGGAACTGGCGAGACAGGGACACCGTGTTGTGGTCCTCGATGCCGATCCGCAGCGTTGGATCACCAGCTGGGCGGAAAACTCCGGCCAGATCGCCAATCTCTCCGTCATCTCGCATATCACGCCGGCATCGCTGGAATGTCATATCCGGGAAATGAAGGACGAAGCCGACTACATCATCATCGACCTCGCCGGCGCCAAGGATCAGATCGTCGCTTTGGCTCTCGCTCTTTCCGACCAGGTGCTGATCCCGGTGCAGGGCTG
Source organism: Ensifer sp. NM-2 (assembly GCF_003024455.1). NCBI lineage: Bacteria > Pseudomonadati > Pseudomonadota > Alphaproteobacteria > Hyphomicrobiales > Rhizobiaceae > Ensifer > Ensifer sp. NM-2. The sequence goes on from NZ_PVZR01000003.1 coordinate 105,493, forward strand.
CGCGATGGATGCGCGCGGTGCCGTGCAGATCCTCGAGCTCATCCGCCAGATCGAGGACAGGTCGCGTGTGCGCATCAACCATTCCGTCGTTCTCACCCGGGTCAATTCTCTGGTGACGACGCGGGCGCTGCAGACCATCAAGACTTTGCTTGCTTCGCGCGGCGTCTCCGTGCTCGACACGCCGATCGTCGAGCGCGTTGCCTATCGCGAGATTTTCGACTGCGGCGGCACGCTTCAGTCGATGGATGATACCCGCGTCAGCAACCTCGACAAGGCCCGCGAAAATGCAGCTGCGCTTGCCAAGGAAGTGCAGGCTCTGACGCCGGTGAGGGCGCGCCGCTCCTGGGCTTCGCGTGCACCATCCTGGGCGACGCGGCGCGCGGCCTGATCAGGGATCGGCATACGAAGTTAGCCGCTTTGAAGACTGCCATAACCGGAATTGATGTTCGTCAATTCCGGTTGAATCGCGTTGCGACCACCCGAAAAGGCTGTTGCCCCTAAGGCTTCCTTTACCATGGGCTTATACCAGTGCTGGTGGAAAGCGATTGCACCTTATGGCGGTTTGCGAGGGTGCAGGTAGCCGCCATGATTGCGGCAAGGATTGTGGATTCGACCTTTCTCGCTTGGTCTCCCGTCCAGCTTCCATGATCCAGCAAGAGCATGCAGGGAAATCGCGCATGAAAACGGAACACGTCGCTGCCGGCAAGGAAGACATTGCCGGTCGTCTCAATTTCATGGCGCTTGACGATGCCGCCAAGGCGAGCCTGAAGGCCCTGAAGCCGATCCTCGAAAAGGAGCTGGCGCCGGCGCTCGACAAGTTTTACGCCCGGGTCAAAAAGACGCCGGAGACGAACCGCTTCTTCTCGTCGGATGCGCACATCAACCGCGCCAAGGGCGCGCAGGTCGGCCACTGGGCCAACATCGCCGACGCCAATTTCAACGACGAATATGGCGCGAAGGTCCGCACCATCGGCCAGGTGCACGCCCGTATCGGGCTGGAGCCGCGCTGGTATATCGGCGGCTACGCGCTGATCGCCGAACATCTGATCACGGAGATCGTCAAAGCGAATTGGCCAAAGGGCGGTCTGTTTTCGCGCCAGACGACCTCGGCGGAAGAGATGAGCGCGATGCTTTCGAGCCTCGTCAAGGGCATGTTCCTCGACATGGACCTGTCGATCTCGGTCTATATGGACGCCTCCGACGTCACGAAGCAGCGCGCGGTGCAGGAAGAGGTACTGGCGACCGAACGCAAGCTCGTCAGCCAGACCTTCGGCGTTGCCCTGAAGAAGATCTCCGACGGTGACCTGACGGCGCGCATCGCCGCCGATTTGCCGGTTGCCTACGAGGAACTCGGCGAGAACTTCAACCATGCGATCAGCGAGCTTGCCCGCGCGATCGGCGGCATCGAGGCCGGCGCCAGCCAGATCCATCTGAGCGCCAAGGAAATTGCGGCAGCAGCCAACGATCTCGCCAAGCGCACCGAACGCCAGGCGGCAAACCTCGAGGAGACGGCCGCTGCCGTCGAACAGGTGACGCGCACCGTCAAGCAGACGGCCGAAGGCGCCGATCAGGCGAACTCGACGGTGATTGCCGCCCGCGCCAATGCCGAGCGGAGCGGCGAGGTGGTCAGCCACGCGATTGAGGTGATGCAGGAAATCCAGACCTCGTCTGCGAGCATCGCCCGCATCGTCGACGTCATTGACGAGATTGCCTTCCAGACCAACCTGCTTGCGCTCAACGCCGGCATCGAGGCGGCGCGTGCCGGCGAGGCGGGCAGGGGCTTTGCGGTTGTCGCTTCGGAAGTGCGGGCGCTCGCCCAGCGCTGCGCCGATGCGGCCAAGGACATCCAGGGCCTGATCGCCAAGTCGCGCGGCCAGGTGGATGATGGCGTCAGCTCGGTCAACCAGGTCGCCCAGTCGCTGCAGCAGATCGTCTCGCAGGTGGTCGAAGTCAGCTCGGTCTTCGGCAACATCCGCGCCAGCACGGCGGAACAGGCCACCGGCCTGCAGGCGGTCAATACGGCGATCGGCCAGATGGATCAGATCACCCAGCAGAATGCTGCCATGGTTGAAGAAGCCAATGCCGCGAGCCAGGCGCTGACGGTGGAATCAGAACAGATCGCGCTGAAGCTGAAGGCGTTCCAGACGTCTACCCAGGTTCACGTCGGCACCGCGTCCGGTTATCGCCGCGCGGCCTGAGCCCACGTATCGCAGTATGGGCAATAGCGCCTCGGATCATCCCGGTCCGGGGCGCTGTCTATTATAGCCAGAGTTTTATGAGCGCACTTGGATCGCCGCGAAGTTCGTAGGAATTTCGGCGTCCGCTGTGATCATGGTAAGTTTTGACCACTCAGTCAGCCCCGAGCTTGTCTTCGTGACGTTCCGTCCCCGGGCTTCACTTCTCCGGTCGTCATCCTCGGGCTTGACCCGAGGATCCCGTTCTGCAGTTCCACGAAAGCACATGCCAATTTCGCGTGGCAGGCCCTGGATCCTCGGGTCAAGCCCGAGGAAGACGGAGGATGGGGTGCCACCTGCGCATGAACGTGCGTCGACATGGCGCCCGTCTCAGACGGAGTTCACCATCTTCGATGTCTGCAAGGGATGTCTCGTCGCGCGTTGACGAAACCGCTCAGAACCGGCGGTCGACCAGATGCTTGGCCTGTGCGCCCGCATGGTAGAAGGCGGACTTGACGCTGCGCCAGGTGTCGGGCGTCACAGGCGTTTCGGCAAGCGGGATCGCGGAGGTCTGGCCGGTGACGTGGTCGGCGAGCGCCTTGCCGAAGACGGTGCCGGGTGCGATGCCGCGGCCGTTGTAGCCGCTGACGGAGACGACGTTCGGCGCCAGCGTATGCATGGCCGGCAGGTTGTTGGTCGTCATGCCGATGCGGCCGTCCCACCAGTATTCGAAGCGGAAATCGCCGATATAGGGGAAGAGCTTGCGCACGGAGCGGGCGGCGAAGGCGCGGTGCGTGCCCTCGGCCATCGCATCGAGCCGGCCGATCGAACCGAAGATCAGGCGGTTCTGCTGGTCCATGCGGAACGAGGTCATGACAAGGCCCGTATCCCATGTGCCCTGGCGCTCCGGCAGGATGCGGCTTGCGACCTTTTCCGGCAGCGGATTGGTGGCGAATTGGAAGTAGGGCAGGATCGTCAGTTCCTGCGTGTGTTCCTGCCACGGGGTCTCGGCAAACATGCCGCCATAGGCATTGGTGGCGAGGATCACCTGCTTGGCCCTGACGATGTTCTGGCCGGCTCTCAGCACCCAGGTTTCGCCCTTGCGTTCGGCGCCGACGAGCGCAGTGTCGGTATAGATCTCGGCACCGGCGGCAAGGGCCGCACGGGCAAGGCCGCGGGCATAGGCAAGCGGCTGGATCGTGCCGGCGCGACGATCGAGAAGCGCACCGGAGAAACCTTCAGCGCCCGAGAGCGCGCTCGATCGCTCGGCCGAGAGAACCTCGACCGGCGCTCCGCGCTTCTTCCATTGGGTCTCGCGGTCGCTGATATCCTTCAAGCCTTCGGCGCCGACGGCCATGTGCAGGGTGCCGTTGCGGACGGCTTCGCAGGAGATGCCGTGCTTCTCGACCAGGGCATAGACCATTGCCGGGCCGTCGCCGAGTTCGCCGAGCAGGCGGTTGCCGGCCTCGAGCCCCAGCGTCGCGATCAGATCGTCGGGCTTGACCCACATGCCGGCATTGACGAGGCCGACATTGCGGCCGGAGCCGCCGAAGCCGATCATCTTCGCCTCGATCGCCGTGGCCTTGACGCCTTTTTCCGCGAGATGAAGTGCAGCCGAAAGACCGGTGAAGCCGCCGCCGATGATGGCGACATCTGTCGTCAGGTCGCGGGCAAGCGGGCGCGTGTCCGGCGCTGCCGGTGCCGTCGCATGCCAGAGGTTGGGCAAGGTGCGCTCGGTCGCCATCGCGGACATTCCTTCGGTCAAGGGCCTGAAATTTAGAGGTGGCTAAGTGATAGGGCCATCGCCTCGAAAATTCTCATGACAATGTTTCATGAGGTCATGAGGGGTTTCATGAGGTCATGAAGGTTGACTGTGGGGCGTCCGCAAAAAAATGACCGCAGCCGGTTCGTGGGCGGCCGCGGTCTGGGTCGTGTCGGTGGAGTAGTCGGGTGTAAATGTCTTTGCCGGGTCGGCGGTCCGCCGCACCGGCCCTATGGGTTCCGATGAAAATAACCTGACCGATGACGTCATCGATCAGGCAAGCTCATTTTCAACGGAGACATGTCGCTGTCACTCCCCCAATTGGGGGACGGGATGCGAAAAAAGCTGCGATTTCAGTCAATTCCACCGGGGTTCCTACGCGGCAACGCTTGCCACGGTCGGCAAAGAAGAAAGCCCGGGTGGTACCCGGGCTTTGATCGTTTTCTGCGGGATGTATCGAGCGGCTGATGCCTCAGTCTGCGAATTCGACCGTGACGCCGACACTCACCATCTTGGCAAGTTCCGTTGCGTCCCAGTTGGTCAGGCGAACGCAGCCGTGGCTCTGGGTCTTGCCGATCTTGGAGGGCTCCGGCGTGCCATGAATGCCGTAGGTCGGCTTCGAGAGCGCGATCCAGACCGTGCCGACCGGGCCGTTCGGCCCCGGCTGCAGCGTCAGGATCTTGTCGTTGTTGCCCTGCTTGAAGTTGATCTTCGGGTTGTAGGTGTAGCCGGGATTGAGCGCGATGCGCTCGACATTGACGATGCCTGACGGCGAGGGCGTGTCGGACGAGCCGATCGTTGCCGGGTAGGCGGCGACGAGCTTGTCGGCGGCATCATAGGCCAGAACCTGCTTGCGGGCCTTGTCGGCAACGATGCGCGCGACCTTTTCCTTGCGGTTTTCTCCGGGATTGATGACCTTGATGATCGTGCCCGGAATGGTGAAGTCCACGCCTGGGTTGAGCTCGCGCAGATAGGTCTCGTCCATGTGGAACTTCTCGCCGAGCATTTCGGTCGTCGCGGTGAAGGACATGTGCGGCAGCATCGCCTTGTGGGCGTAGTCGTCGGGGATCGAGGCGACATAGGGGCCTGCGGCATCGGCGGCCGTGATCGTATAGCTGGTGATCGGCAGGCCGCCGTTCATGCGCAGGCGCTCGAGGATATCTTCGGTGTTGTTCGGATCGAGCGTTTCGCCGGTTGACTGCTGCCAGGCCTCGATCGCCTTGGTGACGTTCGAGCCCATCTTGCCGTCGATGACGCCGGGCGAGAAACCTTCGCGGTCGAGGAAGACCTGCAGCGCGGTGATTTCGGCGCGCGACTTGGACTTGACCGATATGGCCGGCGGCATGGACTGCCGCAATGGCTGCTCATATTGCGGATCGATCGCCGCCTCTTCGCTGCCGTCGATCAGGCCGGGCAGGCTGTTGGGCAGGTCGTTGCGCTCGACCGAGGGCGGCACCACGTCGCGATAGGCCGGATCGCGATAGTCTTGAATGGATCCGGTGACATCGCCCGGCTCGGAATAGCCGTAGCCGCGGTCGCCGTTGCGGCGGTTGGAATAGACATCGACGTCGCCCTGGCGGCGATAGGCGCGATAGCCGTCGGACGGTACTACGGTTGCGACCACGTTGCCCCAGTTGTCGACCAGCACGGTGCGGCCGCGACGGTCACGCATGGTGCGCACTTCATCGGGGCCCGGCATATAGTCGAGAATTTCGCCTTCCGGCGTCACCAGCATCACGTCGCCATTGCCGCGGCGATTGCGGCCGTAACCTTCCTGAGCAAAGGCGGATGCAAGATCCACGGCGAGGAAGCCGGCTGCGGCGAGGAGCGAGAGGCCGGTGCGGGTCGCTGACGTCACGATAAAACCTGTTCTCATGGTGGTTGATGTGGCGCGGTACATTTGGATTTCGACGTTAATGTGAAAAAAGTGAATTCATCATGAATAAGCGGTTAAATTCTATCTAGGCGCACCCTTAGCAGCTTTCAACCGATGAAAAACAGCCCCTGTCGGCTATCATGTCTTTGTGATCGCTGTGATTCCCGTGAGTTGGACTGGAGGCTGGTGCATGCGAACGAGATTTGATGCACCCGATAACGAACAGGAGAATCATCTGCTGTTCGACCGTCTGTCGGCACTCGATATCGCCGCCTTCGTCGTTGATGGCGTCGATCTTTCGCCGGGTACCGCGATCCCCTCCGATGGCGACCCGCGCATCGACCGGGCACTCGCCGGTTTTCTCTTTACCTGCGGACCAGACCACATCCGCCATCCCGAACCGATTGCCGGCCGCGGGGAAGGCACGCGCTATCCCTTGCACGGTTCGCTTGCCGGCACGCCGGTCAAGCACACGCACATGTCCGCCGACACCACGCTTTGCATCGCCACCGTCGAGGTCAATCTTGCCGATGGCGGCCACGCGCTCCTGGAACGGCGCTGGCATGTGGATGCGGACCGACATGAGGTGATGCTGGAAGACCGGCTCACCAACACCGGCGCCGGCGCCTTTCCGCCGATGATGATGTACCACCTCAATATTGCCGGCCGACTGGTCGGCGACGCGACCCGCATAACCAGTCCCTCTTTTGCCGAGGGTGAACGGGCCTGGCGCTTCGGCGAGGGCGAGAGCGCGCATTTCTGCATCCCGGCCAGCGTCGGGGCCGACGGCTGGTCCGAAGTGGCGCTTTCGCCGCTGGTCGGTGCGGGCGGGAAGTGCTTGGCGGTGCGCTTTCGCGCCGACACGCTGCCTTACTTGCAGATGTGGCGCTGTCAGCGTGGTGCGGCCGATGTCATCAGCATCGAGCCTGCGTCGCATCGCCTCGCCAAGCGGCCGGAGCTTGCTGCTGCCGGTGAGCTGCAACTGCTCGAGCCCGGGCAGACACAGACCTATGCGCTTGCCTTCGGTGTCTCCTGACTGAGCGATTGGAATTGACGCCGGCGGGCACCGCGCCTACATCAGTGGCCAAGGTTTTTTGCAGGGATTAAGCGACCATGGACATCCGCCCGATCAACGATGAATACTCGGTTTCCGGCCAGATCACGGTCGAAGACCTCGACCAGATCAAGGCGCTTGGCTTCAAGTCCATCGTCTGCCACCGCCCCGATTTCGAGGCGCCGGACCAGCCGACCTTCGATTCCATCGCAGCGCGCGCGCAGGAGCTGGGCATCGAGACCATGCACATCCCGGTCGGCCCGATGGGCGTGACGGCGGATGCGGTCCAAAAGATGGTCGACGCGCTTGACGAATTCCAGCGCCCGATGCTCGGCTATTGCCGCTCCGGCGCTCGCTCGACGGCGGTCTTCCAGCAGACACAGCATATTCGCGGCTGAGCCGGCCTACCGCAGCATAAGGGCGCACTTCGTGCGCCCTTTGCGACGATGTGTCCTCGGGTCCACATAGCCCCCAAGGGATGCATGCCCCAGGGAATGCGCACCTGACGCGCCGGCTCGACCGCGGTTCGGATACACGAACGGCGGAGGATATGGCATGACGGGAATACATTTGATCGAACGCGAGCAGTGGGCTGAAAAGCCCGATGTCTGGCAGGGCGAGTTCCAGGGCGGCTCCTATGGCGCCGACGTTTCGGTGATGTTTTATACCACCGACAAGGTTGGCGGCGGGCCGAAGCTGCACCGTCATCCCTATCCCGAGACCTTCATCATCCGCACCGGCCGCGCGCTGTTTACCGTCGGCGATCGCAAGATCGAGGCAGAAGCCGGGCAGATCGTCGTGGCGCCGGCCAACGTGCCGCACAAGTTCGAAAACCTCGGACCTGGGCGCCTGGAAACCACCGACCTGCATGTGACCGGTGCGTTTGCGACGGAGTGGCTGGAATAAGCAAGAAGCGGCAACTCAGTATAGAGGAGGACACCACCTCCCTGCGTCGTCGACACGACGCAGCTGGATTCCTGTGACAAGCACAGGAATGAGGGAGCGCTAGGAGGTGTCGCAGCGCGCATGCCGCGTTTGCGGAGATGTGCGATCACGCCGGAAACGGGCTCGGTTGGCCGCAACAGTTCCATGCCCTCATTCCTGTGCTTGTCACAGGAATCCAGCCACGGCGCGTCGGCGCCGTGATTGAAGCGTGCTCGAAGGAAAACCTGCCCGTTCCGCTCAGCCTTTCCTTATTTCGCTCAGCGTGCGCGTCGGGGTGATGGCTTCCGGATCGAGCTTGATCTCGATGATCGCCGGCTTGCCGCTGGCGCGGGCGCGCAGGAATGCATCGGCAAACTCCTCAGTCTTTTCCACCGTCTCGCCGTGGCCGCCATAGGCGCGGGCAAGGGCGGCAAAGTCAGGATTGGTCAGGTCCGTGGCGCTGACGCGGCCGGGATAATCCCGCTCCTGGTGCATGCGGATCGTGCCGTAGATGCCGTTGTTGACAACCACAGTGATGATCGGCAGGCGGTAACGCACGGCAGTTGCGAATTCCTGACCGTGCATCAGGAAACAGCCGTCGCCGGCAAAGCAGATGACTTCGCGATCCGGGTGCAGATGCTTGGCGGCAACGGCTGCCGGCAGGCCGTAACCCATGGAGCCGGAGGCGGGGGCTGCCTGTGTTGCGTATCTGCGGAAGCGGTGGAAGCGATGCACCCAGGTGGCGTAGTTGCCGGCGCCGTTGGTGAAGATGGTGTCTTCCGGTGTGTTCGCCTCGATCCAGTTCATGATCGGGCCCATGCGCACGTCGCCGGGGCCGGTTTCCGGCGGTGTCGACCACTTGAGGTAACCTTCATGCATCGCCCTGGTGCGTGCCGACCACACCGGCTCGGCCGCTGGCGCGAGCCCTTCGAGTGCTGTGACGAAATCGCGGGGGCTGGCGGCGATCGGCAGTTCCGGCCGATAGACGCGGCCGAGTTCGGATGCATCGGGGTGGACATGGACAAGCGTCTGGCGCGGATAGGGCGCATCCATCAGCGTATAGCCGGACGACGGCATTTCGGAGAAGCGCCCTCCGACCAGAAGCACCAGATCAGCTTCCTTGATCTCTTTTGCCAGCGCCGGGTTGATGCCGATGCCGACATCGCCGGCATAGTTGGGGTGCAGGTGGTCGAACAGCATCTGGCGGCGGAAGGAGCAGCCGACAGGCAGGCTCCAGCGCTCGGCAAAGCGCTGGAATTCGGCGACGCTGTCAGCCGTCCAGCGCGTGCCGCCGAGGATGGCGATCGGGCGCTTGGCGCCTTCGAGCAGCGCGCCGAGCTGCTTGATCTGGGACGGACCCGGATGGCCCTCGACCGGCTGGTAGGGCTTTGCCGCTGGCGCCTCGGCGCTGCGCGTAAGCATGTCCTCGGGAAGCGTCAGCACGACCGGGCCCGGCCGGCCTGAGGTCGCGACCGCGAAGGCGCGGGTGACGAATTCGGGAATGCGGGCGGGATCGTCGATCTCGCCGACCCATTTCGCGACCTCGGTGAAGGCGCGGCGATATTCGATCTCCTGGAAGGCTTCGCGCTCGCGAGCCTCGCTCTGGACCTGGCCGATGAACAGGATCATCGGGATCGAATCCTGCCGGGCCACATGCAGGCCGGCCGACGCATTGGTGGCGCCGGGGCCGCGCGTTACCATGCAGATGCCGGGCTCGCCGCTGAGCCGCCCCCAGGCATCGGCCATCATTGCAGCGCCCCCCTCCTGGCGGCAGACGACGACATCGATGTCGGTGTCGTAGAGCGCATCCAGCACCGCCAGATAGCTTTCCCCCGGTACGCAGGCGATGCGTTTGACGCCATTGGCGACGAGCGCGTCGACGACGAGCTGACCTCCAGTTTTCATGCTTTCCTCCCGATAGTCATTCTTTTGTTTTCAGATCACTTGTTTTCAGATCGCCGGCGAAACCGGAGCGATGCTCGCGGTCTTGTCGACCCGGCGTTCCCGCCAGATGATGTAGAGGCCGGAGCCGATGATGATGGAAATGCCCAGCCATTTCAGCGCGTCGGGCAGGTCGCCGAAGACGAGCCAGCCGAAGATCGTCGCCGAGACGATTTCGAGATATTGCAGCGGCGCCAGCACCGAGGCGGGGGCGGAGCGATAGGCATAGACCCCAAGCACGCCGGAGATAGTGGCGGTGACGCCGACGCCGAGCAGATAGAACCAGGTGTTGCCCTCGGGCCAGACCGGGTCGAAGATACCAGATCCGCTGCCTTCGCCGAGCCAGAGCAGTACGAGACAGAAGAGACCGCCCCAGATGCCGGCATGGAACTGCATCGACCACGGGTCCTCATTCTGCGCCACCATGCGCGTCACCAGCAGGAACACCGCCAGGCCGAAGGCGGCGACGATCGGCAGCAGCGCGATCAGGCCCACCTCCTGCATGCTTGGCTGGATGACAAGGAGCGCGCCGAGGAAACCGACGGCACAGGCGGTGTAGCGCCGCCAGCCGATCGTCTCCTTGAGGAAGATGCTGCCGAGGATGGTGAGGATGATCGGCTCGACGAAGAAGATGGCGATGGCGTCGGCCACCTCCATTACCTTCAGCGTGGTGATGAAGGACAGCATGGTGACGACAAGCAGGCCGCCGCGCAGCGCGTGCAGCCCGGTCTTGCGCCAGGTGAGGTCGAACAGGCTGCCGCGCACGAGCACGATCGGCAGGATGAAGACGACCTGCAGGATGAAGCGCACGGCGGTGATCTGTGCCGACGGTACTGTCGAGATCGCGAGCTTGGCGAAGATGTCGATCAGCGGCGACAACAGCACCGAAAGGACCATCAGCGTCAGGCCGAAGGAGATGCGGTCATTGGCGTTGGAGGTCTTGGGGAGGGACATGTCTGCCATGATGATGTCGGGTCAGGTCCTCTTGCCGGCCACAGCCTTGGCGGCAACAGAATGGCCGACAGAAGATTTGCCGACGGCCGATTGGCACCAGGCCGCAAACTCCGCTGTTGCCTTCTCACGGCCGATCTCGTTGAGCGTCTCGTGGCGCATGCCCTCATGGATCGTTACCGATACATCCGTCATTCCGCGCGCCTTCATGCGCTCGCCGAGCCAGCGGACGGCACCGCCGTTTTCGGTCGAGGGATCGGCGCTGCCGCCGACGAGATGAACAGGCAGGCCGGCGGGCAGGCGCGCCAGCCGGTCGGCCCGTGCGCCGGCAAAGGCGAGCCGCATCAGATCCAGCCAGAGCGACACCGTCGCGTCGAAGCCGCACAGCGGATCGGCGATATATTTGGCCACCTCCGCCTCGTCGCGCGACAGCCAGTCGGAATCGGTCTTGCGATCCTTGATCGCCTGACCCCAGGCGCCAAAAGTGAGCTTCGACAACAGCGGGCTCGGCACATCCGAGCCCTTGAGCGCCTTTTCGATCTTCAGGATCAACTGGCCGCCGCGCCCGGCGATACCAGGGCGGAAATTCGAGTTCCAGACGGCGAGTGCATCGTAGAGACCTGGATCGGTCTCGGCGGCGTTGAGCGCGATCAGCCCGCCCATCGAGTGACCGAAGAGGATGACCGGCAGGCCGCCCGGATGGGCGGCGGTGGCGAGCGTGCGCATGGCCCTGATGTCGGCAAACACCTTGTCGAGACCTGAGCTGTTCGAGAACATGGCCAGCGGCGCATCCGGCGCGCGCGTCGCGCCATGTCCGCGATGGTCGTGGGCATAGACGTGAAAGCCGTGGCCGGCCATCGCCTCGGCAAAACGGGCATAGCGGCCGGAATGTTCGGCAAGGCCATGGCTGACAAGAAGAATGCCACGCGCGTCGGCAGCTGCCGGAAAATGGCGCCAGTTCAAGATAGCGCCTGTCGGGCTCTGATGCGTCCTCACCTGCCCGAACATGCCTTCTCCCGGACCAATCGTCAGACTCTGCCGATATCAAATCGATTTACAGGGGAAAGGCAATCGCTGCTTGTTGATCGTTACGCATGAGGTCACAAGCGATTTCGCGGACCTGTAATTAACAGTTCCAATTTTCCCGTTTTGAGCGATATTTGTTCCCGTTTTGTTTTATCGGGAGAGTGTCATGGCATGTTGGAGTAAAGCGGTATCAAGTCCAATGACAATTGTTGCGATGGCGCTGGCAATGCTGCTTGCTCCATCCTTGTTTGCCTTGGCGCAAGAGAAGGTTGATGCCGCGGCGGAAGGCGCCTCGGGCCGCACGGAATATGTGCTTGCCGTCAGCTGGCAGCCGGGCTTCTGCGAGACGCGGCCGCAACGCAAGGAATTCGCCAACCAGACGGCCGAACGTTTCGATGCCACGAACCTGTCGCTGCACGGGCTCTGGCCCTTGCGCAAGAGCTATTGCGGGGTGGCGGCCGAGATGCGCACCCAGGACCGCAAGGGCGACTGGCTCGATCTGCCGAAGCTCGCCATGGCCGATGATACGGCGGCGCGGCTGCTGGTCGCCATGCCGGGCGTTCAATCCGGCCTCGATCGTCACCAATGGTTGCGCAGCGGCACCTGCCAGACGGCACCGGTCGACGACTATTTCGCCACGCAACTGCATATGCTCGACGAGCTCAACCGGTCCGCCGTCGGCGCGCTCTTTCGGGCGCGTATCGGCTCGGAACTCGATGAGAAGGCGATCAAGCAGGCTTTCGACCAGAGCTTCGGCGCAGGGGCCGGCGACCGGGTGCGCATGCGCTGCCAGACGGTCGCGGGACGCAGCGTCATCACCGGCCTGACGATCGGCTTGACGGGAGACGTTTCGGGCAAATCCAGCCTCGCGCCGCTGATCCAGGCGGCGGGGCCGACGGAGTTCAAATGTGCCAAGGGCATTGCTGACGCGGCAGGCCGCGGATAGCGGCTGACAAGGCGCTCCGGCATGGGATAGGCGGGGGCAAACGCCTTTGGCGATTGCCCCTTTGCACTAATTCGCCTACATAGCGGGCAAATTTCCTTCCCATGCGGAGCATTCTTTTATGGCACGTCAGTTCATCTATCATATGGCCGGGCTCAATAAGGCCTATGGCGCGAAGAAGGTCCTGGAGAACGTTCATCTGTCGTTCTATCCGGACGCGAAGATCGGTATCCTCGGCCCGAATGGTGCCGGTAAGTCGACGGTGCTGCGCATCATGGCCGGCCTCGACAAGGAATATACCGGCGAGGCCTGGATCGCCGAAGGTGCGACCATCGGCTACCTGCCGCAGGAGCCGCAGCTCGACCCGACCAAGACCGTGCTCGAAAACGCCATGGAAGGCGTTGCCGCCAAGACGGCGATCGTCGAGCGCTACAACGAGCTGATGATGAACTATTCCGACGAGACGGCGGAAGAGGGCGCAAAGCTTCAGGACATCATCGACAGCCAGAACCTGTGGGATCTCGAGAGCCAGGTCGAAATGGCCATGGAAGCGCTGCGCTGCCCGCCGGGTGATGCAGACGTCACAAGTCTTTCGGGCGGTGAAAAGCGCCGTATTGCGCTCTGCAAGCTGCTTCTGTCGCAGCCGGACCTGCTGCTGCTCGACGAACCGACCAACCACCTCGACGCCGAGACGATCGCCTGGCTCGAAAAGCACCTGCGCGAATATCCCGGCGCCGTGCTGATGATCACCCACGACCGCTACTTCCTCGACAACGTCACCGGCTGGATCCTCGAACTCGACCGCGGCCGCAGCATTCCCTACGAGGGCAACTATTCGGCCTACCTCATCGCCAAGGCCAAGCGCATGCAGCAGGAAGGCCGCGAAGAGGCTTCCCGCCAGAAGGCGATCGCCCGCGAGCAGGAATGGATCGCATCCAGCCCGAAGGCCCGTCAGGCCAAGTCCAAGGCGCGTATCCGCTCCTACGACGAACTGGTCAACGCCGCTGAAAACCAGCGTCCGGGCGACGCGCAGATCATCATCCCGGTCGGCGAGCGTCTCGGCCAGGTGGTCATTGAAATGGACGGCGTCACCAAGGGGTACGGCGACCGCCTACTCATCGACGGCCTGTCGCTGAAGCTGCCGCCGGGCGGCATCGTCGGCATCATCGGCCCGAACGGTGCCGGTAAGACGACGCTCTTCCGCATGATCACCGGCCAGGAACAGCCCGACAGCGGCTCGATCCGTATCGGCGAAACCGTGCACCTCGGCTATGTCGACCAGAGCCGCGACGCGCTCGACGGCAACAAGACCGTCTGGGAAGAAATCTCCGGTGGTGCCGAAGTCATCAAGCTCGGCAAATACGAGATGAACTCGCGCGCCTATTGCTCGACCTTCAACTTCAAGGGCGGCGACCAGCAGCAGAAGGTCGGCAATCTTTCGGGTGGTCAGCGCAACCGCGTTCACCTCGCCAAGATGCTGAAGAACGGCGGCAACGTGCTGCTGCTCGACGAACCGACCAACGACCTCGACACCGAGACGCTGGCGGCACTTGAAATCGCGCTGGAAAACTTCGCCGGTTGCGCCGTTATCATCAGCCACGATCGCATGTTCCTCGACCGTCTGGCGACCCACATCCTCTCCTTCGAAGGAGACAGCCAGGTCGAATGGTTCGAAGGCAACTTCGAAGACTACGAGAAGGACAAGATCCGTCGCCTCGGCCCGGATTCGGTCAACCCGAAGCGCGTCACCTACAAGCGCCTGACGCGCTAACACTCTGGCACGTCGCGTGAGCCTCGGCTTGCGCGACGTGCGCCCCGCTCAAAGCGTAGCGATTTCCAGGATTCGCTTGCTGCGCCGTAAGCTCTGGTTTTGCACATTTCGTTATCGCAAAACCGCAGCGCACCTTTGGGTGACGTGCTTTCAGCCCTGGCTCGGAAACGATTTAAGGGAGAAGGCATGCCACAGCTTTGACGTTGCGGCATCCTGCCCCGTCTCGTTTCGCGCCAGTCTCAGCCGCCTGCTTGCATATGTCGTATCCCGAACCGATGGCTGGTTCGGGCGATACGCTCTCCCGCCAACCATTCCATAGAATGCGTCATGGACGCTGCGGTGCGTGACCCTTGCCGCTGGCCCTCTCGTTGAAACCGCTTCTTTGGATGCGTCGTCCACATTGCGCTGCGTTGAGACTGTGGGCATCCGCGGTCAAGGGCGGGAGCGGGCCGCGAGGCGGAGAGCGCAGGGCAGGGTCAGTGGCACGCCACGCCGCAAAGGCATCGTCAACGGGCGGAGCGCAAGCTTCGCCCGTTTGCGTGTCGAAACGGTGGAAAATCCTGTTCCTGGAGCGGCATAGTTTGGTCTCTTCGCGCAAATCCGCTTGCGCTACATCCGCAAATCACATAAACATATCTTTATGTGTTGATGGGGAATGATATGGCGGATCAGAGAGAGCTTGGTCTCGACGCGCTGGTGGATGTGCTGAAGGCTGCGGGTGAGCCGACCCGCATGCGCCTTCTCGCGCTGCTTGCCGCTGGGGATCTCACCGTCACTGATCTTACCGAAATTCTCGGACAATCGCAGCCCCGCATTTCGAGGCACCTGAAGCTCCTGGCCGAGGTCGAACTCGTCGACCGCTATCAGGAAGGCGCCTGGGCCTATTTCCGCCTTCGCCAGGAGGGCGCCCGCGTGTCGCTGGTCAGGGCGATGCTTGCATCCGCCACCGGCGACGACGCAGTTCTGTCGCGCGATGCATCCCGGCTCGTCACCTTGAAGAAAGCGCGGGCCGAAAAGGCGCAGGCCTATTTCAGCCGCAACGCGGCCGGCTGGGACGAGCTTCGGCGCCTGCATGTCAGCGAGCGGGATGTGGAGACGGCACTGCGCGACATGGTTGGCGACGAGCCGGTCGAGAGCCTGCTGGATCTTGGCACCGGCACAGGGCGCATCCTGCAACTGTTCGAAGGGCTCTATCGGCGCGGCATCGGCATCGATGCCAGTCGCGACATGCTGGCCGTTGCCCGCTCCAATCTCGACCGCGCCGGCATCACCAAGGCGTCGATCCGCCACGGCGATATCTTCAACTTGCCGCTTGATGGCCAGTTCTTCGATCTCGTCACCATCCACCAGGTGCTGCATTTCCTCGATCAGCCGGAAGCGGCGATCGCTGAGGCGGCACGCATGCTGACGCCGGGCGGGCGGTTGGTGATCATCGATTTTGCGCCGCACGGGCTGGAGCACTTACGCGACGAGCATGCCCATGCGCGGCTTGGCTTCTCGCATCAGGCGATGACCGACTGGCTGGCAAAGGCCGGGCTCGCCCTGGAAAAGACGACCGATCTGTCGCCGGAAGGCACGGACGGAGGAAAACTGACGGTGACGATCTGGCTTGCGCGCGATCAGCGGGCCGTCGAGGAGAGCGAAGCGCCACATCAGCGCATGCAAGCAGGGGGAATTTGAGAATGACGGCACAGACGCTTTATCCCGCCGAGCGCGGCAATCTGCGGCTTTCCTTCGAATATTTCCCCCCCAAGACCGACGAGATGGAAGCACAGCTCTTTCAGACTGCGGAAGATCTCTCGGTCTTTTGTCCCGCCTTCGTCACTGTCACCTATGGGGCCGGCGGTTCGACCAAGGCGCGGTCTCTGACAACAGTCAGACGGATGATCGAGGAGAAGGGCTTTGCCAACACGGCCGCGCACCTGACCTGCGTCGGCGCGCCGAAGGCCGAGGTGGACACTGTTATCGACGAATTTCTCGCTTTCGGCGTTCGGCACTTCGTCGCATTGCGCGGCGATCCGCAGGGCGGCATCGGCAGCACCTATCAGCCCTTTCCCGGTGGTTACGAGAGCAGCTCCGACCTCGTGCGGGCGCTTCGCGATCGTGGTGACGTCGAAATCTCTGTGTCGTCCTATCCGGAAAAGCACCCGGAAAGCCCTGATGTGGCGGCTGACATCGACATGCTGAAGCGCAAGGTGGATGCGGGCGCGACGCGGGCGCTTACCCAGTTCTTCTTCGACAACGACGATTTCGAGCGCTACCTCGAGCGCGTCCGCCGGACCGGCATCGAGATCCCGATCGTGCCCGGCATCCTGCCGATCAACAATCTCGGTCAGGTGCAGAAGTTCGCCGGTCTTTGCGGCGCCAGCGTGCCGGAGGTGATCGTCACCCGCCTTTCGCATCTGGAAGGCCAGCCGGCCGAGCGCTTCAAGGAGGCGACGCATATTGCTGCCGAGCAGATCGTCGATCTTGCCCGCCGCGGCGTCAGGGACTTCCACCTCTATACGATGAACCGTTCGCCGCTGATCACGGCCGTCTGCGATCTCGTCGGGTTCGAGCGTGCGGACGAGGCGTCGCGGGGCGAGGATATCTCGCTGAAGGCGTTTGCCGGTGCGGCGGCGTAGAACGCAAAACAATCCGAAAAAGCGAAAGCGCATGAAGGTGTCCTTCATGCGCTTTCTTTTTTCCTGCAGCGTCGGGGCAGATTGCTCTTGTCGATCTAGCCCAAAAATTTCTGCCGCAAATTGGATTTCCGGAAAATTAAAGTCCCTATTTCGGTTTGGACTCTCAGCGGCCTGACTTCAGATGAAGAGCATTGTGGCCACGAATACGAACGCTGCACTAATCATGAGGACATTCAACGAATGTGTAAGTCCCATCGAAGACCCTCCTTGCGCTGACGGTTAAAACATAGGGCGAATTAACGGCGCTTGAAAGGGAAACTTGTGCTGCAGTGCGAAAACGCGTGATCACAATTGCCTTGTCAACAGGGCTAATGTTTTGAAATTAAATCGCATTTTATGCCGCCACATTTTTTTCACAATCACTGCCGGAAGGTTAATGTAAACGCTTGTAACCGTGCGTGAGTGCTTCTAAAGGGCACGCTTTCTGCCGTATCCGGCTTGTTCGATTCCTCTTATGCGGCGCGCTTCATCCGCAAGATCCTGCCGTCCAAAACGGCAAGGCCGGCGGCAATCAGCGCCATACCGCCCACATCCGCTGGCTGCAGCGTCTCACCCAGAAAGAGATAGCCGAGCAGGATTGCGCTTGGCGGGACGAGAAGCGTGACCAGCGAGGCGTTGGTGGCGCCGGCTTCGCCCATGATGCGGAAGAACAGGATGTAGCCATAGGCGGTGGAGACGAGCGCCAGCGCCAGGATGGCAAGCGTCGCGTCAAGCGGCGGCATCGGCAGGGCCCAGGGCGTATCGACGAGGGCTGCGACCGGCAGCATCATCAGCGTCGAGGCGGTCAACTGGCCGGCCGCGGTGACCGGCGGGGCAAGGCCGCGAAAGCGCTTGCCATAGGTTGCCGCCAGGCCATAGCTGACGGCGGCAAGCACCGGCAGCATCAGCGCCCAGAGCGGCACGCTGCTGGCGTTGCCGAAAAGCCCGGCGATGGCGCTTGGCCCGATGAGCACGATGGTGCCGGCGAGGCCGAGCAAACAGCCGCCGATCTTGGCGGAGCTGAGTTTCTCGTCGTCGGTCGCCATGTTGGCGATGATCACGGTCCAGACCGGCGTGGTTGCATTCAGGATCGCCGCCAAGCCGGCGCCGATCTGGGTTTGCCCGAGAAAGATGAAGGCATGTGGGATGGCGTTGTTGATCAGGCCCATCAGCAGGAATTCGCGCCAGCGGCTGGCGAGCGCCTGATAGATGCCGAAACGCCTGCGGATGTAGAGATGCAACGCCAGGGCGGCGAGGCCGAGCCTCAGGAACACCAGGGTGAACGGCGGCACGTGCGCGACGGCGACACGGGCAAAGAAGAACGATCCGCCCCAGATGAGCCCAAGCAGGGCGAGAAGCGCCCAGGTCCGCATCGTCATCTGCTGGCTGCCGGTCTGTCCTAGTGCGTTCATGGGTCTGCTCGCGCTTTCTGCGCGGCCGCTGTCGGTCAAATCGACCAGTCGGGATGCGCAATCGAATTGGGCGCTTTCTCCGCTGCATGCCTCCGGCGTCTGAAAGGCTGCATGAAAAGGCGTCACACAGATCTAGCGCGGCGCGTTGAAGTGCACCACCCACTTCTTGCCATCCGCGGTGCGCGAAAGCGCCAAGCATCGATGTCTACTGCATGTTTCCTTAAATCCTATTCGATTTAAGGACAAAGACATGCAGCAATTCAAAGTGCGACAGCGACCTTTGCGCGTCCAATAAGACGCGCGGCGCTGTAGGATCGTTCGATAAGGGAGAACGTCTGTCCACTTCGGCCGGTTTCGATCGAAGCGGACAGACGAATGGTCGCCCGGCCAAAATCCGGCCGGAAGATCGCGTTTACAGCGAGTTCAGCAGTTCCAGGGTTGCCCAGCCGTCGGCGGGACGGCCGAGACGCAGCTGTTCCTTCTGCAATGCTGCGCGGGTGCCCGAGCCGAGGATGCCGTCGACCTTGCCGACGTCGTGGCCAAGGGTCTGCAGCTTGGCCTGCAGCGCCTTCATGCCGGTGTCGTCGAGGCCCGGTTCCGGATTGCCGCCCTCATAGGTCGGGGCGCCGCCAAGGCGGGTCGCGAAATAGGCAGCCGAAGTCGTGTAGATGAACGACTGGTTCCACTCGAGATAGACGTTGAAGTTGGGGTAGGTGAGGAAGGCGACGCCCTTGCGGCCCTGCGGCAGCACCAGAGAGGCTTCGAGATTGCCGAAGGCGGTGTCACCGTTGCGCGGCTTGACGCCGAGCGCGAACCAGTCGCTCGCCTTCATGCCCGGCTGCAGGCCGGTCTTTTCCCAAGGCAACTGCTCGGGAACGCTGACTTCCTGGATCGCCGGCTGGCCGGCCTTGAAGCCAAGGCTCTGGATGAACTTTGCGGCGGTCAGGATTGCGTCCGGCGAGCTCTTCTTGAGATTGACGTGGCCGTCGCGATCGCCATCGACGCCATAGGCGATGATATCTTCGGGCAGCATCTGCACCTGGCCGATTTCGCCGGCCCAGGCGCCTGTCGTCGTTGCCGGGTCGAGGTCGCCGTGCTGAACCATCTCGATGGCGGCGATGAGCTGCGGGCGGAACATTTCCGGCCGGCGGCAGTCATGGGCAAGGGTCACCAGCGCATTGCGGGTGTTAAAGTCGCCCTGAACGGCGCCGAAGTCCGTCTCCATCGCCCAGAAGGCGGTGATGACGGGGGCCGGCACGCCGTATTCCTTTTCGGCACGGGCGAAGACGTCGGCATATTCCTTCATCTTCTGCGCGCCGATATCGAGCCGCGACTTGCTGACGGTGCGTTTGGAGAATTCGGTGAAGGTCTGCTTGAACACGCCCTGGGCGCGGTCGCGGCTCAGCACTTTCTGGTCGATGGCGGCACCGGCGAGCGCACGGTCGACGACGTCGGCCGGAACGCCCTTGGCGACCGCCTCCGCCTTGACGCCTTGCAGGAAGGCGCCAAGATCGCCGCCGCATGCCGGCGCTTGCGCGAGAACGGGGGAGGCTGTCAGCGCGAGGAGCGCGACGGATGCAAGAGCATGCCGGGCTTTGAGGATCATCATAATTCCTTTCTGTCGCCGCAGGGCGCGAAGCGCCGCCGCTGGCGGTCAATGTACCAAAGATGCAATCTGCTGCTGCTCTCTCAGAGCATTATGACGGAAAGAAGAAAATGGGTCGGTTTGCCGCGCTTCTGCACAGAACCGTGGCTGTCGTCATCCCGGCTTGGAAACGGCGGCGACCCAATTCTTCCAGTTCTTGGCCGAGCCGGCAAAGACGTTGATATCGGTGGTGCCGTCAATGCCCGGTATCACGCCGGTGCTGGTATATTGCCAGAATGCCCAGCGGCGCTCGACATAGACTTCGCCCGGATGCTTGGCGACGGAGCGAACCCAGAAGTGGTGCTCCTTGAACTGGTCGACGAGATTGTCGCGGTGGAAATCCACAGAGGTATAGATGATCGGCCGCTTGCCGTAATGGGCCTCCAGCCGGTCCATGAAGCGCTTCATCTCGACGCGGACCTCGTCCGGCGATGGGCGGTGGCGGCAGGTCTTGGATTCGCCGTTCCACTCGACGTCGAGGACCGGTGGCAGGTAGACGGCGCTCTTCGGCACATTGGCGATGAACCAGTTGGCCTGGGCATCCGCGGTCGAGCAGAAATAGTAGAAGTGATAGGGCGCATAGGGAATGCCGGCGGCGCGAGCGCGCTGCCAATATTCGTTGAAGCGCGTATCCACCCTGTCCTTGCCTTCCGTCGCCTTGATGAAGGCGAACGAGACGCCGGAATTCTTCACCTTCATCCAGTCGATATCGCCGTTCCATTTGGAGATGTCGATGCCGTGGATGTTGTGGTGGTGCGGCGTGCGGCCACCGAAATCCTGCGGGTCGGTATCGCTGAAGCGCGGCGGGATCGATGCGGTCTGCAACAGATCGTAGTCGGTCGACGAACAGGCGGAAAGGAGAGTGGCAATGGGCAGCAGTGCCAGAAGAAGCCGGCGCATGGAGGTCCTGTTTCGAAACGAACGACGATCCTGCCTCACACGATGGCTTTCATGATGGTGATGTCCCCCAGTGAGGCGTGAACCTCATTTTCACCATATCATCGTAAAAATTGAGTTAGCTCAAGCGGGAATTGCGGCAGCACTTCGGTCGCCAAGCCGTGCAGCGGCCGGATTTGTCACTGACGCCGCTGTTACGGCCGGGCGGTGGTAGACCGCAAGCCAGGCATAACCCCGGCCGATGGCCCGGCGCTCGAGCTGTGCGCCGTCGCGTCTTGCCCGCTCTCCCAGCACCTCGAACAGTGTTTCGCGCGGGGTCACATGGAAGCGCGTCAGCCAGCCGCGCAGCAGGCGGCGGAAGCTTGCCGGCAGCCGCTCCTGCTGGCCGAAATCGGCAATATGCAGCGAGCCGCCGGGGTTCAGCGCGTCGATCGCCGCTTCGATCGCGCCCTGCCAGTCCGGTATCATTGACAGGGAGTAGGAGATGACAATCCGGTCGAAACCGGTTTCGCCGAAAAGCTGGGGCTGGAAGCTGGTGGCGTCGGCGATGCGCAGCGTGGCCGCCGAACTGCCGCGGCGGCTGAGCTTGGTTTCCGCGGAGGCCAGCATCTCCGCGGAGATGTCGAGGCCGAAGAGCCGGGCCTTGGGAAAGCACGTTCCGATGAGCGCGAGGTTGCGCCCCGTGCCGCACCCGACTTCGAGCACGGAGGCGCCCGCGCCCGCGTTCAGCTCGCGGATCAGCGTGTCGCGGCCGAAGAGATAATACTTCCGCGTCAGATCGTAGACGTGCCTTTGATAGCGATACATTTGGTCCATGCGCCGCTGGTGGCTGATCTCGGCGTGCTCCACCCCGCTCATGCTTTCTTCCGGTAGATGTGGAAGCCGCCATAGATGGCCGAGCGATCGGCGTTGCCGAGCTTCAGCGATGTCTCGGCATCATAGTGCCACTGCTCCATCAAAGCCGTGGAGAGGCGGCCGGGAAGGATGCTCTCTTCAGCGGCCGTGCGGAAGATCACTGTCGCGGCTGCGTCTGCGGTGCGGGTGATCTCGGTCCAGAGATCGTTCAACTGCTGGTCGTTCATCCAGTCCTGGGCGTCGAGCAGCACGTAGCGGTCGACCGATCCTGCCGGCTTCTTCGCCAGAAGCTCGGTGAAATTGGCGTGGTGGACCTCGACGCATTCGGCACGATCGCGGACCGTCTCGTAGTTGCCGGCATGCAGGTAGGCCGGAAGCTCGCCTTCGTGCGGCAGGGGATAGCGGCGTGCGAAGGCCTGCCAGGCGAAGTAGTTTTCCTTGAGCGGGAAATGACAGGTCAGCTTTTCCAGGCGGTGGCGAAGCACGGAGGCAAGCGACTTGTCGTTGCTCAGGCTCGCCAGCTCGTCGAACTGCTGCGGCGGGATGCCGAGGCCGAACAGCGAGCTCTTCTGGCTGGTGATCCAGCGAATGAACGGGCGCTCGAACAGCGGCGCCAGTCGCGTGTCGAAGAACTGGCGCTGCTCGCGCATGGAGCTGGCCTGGACGAACTCTTCCGGATTGACGCCATGCAGTCGCGCCAGGATGTGGCTTGCGGCGATGAAGCGGCCAAGCAGGCCGGTGCGATAGATGTTGCGGCCGAAGACGCCGATGCGCCGGCGCCCGGTGACGCTGCGGCCGTTCCAGTAGCTGCGGGTGGCCTGATCGACCTTCGGGGCGATGAACAGGTCGAAGGCCTGCACGTTCGATGGCGTGCCCTGCGTTGCCAGGAACCGGATAACGTCCTTGTGAGCAGGCAGATGGCGGAAGGCGGCAAGCTTCAGCCGGTTGAGCGCGATGTGGTGCGGATTGAGATCGACCACGTCGATGCGACCAGGGCCGGCGGACAGGTAGGTTAGCATGTTGCAGCCGCCGGAACCGATGGTGACGATGCGGTGTCCAGGGCGAAGCTGCATTGCTTCCATGTCGACGATTGGGTCTTCCCAGATCTGCGGATAGACGAGGCCGGAGAAGAGCAGGCCAAACAGGCGCTCGGACAGGCCGGCAAGCGAAAGGGTCTTGTGTTGCAGGAGGGCGTTTTTTAGCTTGGGATTTTTTCTGCCAAAGCCGACGTCAGGGGCAAGTTCGGTCATCTCTGCCGCTCATCCAGTTGAAACTTAGCCGCTTCTAAAGTGACTCGGCTACACTTTGATGACGGGTTTTTTCACAGCTGCTGCGCCGCACAAAAAATGCCGACTACGATTTTTCACCCATAAGAATTCATTAAACCCTGGCGTGCTAGCTCCTCCCTATATTCGGGGGGCGTCGACATGATGTTAAGAACGTTTCTGCCGAAGCCCGAGCAGCGATTTGCAGCTGCCGGCACGGCACTGGGGGCACTGTTTCCAGCGATCTGGCTGACCACGGAAACGTTGTTCACGGATGGATCCTTTACACATTGGAATTTTTCCGGAGCACTTGCGGCGGGCGTCATGCCCTTCGTCGCCGGTGCCTCTTTCTACCGCTGGTCCTATTCACGACGGCTGGAGCGCGAGTTGCGCGCCGCGCGCCGCGCCGAGCGGCGGCTGCGCAACGAGGTTCACCGCGACCGGTTGACCGGGCTTGAAAACCGCTCGGCGCTGGAGGCCGATGTGCTTCGCGCGCTTCGCTCCGATGGCACGGCATTCGAGCGCAGGCCGCTGCTGCTCATCGACCTCGACCGGTTCAAGGCGGTCAACGACACGATGGGCCATGATGCCGGTGACCGGTTGCTGAGCGGCATCGGCACTCGGCTGCGGCGGGCGTTTTCCGGCGAGGCGACGGTCTATCGGCTCGGTGGCGACGAATTCGTGCTGCTTGGTCCGGGTTCTCCGTCGGATGCCGAGGTCGCGGCGCTTGCCGGCCGGGTGAAGGCGCTGTTCGACGCGCCGTTCGATCTTTCGGACGGCCAAGTGGCATCCGGCTGCAGCATCGGCGTTACGTTCCTGGAACCAGGCGACCTGTCGACCGGCTCCGTGTTGAAGCGGGCGGACCTGGCGCTCTACGAAGCCAAGGAAATGCGCGGTAACAGCCATGTCATCTACGCGCCGCACCTTGCGCGAGCCGCGGAAATGCGCGCCGAGGCCGAGCGCGACCTTGCCCGCGCGGTCGCCCAGCGGGAATTCTTTCTGGAATACATGCCGATCGCCGGTGCAGCGAGCGGCGCCATCCGCGGCTTCGAAGCATTGCTGCGCTGGCTGCACCCGGTCCGCGGCGTCATCGACATGGAGGCTTTTGTTGAGCCGCTCGAACAGGGAGCACTGGCACTCTCGGTCGGCAACTGGGCCCTTCGGCAGGCCTGCAGGCAGGCGGCGAGCTGGCCATCGCCGGTCGGCCTGACGGTGGCACCCCTCGCGCTGCAACTGCGGGATCGCGATTTCCTCGGCCATATCAAGGCGTGCCTGGACGAGGCGGGACTGGCGCCCGGCCGGCTGACGATCGAGGTGGCAGAAGCGTCCTCGACCGGCGATATGGGGCTGATCAGTGAAAATCTGCACGGTCTGCGTGCGCTCGGCGTGCGCATCGCGCTGAGCGGTGGCGCTGCTGCCTCGCTGCCGCTCAACCTTGTCGGGGAGCTTAAGCCGGACCAACTGACTGTGGATTTGCCGGCGATCCGCAGGTCGCATGGCAGCGAGCGCAGCGTCGCGCTGCTCGCCTGCCTCGTCAAGACAGGGCAGGTGCTGCGGCTGCCGATGGCGGTGCGCGGCATCGCCAGGGAAAGCGAAATGGACTGCGCCCGCACCGCAGGCGCTGTAGAAGCCTGGGGGCCATGGATATCCCCGGCATTGCCCGCGCGCGACCTCTCAGCCCTGTTGCGCGATAGGGACGGCGAAGACGCCCGTCGGCTCGCATAAAGGCAAGGGCTTTTCCTTTCGTTCAAATGCTGCTTCTCTCTCTCGCGTCAGACGGGAGAATGCGATGGCACGCGTATTGAAAACTGTCGGGGCTGCTGTTGTCGTGGCCATTGCCTGCGTCGGTGGGTGGCTGGCCGTGGCGCCGCCGGGGCTGCTGAAGGTCGGCGATGGCTACGCCGCCAAGATCGTCTGCTCGAATGTCTTCATCGCCGGGCGTGACGGGCAGGCGGTGCTTGCCGACGACGTCCAGGCGCCGGGCCATCCGTTGTTGAAATTCATCAGCGTCTCGGTCGACCGGGAGAAGCGGCTGGTGTCTGCCCGCATCTTCGGCTTTGCCGCCCCGGCCCATGCGGTCTATCGCCCAGGGCTCGGCTGCGCCAACGTTTCCGACGACGATCTCGCTGCCCTGGCTCCAGCGGTGGAGCCGTCGACGCCTGACATCGCCCGATCGGCCGATGTCTCCTGGCCGGACGGCGACAAGGCGGATATCGATCCGGCCGTTCAGGCATTGATCGAGGATGGCAACCTTGCCGGTCCTGGCATGCGCGCGATCTCGGTGGTGCGCGACGGACATCTGATTGCCGAGACCTACGGCGCGGGCTTTAATCGCTCGACGCCGCTTCTCGGCTGGTCGATGACCAAATCGGTGACATCAGCGCTGATCGGCATGCGCGTCGCCGAAGGGCACATGGACGTGACGCGCGCCGGCCTGCTGCCGGAATGGAGCGGCGACGCGCGCGCCAAGATCAGGCTTGCCGACCTCATGGGAATGGAGAGCGGCCTCGAGTTCAACGAGGGCTACGGCAATGTCAGCGATGTAACGCGCATGCTCTATCTCGAAAGGGACATGGCGGGCTTCGCCGCAGCCAAGCCGGCGACATCGAAGCCGGGCTCGACCTTCAGCTATTCCAGCGGCACGAGCACGCTGTTGTCGCGGCTCTGGATGCAAAGCTTCGACGACCCCGCCGCAGCGCTTGCCTATCCGCGCGATGCCCTGTTCCTGCCGCTCGGGATGACGAGTGCGGTGCTCGAGACCGATGCCAGCGGCACCTTTGTCGGATCGTCCTACATGTATGCAACGGCGCGCGACTGGGCGCGTTTTGCGCAATTCCTGCTTCAGGACGGCAACTGGAAGGGTAGGGGGCTGTTGCCTAGGGATTATGTCGCTTTCATGCGGACGCCGACCAAGGCATCCGGCGGCGAATATGGCGCGGGCCAGGTGTGGCTGCAGGAGAATGGGGTTCGCGCCGGCACAGGCGTCTTTCCTGCCGATGCCTTCTGGATGCTCGGGCATGACGGGCAGGCGATCTTGCTGGTGCCTTCGCTTCGCCTTGCGGTCGTGCGCCTGGGGCTGACGCCGTCACGCGGTGGTTACGACGTGCAGCAGCTCAACGCCAAAATAATAGAGGCGCTCGATTGAGCGCCTCCTGAAACGTTCACCAAAACGATCCGGCGTCGTTATTTCATGCCGAGTTCTTCGAGCAGGCCCTTGCGCTTGGCGTGGTAGTAATAGCCGCTGGCATAGAGCTTGACCGCGCCGTCGTGCTTGTTGTCGGCAACCATCCAGGCGCCGTGCAGGTACTTGGTCGCATACATCAGGTTGGTTTCCGCATCGAACAGGCCTTCGGCCGGGCCTTCGTAGCCGAGCCCCTTGGCGGTGTTGTAGCGGATCTGCATCAGACCGTAATTGCCCTTGCTGTAGGCGCGCGGGTTGTAGTTGCTCTCGCGCTTGACGACGCGGTGCACGAGCTCGACGGGAATGCCGTTGAGGTCGGCGTAATGCTTGATGAGCTTGTCGAGTTCCGGGCGCGAGCTGGTCGGCGCCTTGGTCAGCTTCATCGAATCGGGAATGACGCTGGCAACGGCGGCGACGCTCGAACCGATCACGCCCATCTTCGGCTTTTCGGTGGGCACGATCATGCGGTTGGCGACGAGCGTTTCGAGGCCGACGGGCTCGCCGGTGTCGAAGTCCGATTCCATCGCGGCAGCAACGGCAAGCGTCGAAACGGGAAGATCCTGGACGCGGCTCGTCTTCGGCGAGACGAGGGCGGATGCGCTTTCCGGCAGGACAGCGGCATTGGCAGAAGCTGCTACCGGCGTCGCCATGGCGACGGCCTGCGCTGCGCCCGGCTTGCCGCCGGGAACGGCGACGACCGTCGGTGCCGGACCGGCGGCCTGCGCGAGATCAGTGCCGACGGGAAAGGTGGTTGCCATGCCGGCCGTTTGTGCCGACAGGGCAGCGGATGCCGCGGTTGCCGCGCCATCCGGTGTCGGAAGGGCATAGGCCGTCATTTCGGTGCCGGGTTTTGCAAGCGGGGTGACCGTCTGCACGGCCGTAAGCTCTTCCACCGAGGTATGCTCGACAGTCGAGCACCCGGAGACGAGTGTCGCCGACAGAATAGCTGCCACGCCAAACGTCTGTTTTGAAAGGGAAATACGGAATTTCGGCATGCTGTCACTTTCGTGCTTCTGGGCCCCGCAGCCCCGGCAAATCAACGGCGATTAGCCGCCATGCGTGAATCTCCATTAACCCATGGGGCGTCGCGCAGCAAGCGCACGAGCGAATTTCAGGCCGACGCCCGCTTCATGGTTGCCGTCAGAAGCCCGGCGCCGATGAGCAGCGAGCCGCCCGTGCGGTTGACGATCCGCCTGATATTCGGCTTCGAAATCGTGCTTTTGGCGGCGGTCGCAAGCGCTGCATAGAGGCTTGCGTTGAGGATGGCGAGCGTCAGGAACGTTACCTCGAAAATCGCCATCTGGGTAAAGAGCGGCTGCGACAGATCGAGGAACTGCGGCAGGAAGGCGACGAAGAAGACGATGCTCTTCGGGTTGAGTGCGGTGACGGCATAGGCATGGAAAAAGATGCGCAGCGGCCGTTCCTTGGCGGGCGCATGCTCACCGGTACCTTCGCTTCCGGCAACCGGTGCCCGCCAGAGCTGGATGCCGAGCCAGACGAGATAGGCGGCCCCCACCCATTTCAACACGGTGAAGACCGCAGCGGAGGTGGCGAGCAGTGCGCCGAGCCCGAGCATCGATGCGGTCATGGCGGTGAAATCACCGAGCGCCACGCCGGCAACCGTCGCGCCCGCCGTCTTGCGGCCATGGCCGAGCGCATAGGAAATGACGAGCAATATGGTCGGGCTGGGAATGGCGAGCAGCACTGCAGAGGCAGCGGCAAAGGCAAACCAGTGTTCGAACGACATGAAAAAGGCTCCGCGCTTGAGGGCTTTCCGAGACTGATCTCGGGAGGGAGCCACCAAGGCGCGGAGCCGTCAACTGTTAATCAGAGATCTCTGATCAGTCTTCCGCCTGCCACTTCTGGCCAATGACATCCATGACGTTGCCGAACCACTTCGTCGAGGTGTCGAAGTGCTTGCCGCCCTTGATGCGCGGGAACTCGATGGTGCGCAGCTTGCCGCCCTGATCCTCGTCGTGGCCGGTGACGCCGGAGACCTTGTTAAGCGCGCTTTCGACCGCCAGGTCGACCATGCTCTGGATCAGGCGGAGATCGTCGACGTTTGCCGGCGCGGAGCGGGCGTAGTAGCCCGACTTCTGCACCATCGACCGCTCGGCGCCGAGAAGGGCCGCGAACTGATTGGAGAACCAGTTGCCGACATTGATGGTGTCGATCTTCACGTGGCCGAAGGCGTCGCGCTTGACGGTTTCGCCGGCAGCTTCCCGCTCAGCGACGATCGCGTCGAGGCAGGCGCCTTCGCTGACGAACAGCGTGACGAAGCCCGAGTGGTTCATGACGGCGCGCAGCCGCTCGGCCTCGGCCTCGAGGTCGAACTTGATCTCGGGCAGGTAGAGGCCGTCGATGTTCTTCAGCTGCTTGTTCATCATGAAGCCGTCGACGAACTGCTTGTCCTCAGTCATCTGGACATAGGAGCGGGCGGTTGCCGCCGTCAGCCAGCCGCAGTGACGGCCCATGACTTCATGGACGACGAGCGTGCGCGGGGCAGCGCTCTGTTCGTTGCTGACATGATCGAAGAAGCGGGCGCCATGTTCGGCGGCCGTCCAGGCGCCGAGTGACTGGCGGATCGGCACCACGTCGTTGTCGACCGTCTTCGGCAGGCCGACGACCGTCAGGTCGTAGCCATTGGCGCCGAGATAGGCGGCAAGGTCGGCGGCGGTGGTGTTGGTGTCGTCGCCACCGATCGTGTGCAGGATGCCGATGCCGTCGGAGGCGAGGCGCTCGGCAGCGACGCGCAGCGGGTTTTCACCCTCCTTGACCAGGCCGCGCTTGACGCAGTCGGCAGCGTTGGTGAGCTTGACGCGGCTGTTGCCGATCGGTGAGCCGCCGTGGCGGTGCAGGATATGCGCATTTTCGCGCATGTCCCTGGTGATCTCGATGCGGTCGCCAAGCAGCACGCCCTGGTAGCCGGAGCGGTAGGCCACCAGCTCGTAGTCGGGCGCGATGTCGGTGTAGCGTTCGATCAGGCCACCAACGGCGGATGACAGGCAAGGCGCCAGCCCGCCGGCCGTCAGCATTGCGACTTTCTTCTTGGCCATGTTTCCTCCTCGGGATTCGGCATGCAATTGGTGGGGCCTCTCTAGCGTAAATCCGATGGAAGTTAAATGACAGGTCTGTGGATGTCCGGTCGGCAAGTGCTTGGGTTTTGTCGCCTCGGTCTCGAAAACGACCGTGGACATGATGCCGCGCAAACCGCGGCGGCAAGAGGCAGGCTCGGCGCCAACCCGCTGTGGGGCAGGGGGTTGAGCCTCTTCCCGAAGGTGCTGACCTGTTCCCCAGGGAACAGATGGGAACCCTCGCGCTGGCGCAACGTTACCGCAACGGATTGACAATAGTGAGGGGCCATCACAAATTCGTCATTCCCGTGGTTCGCCGCAGGCCACCGCTTGCAATTTGCCACCACAATAGTCCATGCTATAGGCTGGAGAGACAGGAAAATCGTGCATGTCATTCTGGGATAGCCTCCTCAAAATCGTCACCGCCACCGGCAACGCACTTGCCGGTGTGGTCGAGGCCGTGCGCACACTGTTCGAAGGCGACCCGGAAACCCGGCGCAAGGTGGCTTTCTCCGTGGCGATGATCGCGCTTTCGGCCAAGATGGCGAAGGCCGACGGCGTCGTGACCGAGGCGGAGGTCTCGGCCTTTCGCGATATCTTCGAGTTTCCCGCCGATCAGGCCCAGAATGTTGCCCGTCTCTATAACCTCGCGCGCCAGGACGTCGCCGGTTTCGAAGCCTATGCCGAGAAGATGGCGTCGCTCTGCTCGTCCTGCGAGAGCAATTGCCCGATCCTGGAAGACATCATCGACGGGTTGTTCCACATCGCCAAGTCCGACGGCGCGGTGCATGAAAAGGAACTGGCCTTCCTGATGCGGGTCGCCGAGATCTTCCACATGGACGAAGCGCATTTCGAACGGATCATGGCGCGCCACGTGCACAGCGACGGCCGCGATCCCTATCAGGTGCTCGGCGTTTCGCCCAAGGACGACTTTGCTAAGATCCGCAAGCACTACCGCGTGCTGGTGTCCGAGAACCATCCGGACATGCTGGTTGCGCGTGGCGTGCCGCAAGAGTTCCATGCGATCGCCAATGACCGCATGGCCGCGCTGAACGCCGCCTATGAGGCGATCGAGAGAGAACGCCGCGCCGCATGACGTCGAAATACTGCGACTACTCGGGTGCACGTTTCATGCCGTCGCCCAACTTCGGCGACCGTGCGGATGCGCGGGTGCCCGATATGATCGTGCTTCACTACACTGGGATGCCGACGGCGAAATCTGCGCTCGAATGGCTGTGCCGCCAGGAAAGCCAGGTTTCGAGCCACTATTTCGTCCACGAGGACGGTCGCGTCGACCAGCTCGTGCCGGAGACGCTGCGGGCCTGGCATGCGGGCAAAAGCTTCTGGAAGGGCGAGACGGACATCAATTCCTGCTCGATCGGCATCGAGATCGCCAACGCCGGTCACCCCGGCGGGCTACCGGATTTTCCCGAAAAACAGATCGCTGCGGTCGTCGAATTGTGTCGGGACTGTGGCGAACGGTGGTCGATCGCCCCGGAACGGGTCCTCGCACACAGCGATATTGCGCCAATTCGCAAGGTCGATCCGGGTGAAAAATTTCCGTGGGATCGCCTGCATCGCGAGGGCGTCGGGCACTGGGTGGAGCCGGCGCCGATCGGCGGCGGTCGCTTTTTTCAGCGCGGCGATCACGGCCAACCGGTCGAGGCGATCCAGTCCATGCTGTCGCTCTATGGTTACGGCATTGAAGTCACTGGCGAATTCTGCGAAAAAACCGAGGGCGCCGTCGCCGCCTTCCAACGGCATTTTCGCCAGGAAAGGGTCGACGGCATCGCCGATATCTCGACCCTCGATACGTTGCACCGTCTGCTTGCGGGACTACCGCAGTTTGGTGCCTGACGCGCAAAATTTTTGCGTGCTAAATTAGCTTTCCCGGTCTTTTGTCGCACAAATTTGCTGCGTTGCCACATGTTTACCATGATGCGGCATTCATTTGCCGCTGATTGGAACTGCAGGGAACGTCAGGGCGCAACGCTCATTTCCTGTCAATGAAACGATCGGGAAGTGAGGCTTGAACGGCGGGGTGCGCCGTGCCGCCCATTCCCCAGACCGGAGACTTCAAACTACATGAGAATATCGTCTGTTGCTGCGGTGGCGGCATGCTTTGGCATGTTCTTCGCCGGGATTGGTACGTCGTATGCGGGGAATATCGACAAGACCATCAAGACCTCATCCCTCAAGTCAGTTACACGGACGACAGGTTACCCGAAACCGGAAATCTTAGAAGGCACGCAGTACACAATCCTGATCCAGTCCTACGCCAAGCAGTACGGCGTTCCGGCGGACCTGGCCCATGCGGTGGTCAAGGTCGAAAGCAATTTCAATGCCATGGCGCGCGGCAGTGCCGGCGAAATCGGCCTGATGCAGATCAAGCCGGCGACGGCGCGCATGATGGGCTATTCCGGCTCCTCCAAGGGTCTCTACGATCCCGAAACGAACATCAAGTTCGGCATGAAGTATCTTGCTGTGGCGCATGAGCTTTCCGGCGGCACCACCTGCGGCACCATCCTGAAGTACAATGCCGGCCACGCTGCCAAGCGCATGAACCCGGTCTCCAAGCGTTACTGCGGCAAGGTCCAGAGCATCATCGACTAAGTGATGCCGTCCGTATGGCGCGCACCAGGTCGTGCGCGCAAAGCATGTTTTACAGCGCCGCGCGTCTTATTAGACGCGCAAAGGTCGCTGTAGCACTTTAAACTTGCTGCATAATTTCGTCCTTAATCGGATCCGATTTAAGGAATTATGCAGTAAGGGGCATTGTATTCTATCGAATACCGAGCATCATCCGCTGACCGTCCTTGAGCGGTGGCAGATGCTCCAGCCGGACAGGTCTCGCGTTCCGGCGAACTTCGAAATGTGATGCCCCCGCAGTGTCATAACTGCACTGACATGCTATCTCCGCCTGATCGAGATGATGGGGACGGACATGTCGGAAAGCTTTGATTTCATCATTGTCGGCAAGGGCATGATGGGGGCGGCCGCAGCACGGTACCTGGCGCTTTCCGGCGCACGGGTGGCCTTGGTCGGGCCGGACGAGCCCAGCGACTG
Source organism: Ensifer sp. NM-2 (assembly GCF_003024455.1). Taxonomy (NCBI): domain Bacteria; kingdom Pseudomonadati; phylum Pseudomonadota; class Alphaproteobacteria; order Hyphomicrobiales; family Rhizobiaceae; genus Ensifer; species Ensifer sp. NM-2. The sequence goes on from NZ_PVZR01000003.1 coordinate 137,973, forward strand.
GGCCAATCACGGCGGCGTCTTTTCCAGCCATTACGACAATGCCCGAATCACCCGCACGATCGACGACGATCCCGTCTGGGCGCGTCTCGCCAAGCGTTCCATCGACCGTTACAGAGAGATCGCCGGGCAAAGCGGCATCGATTTCTATGCGGAAGTCGGCTGCCTGATCGCCGGCCCGGCGCCGGGCGGAAGCTACGACTATATCGAGAAGGTCGCCAAGGCTCGCGCCGCGCTCGGCGTCGAGGCGCCGCTTCTGGACGAAGATGCACTGTCCGAACGCTTTGCCTGGTTCCGTTTCCCCCAGGGCTTTGCCGGCATCCACGAGGCGCAAGGGGCCGGCTACATCAATCCACATGCGCTCGTTCTGGCGCAGACGATCTGTGCGGAAAAGGCCGGCGCCCGGATTGTCCGCAGCGAAGTGGCGTCCGTATCCGAGGCCGGCGACCGCGTCGTCGTCACGACGACAGAGGGCGCAACACTCACTGCGGGACGCGTGATCGTTGCCGCCGGCGGGTTTTCCCTTTCCGACACGCTTCTTCCCCGACCGATCGACCTCGTCGTCAAGGCGCGCACCGTGTTCTTCGCGGAGGTCGCGGCTGACGATCTGCCAACCTATGACCATATGCCATCGCTGATCGGTGCGTCGCCGGAGCAGGCGAAGAGCTACTACCTGCTGCCGCCGGTCGCCTATGCCGACGGCAAGCATTACATCAAGATCGGCGGCGATCCGACCGACCGCATTCTCAAGAGCGAGCCCGAGGTGCGGGCGTGGTTCCGGGGCAGCGCCGGCGCCGGAGCAGCGGAACACATGGGCGGATTGCTCGCCGAGGTGATGCCCGGCTTCAAGCCCGCTTCGACGCATTTCCGCCCCTGCGTGACGTCGTTCACCCGCCACGGCTTTCCCTATATCGGCTTTGCCGGCGGCGATCGTATTGCCGTCGTCACGGGTGGTAACGGCCAGGCGGCGAAAAGCTCCGACGAGATCGGTCGGCTTGGCGCCAAGCTGGTGATGGATGGTCGGATCGACGATCCGGCCTATGAAACGGATTTCGCCGTCTCGTTCCGCTAAGCACTGAAGTAAAAGTGTGGCGGCGTGCCAAAGCCGAAACGTCGAGATCGCCGTTTTTCTCTGGCGCTCGGCTTCCCGGTCGGTTAAGGACCGCCTGCCAGTTGGCCGGGCAGCCGCGCTCCGCAAGTGCCGAAAGGCCGCGGGGGGAGGAAAGTCCGGGCTCCACGGAAATACGGTGCCGGATAACGTCCGGCGAGGGCGACCTCAGGGAAAGTGCCACAGAAAGCAAACCGCTCCGCTTGCGGAGTAAGGGTGAAAGGGTGGGGTAAGAGCCCACCGCGGACATGGCGACATGGACGGCACGGCAAACCCCACCGGGAGCAAGACCGAATAGGGATGACGCGGGCGCGCAAGCGTCCAGCCTGTTTCCGGGCCAGTCATCCGGGTGGGTTGCAAGAGGCTGCGTGCAAACGTAGTCCCAGATGAATGGCTGCCACGTTCCGTTGTCTTCGGGCAATGGGGCCATACAGAACCCGGCTTACAGGCCAACTGGCGATTTCTTCCTTCTATAGCGCCGCGCGTCTTGTTAGACGCGCAAAGGTCGCGGTAGCACTTCGAATTGCTGCATGTATCCTTAAATCGAATACGATTTAAGGATACATGCAGTAGACGGCGATGCTCTTAGCAGCAGCGAGGCTTTGGGCAGCGCAAGTTCGGCTGACGTCCTTTGCTCTTTGTGCCAGCTAGGACGCGAAAACCATGGCCGCAGCGCCGTCCGCCCGCTTGGCTGCAATCTTGCTGATATTCCGATTTCCCAACGATTTGAAGCCGTTTGGCCGTCGCATTGCGAGGCATCGGGGGTGCTTTCGTAACCCTTCGTTAAACTTAACAACCTATCAATATTTGATCAGCTACCCAGCTGTTCAAGAGCCAATCCCATTGACGCCCATATGGTCCCATGATATCCCATAATGGTACTGCGCAAGGGCCGCGTCGTGGCCCGTCATCGCAAAATTCCAGTGTCTCCCGGCTTCGGGAGATGGGCGGACATGTTGGTGTCCGGCGGGGGCGTTTTGTGGGTGTGGTCGAGTGTTCCCGCGGGTCGATGATAATGGCCCGTCAGTCTTGGGCGGCCGTTTCGCGTCATGAACCGCTTCTTGTCAAATGCTACCAATCGGATCGATGCAAAGGGGCGGGTGTCCGTGCCTTCGGCGTTTCGTTCCGTGCTGTCGGATGGAGGCGTTCGAGAGCTATACTGCTTCCAGGATTTCGTCTTTCCGGCGATCAGCGTCGGTGGGCCGGAGCTCCTGGATCGGTTCGAGAGGCAGATGGCGGCCGAGGATCCTTTTTCTCCGGCGGCCAACGAGATGTCGCTGCTCGTTCACGGGGGCGGGGTCTTCGTCAAGCTCGATCCGGAAGGTCGGTTGATGGTGACGGATTTCATCCGCGACTTCACCGGTATCTCGACCGACGTGATGTTCGTCGGGCGGGGCGATTATTTTCAGCTCTGGGAGCCGCAGGCCTTTGCAAAGGCGCAAGCGGCGGCCCGGGAAGGGCGCAAATCACGGGGGTTGCGTCCGGAATAGAATGGAGAGGCGGAATGGTGACGGAACAAGGCGGAGGAACTTCTGAAGCCGATGGCGGACCGGTCCGTCACATTCCCGTCCTCCTGAGCGAGGTTCTCGCGGCGCTCGATCCGGCCCCCGGCAAGGTCATTCTCGACGGCACGTTTGGTGCCGGCGGTTATGCATCCGCCATCCTCGATGCTGGCGCCGATGTGATCGCGCTCGATCGCGATCCGACGGCGATCGCCGCGGGCCAGTCGATGGCTGCGGCCGCGGGTGGTAAGCTCAAGCTCATTCACTCCCGTTTTTCGCAGCTCGCCGAGCATGCGCCCGCCGGCAGTCTCGACGGCGTGGTGCTCGATATCGGCGTGTCGTCGATGCAGATCGACGAGGCCGAGCGCGGCTTCTCCTTCCAGAAGAAGGGCCCGCTCGACATGCGCATGTCGGCAGCCGGCGTTTCTGCCGCCGACGTCGTCAACCGGGCCAAGGTTTCCGATCTCATCCGCATCTTCGGTTTCCTCGGCGAGGAAAAGCAGTCGGGCCGCATCGCCCGCGCCATCGAAAAGCGCCGGGCCGAAACGCCGTTCGAAACCACCCGCGATCTCGCCGGGTTGATCGAAATCGTCACTCCGCGCAAGGCCAAGGACAAGATCCATCCGGCAACCCGCGTCTTCCAGGCGCTGCGCATCTTCGTCAACGATGAACTCGGCGAACTCGCCCAGGCGCTTTTTGCCGCCGAGCGGGCGCTGAAGCCGGGCGGCCGTCTCGTGGTCGTCACCTTCCATTCGCTCGAAGACCGGATCGTCAAGGCTTTCTTCCAGGATCGCTCGGGCAAGGCTGCGGGTTCGCGCCATCTGCCACTGGTGACCGCGCGTGCGGCAACCTTCACACCAGTTGGAAAGCCTATGGTGGCCGCCAGCGAGGAAGAAGCGTCCCTCAATCCGCGCGCCCGGTCTGCCAAGCTCAGAGCCGGTATCCGCACGGAAGCGCCATCGCCGGGAAACGATCTATCCATTTTCAATCTGCCGGAACTGGCGAGCCTTGCACGGTTGGGGGGCTGAGAGAGATATGCTGCGAACACTCGACATAGTCCTGATCGTCGTCATGACGGCAGCCGCCACGGTCACCTACACGATCAAGCATCGTGCCGAAAACAAGCTGGAAGAGGTGCGCAGGCTCGATGCCGCCATCAAGCTGGAAGAAGACACGATCGACCTTCTGCGCGCCGACTGGGCGCTGCTGACGCAGCCGAACCGGCTGGAACGTCTGGTTGGCGCCTTCGGCGCTGATCTGCAACTGGCACCGACGCCGTCGACGCAACTCGTGCGCCCGCAGGAGCTGCCGATGCTGAAGGCCGACGTGCCGCCGACGGAAGAAGAAAAGAAGCTCGCCGCCGCCAAGGCGTCGGAGAAAAAGACCGATAATATCGCAACAGGTTCGGTGGCGCGCTGATGTCGTTTCTCTCCCGCATCATGGTCTTGAAGAGCAAGGCGCATTTCTCCGCAGGCGGCAACAACCTGCCGGCCGAGGCCAAGCTCAACGTCACCTTCCAGGGCACACGCAAGAAGACCACCAATCAGGCGAAGAACCGCGTGGCGATCATCATCGCCAGCTTCGGCATCGTCTATGCGGTCATCGGTGGCCGCCTGGTGCAATACGGCATGGCGCAGCCGGAGACGGTTTCGAGTATCGGCCGCGCCGACAATCTGATGGCCTCGCGCCCGGATATTCTCGACCGCAACGGCGAGATCCTCGCCACCGACATCCGCACGGTCTCTCTCTATGCCGAGCCGCACAAGATCGTCGATGCGGATGAGGCGGTCGAGCGGCTTGCAACCGTGCTGCCCGATCTCAACGCCCGCGACATCTACAACAAGCTGAAGTCGAAATCGCGCTTCCAGTGGCTGCGCCGCCAATTGACCCCGAAGCAGCAGAGCGAAATCCTGGCGCTCGGCATTCCCGGCGTCGGTTTCCGGCCGGAAAAGCGCCGCTTCTATCCGGGCGGCCCGACCGCCGCCCATGTTCTCGGCCACGTCAACATCGACAACCGCGGTGTTGCCGGCATGGAGCGCTACATCGACGGGCAGGGGCTCGCCGATCTCGCCGCCATCGGCATGACCAGCGATGCCAAGCTCGAGCCGGTCAAGCTGTCGATCGACGTTCGGGTGCAGAACATCGTGCGCGACGTCATCGATGCCGGCATGAAGAACTACCAGGCGCTGGCCGCCGGGGCCGTGGTGCTCGACGTCAATACCGGCGAAGTGCTGGCGTTGGCGTCGGTCCCCGATTACGACCCGAACAAGCCGGCCGAAGGTGCCGAAGAGGGCTGGATGAACCGCATGTCGAACGGCACGTTCGAGATGGGCTCCACCTTCAAGACGTTCACGATCGCCATGGGTCTCGATTCCGGCAAGGTAACGCTCAACGACAGCTTCGACGCCTCGGCACCGATCCGCATCGGCGGCTTCACCATCAAGGACTTCCACGGCAAGCGCCGGGTGCTGACCGTTCCGGAAATCTTCCAGTATTCGTCGAACATCGGCACCGCCAAGATCGCCGACCTGATCGGCATTCCCGGCCACAAGGAATTTCTGACCCGGATCGGCCTGCTGTCGAAGCTGCCGACCGAGCTGCCGGAAGTCAAATCCCCGAGCCAGCCGCGCGAATGGAAGAAGATCAACTCGATCACCATCTCCTTCGGCCACGGCGTTTCGACGACGCCGCTGCAGACGGCTGTCGCAGGTGCCGCGCTCGTCAACGGCGGCAAGCTGATCCCGCCGACCTTCCTGCCACGCTCGCAGGAGCAGGCCGATGAACTGGCGACGACGGTCGTCAAGAAAAGCACCAGCGACGACATGCGCTTTCTGCTTCGCTGGAACGGCATCGCCGGTTCGGGCAAGCGCGCGCAGGTGCCGGGCTTCAACGTCGGCGGCAAGACCGGCACGGCCGACAAGGTCGTCAACGGCCGCTATGCCAGCGACCAGAACTTCAACGCCTTTCTCGCAGCGTTTCCGATCGACAATCCGAAGTACATCGTGCTGACTTTCATTGACGCGCCGAAGACCGGCGAAGGCGGCGGACGGACCGCCGGCTCGAATGCCGCGCCCATGGTTCGCGACATCATCAGCCGCTCCGCACCGCTTCTCGGCGTCGAACCGAAGTTCGGAGAAGATGGTTCTGCCATGCTTGTGTCTTATTAGGCATGAAATGAGAATGCGGACGATTCGCGATTCCGGCGAATTGAGAGCGATGTGAGACGTGCGGTTCATGAAGATAAAAGACCTGGCGGGAACGAGCTTCCCTGAACTTTCTGCGCAACTGGATGGCGCTTCCTCGCAGATCGAGGTTGCCGGCATTACGGCCGACAGCCGGCATGTGCAGCCAGGAGATCTTTTCGTCGCCGTCTCCGGCACCAAGGCAAACGGCACCAGCTATATCGTCGACGCGCTTGCGCGCGGCGCCGTTGCCGTCGTCGCTGAATCCGGCGTCAAGCCTGATGGATCCTCCGCACCCGTTCTTTCGCTCGGCAACCCGCGCGCCTTTCTCGCGCGCGCCGCCGCCGCGTTCTACGGTCGCCAGCCTGAGACGATGGTTGCGGTGACGGGCACGGCCGGCAAGACCTCGGTCGCCTCCTTCACCCGGCAGATCTGGGCGCATTCGGGCCTTGCTGCCGCGATGATCGGCACGACAGGCGTGGTGGCGCCCGGCCGCAACGACTACGGTTCTCTCACCACGCCCGATCCGGTTTCCCTGCACAAGCTTCTTGCCGAACTCGCAGATGCCGGCGTCACCCATGCGGCGATGGAGGCTTCCAGCCACGGCCTCGACCAGAGCCGGCTCGACGGCGTCAAGCTTTCGGCTGCGGCCTTTACCAATCTCGGCCGCGACCACATGGACTACCATCCGACGGTCGAGCACTATATGGCGTCCAAGATGCGGCTGTTCGAAGCGTTACTGCCGAAGGGCGCGCCCGCGGTTGTCTTTGCCGACGACCAGTGGTCGGAACAGGCGATTGCGGCTGCCCGCAAGGCCAAGCTCGACGTGCGCACCGTCGGCCGCAAGGGCGAATTCATCTCGCTGAAGCGGGTCGAACATTTCCGCCACAAGCAGTCGGCCGAAGTGCATGTCGGCGACGACATCTTCGAAATCCATATTCCGCTTGCCGGCGATTTCCAGGTTGCCAACGCGCTTGTCGCGGCGGGACTTGCGATCTCCACCGGCATCAGCGCCAAGGCGGCGTTCTCCGCGCTTGAAAAGCTGCAGGGTGCCTCCGGCCGCCTCGAACTGGTCGGCCAGACCAGGGACGGCGCGCTTGCCTATGTCGACTATGCCCACAAGCCCGATGCGCTCGAAAATGTGCTGGCCTCGGTGCGGCCGTTCACGACGGGCCGCGTTATCGTGGTCTTCGGCTGCGGCGGCGACCGCGACAAGGGCAAGCGACCGATCATGGGCGAGATCGCCACGCGGCTTGCCGACGTCGTGATCGTCACGGATGACAATCCGCGCTCGGAAGTGCCTGAGGTGATCCGCTCGGAAATCATGGCTGCGGCTCCAGGTGCAACCGAAATCGGCGACCGCGCCGAAGCGATCCGTGCCGCCGTCGGCATGTTGACAAGCGGCGACACGCTGATCGTCGCCGGCAAGGGACATGAGGAAGGCCAGACGGTCGGTTCCGTCACGCTGCCGTTCTCGGATCATGCGGAAGTCCGCAAGGCATTGGGAGGTCTGTGATTTGAACTGGCTCTGGACAAGCAGCGATCTTCTGGCCGCAATGAACGGCCGTCCGGTTGGAAACCTGCCCGAAGGAGTAAGCGGCATATCGATCGACAGCCGCTCGGTCGGCAAGGGCGAAGCCTTCTTCGCGATCAAGGGCGACCGGGTCGATGGCCACGACTATGCGGGCCTTGCGCTCGCCAATGGCGCCGCACTCCTCGTTGTCAGCGAAGGCAAACTGCCGGCGCTCGGCCGCCTCAGCGCGCCACTGATCGTCGTCGACGACGTGCTTGAAGCGATGATTCGGCTCGGTTGCGCGGCGCGCGACCGCAGTGCTGCGAAGATCATCGCCGTCACCGGTTCCGTCGGCAAGACCACCACCAAGGAGATGCTGCGGCACGTGCTGGTGCCGCAAGGGCGCGTGCACGCCTCCGTGGCCTCGTTCAACAATCATTGGGGCGTGCCGCTGACGCTTGCGCGCATGCCCGAGGCCACCGATTTCGGCATCTTCGAAATCGGCATGAACCATCCGGGCGAGATCCGGCCGCTGACGAAGATGGTCCGCCCGCATGTGGCAATCGTCACCAGCATCGCTGCCGCTCATCTCGGAAACTTCGACAGCCTGGACCAGATCGCCGAGGCCAAGGCCGAGATCTTCGAGGGCGTCGTCAATGGCGGCCACGCGGTCATCAACCACGACAGTGCCCAGTACAAGCTGCTCGAAAAGGCCGCGGGTACGGCTGGCGTCAGCTATATCCACTCCTTCGGCGTCAACCCGAAGGCGGAGTTCCGCCTCGTCGAGTTTGCCGGTGCGGCGGACGGTTCAGTGCTTTGGGCCGCCCTTGGCGGCCGGACGATGGAAATCACCATCGGCGCTCCTGGACGTCATATCGCCGAGAACGCGCTGGCCGTGCTCGCGGCGGTGAAGCTGGTCGGCGCCGATGTCGACTACGCCGCCTCGTCGCTGGCGACGATGCAGGCCGAAACGGGCAGGGGCCGCCGGCACCAACTGTTGATCGGCGCGGGCACACTGACGCTGATCGACGAGAGCTACAACGCCAATCCGAGCTCGATGCGCGCGGCGATTTCGCTGCTGCAGGATTCAGCACCGGCGCCGGGCGGGCGCCGCATCGCCGTGCTCGGCGACATGCTGGAGATGGGCGAACACGCCGCCGGCGTTCATGCCGCGCTCGCCAAACCTCTCGTCGAAGCCGGCATCACCGATGTCTGGCTTGCCGGGCCGTTGATGGCCCACCTGCGCGACGCGTTGCCGCCGGAAATCTCCGTCGTCTACCGCGAAACGGTGGACGAACTGAAGGCCTATGCACTCGGCGCGGTTGCGACCGGCGACGTGGTGATGATCAAGTCTTCGAAGGGCACGGGCTGCGGCAAGATCGTGCATGCGCTGATCGAAGCCTATCCGGAGCCCGAGGCCGAGGGGGACGAAGCAACTGCGTGATTGCCGGACTGCAAGCGGTTCAGCGGCAATGATGCAGTCGACCAAATGACGACAACGATCTTCGCGTGCCTCAAGCGGCGCGCTGCGTTGTAGTGGTCGTCGCCGATGCTGGCGGCGGTGGATACAGCCTTGGGTTAGGCAGCGCGGCCTAACACTTTCGCATACAAGCGCGTATCGTTTTTCAGATGATTCTGTTGGACGGTGTCCGATTTTAAACCTTTGGGGAAAGGTCCCTTATGCTCATCTGGCTCGTGGAACTGGCGGACCACTTTCAGTTTTTCAATCTCTTTCGCTACATCACGTTCCGTACCGGTGCAGCGCTTTTCACTTCGGCCTTGATCGTTTTCCTTTTCGGTCCGCGCATGATTGCCTCCCTCCGCATCCGTCAGGGCAAGGGTCAGCCTATCCGCGCCGATGGTCCGCAGACGCATTTCAAGAAGGCCGGCACGCCGACGATGGGCGGGTTGATGATCCTTGCGGGCATCGTCGTGTCATCGCTTCTGTGGGCCGATCTTTCCAGCGTCTATGTGGTCTCGACCCTTCTCGTCACGCTCGGTTTCGGCGCCATCGGCTTTTATGACGACTATCTCAAGGTCACCAAGCAGTCGGACAAAGGCTTTTCCGGCAAGGCGCGTCTCGGCTTCGAGTTCATCATCGCCGCGATTGCCGTGTTCTTCATGATGCAGGCGTCGCTTTCGGGCGGTGCTGCCGGCTCGACCTTCGGCTCCTCGGTCACCTTCCCGTTCTTCAAGGACCTCGTGATCAATCTCGGCTATTTCTTCGTGCTGTTCGGTGGCTTCGTCATCGTCGGCGCCGGCAATGCCGTGAACCTGACGGATGGTCTCGATGGGCTTGCCATCGTGCCCGTCATGATCGCGGCGGCCGCCTTCGGCCTCATCGCCTATCTCGCCGGTAACGCCGTTTTCGCCAATTACCTGCAGATCCATTTCGTGCCCGGCACGGGCGAGCTCGCCGTCATCCTCGGCGCCGTCATCGGCGCCGGCCTCGGCTTCCTCTGGTTCAACGCGCCGCCCGCCGCCATCTTCATGGGTGATACCGGTTCGCTGGCGCTCGGCGGCCTGATCGGCACCGTTGCCGTCGCGGTCAAGCATGAATTTGTCATGATCATCATCGGTGGCCTGTTCGTCATGGAAACGCTGTCGGTGATCATCCAGGTGTTCTGGTTCAAGCGCACCGGGCGCCGCGTCTTCCTGATGGCGCCGATCCACCACCACTTCGAAAAGAAGGGCTGGACGGAAAGCCAGGTCGTGATCCGCTTCTGGATCATCGCCGTCATCCTTGCGATGGTCGGCCTGTCCACCCTCAAGCTGCGGTGAGCGGACGATGATCGCGGTCAGCACATTCAGGGGCAAGAAGGTCGCTCTTTTCGGGCTTGGTGGTTCGGGGCTGGCGACTGCGCAGGCGCTCGTCGCCGGCGGCGCCGAGGTGACGGCCTGGGACGACAATCCCGACAGCGTCGCCAAGGCCGGCGAGGCGGGTGTGCCGACAGCGAACCTGCACGGCATCGACTGGCGTGCCTTTGCCGCCTTCGTGCTTTCGCCCGGCGTGCCGCTGACCCATCCGAAGCCGCATTGGACCGTCGACCTCGCGCATGCCGCTGGCGTCGAGATCATCGGCGATGTCGAGCTTTTCGTGCGCGAGCGCCGGGCGCAGGCGCCCGATGCCCCGTTCATCGCCATTACCGGCACCAACGGCAAATCGACGACCACGGCGCTGATCGCCCATATCCTGAGGGAAAGCGGCCGTGACACCCAGCTCGGCGGCAATATCGGCACGGCCGTACTGACGCTTGAGCCCCCGAAGGCCGGCCGCTTCTATGTGGTCGAGTGCTCGTCCTACCAGATCGATCTGGCGCCGACGCTCAACCCGACGGCCGGTATCCTGCTCAATCTCACGCCCGATCATCTCGATCGGCACGGCACCATGCAGCACTATGCCGATATCAAGGAGCGGCTGGTGGCCGGCAGCGGCACGGCGATCGTCGGTGTCGACGACAGCTTCTGCGCACTGATTGCCGATCGCGTCGAGCGGGCGGGCACCAAGGTGGTTCGCATCTCGCGCCGGCATGTTCTGGCCGACGGGATCTATGCCGAAGGCTCGCGCGTCCTTGAGGCGCACGGCGGAACGTCGCGGCTCTTCGTAGATCTCGATGGCATCCAGACGCTGCGCGGCGGCCATAATGCGCAGAATGCTGCCGCGGCAATCGCCGCATGCCTTGCCGTCGATGTCAGCGAAGACGAGATACGCCAGGGGCTGAAAAGCTTCCCCGGCTTGAAGCATCGCATGCAGCCGGTCGGCCGCAAGGGTGCTGTCGTATTCGTCAACGACAGCAAGGCGACCAATGCGGATGCAGCGGCCCCGGCGCTGTCGAGCTACGAGCGCATCTACTGGATCGCCGGCGGCCTTCCGAAGGAGGGCGGCATCACTTCGCTGTCGCCGTTCTTCCCGAAGATCGTCAAGGCCTACCTGATCGGTGAGGCCGCACCGGCCTTTGCCGCAACGCTCGGCGAGGCGGTGCCCTTCGAGATTTCAGGCACGCTGGAAAAGGCCGTGGCGCATGCCGCAGCAGATGCCGAGCACGATGACAAAGGCGCGTCGGCGGTGATGTTATCCCCGGCTTGCGCAAGTTTCGACCAGTATAAGAACTTTGAAATACGCGGCGATGCCTTCGTGACGCACGTCAAGGCATTGCAGGGCGTGACGATGCTGATCTGACGCTCGCCGTCCGCGCGCCCATCCGGCGCGCGACGGGTGGCGGTGATGCCGGGGTTTCGGACGTTTGGCGCAGGCGCGCCTGATAAAGGGGACTGACAGATGGTAAGCCGAGCCGAACGTGGCCCTGTGGCCGACTGGTTCTGGACGATCGACAGGTTCTTCCTGGCGACCTTCATCCTGTTGATGGGCGTGGGCTTCATGCTGTCGTTTGCGGCAAGCCCGGCGGTCGCCGAGCGCATCGGCCTCGACAGCTTCCACTTCGTCAAGCGCCACGCCGTCTTCCTCTTGCCGTCGCTGGTGGTGATGGTCGCCATCTCCTTCCTGTCGCCGAGGCAGGTGCGCCGCGCCGCGATCATCCTGCTCGGCGTGTCGCTCGCGATGATGGTGCTGGTGCTGTTCATCGGCCAGGAGGTCAAGGGCTCGATGCGCTGGATCTCAATCGCCGGCATTTCCATCCAGCCCTCGGAATTCATGAAGCCAGCCTTCGTGGTCGTCTGCGCCTGGTTGTTTTCGGAACATGCGCGCCAGCCGGAAATTCCCGGCAATCTCTTTGCCATCCTGCTCTTCGGCATTGTCGGCGCGCTGCTCGTCGCCCAGCCCGACCTTGGCCAGACGATCCTGACGACCGCGGTCTGGGGCGGCATGTTCTTCATGGCCGGCATGCCGTGGCTGTGGATCATCGTGCTCGCCGGCGCTGCCTTCGGCGGCTTCTTCGTCGCCTATACCATGCTGCCGCACGTGGCCGGCCGTATCGACAAATTCCTGACCGGGGAGGGCGATACCTTCCAGATGGACACGGCGCGCGAGGCGATCATCCGCGGCGACTGGTTCGGCCGCGGTCCGGGCGAAGGCATCGTCAAGCGCATCATTCCCGATAGCCACACCGACTTCGTGTTCTCGGTGGCGGCTGAAGAATTCGGCATCGTCTTCTGCATGCTGATCGTGATGATCTTCGCCTTCCTGGTGCTGCGCGGCCTCAACCACGCCTTCCGCGAGCGCAACGACTTCAACCGCTTCGCCGTTGCCGGCCTCGTGCTGCAGATCGGCATCCAGTCGATGATCAACATCGGCGTGAACCTCGAACTGCTTCCGGCCAAGGGCATGACCCTGCCGCTGATCTCCTATGGCGGCTCGTCCATGGTGGCGATCTGCGTCACCGCCGGCTTCATCCTGGCGCTCACGCGCCATCGCCCAGAGAAGCGCGCCGTGGAGCGTAGCCTGTTTCGGTCCGGCATTGGCGTGCCGGCGGAGTAAAGAATGACCAAAGGCATTATCCTTCTTGCCGCCGGGGGTACCGGCGGCCATCTGTTCCCGGCCGAGGCGCTCGCCCATGAGCTGAAGGCCAACGGCTATTCGGTGCATCTGGTGACCGACAGTCGCGCCGAGCGTTTCGCCGGCAAGTTCCCGGCAGACGAGGTGCATGTGGTGCCGTCGGCAACCATCGGCTCGAAGAACCCCATTCATGTCGTGCGCTCGCTGTGGACGCTCTGGACCGGCATGCGTGCCGCGCGCCGGCTGATCGCCCGGCTGCGGCCGAAGGCCGTCGTCGGTTTCGGCGGCTACCCGACCGTGCCGCCGCTGCTGGCGGCAACCGGCATGGGCGTGCCGTCGATGATCCATGAACAGAACGCTGTCATGGGTCGTGCCAACAAGGCGCTCGCCTCCCGCGTCAAGGCGATCGCCGGCGGCTTCCTGCCCGAGGGCACCGGTACCTTTGCCGCCAAGACGGTGACGACGGGCAACCCGGTGCGTCCGGCCGTGCTCGATGCTGCCAAGGTGCCTTATGTCGCGGCGGCGGGCGAAGCGCCGTTCCATCTCGTCGTCTTCGGCGGTAGCCAGGGCGCGCAATATTTCTCGAAGGCGATCCCCCAGGCGATCTGCCGTCTCGACGACGCACTTCGCCAGCGGCTGACGGTGACGCAGCAGGCGCGTCCGGAAGATCGCGACGGCGTCATCGCCACCTATGAGAAGCTCGGCGTTCCCGCCGAGGTCTCGCCGTTCTTCACCGATATGGCCGAGCGCATCGCCGGCGCCCAGCTGGTCATCTGCCGCTCGGGCGCCTCGACGGTTTCCGAGCTTGCGGTCATCGGCCGGCCGGCGATCCTCGTTCCCTATCCTTATGCGCTCGATCACGATCAGGCGGCCAATGCCGCGGCGATTGCCGCCAAGGGCGGCGCAAAGGTGATCGCCCAGGCGGAGCTGACCGCCGAGCGCCTTGCCGGCATTCTTGCTGAGGCCATGGCCAATCCACAATCGCTGGCGCAGATGGCCGCCAATGCGCGCGAAACCGGAAAGCCGGACGCCGCGCGCTTGCTTGCATCGATGGTAGAGGCTATTGCCAGCGGTTTGACAGTCGAGACATTCAAGGAAAAGCGCTCATGAAAATGCCGAAGACGATCGGTCTGGTTCATTTTATCGGTATCGGCGGTATCGGCATGAGCGGTATTGCCGAGGTGCTGCACAATCTCGGTCACCGGGTGCAGGGCTCCGATCAGTCTGATAGCGCCAATGTCCAGCGGCTGCGCGAAAAGGGCATCGAGGTCTACGTCGGCCACAAGGCCGAGAACATCGGCGATGCCGAAGTGGTCGTCGTGTCGACCGCGATCAAGAAGGACAATCCCGAACTGATCGCCGCCCGTGAAAAACTGCTGCCGGTCGTGCGCCGCGCCGAGATGCTGGCCGAGCTGATGCGCTTCCGCAATGCGATCGCCATCGGCGGCACCCACGGCAAGACGACGACGACCTCGATGGTTGCTGCCCTTCTCGATGCCGGTGGGCTCGACCCGACCGTCATCAACGGCGGCATCATCAATGCCTACGGCACCAATGCCCGCATGGGTGAGGGCAAGTGGATGGTGGTCGAGGCCGACGAGTCCGACGGCACCTTCCTCAAGCTGCCTGCCGATGTCGCCGTCGTCACCAACATCGACCCTGAGCATCTCGACCACTACGGCAATTTCGACGCCGTGCGCGCCGCGTTCCGCCAGTTCGTCGAGAACGTGCCATTCTACGGTTTCGGCGTGCTCTGCCTCGATCACCCCGAAGTGCAGACCATGGTCAGCAAGATCGAGGACCGCAAGGTCATCACCTACGGCGAAAACCCGCAGGCCGACGTTCGTTTCCTCAACATCCGCATGGACGGTGCCACTTCCGTCTTCGATATCGAGATCCGCCGTCGCCGCACCGGCCAGGTGATCTCGATGAAGGATCTGCGCCTGCCGATGCCCGGCCGCCACAATGTGTCGAACGCCACGGCCGCGATCGCGGTCGCCCAGCGCCTCGGCGTCAGCCCCGAGGCGATCGCCAAGGGGCTTGCCTCCTTCGGCGGCGTCAAGCGGCGCTTCACCTTTACCGGCGACTGGAACGGCGTGCGCATCTATGACGACTACGGCCACCATCCGGTCGAGATCAAGGCCGTGCTCAAGGCGGCGCGCGAGGCATGCCAGGGCCGCATCATCGCCGTGCACCAGCCGCACCGCTACTCGCGCCTTGCGAGCCTGTTCGAAGATTTTTCAGCCTGCTTCAACGACGCCGACACGGTTCTGATCGCGCCTGTCTATGCGGCCGGGGAGGAAGCGATCGACGGCGTCAACGCCGAAGAGCTCGTCAACCGCATCAAGGCCGGCGGTCATCGCGACGCCCGGCATGTGGTCGGACCCGAAACAATCGCGCCGGTTGTCAGCAAGATTGCGCAGCCGGGTGATTTTGTGGTTCTCTTGGGGGCTGGCAGCATCACCTACTGGGCCGCTGCCCTGCCACGGGAACTCGCAGACATTTCAGGAAATTGAGCATGAAACAGGTCAACGGTCAGAAACTACTCGAAGCACTCGGAAGCGGAGTCAGCGCCGTTCGCGGCCGCATCACGCCCGATGCGCCGATGGATCGCGTGACCTGGTTCCGCGCCGGCGGTCTTGCCGAGCTGATGTTCCAGCCGCACGACACTGACGATCTCATCACCTTCCTGAAGCTGGTTCCGGCTGATGTACCCGTCATGGTCATGGGTGTCGGCTCGAACCTTTTGGTTCGTGACGGTGGCATTCCTGGTGTCGTCATCCGGCTTTCGGCCAAGGGTTTTGGCGATCTCGAACTCGTCGGCGAGAACCGCATCAAGGCCGGCGCGATCTGCCCGGACAAGAACATTGCGGCGATGGCGCTCGATAACGGCATCGGCGGCTTCTATTTCTACTACGGCATTCCTGGCGCGATCGGCGGCGCATTGCGCATGAACGCCGGCGCCAACGGCTCGGAGACCCGCGAGCGCGTCGTCGAGGTGCACGCGGTCGATCGTCAGGGCAATACGCATGTGCTGTCGAATGCCGACATGGGCTATGGCTATCGCCATTCCGCGGCGGCTAAGGACCTAATCTTCACGCACGCCATCTTCGAAGGTTATCCCGAGGACAAGAACAAGATCCGCACCGACATGGACGCCGTGCGCCAGCACCGCGAAACCGTGCAGCCGATTCGCGAAAAGACGGGGGGATCGACCTTCAAGAACCCGGAGGGACATTCGGCCTGGAAGCTGATCGACGAAGCGGGTTGCCGCGGCATGATGATTGGCAGCGCGCAGATGTCGCCGCTGCATTGCAACTTCATGATCAACACCGGTCAGGCGACGGGCTACGAGCTCGAATATCTCGGCGAAACCGTGCGGAACCGCGTGCTCGAACATTCCGGTGTTCGGCTGGAGTGGGAAATCAAGCGCATCGGTACCTTCATGCCGGGCTACGAGATCAAGGAATTCCTCGGCCGCGGCATCGCCTGAGGCTTATGGGAATAGTTTTATGAAGGGCCGCAGCGGCAACGCTGCGGCCCTTTTCGCTTTTCTGGCGTCCTCAGCCGGAGTCTCTTTCTCTCGCCGTCATGCTTGGGCTTGATCCTCGCATCCACGGGTCCAGGTCGGCATCTTTGCGCGGAGGCTGGATCCAGGAAATTGGATTCAGGGAGACAAGATCAGAGCTTGCTGGCAACGAGGGTCGCGGGCTAAAGCCAACTTGTCATGACGTGCCGCAACCAAGCTGGCACCTGCTAACTTCCGCATACTCTAACGTCTGGACTAACAATGGATCAGGGAACTCTGGGAAAAATCGCTGCCATTTTGAATGCTGGTTCAACAAATTATTCCGTTTTTCTGAAGTTGTACGAGGTGCAACTGGGGAGCCAGATAGATTCAACTGCAATTGTTCAGATGGTGTTGGGGACGGGAGCTGTGTTGGGCGGAATAGAAGAAGTACAAAGTGGGTCGGTGTGGCCGGAGGTTATGGAAGCCGTGCTGTATGTTGGTGACTCTAGCGCTGGTCCATCAAGTACAGCACTTAAATCCGGACAATTCACTTCCTTAGTTGAGCTGCTCAAGGCGCAGGTCGACACGATGGTCAAGACATCAGCAACAATCGAGACCTTCTGGCTTAGCAACGGGCATCCCGCCTATCCCGTGTTTTGGGACTTCGCGTTTCTCTTCAGAACGGATGCAACTGCAACTATCTTCATCGGAGCAAGTTCGGACTAGGCAACTGGTCGGAGACTTGGCTACCAGAACTGGCCCACGGAAAGAGCCGCAGCGTTGTCGCTGCGGCTCTTTCGTTTTTTGTGGAACAGGCCGCGTGTGTGGCGAGGCGCAACAGAAATCAGGCCGAAACCTCTTCTTCCGTCGACAGCACCAGGCAAACGAGCGTGATCGCAGCGGCCCCCAGCAGATAGTAGCCGACATGGTCGAGGCTGTAGTTGGTCGCAAGCCAGGTGGCGATGTAGGGCGCGAGCGACGCGCCGAAGATGCCGGCGAGGTTGAAGGTCATCGACGCGCCGGTATAACGCACCGAGGTCGGGAAGGGGGCGGCGAGTGCTGCGCCAATCGGACCATAGGTGAGCCCCATCAGGCCGAGGCCGAGGATGGAGAACAGGAAGGCGCCGCCGAGACCGCCGGCCATGAGCGGTGCCATGACCAGGCCGAAGGCGCCGATGCCGATGGTGGTGATGATCAGCACCAGGCGGCGGCCGTAGCGGTCCGACAGGATGCCCGAGACCGGGATCATCAGGCCGAAGAAGACGACACCGGTCATCTGCACGACGAGGAACTGCTCACGCGAATAGCCGAGCTTGGCCGTGCCCCAGGACAAAGAGAACACCGTCATCAGGTAGAACAAGACGAAGGTGGCAAGCGCCACGAAGGTGCCGAGCACGAGGCTGCGCTTGTGGAACCGGAAGATCTGCGCGATCGGAACCTGGACGCGCTCGTGCTTGTCGATCGCCTTCTGGAATTCCGGCGTCTCGGTGATCTTCAGGCGGACATAGAGGCCGACGATAACCAGCAGGATGCTGGCAATGAAGGGCACGCGCCATCCCCAGGCGAGGAAGGCCTCATCTGTCATGACTTCGCCGAGGATGAGGAAGGTACCGGCCGACAGGATGAAGCCGATCGGGGCGCCGAGCTGCGGGAACATGGCATACCATGTGCGCTTGCCCTCGGGCGCGTTCTCGGTTGCGAGCAGCACGGCGCCGCCCCATTCGCCACCGAGGCCGAGGCCCTGGCCGAAGCGGCAAAGGGCGAGCAAGAGCGGGGCCGCGACGCCGATCGACGCGTAGGTCGGCAAGAGGCCAATGACGACGGTGGAAATGCCCATGGTCATCAGCGCTGCGACCAGCGTCGCCTTGCGGCCGACCTTGTCGCCGAAATGGCCGAAGATCACTGCGCCGAACGGGCGGGCGAAGAAGGCGATGGAGAAGGTGGCGAAGGATTGCAGCATGGCCGATGTCGGGTCGGACGTCGGAAAGAAGAGATGCGGGAATACGAGCACCGCTGCGGTGGCGTAAACGTAGAAGTCGAAGAATTCGATGGTGGTGCCGACGAGGCTGGCGAACAGCACCCGGGCAGGGGAGTTCACTGCCGGCGTCTGCAACGCGCTATCCTTCGGCGACAGGGAGGTTGTCGCGTCTGTCATTGTTGTCGTTCCTGATATGGATGTCATGCCGTCTTGGGAGGCGGTCGGGGCGTCTTAACGCAAGTTTCCGCATGTTGAAACCCTGAATTCGTAAGAAATGCGAACGAATCCGAGGGGTGGCGCAGCATTATTCCGAGGGTGCATGGCTCGCGCGAATCATAGGCACGGCTGCTCCTAAAATAGGCAGACAAGTGAAGGCCCGGCGTGCGGTTTCGTGTTTTGCGGGCGATGACATCCCTGTCACAACCGGGGTTGACCGGAATCAAAATGTGGCAAACTCTGGGCGATTGAAGCGATCAGCTTCGGTTTTCGGGAGCGAATGCATGTTCAAGAAGCTTTCTGCGGAATTTCTCGGTACATTCTGGCTCGTTTTCGGCGGCTGCGGCAGTGCGGTGCTGGCGGCTGCGTTTCCGGCTGTTGGGATCGGCCTGCTCGGCGTTTCCTTCGCCTTCGGCCTCACCGTTCTCACCATGGCCTATGCCGTCGGCGGCATTTCCGGCGGCCATTTCAACCCGGCCGTTTCTGTTGGTCTGACCGTTGCCGGCAAGTTCCCAGCCTCCAGCCTCATCGGCTACATCATCGCCCAGGTGCTGGGCGCGATCGTCGCTGCAGCCGTGCTCTACGTCGTCGCCAGCGGCAAGGCGGACTTCCAGCTCGGCGACTTTGCCGCCAATGGCTATGGCGAACATTCGCCCGGCGGCTATTCGCTGACGGCCGCGCTGGTGATGGAAGTGGTGATGACCTTCTTCTTCCTGTTCATCATTCTCGGTGCCACCCATGGCCGCGTGCCCTCAGGCTTTGCGCCGATCGCCATCGGCCTGGCGTTGACGCTGATCCATCTGGTGTCGATCCCGGTCACCAACACATCGGTCAATCCGGCCCGCTCCACAGGGCAGGCGCTATTCGTTGGAGACTGGGCGCTTTCGCAGCTTTGGCTCTTCTGGCTGGCTCCGATCGTCGGCGCCGCGATCGCGGGAATCGTCTGGAAAATCGTCGGTGAAGACGATTAATCGCTTCGGCAAAAACGACTGATCGTTAAGCCGAAAATACCGCCAATCGTTAAGGCCTCGCACCGAATTGGTGCGGGGCCTTCATTTTTTAGCGGTTTGTGTTTTGTGTAAACAGGCCGCGCCAACGCGCTGATTTCGTGCCAGAAAGCGTTGTAATCGCAACGTTTTCGAGCACGGCTACCGATCGTTTCCCGACTAAGGTTAATAAAAGTAAACGGTTCATTAACTATAATGCCGTTCTAGTGCCTCCGATGGCCACCGGTGACTCGCGTTGCCGGATTCAGCCAGGCGCAAGCAAGCGTTGCGATAGTGACGTATTTTCGGGGGTATGAATGAACGGCAAGCATGTAGCTGTCCTTATGGGCGGATTTTCTTCGGAGCGACCGGTGAGCCTGTCGTCCGGGGCTGCATGCGCCGATGCTCTGGAAGCGGAAGGTTTCCGCGTTACGCGTGTAGACGTCGCGCGCGATGTCGCTTCGGTTCTGGCCGCGCTGCGCCCGGACGTCGCCTTCAACGCCCTTCACGGTCCGTTCGGCGAGGATGGCACGATCCAGGGCATTCTTGAATATCTGGAAATTCCCTACACCCATTCTGGCGTTCTGGCCTCCGCACTCGCCATGGACAAGGCGCAGGCCAAGCACGTGGCCGCCGCCGCCGGTGTTCCGGTTGCCGAAGCGCTGGTGATGGATCGCCGGGGCTTTGGTCCGAAACATCCGATGCGCCCGCCATACGTCGTCAAGCCGGTCAGCGAAGGCTCGAGCTTCGGCGTCGTCATCGTCAAGGAAGATCAGTCGCATCCGCCGCAGGTCGTTACCTCGAGCGAGTGGCGTTATGGCGACCGAATCATGGTCGAACGTTATGTCGCCGGCCGCGAACTCACCTGCGGCGTCATGGGCGATAAGGCGCTTGGCGTCACCGAAATCATCCCGCAGGGCCACGCCTTCTACGATTATGATTCCAAATACGTAAAAGGTGGCTCGCAACACGTCATTCCGGCACAGGTTTCACCAAATATTTACCAAAAAATACAAACACTCGCATTGAAGGCGCATCAGGCAATCGGTTGCCGGGGCGTCAGCCGATCCGACTTTCGCTTCGACGACCGTACCTCCGGTGAAGGCGAATTGATCTGGCTGGAAATCAACACCCAGCCCGGCATGACCCCAACCTCCCTGGTGCCCGAGATGGCTCAGCATGCTGGCCTTGGTTTTGGCGAGTTTCTGACTTGGATGGTGGAGGACGCTTCGTGCTTGCGGTAAGGGGCAAAAGGGGCAAGAGAGTTCGTGACCCGCTGGGCGCAGTTGCTGCCGAGGCGGATGGCGCACGCGTTCTGCCGCGGCCGCTTCGCAAGGCCGTTCGCTTCCTGGTCAGCCTCGGCAGCGGCCGCGTCCGCTTTCCAGCCCATACCGGCACGATCGCTGCCGTCGCGTTTTTCGCCGCCACCGGCTTTTACGGCATGTCGCTCGGCGGCCATACACAGAACGTCGCGCAGGCATCGACGACGGCGGCCGGCTTTGCCATCGAGGACGTGCGCGTCTCCGGCAACGAGCAGACCTCCGAGATCGATATCCTGCAGCAGCTCGGCCTTGACGGCACGACGTCGCTGGTGGCGCTCGACATCATCGAAGCGCGCAAGCTGATCGCCGAACTGCCCTGGGTGCAGGGCGTTACGGTTCGCAAGGTCTATCCGAGCACGATCGAAGTCACGCTCACCGAGCGCAAGGCCTTTGGCATCTGGCAGCACGGCTCCGACCTGTCGCTGATCGAGCGCAGCGGCAGCGCGATTGCGCCGCTGCGCGACAACAAGTTTGCAGCCCTGCCGCTGTTCGTCGGCCGCGACGCCGAGACGGCAGCGGCCGATTTCTACGACGAGTTTTCCCGCTGGCCGGAGATTCGCTCGCGGGTGAGGGCCTTCGTGCGCGTCGCCGGCCGTCGCTGGGATCTGCGCCTCGACAACGGCATCGTCGTCAAGCTGCCGGAACACGATGTCGCCCGTGCGATGAAGGTTCTGTCGGAGATGGAAAGCGAGCACCAGCTGCTCGAGCGCGACATCGCCGCAGTCGATCTGCGGCTGGAAGATCGAACCACAGTTCAATTGACGCCGGATGCGGTCACCCGGCGCGAAGTTGCCTTGAAGGCGAGGGACAAGATGCTGAAGGCGCAGGAGACGGAGAGAAAGAAAGAGGGGCGGATATGAGTTTGTTCGGTTCCTCCAGCTTTGGCCTGCCGCGCCTGAAGCCGCTTTCTTCGAAGCGGTCTCATGTCGTCTCGGTGCTGGATATCGGCTCGACGAAGATCGTGTGCATGATCGGCCGGCTGACGCCGCGCGCCGAAAGCCAGATCCTGCCGAACCGCACGCATAGCGTCGAGATCATCGGCATCGGCCACCAGAAATCCCGCGGCGTGAAGAACGGCGTCGTCGCCGATCTCGATGCGGTCGAAAGCGTCGTGCGGCTCGCCGTCGATGCGGCCGAGCGCATGGCCGGCCTCACCATCGACAGCCTCATCGTCAACATTTCCGCAGGCCGCCTGCAGAGCGACGTCTATACCGCGACCATCGACCTCGGTGGCCAGGAAGTCGATGCCAGCGACCTGAAGAGAGTGCTGTCGGCCGCCGGCCAGCAATCGCTGCGTTCCGACCGCGCCATCCTGCATTCGCTGCCGACTGGCTTCTCGCTCGACGGCGAGCGCGGCATCCGCGATCCGCTCGCCATGTTCGGCGACGTGCTCGGCGTCGACATGCACGTGCTGACCGCGGAGCGGGCGGCGCTGAAGAATCTCGAACTTTGCGTCAACCGAGCGCATCTCTCGGTCGAGGGCATCGTTGCGACGCCCTATGCCAGCGGTCTGGCGGCTCTTGTCGATGACGAAGTCGAACTCGGCTGCGCCGCGATCGACATGGGTGGCGGCACGACGACGATCTCGGTCTTTGCCGAGGGCAAGCTGGTTCACGCCGACGCGGTCAGCCTCGGCGGCCACCATGTGACGACGGACCTGGCGCGCGGTCTTTCGACCCGCATCGAAGACGCCGAACGGCTGAAGGTCGTGCACGGCTCGGCCCTGCCCAACAGCGCCGACGAGCGCGACATCGTCTCGGTCCCGCCGATCGGCGAGGACGACCGCGACCAGCCGACCCACGTGCCGCGCGCTCTGGTGTCGCGGATCGTACGCGCCCGCATCGAGGAAACGCTGGAGCTCATCCGCGACCGCATCCAGCGCTCGGGCTTCAGCCCGATCGTCGGCAAGCGCATCGTGCTGACGGGTGGCGCCAGCCAGTTGACCGGCCTGCCGGAAGCGGCACGCCGCATCCTGGCGCGCAATGTTCGTATCGGCCGTCCGCTCGGAGTTTCCGGGCTGCCGGCTGCTGCCAAGGGACCGGCGTTCTCCACGGCCGTCGGTCTGATGATCTATCCGCAGGTCGCCGACCTCGAAACGCATGCGGCCCAGGGCGGCATGTTCTCGTCGATCGGCAACGGCAACGGCCGCATCGCCCGCATGGGCCAGTGGCTGAAGGAAAGTTTTTAGAGCGCCGCGCGTCCGGATGGACGTGCAAAGCGCGCTCTAAGGTTTGTGACGTGCATAAGCCTTTCCGAAAATCGCAGACGATTTTCGGGGTTATGCGCGGAGTACGGCCGGCACCGAACAGGGACGATGCTGGACGAAGACAAAGTTGGAATTTCAAGGATTTGGTCGGCTCGGCAAGGCGGCCAGAAAACAGAAGGAACGGGTACTATGACTATCAACTTGCAGAAGCCGGATATCACGGAGCTGAAGCCCCGCATCACCGTCTTTGGTGTTGGCGGCGGCGGCGGCAATGCCGTCAACAACATGATCACAGCGGGTCTTGAAGGCGTCGACTTCGTCGTTGCCAACACCGACGCGCAGGCGCTGACCATGACCAAGGCAGAACGGGTCATCCAGATGGGTGTCGCCGTGACCGAGGGTCTGGGCGCCGGCTCGCAGCCGGAAGTCGGCCGCGCGGCTGCTGAAGAGTGCATTGATGAGATCATCGATCACCTGCATGGCACCCACATGTGCTTCGTCACCGCCGGCATGGGCGGCGGCACCGGCACCGGTGCAGCCCCGATCGTCGCGCAGGCCGCCCGCAACAAGGGCATCCTGACTGTCGGCGTCGTCACCAAGCCTTTCCATTTCGAAGGCCAGCGCCGCATGCGGCTCGCCGACCAGGGCATCGCCGAACTGCAGAAGTCGGTCGACACCCTGATCGTCATCCCGAACCAGAACCTCTTCCGCATCGCCAATGACCGCACGACGTTTGCCGATGCGTTCGCGATGGCCGACCAGGTCCTCTATTCGGGTGTTGCCTGCATCACCGACCTCATGGTCAAGGAAGGCCTCATCAACCTCGACTTCGCCGACGTCCGCTCGGTGATGCGCGAAATGGGTCGCGCCATGATGGGCACCGGCGAAGCCTCGGGCGAGGGCCGCGCAATGGCCGCTGCCGAAGCTGCGATCGCCAACCCGCTGCTCGACGAAACCTCGATGAAGGGCGCACAGGGCCTCTTGATCTCGATCACCGGTGGTCGCGACCTGACCCTGTTCGAACTCGACGAAGCTGCGACCCGCATCCGCGAAGAAGTCGATCCGGACGCCAACATCATCCTCGGCGCCACGTTCGACGAAGAACTTGAAGGCCTGATCCGCGTATCGGTCGTTGCCACCGGTATCGATCGCACGGCCGCGGAGGTAGCCGGTCGTTCGGCCGACTTTCGTTCGGTAGCAGCGCAGAAGCCGATCATCCGTCCGTCCGCAGCCATTCCGGCACAGCAGCCGGCGGTTGCCCAGCACCAGCCCGCTCCGGTCCAGCAGCCGGTCGCCCAGCCGGTGCAGCAGCAGAACTCCGTCGACCAGATCGCGCTTGCGATCCGCGAAGCGGAAATGGAACGCGAACTCGACATCGCAACCCGCGCCGCCACCCAGGCTCCGGCTCCGATGCAGCAGGCTCACGACGACTTTCGTCCCCAGAGCAAGCTCTTTGCCGGTGCCGCACCGGTAGAAGCCGCTCCGGTCATGCGCCAGCCGGCTCCAGTTCAGCGTCCGGTCGAAATGCCGGTTCACGCACAGGTCCAGCCGCAGCCGGTTCAGCGCCAGGAGCCGATCGCTCCGGTGATGCGCCAGCAGGCCGAGCCGGTTCGCATGCCGAAGGTCGAGGACTTCCCGCCCGTCGTAAAGGCCGAGATGGACCAGCGCGCCCAGCCGGCGCCGCAGTTGCAGGAAGAGCGCGGCCCGATGGGTCTTCTCAACCGCATCACCAGCTCGCTCGGCCTGCGCGAAAGGGAAAGCCCCAGCGTCAACGCCGACATGACGGCCGGTGCGCCGAGTGCGGCTTCCCAGCAGCGCCGTCCGCTTTCGCCGGAGGCCAGCCTCTATGCGCCGCGTCGCGGCCAGCTTGACGATCACGGTCGCGCCGCACCGCAGGCGCGCTCGCACGAAGATGATCAGCTCGAGATCCCGGCGTTCCTGCGCCGTCAATCGAACTGATTTGAAGGCCCGTTCCTTCACCTTGCCGAATGCCCGGGCTACCGCCCGGGCATTTTTGTATTTCTAGCATTCTTTCAATAGGTTGCCGGCGTCGAACGGCGTGTTACAGATGCGTAACAAAACGAAACGAACAGTGATTTGGAATGGTGCCTCAGAACCACTATTTTCAAGCTCGGAATTGGGGATGCATGCGATTCGATCACGCGCTGTCTGTTCGAAACGCAGAGTTCCGGCCTTTGGGCCGAAACTCTCGGGCGCCTTTCTTGCGCCCTGAAAACCGCTGCATCCGCCTGATGTTTGGGCCTTATGGCCATAGGTATTGAAAGTGACGACGAGAATGGGAATCGAACTGCTCGGATTTCAGACCACGATTGCTAGCCCGGTAACGCTCAAGGGAATTGGCGTTCATTCGGGCGCCGAGGTGGAAATCACCTTTCATCCGGCCGAAGCCGATGCGGGCATCGTTTTCCAGCGCGTTCTCGCCAACGGCCGCCTGAGCGAGTTCAAGGCGGTTTCCTCGCAGGTCGGCAACACCGATCTCTGCACCGTTCTCGGCATGTCGCCGGCCACCTCGATCGCAACCATCGAGCATGTGATGGCCGCCATCTACGCGCTCGGCCTCGACAACCTCACCATCGAGGTTCATGGCGCCGAGATGCCGATCATGGACGGCAGCTCCGAACCCTTCATCGATGCGATCGAGCAGGTGGGCGTTCGCGCGCTGGCGGTCAAGCGTCGTTACATCCGCGTGATCAAGCCGGTGCGGATCGAATCAGGTGCGTCCTGGTCGGAATTCACGCCCTATGACGGTATGCGCTTCGAGGTCGAGATCGATTTCGACTGCCCGCTGATCGGTCGCCAGGCCTGGAAGGGCGACATGACGCCTTCGGTGTTCAAGCGCGAACTGTCGCGTGCCCGCACCTTCGGCTTCATGCGCGACGTCGAGCGCCTCTGGGCTGCCGGCTACGCGCTGGGCTCGTCGCTGGAAAACTCGGTCGTGATCTCCGATGACGATTCGGTCATCAATGTCGAAGGCCTTCGCTATACGGACGAATTCGTGCGCCACAAGACGCTCGACGCCGTTGGCGACCTTTCGCTTGCCGGCGCACCGTTTATCGGCTGCTACCGTTCTTATCGCGGTGGTCACAAGATGAACGCAAATGTGCTCAAGGCTCTGCTCAGTGATCCCTCGGCCTACGAGGTCGTCGAAACCGCCACGCCACGTCAGCGCACCCGTGCGCGCGACATGGTTGCGGTTGCAGTTCCGGGCTTCGCGCCCTGGTCCGCATAACAACAAAAAGACACTCTCCTCCAGTCGCCGGCCGAAAGGCCGGCATTTTCATGTCGGCGCCGCCATAAATTTGCATGAATCACCGATCATGACGTTGCGGCATTGAGGCAACTTGCTCTAAAAGCGCATGTCTGGCGGGGTCGATGCCCGCAGAATGGAACGGGAATATCCGATGGTTCTTGCAGTTTCTGTTGATTTGAAAAAGTCAGCGCGTGTGTTCGCCGTGGTAGTCGCGGCCGTTGCCGGCAGCGCCCTGATTACCGCCTGCCAGAACGATCCCGATATCGACATCACCAAGCTGACGGCCGAGACCGATCCGCCGGAGGTGCTGTACAACCAGGGTCTCGCCAACCTCAATGCCGGCAAGACCACGGAAGCGGCGCGCAAGTTCGAAGCGCTCGACCGGCAGCATCCTTTCTCCGAATACGCGCGCAAGGCGCTCGTGATGAACGCCTTCGTCAGCTATCGCAACGGCCAGTACCAGGAGGCGATCAATTCCACCGGGCGCTACCTGAACCTCTATCCGCAGTCGGAAGATGCGGCCTATGCGCAGTACATTCAGGGGCTTGCCTATACCAAGCAGATCCCGGGCGTGACGCAGGACCAGAAGCCGGCCTTTAAGGCGATCGAGGCGATGCAGGCCGTCGTCGACAAGTATCCGGACTCGCAATATGTCGAGGATGCCCAGGCGAAGATCCGCTTTGCCCGCGACCAGCTCGCCGGCAAGGAAATGCAGGTCGGCCGCTATTATCTCGAGCGCAAGGAATACCTCGCCGCCGTGTCGCGTTTCCGCACCGTCGTCGAGAAGTATCCCAATACCAACCAGGTCGAAGAAGCACTGGCCCGTCTGGTCGAAGCCTATTACGCAATGGGCGTGGCCTCCGAAGCGCAGACCGCTGCCGCCGTTCTCGGACACAACTATCCGGACAGCCAGTGGTATGGTGATTCCTTCAAGCTGTTGCAGTCGGGTGGCCTCGAGCCTCGCGAAAGCGGCAATTCCTGGATTGCGCGCGCAGGCAAGAAGCTGATCGGCGCCTGACACGGAAGATTTGACCCCGGATGCTCGCCCAGATCTCGATCCGCGATATCGTCCTGATTGAACGGCTTGATCTGGCGTTCGAGGCCGGCCTGTCCGTGTTGACCGGTGAGACAGGTGCCGGAAAATCGATCCTGCTCGACAGCCTGTCGCTGGCCCTTGGCGGGCGCGGCGACGGCTCGCTCGTGCGTCACGGCTCGGACAAGGGCCAGGTGACGGCGGTCTTCGACGTGCCGATGGGGCACTCGGCACGGCTGATGCTGCGTGACAACGGCGTCGACGATGATGGCGATCTGATTTTCCGTCGCGTGCAGTCGGCCGATGGCCGCACCAAGGCTTTCGTCAACGATCAGCCGGTCAGCGTTCAATTGATGCGGCAACTTGGCCAGACACTGGTCGAAATCCACGGGCAGCATGACGACCGCGCGCTTGTCGATATCGACGCGCACCGCACGCTTCTCGACGCCTTTGGCGGCACGACCGACGAGGCAGAGCAGGTCTCCGGCCTCTACCGCGCCTGGAAAGATGCCGAACGCGGACTGAAGAAGCATCGCGAGCGCGTCGAGGCGGCAGCACGCGAAGCGGACTATCTGCGCTCCTCTGTCGAAGAACTGGAAAAGCTCAGCCCGCGCGATGGCGAAGAGGACGAGCTTGCCGAAAAGCGCGCGCGGATGATGAAGTCCGAGCGGATCGCCGGCGACATCAACGAAGCCTCCGAATTTCTCAACGGCAACGGCTCGCCGGTTCCATTGATTGCCTCGCTGGTGCGCCGGCTGGAGCGCAAGAGCCATGAGGCGCCGGGGCTGCTGGAAGAAACCGTCGAGCTCTTGGATGCCGCGCTGAACCAGCTTTCGGATGCGCAAATGGCCGTCGAGCGAGCGCTGCGCAACACCGAATTCGACCCGAAGGAATTGGAGCGGGTGGAGGAGCGCCTGTTTGCGCTTCGTGGCGCCAGCCGAAAATATTCCGTGCCGGTCGCCGAGCTTCCGGCGCTGGCGGTGCGGATGATTTCCGACCTGGCCGACCTCGATGCCGGCGAGGAGAAGCTGAAGCAACTCGACATGCAGGTTGTTGCGGCACGGGTGGCTTTCGACGCTGCGGCGCGCACCTTGTCCGACAAGCGACAGAACACGGCGTCGGCGCTGTCTGCTGCAGTCATGGCCGAGCTGCCGGCGCTGAAGCTCGAACGTGCCCGCTTCATGGTCGAAGTGCAGAGCGATGCGGCCCAGCCGACCGTCGACGGCATCGATCTGGTCGAATTCCATGTCCAGACCAATCCGGGCACCCGGCCGGGGCCGATCATGAAGGTGGCTTCGGGCGGCGAACTTTCGCGCTTCCTGCTGGCGCTGAAGGTGGCGCTTGCCGACCGCGGCTCGGCGCCGACCCTCGTCTTCGACGAAATCGACACCGGAGTCGGTGGCGCGGTCGCGGATGCCATCGGCCAGCGACTGAAGCGCCTTTCCGGCACGGTGCAGGTGCTTTCGGTCACCCATGCGCCGCAGGTTGCCGCACGCGCGGCGACGCATCTGCTGATCTCCAAGGGACCATCGACCGAAAAGGCCGAGATGATCTCGACCCGCGTCGCCCGAATGGACGACAAGGCCCGCACCGAGGAAATCGCCCGCATGCTCGCCGGTGCCTCGATCACCGAAGAGGCGAGGGCGGCCGCCGCCCGATTGCTTTCCGGCAACGGTTAGTGCCCGCTACGCCTTCTCGCCAAGTTGTCTCCCGGTCGAGCGCGTGTCTTTATTAGGCGTTGCGCGGATATGCGAGCTTTGGCATGTGGGAACAGCTCCAGCAGCGAATTCAGCTTCGACTGGACCAGATGCGCAAGCATCCGGAACTGATCCTGCTCTATTCTCTCGCCTTCGTCGGCTACATCCTGACGATGAAGGAAGCCAACAAACAGCTGGGGGTGATCGGCATCCTGGCGGTGGTGGCCGGCACGGCGCTCATCCCCTATCTGGTCGCGCGACTTCGCGGCGCGCGCAGCATCGAACTGCCGGACGAGAAGGACGATGGCGCCGCACCGCTCGGGTTTCTGCGCTCCAGCGCTGAGGATGACCGCCCGTACCTGGTGCGTGTCCCGCCATCGACGGCGGTTGCCTATGATGTCATCCGCAAGGCGCAGGACGTCTTTCAGAGCGACGCGATCGATCCGGAGGAGGATATGAAAGCCTTCTTCTCCGATCCCTACAGCCTGATCTGCCTGCAGGACTCCGACGACAATATCTACGGTTTCACCGACTACTACGCCTTCGAGAAGAAGCACTTCAAGCTGTTCCTGCAAGGTGACTATGGCTTCGACGACCTGCTTGCCAACGGGTTGCTTGTCCATCCGAAGGCGCGCAAGGCCAAGGTGGTCTATCTCGCTACCATCCTCAATCTCAGCTACCTGCTCGATTCCATGCGCAGCGAACGCCGGCGGCAGAACGGCATCCTCGTCTGGGCGACGGTGTCGGCGATCCTGGAGTACCAGGAGTTTCCGCCCGAAGGTATCGACCTCTATGGCATCGGCTGGGACAAGGGCGGCGCCGCCATCCTGAAAATGTTCGGCCTCGATCCGGTTGGTCGCGTCATGCGCGGCCTTGCGGAAGGCAAATGGATCTACACCAGACGCGGCGTCCACCGGCAGGATTTGGAAGGGATACGCGCGCGCTACCAGAAGCGATACGAGCGCTGGTGTGAGTTGGAGATCCGCCGCTGCGCCGACGTCGAGCCAAGTGTCGCTCCGGCCGGATGATCAGGGGAGACCGATAACGGCCGCTCTTTTCTTTCCCGACAGTTGCTCTAAAAAACGACTCCCAATCCGGAGTCGTCGCGCATGTCCAGTGAACTGAAACCCGTCGAGAAGCTGAACGAAACGGAAGCCGCCGAGGAGCTGGCCTTTCTCGCCTCCGAGCTTGCCCGGCACGACGCGCTCTATCATGGCAACGACGCGCCGGAGATCACGGATGCGGACTATGACGCGCTGAAGCGGCGCAACGATGCGATCGAGGCGCAGTTTCCGGCGCTTGCGCGCGAGGACAGCCCATCGAAGAAGGTGGGGGCAGCGCCATCCGTTACCTTCCAGCCGGTCGTTCATGCCCGGCCGATGCTGTCGCTCGACAACACGTTTTCCGACGAGGACGCCCGCGATTTCGTCGCCTCGGTCTACCGCTTCCTCGGGCAGCTGCCGGATAATTCGATCGCCTTTACCGCCGAGCCGAAGATCGACGGCCTCTCGATGTCGCTGCGCTACGAGAACCGGCGGCTGGTGACGGCGGCGACCCGTGGCGACGGCACAACAGGTGAAAACGTCACCGCCAATATCCGCACCATCGGCATGATCCCGCAGACGCTGCCGGCCGGCGCTCCTGAGATCGTCGAGGTGCGCGGCGAAATCTACATGGCGAAGTCCGACTTTGCCGCACTCAACGCCGAGATGGCAGCGCTCGGCAAGCCGCTCTACGTCAACCCGCGCAACACCGCTTCCGGGTCGCTCCGCCAGCTCGACGCCAAGGTGACTGCCAGCCGCAAGCTGCGCTTCTTTGCCTATGCCTGGGGCGAAATGTCGGAAATGCCTGCCGATACCCAATTCGGCATGGTCGAGGCATTCAAGGCCTGGGGTTTCCCGGTCAATCCACTGATGCAGCGGATTTCGTCGGCCGACGAGCTGCTGACGCATTACCACCATATCGAGCGCGAACGGCCTGATCTCGACTATGATATCGACGGCGTCGTCTACAAGGTCGACCGGCTCGACCTGCAGGCGCGGCTCGGTTTCCGCTCGCGCTCGCCCCGCTGGGCGACGGCGCACAAGTTCCCGGCCGAGCAGGCATTTACGCGGCTGACGGCCATAGACATCCAGGTGGGGCGCACCGGCGCGCTGACGCCGGTGGCACGGCTGGAGCCGATCACCGTCGGCGGCGTCGTCGTGACCAATGCGACGCTGCACAACGAGGATTACATCAAGGGGCTCGGCAACAGCGGCGAACCGATCCGCGAGGGTCGCGACATCCGTATCGGCGACATGGTGATCGTCCAGCGGGCGGGCGACGTCATCCCGCAGATCGTCGACGTGGTGATGGACGAGCGCAAGGAGGGGAGCGAGCCCTATCGTTTTCCGACGACATGCCCGGTCTGCGGCAGCCATGCGGTGCGCGACATCAACGAGAAGTCCGGCAAGGTGGATGCAGTGCGCCGCTGCACCGGCGGCTTCGTCTGCCGGGCGCAGGCGGTCGAGCATCTCAAGCATTTCGTCTCGCGCAATGCCTATGACATCGAAGGCCTCGGCTCCAAGCAGATCGAGTTCTTCTTCGAGAGCGAGGATCCGACGCTGTCGATCCGCACGGCGGCCGACATCTTCACGCTGGAAAAGCGCCAGGAGACGTCGCTGACAAAGCTCGAAAACATCGACGGCTTCGGCCGCGTCAGCGTGCGCAAGCTCTATGACGCGATCAACACCCGCCGCTCGATCGCGCTGCATCGCTTCATCTACGCGCTTGGCATCCGCCATGTCGGGGAGACCACGGCCAAGCTGCTCGCGCGCTCCTACGGCACCTACGAGGCCTTCGGCGCAGCCATGAGCGAAGCCGGCACCTTTACGGGTGATGCCTGGAACGAACTCAACAGTATCGACGGCATCGGCGAAGTCGTCGCCCGCGCCATCGTCGAGTTCTACAAGGAGCCGAGGAACCTTGAAGTGGTGACGCGACTGCTTGCCGAAGTGACGCCCGAAGGGGCGGAGATACCGGTTGCGAGCGACAGCCCGGTCGCCGGCAAGACCGTGGTCTTCACCGGTTCGCTCGAAAAGATGACGCGCGATGAGGCCAAGGCCAAGGCGGAAAGCCTCGGCGCCAAGGTGGCAGGTTCCGTGTCGAAGAAGACCGATATCGTCGTCGCCGGCCCGGGAGCGGGCTCCAAGCTCGACAAGGCGCGCGAACTCGGCGTGCAGACGATGGACGAGGACGAGTGGCTGGCGCTGATCGGGGGCTGATGCCCACGATCAGGGGCGCTGGCAGGCGTTGTCGTTATGCCTGTTCCGCGTCGTAGGCTTCGGATGCTGCCTTCAGCGCGGCGATGTCGTCGGCGCAGATGACATTGCGCAGCGCGTCGAACTTCGACCTCTCCCATCGGTAGATGCCGAGTGAGAGCAACGTCTCGATGTCTGCTTCGGGAAAGCGCTGGCGAACGGGGCGGGCCGGATTGCCGGCAACGATGGTGTAAGCCGACACGTCTCTGGTGACGATCGCGCCCGAAGCGATGACGGCGCCTTCACCAAGGGTGACTCCCGGCATGATCATGGCGCGCATGCCGATCCAGGCGCCGTCGCCGATGATCGTGTCGCCCTTGCCGATATAGGCTTCGCCAATCATATCGATGAACGGATAGAGGCTGACCCAATCGGTGCGGTGGGTGTGGTTGCCACCCATCAGGATTACCGCCTCGGCACCGATCGCGACGTAGTCTCCGATCCGCAACTGGTCGATCGGCCATTGCGGCTCCCAGGCCTTGAGGCTGTAGTCGTCGCCATAGAGGTAGCGAACGACGCTCTCCTCGAAGGAACCCGTCCAAGCGTTGCTGTAGTAGCTGTTGGTGCCGCGCACATGGATATTCGGGTTGCGCACGGTCTCGTGCAAAAGCTCGACCTTGGACCAATGCTTGGCTTCGACATTCATGGACATGGGGCTTCCTCATTCTGCTCATTGCAAGCGTCAGCGACGGCTCACTCGCCTTCTCGACGTATGGGTTCCCCAACTATCCGGTTTTTCGGGCAATTTCTCCCCAAAACCTCTGCGGCCGATAGCCTCGCTCATAGTTGCGTGCACCGGATCAGACAAAAAAAAGCGCCCGCCGCGAAACGCGGCGGGCGCAAGGCAAGGGGATTGCGTCAGATCAGGAGGCCTGCTGCTGGGCGGCTTCCATGTCCATCCACATGAATTCCCAGACGTGGCCGTCGAGATCCTGGAAGCTGATGCCGTACATGAAGCCGTAGTCGAGTGCCGGCTTCCAGGGCTTGGCACCGGCAGCGAGTGCCTTGGCGAGCATGTCGTCGCATTCGGCGCGGCTCGAGGCGGAAAGGGCGGTGATGACCTCGGTGCCCTTGCTGGCATCGCTGATCTCGCCGGTGATGAAGCCGCGGAACTTCGGTTCGGTCAAAAGCATGACGAAAATATTGTCCGAGATCACCGTGCAGGCGGCCGTGTCGTCGGAGAACTGCTCGTTGAAGGTATAGCCGAGTGCCGCGAAAAAGGCCCGGGACGCCTTCAGGTCCTTGACGGGCAGGTTTACAAAAATCATGCGCATGGAATGCTCCTCGTAGGGATTTTCTTGATTGAACATAACTAGGACGTTCGGCGTGACACGCAGCCGACAGCCGTTCAGACATTTTTTGAGAAATGCGAAGTGTCCCCGCTGATGTGGTGTGCAATCATAGGTTTTCAAGCATTTCCGGTTCACCCGAGATTACTGGCAATTCGCTCGGCAAGGTGCCGGCGGCGCGCTCGAAATGGGCGAGCACATCTGGAACGGCGGCGAGTGCCACACGAGGCCGATCAGAGTTTGGCGGTCCATGCTGAATCCGCATCGTTTGCACCTCGCACATTTCTGGCGGATGTTCCATGGTCTCCGGACCTCGTGAAGAGGTGCGGCGAGCAACGATGACTGTCGGCGCCCGGGATGTGAGGAGACACGATGCGTTTGAACCAGGTGACGGTGACGATGCCCGATCTCGATGCGGGGTGGGAGTTCTACCGCACGCTCGGGCTGCAGCCGATCGTCGATGCGCGGCCGCATTATGTGCGCTTCGTCTGCCCGGATGGCGGCAGTTCGTTTTCGCTGCATCAGGGCGAGGCGGGCGGCAGCGGCACAACCGTCTACTTCGAGTGCGACGATCTGGATCTGACCGTCAGCCGGCTGATCGAGGCCGGTATCCTGTTTGCGAGCAGTCCCGCCGACAAGAGCTGGCTGTGGCGGGAAGCCGAAATCTTTGATCCCGCCGGCAACCGCATCGTACTTTATTTCGCAGGCGCCAACAGGCTCGATCCGCCCTGGCGGGTGCCGAGTTCCGCCCACAGCTGAGCTTGCCCGCCCGGACCGTGCGATAATTGGCTTGGCTCTATTCGCAGCGGCACCAATTCCGTTTGTCTTTTTGCGCTGCACAAGATAGAGGTTTGCAGCCAAATTTTGTGCAATTGCCTTTTCGCGGAGCGGGCCAAGAGCCACAGGCCGCGGGGCGGGGCGCTAGCGGCGCCTTCGCGGATTGGAGGGTCCGGATTTGAAGACCATCACCACCATCACCGAGCTGCGCGCAGCCCTTGCCGAATACCGGCGGGCAGGCAAGACGGTCGGGCTCGTGCCGACCATGGGCTATCTGCATGTCGGCCATATGGAGCTTGTGCGCCGTGCGCGCGGGCAAAATGACGTCGTCGTTGCCAGCATCTTCGTCAATCCGCTGCAGTTCGGCCCCAACGAAGACTTGAGCAAATATCCGCGCGATCTCGCCCGCGATCAGGCGATGCTGGAAGAGGGCGGCGTCGACTTCCTGTTTTCGCCAGGGGTGTCCGACATGTATCCGCGACCGATGGAAACGGTGGTCGACGTGCCGAAGCTCGGCTCCGAGCTTGAAGGTTCCGTGCGTCCCGGCCACTTTGCCGGCGTTGCGACTGTCGTCACCAAGCTGTTCAACATCGTGCAGCCGGACCGCGCCTATTTCGGCGAGAAGGATTTCCAGCAGCTGCAGATCATTCGCCGTATGGTCGATGATCTCGCCCAGCCGGTGGAGATCATCGGCGTGCCGACGGTGCGCGAGGCCGATGGGCTCGCCTGTTCGTCGCGCAATGTCTACCTCAGCGCCGCTGAGCGTGAAGCGGCTGCCATCGTGCCGAAGGCACTTGCCGAGGCCGAGCGGCTGGTCGCGTCCGGGATCACCGATGCCGTCGAAGTGGAAAGGGCCGTGACGGCTTTTCTTTCCGCCGAACCGCTGGCTCGACCCGAAGTCGTGGCGCTGCGCGATCCTGGCACGCTCGAAACAATTCAAGAGATCGGTGACAAGCCGGTGCTGCTGCTGCTCTTCGTGCGCTTCGGCACGACGAAGCTGCTCGACAACCGCGTGATTGCCGCCAAATCCGCCCATTTTGCAAAGGTTGCCTGAGAATGAGCGTACAATCTGCCAGACGCCGCCTGAGCCCTGCCAATATCGAGGCGCTGAAGGGCGAGCGCCCGATCGTCAGCCTGACGGCCTATACGACACCGATTGCCCGGCTGCTCGATCCGCATGTCGATTTCCTGTTGGTCGGCGATTCGCTCGGCATGGTGCTCTACGGTCTCGACACCACCGTCGGCGTCACGCTCGAGATGATGATCGCCCATGGCCAGGCGGTCATGCGCGGCTCGGAGCGCTCCTGCATTGTCATCGACCTGCCGTTCGGCTCCTACCAGGAATCCAAGGAACAGGCCTTCCGAAGTGCTGCACGCGTTTTGAAGGAAACCGGCTGTAGCGCCGTGAAGCTCGAGGGTGGCGCCGAGATGGCCGAGACGGTCGAGTTCCTCGTCAGCCGCGGCATTCCGGTTCTCGGCCATGTCGGGCTGATGCCGCAGCTCGTCAACACCACCGGCGGCTATCGCTCGGTCGGTCGCAACGAGAAGGAAGTGGCCAAGATCCGCCGCGACGCCAAGGCGATCGACGATGCCGGCGCTTTTGCGATCGTCGTCGAAGGCACCGTCGAGCCGGTTGCGCGCGAGATCACCGGGGAATTGCGCTCGCCGACCATCGGCATCGGCGCATCGCCGGCCTGCGACGGCCAGATCCTCGTCTCTGACGATATGCTGGGCCTGTTCAACGACTTCAAGCCCCGCTTCGTCAAACATTTTGCCGAACTGGCGCCGGCGATCTCGAAGGCTGCGGAGGAATACGCCAACGAGGTCAAGGCGCGCACGTTCCCGGGTGTCGAGCATACGTTCCAGGTCAAGCGCTGACACATCTCTTTGCACGACCTGGCCGCGCCAACGAGCACACGGCGACTTTGAACAGGAGGGCGCAGGTCATGCGGCTTGCGCCTTATCCCACTGGGGGAGCGATCTTCGGATAAATGCCCCACCGCCAGGTGGTCGGTGGCGAGGCGGCGGTGAAAAAACGGCGATCGCTTATCGACCCGTGCGCATTTCGTTCAAGCCTGCCGCGGTCAGGCATCATAAAATTCAATCATTGTATAAGCGCAATTGAATTGTTGGTCGGGGCGGGAACGCCTATCTGTCCGGCACAGGACGACAGCCGCGCGCGCCTTGAGGTGCACAGTCGCTGTCGCAGTTTTGAAATGCTGCATGTGGCCTTGATCGATCCCGATTAAAGACGGCATGCCGCGGGCGCCCATTGCCGGCGCCGCGGGAGGATTCCATGAGAAAAGACGAATTCTGGGAAGGCGTGCGC
Organism: Ensifer sp. NM-2; assembly: GCF_003024455.1. Classification (NCBI taxonomy): domain Bacteria; kingdom Pseudomonadati; phylum Pseudomonadota; class Alphaproteobacteria; order Hyphomicrobiales; family Rhizobiaceae; genus Ensifer; species Ensifer sp. NM-2. Next base: position 174,641 of record NZ_PVZR01000003.1, read on the forward strand.
GGCGGCTTCCCGATCATGCTAGCGGCGTCACCCTTTGGCGCGCTGTTCGGTGCGCTTGCGGTCGACAATGGTTTTACCATCGCCGATACCGTGTTCATGAGCGCGACGGTTTATGCCGGCGCCAGCCAGATGGTCGGCATCGAGCTGTTCGGCAACCATGTCCAGCCATGGCTGGTGGTGCTTTCGGTCTTCGCCGTCAACTTCCGCCACGTGCTCTATTCCGCCTCGATCGCCAAATACATCCGGCATTTCACCGAGGTCCAGAAGTTCTTTGCCTTCTTCCTGCTGGTCGATCCGCAATATGCCGAGACCGAGAAGCGCGGCGAGCGTGGCCTGCCGGTGACCTTCCCCTGGTATCTCGGCTTCGGCCTGGTGATCTATTTCCCCTGGATCTTCAACACGCTGCTTGGCGCGATCTTCGGTCAGTTGATCGGCGATCCCAAGGCCATCGGCCTCGACGTGCTCTTGCCGATCTACTTCCTCGGCCTGGTGATGGGTTTTCGCAAGCGTGACCGCTTTTTGCCGATCGTTGCGGTTTCTGCCGTGGCGTCGGTTGCCGGCATGCATCTCGTCGGCTCGCCCTGGCATGTCAGCATCGGGGCGCTGGCGGGCGTGCTGCTCGCCGCCTGCCTGCCGCCGACCGAGACGGTTTCGGCACCGCCCGTCGCCATCGAGAAGGAGGCCTGAGCCATGGACCCGCAACACCTCAATCTCATCTATCTGATCATCGCGGCGGCCGTTGCGACCTTCATCACCCGCATCGGTGGCTATGTGCTCATCACCCAGATGAAGCAGATCCCGCCGCGGCTCGAATCGGCATTGAACGCCGTTCCGGCGGCGGTGCTGACGACGCTGGTGGCGCCGGCCTTCGTCTATGGCGGCTTCGACGTCGCGGTCTCGATGTTCGTCGCCTTCGCCATTGCGCTCGGGCTTAATCTCTCCACCTTGCGCATGCTCGTCATCGGCTGGGTGGTGGTGATGCTGATCCGGCATCTCGTCCTGTAGGTTCCTCACCGCCTTTGTGCGGGCAATCCCTGTCGCTGGTCGTGTCGTCGAAGACGGCGCGGGCAGGGCAGGGTGCGCTGAACGCTCCGGCGTTGGCTTCGGGCGCGTCCTGGATTATCATCCTCTGATTGCCGGAGAGGTACGGCTGCGCCGCGCGCCCTGTCTGACGCGCAAAGGTCGCGGTTGCACTTTGACTTGCTGCAGCCTCCCGGTGGTGGAGGAGCGACCATGATTACCAGGATCTCGATTGCCCTTTTGCTCGCGCTTGCGCCTGCGACGGCCTTTGCCAACCAGTGCCCCACCATGATGGCTGCGATCGATGCGGCCATCCCGACGGCCTCTCTTTCCGAGGCCGACATGGCGAAGGTCACGGCGCTGCGCAAGCAGGGCGAAGACCAGCACAAGGCCGGCGATCACGCCGCGTCGGAGGCAACGCTCGGCCAGGCCAAGAAACTGTTGGGAATCTGAAAGGAAAAGCCGGGGCTTCCCCCAAGCCTTTGTGCTTCTTCTTGAAAGCCGGCGTCAGAGCGGGATGAGGAAAACTGCGTGCGGTTTTCCGGCCGCATCCCGCCCCAATTTGCTACAGCGCCGGGCGCTCTCCCGGATTCGCTTGTTGCGCTTTAAGCTCTTGTTTTTGCGCATGTCGTTATCGCAAAACCACTGCGCACCTTTGCGCGACATGCTTTGGGGACTGGAAACGCGCTTCAGCCCCTTCGCAATGCCCCACTCAGCGTGTGATGGCTTTCGTCGCGGTCTTCAGCCAGTTGCGGGTCTCGTCGCCCACCAACAGCGGCATCAGCTTTTCGCGCGTCTCGGCGTGGTAGGCGTTGAACCAGCCCAGTTCCTCGTCGGTCAGCAACGCCGGCAGCACCAGGCGGCTGTCGATCGGGCAATAGGTGATCGTGTCGAAGCCGAGCATCGCCAGGTCGCCGCCGGCGATCTCTTCGGCCGGTTGCACCACGATGAGGTTTTCGATGCGGATGCCGAAGGCGCCGGGGCGGTAATAGCCGGGCTCGTTCGACAGGATCATGCCGGGCAGCAGTTCCTGGGTTGAAAGCCGGGCGATGCGCTGCGGTCCCTCATGCACCGAGAGGTAGGAGCCGACGCCGTGGCCGGTGCCATGGGCGTAGTCGGCGCCAGCCTTCCACAGCGCGATGCGGGCCAAGGGGTCAAGGTCGACACCGCGCGAGCCCTTGGGGAAACGCGCGGTGCTGATGGCGATCATGCCCTTCAGCACCAGCGTGAAGAAGCGCTTCTGCTCTTCCGGAACCGCGCCGACCGCCACCGTGCGGGTGATGTCGGTGGTGCCGTTGATGTATTGCGCGCCGGAATCGATCAGGAACATGGTGCCTGCTTCGATCGCGCGGTCGGTTTCGGTCGTCACGCGGTAGTGCATGATCGCCGCATGCGAGCCGGCACCGGAGATGGTGTCGAAGGAAATGTCCTTGAGTGGGTTTTGCATGCGCTCGCCGACGGTGGCACGGGCGGCTTCCAGCTGGTTGGCAGCGCCGATCTCGGTGACGGTGCCGGGCTCGGCCTTGTCGAGCCAGGCGAGGAATTCGACCATCGCGGCGCCATCCTGCAGATGCGCGCGGGTCGAGCCCTCGATCTCGGCCCTGTTCTTCTGGGCGCGGGGCAGGCGGGCTGGGTCGACGGCCTCGACGACCTTGCCGCCCTTGGAGCGGATCAGCTCGGAAATGGCGAAGGAGGCAAGGTCCGGGTCGAGCATGACGGCAGCACCCGCAGTACTGAGCGTCGACAGGCGGTCGTCGAAGGTCGAGGGTGCTGCGATCTCGGCGATCTGGGTGAGATAGGCTTCCTGCTCGATGCCGGTCTTGCGCTTGTCGAGGAAGATCTCGGCGCGGCCGTCGGCATGGATGATGGCGCGGGCGAGCGGATGCGGCGTGTGCGGCACGTCGGTACCGCGGATATTGAAGGTCCAGGCGACGGAGGAGGGGTCGGTCAAAACCACGGCGCTGGCACCGGCCTTTTCGAGGCCGCCAGCGATGGTCGCGATCTTGTCCTTGGCAAGCTCGCCGGCCTGCTCGATCGGCTGGATGGAGACGCGGCCGAGCGGGGCTGCCGGGCGACCGGTCCAGATGCGGTCGAGCGGGTTGTGGTCGAGGAAGACGAGCGAGCCGCCGAGGACGGCAAGCGCCTTTTCCAGCCGGCGCACTTCAGCGCCTGTGTGCAGCCACGGGTCGATGCCGAGCCTGAAGCCCTTGGTGCCGTTATTTTCCAGCCAGAGATGCGGCGGCTCGCCGATGAGATCGCCGCCGATAAAGACCTGGCCGTCGACCTGTTCCTTCAGCTGGGTCACGTAACGTCCATCGACGAAAACGACAGCCTGACGCTGCGTAATGAGGGCGACGCCGGCGGAACCGGTAAAGCCGGTGAGCCAGGAAAGCCGCTCCGACGATGCCGGCACATACTCGCCCTGGAACTCGTCGGCACGGGGTACGAGAAACCCGTCGATGCCGAGGGCGGCGAAGGTGGCGCGCAAGGCTTCTGTGCGCTCCTTGCCGAACTGGGGCGTGGAGGTGACTTCAAAGGACTGAAACATGAGGGATTTCCGGTAAATTGGGCGGAGAACCGCGGGAAAGATGCGCGATCTTAGCGGAAACGTCCATGGGGAGGAAAGAGGCGAGATCCTGCCGGGCATGCCGGCGGCAGGACGTGCACAGAATCAGAGCATTTCCAGGAAAAGTGCGAAGCGGTTTTCCGTCAGGAAATGTGTAAAAACAAAGAGATAGAGCGTTTTTGCGATTCCGCATAAATCGGAAATGCTTTAGAGGGCAATTGCTCATTTACCATACATATGCGCTTTCTGCATGGCTCCTATGCCAAGAAGCTGCTATCTCTATCGGAATAATAGTTTATAAGCCGCCTCAACGAACACGGACGAACATCCGGTGGTTCAAAAGCCTGCAGTTCCGAGAATAGTTGATCACTCTGTTCTCCTCCTCCCTCAAGGGTGGTCAATTTCGGAACGGTAGACGCCCGCTCGAGCGCTCCTCCTCCTCAGGCTCGCGGGCATGGTTCGGTCTCAAGCCGAACCAGCAGGCGATGCCCCTGGCATCGCCTTTGTTTCGAAGGGCCGCCCGTCATGAAAGACGTGGCGGCCTTTTCGTTTTTCTTCGGCTTGGCTTTTTGGCGCTGGCACCCTGACATCAACGGCTCTTTCGTGCGCCGTTATGGAGCACGTGCCACAAGATGATTTTGCACAAGGTCACAATCCCGATATTGTGGACGAGTTCGGTTTCCCAACAGAGTGCGCCACCCGAAGGAGACGTGGGAGCGTGGTCGAGAAATCAATCCACCGCCGCCTTGTTGCGATCCTCGTCGCCGATGTGGTCGGCTATTCCCGCATGATGGAAGCCGATGAAGCCGGGACGTATGAGACGCTGAAGGAGCGGCGAAGTCATGTGCTCTACCCGGTGGTGCGCGCCCATGGAGGACGCATCGTCAAGCTGATGGGCGACGGCGTGCTGGTCGAATTCGCCAGCGCGATTGACGTCGTCGAGGCCGCGCTCGAGCTTCAGCGGAAGATGGCGGAGGCGAATGCCGGTGTTCCAGAACCCAGCGAGATCCTGCTCCGCATCGGCATCAACATCGGCGATGTCATCGGCGAGGGTTCAGACATTTATGGCGAGGGGGTCAACATCGCAGCGCGACTGGAAGCGCTGGCCGAGCCGGGTGGCATCTGCATGTCCGAGAAGGTGCACAATGAAGTCCGAGGCAAGATCCCCGTCGTGATGAAAGACCTCGGACTGGTGCAGCTCAAGAACATTGCTGCGCCGGTCAGGATCTTCGGAATGGAGACGGCCCGGGCACTGCTCCAAACGACACTTTCTCGCGGCAGGGAATTTACCACCATCGCCGTTCTGCCTCTCACGAACATGTCGGGAAGCACAGAGCAGGACTACTTCGCCGACGGCCTCACCGAGGACATCATCACCGAGCTGAGCCGCTTCCGGAATCTCTCCGTCGTCGCCAGAAACACCACGTTCAGCTACAGGGGCCAATCGGTGAACGTGGCGGAGGTGGGCCGGCAGCTCGGTGCGGAATTCGTCCTCGAAGGCAGTGTCCGGCTGGCTGGCCAGCGCCTGCGCGCCTCGGTGCAATTGATCGACACACAGACAGGGGCGCATGTCTTTGCCGAGAGATTCGATCGCGAAATGGCGGACATCTTCGCGGTCCAGGATCAAATCGTCGATGCGATCATAGGTCGCCTGTTTTTCAATCTTCAAGAGGTGGCCGGGGCCGTTCGCGCAAGGAGTTCGACGACGGATATCTCCGCCTATAGGTCCTGGCTCCGGGCAGGGGCTGCCTGGCGCAACGGTGACGAACAGGGTGCACGCGGGCACATGCAGGAGGCGATCCGCGTCGACCCGACCTATGCGCCCGCTCTCGCCTCGCTAGGATTGCTCTACGCATACTGGCGGTTCAGTGAGCCTGATGCTGCGACAGATGCCGGGCTTGAGGTTGAGTGCCAGGAATATGCCGCGCGGGCGATCGCTGCCGACAGAAACGATCCATTCGTCCTCACCAGCGTTGCTGCATGCTTTCTGTTGGTCGGGAAAATTGACGAGGCCCTGCGCTACTCCGACATTGCGATCTCGATGAGCCCGCGCGACATGAACGTCCTTGTCGCCCGAGGCATGATCCTTTCCTATGCGGGAATGCATGAAGAAGGCTTGGCGCTTGTCGAACGGGGCTGCAAGTTCGAGCCGCTCCTGCCGCCGGCGTTCCTCTCCAGTCTCGGGGACTGCTACTATCTCGCGCGCAGGTTCGATGCGGCATTGACCGCCTACGGAACCCTGATCGATCCGCCGTATTTCTTCCGATTGAACCAGGCGGCCTGTCTCGCCCAGCTCGGCAGGCCAGGCGGCCTGTCTCGCCCAGCTCGGCAGGGCGGAGGAGGCGGCAATCATAACGCGCGCGATGCCCGCGGCGTTCGATGCAGACGTCTACGCCCGAAACACCGCGAAGATTTGCTCCTTGTCAGAGGATGCGGAGCTCTGGCTGAACGGCTTCCGCAAAGCCGGCATATCCATCGCTCAGTTCTCCCACCGCCGTCCGGCGAAGGGATAGGCTGCAAACCGAGACCAGGTCAGGCTTTGCGAAGAAACCCTGCGGCTGTCGCTCCGGACGCGTGCCTCACTTCTCCAGGTGGATCGTCACCCAGCCGTTGCGCCAGATGGTGCGGACATGGCGCAGGTGCTGCCCGTTATAGGCGGCAAGCACCTTCCAGCGCTGCTCGGCAAGAATGCCCGAGAGGATCACCGAGCCGCCGGGGGCGAGGTTGGCGGTCAGTTGCGCTGCCATCTTCATCAGCGGACGGGCGAGGATGTTGGCGATGATCAGGTCGAAGGGGCCGTTGCCGCTGAAGGCGGTGGAGTGAAAGCCGGGGGCCGTCGCAAAGGTCATGCCGGTGACGACGCCGTTGCGGCGGGCATTTTCCTCGGCAACGCGGGTGGCGATCGGGTCGATGTCGGTGGCGAGCACCGTCACATGCAGGAGCTTCCAGGCAGCGATCGCCAGCACGCCGCTGCCGGTGCCGAGGTCGAGCACGTTGCGCACCGTGCGGGTGCGCGCCACGGTCGCCAGCACTTCGAGGCAGCCGGCGGTCGTGCCATGGTGGCCGGTGCCGAAGGCCTGGCCGGCCTCGATCTCGATGGCGATCTCACCGGTGCGGACCTTGTCGCGGTCATGGGAGCCATGCACGACGAAACGGCCGGCGCGCACGGGCGCCAGCCCCTCGAGCGACTTGGCGATCCAGTCGATATCCGGCAGCACTTCGCGTTCGATGGCAAGATGGGAAAAGTCGTCGGCAAGCGCCTCCGTCAGCCGCTCGTTGACGCTCTCCTCGTCGGCCGCCATCATGTAGATCGAGGCTTCCCAGACGTCGCGCTTTTCGTCGACTTCCGTCGTGCCGATGGCAAAATCCTCTTCGCCGAAGACCTCGCTCATGCGGTCGAGCACGGCTTCCGCCTGCTTCTCGGTGGTGGTGACGAAAAGTCTGATCTCGCTCAAGGCTCTGTCCTTCGGCTGGCTCTGCATAATCGCCGCACGCCCTATCCGACGTGCGCCGCTGCAAGCCCCCGCCGCTAGCATGAAAGCTTGGCAAACGCAAAGCGCCGGGCGATGCCGGCGCTAGCAAAGATGTTCGATTGGGGCAGGAGCGGTCCTCAACCCTTGGTGAGGTTCTCGAGCTTCTTGATCGCGGTTTCGGGGTTTTCCCCGTAGGCGATGGTGCCGGAGAAGCTGCCGTCGGCGTCGAGCAGGAACACCGAGGCGGTATGGTCCATGGTGTAGTCGCCGTCAGGCTTTTCGGCGTCGAGCGGCACCTTTTTGGCGTAAACGCGGTAGCCCTTGACCATCTCCAGCACCTTGTCGGCCGGACCGGAAATGCCGGTGATGCGCTTGGACACGTTGGAGACGTACTGGCCGAGAATTTCAGGCGTGTCGCGCTCAGGGTCGACGGTGATGAAATAGGCCTGCAGCTTGTTGCCTTCCGGGTCGACCTTTTCCAGCCAGCCGTTCAGCTCGAACAACGTCGTCGGGCAGACCTCCGGGCAATGGGTGAAGCCGAAGAACAGCGCGGTCGGTTTGCCGGAGAAAGCCTTCTCGGTGATCTCCTTGCCATCCTGCGCCACCAGCGTGAAGGGCACGCCGAAGGGGCCGGAGGCGCCCTGCTGCTTCGACTGGGTCATCTCGTAGGTCAGCCAGCCGAGAACGCCGGCCATGACGACGACGGCGGCCCAAAGGGCGATGCGAATGGTTTTCATGCGTGCTACCGATTTAGTTGGGGCCTTGGCCGGCCATATCAGGTTGATCGGCTTTTGATACCGTCTCCGCCGCAGCCACGCAAATGGGACAATTGCCGCAGGCAATCTCTTTGTGTTGAAGCATTTCCGGACGGAAAACCGCTTCGCACTTTTCCTGGAAATCCTCCGGCAGTAATGCCCGTCAGCTCAGATGCACCAGGCAAGGCCGGACTGGGCGAGCGCCAGGAAGATATCGGCGCCGTTCGCCATCCAGCCGCGGAAGGCGAGAAGCGTCACGACGGCAAGCGCCATCGCAAGACCCGCAAGCAGCGGAAGCCGGATCGATCTCTGCGTTCTCGTGTTCATGACCCTATCATAGCATCCGGAGCGCCAAGGGGAAGGGATCTCCGGCCGGGCCGGAGATCGGCGTTCAGGCGGCCGGCAACACCAGCGGGTCGAGATCGGCGCGGTAGCGCTGGACGGCCTGGGTCGTTTTCGCGTCGAAGGGCAACAGAAGCGGCAGGAGAAGATCGCGCAGGAACAGTGCGACCGGGCCCTTTGCCTGCTTCTTGGCGCCACGGCGGCGGCTGATGCGGACGATGTGTTCCACCCGGTCGCGCCGGAGCGTCTCATAGGCCCTGAAGGCCCGGCTCGGCGCGCCATAGGCGGTGAGGCAGGCGGCGAGCACGACGGCATCCTCGATCGCCATCGAGGCGCCCTGGCCGGCATGGGGAGAGACCGCATGGGCGGCATCGCCAAGCAGCACGACGCGATCGTCGAACCAGCGCGGCAGGTGGCCCATGTCGAAGACCGGATAGGCGCGCGGCACCGAGGTGACGGCCGCGGCGATGTCGCGGACCGGGGCGGCGTCGCCGGCGTGCTGGGCGCGGGTGCGGGCGGCAAGGGCTGCCGGATCCGGCCGGCCGATCGCCGTCTCCTCGTCGAGCGTGAAGGAATCGAACCAGAACACCGGCCCTTCCTGCGCCTTGATGTAGCCGAAGAAGGCGCTTTCGCCGAACATCAGGCGCAGCACGCCGCCGCTCGACGGCACGTGAGGACAATCGAGAAAGCCGCCGGTGCCTGTCAACCCGGTATAGAGCGGCTCGGGCGAGGCGGGCAATGCGAGGCGCCGCGTGCGCGACCAGACCCCGTCGCAGCCGGCGAGCCAATGCGCATGCGCACTCTCGCCGTTGCCGAAGCGCAAGGTCACGCCGTCCGCTTTCCGCTCGATGTCGATGAGCGCGTGGTCATAGCGAATGTCGACGCCCTGCGCCGACGCTGTCTGGCGTAGCGCCTCCAGCAGGTCGGCGCGACGCAGGGTGATGCTCGCGGCGCCCGCCTGCCGTTGGGCTTCCCGCTCATCGAGCAATGCCAGCCGTCGGCCAGCGGCGTTGAGGATTTCAATGCCGGTCGTCGGGATGCCGAGGGAAGAGACACGCTCGGCAAGGCCGAGCGCGCGCAGCGCATTGATGCCGTTCGGCGCCAGCGTCAGGAAGGCGCCTTCGCCGGACGCCTCCCGCGGCCGAGCCTCGAAGATCTGGACTGAGTGGCCGGTCTGGCGCAGGCGAATGGCGAGGGACAGGCCGGCAATGCCGGCGCCTGTTATCGCGATGGAATTCTGCTTTGGCATATGCGTCTCCAAGGCTTGCGTCCGCTGCAAGCGAAGTTCATATTGTTGCGATGAATGAAAAGTACGATGGATTAATATTTAGATGATCGAAGTAAATTCGTCAAGCCCGGCGCCGGACGGACTCGTCCGAGCAATTGGCGGCGCCGTGATGCGCTGGCAGGATGCGACCCAAGCCTATGACGAGGCGGTGGGCGAGCGGCTGCAGCTCAATGCCGCCGAGCGCCGCTGCCTCGCGTTCTTGCATGCCGGCCCGCGACCGGCCGGCGCGATTGCCGAGGAGACGGGACTGACGCCAGCGGCGGTGACGGCGCTGATCGACCGGATGGAGGCACGCGGCCTCTTGCAGCGGACGCGCAGCGCCGAAGACCGGCGCAAGGTGATGGTGGAAAACACCGATGCAGTGGAGATGCTGACGGCGCCCTATTACCGGCCGATCGCCGAGGAAGGTGCCGGCTTCCTCGCGACCTTTTCAGCCGAGGAGCAGGCGGTTCTGCTGCGCTTTCTCGAAGGGGCGACCGCGCTCCAGCAAAAGCATCTCGCCGCGCTGCGTTTCTCCCCATGATTCGGGGGTCGGCTTAGCGAATGCTTAAGGTCTGTTTGCCAGTGTTTTGCCAACGCGGGTGAAGTGCTTCACCTCTACATGACATGACGTCATCCGGTTTGATCGAGCCCGGCTTTCCGCATCGATTTTAACGGAGGACTTCGCCTGGTTTTGGCAGGTCCGTGACCATGGACTGCCCTATGACCGCAACGTCTGCGCCCCTGAAAAAGAACCTCACCGTCAGCCAGCGGCTTGCCACGCTCGCCGGTGCCGCCTTCGTTGGCTTCGGCTCCGTGCTCGGCGTCGGCTGGTATGAGGACATGCGCTCGAACGAGGCGCTGAACGGGGCGATCACCGCGCAGCGCGGCCTGACCGCCGTCGACGAGATGCGGCTTGCCACCACCAACCTCGTGCTCAACGCCATGGATACCATCGTCGACCGTAACGAAGGCGTGATCCATCCGGAGCGCGCCGCAGGCATCGCAACCACGCTTAGCCTTCTCGAAGCCAGCAAGGCGGATATCAAGACGCTGGCGACGCTGCTCGGCCGGACTGACGCGCTTTCGACCTTCGACGCGGATCTCACCGAACTTCGCCAGGCAATCGGCGTCGACCTGAAGACGCTGGTCGAAGGCAAGGCTTCGACGGAAGAATTCGGCAAGATCGACGACGCGATCGACGGTGCCGGCGAACGGCTTGGTAAAGCACTTTCGCAGCTCTCCGAGGCTGCGACACAACTGGTTCAGACGCGGGTCGACGAAGCGCGCGCCGTTTCGGCCGATGCGCTTCTGCTGCAGACTATAGCCGGTCTCGTCGCCATGGCGACCTTGCTCGGCCTGCTCTGGTTTCACGGGGCGACGTTGCGCCGCGGCATCCTCGGGCTTCGCGACAGCATGCAGCGCATCCAGAAGGGCGAGCTCGGCTCCAAGGTCGAGGCGCTTGACCGTGGCGACGAGATCGGCGTCATGGCCCGCTCCGTCGATCTCTTCCGTGCCTCGGCCATAGAAAAGCAATCGCTCGAGCAGAATGCGGCGGCAAGCCGCCGCGAAATCGAGAAGGAACGCGAACAGCAGCAAAGCGAGCGCGACGAAGCGGTTCGCCGCATCCAGGCTGCGGTCGACAGCCTCGGCCTGGCACTGACGCAGCTTGCCGAAGGCGATCTCGCCGTCACCATCGACCGCCCCTTCGATGGCAAGCTCGATACGCTGCGCCGCAATTTCAACCAGACGGTCGAGCGCCTGCGTGACGTGCTCTTCAACGTCAAGGAAAACGCGCTCTCGATCGAGACGAATGGCCGCCAGATGCGCACCGCCGCCGACGACCTGGCGCGCCGCACCGAAAAGCAGGCCGCATCGCTGGAGCAGACATCCGCCGCCCTCGACGAGATCACGGTGACCGTGCGCACCGCGACCCAGCGCGCCGAAGAGGCGAGCCGCATGGTCGACGAGACCCGCACCAATGCGCAGGAATCCGGCCGCATCGTCGGCGAGGCGATCAGCGCCATGGCCCGCATCGAGGATGCCTCGAACGAGATCGGCACGATCATCAACGTCATCGACGAGATTGCCTTTCAGACCAACCTTCTGGCGCTGAACGCCGGCGTCGAGGCAGCGCGGGCAGGGGAAGCCGGCAAGGGTTTTGCCGTCGTGGCGCAGGAAGTGCGCGCGCTGGCGCAGCGCGCCGCAGGCGCCGCCAAGGATATCAAGACGCTCGTCGGCCGCTCGGGCAACGAGGTCGGCACCGGTGTCCGGCTGGTGCAGGCGACGGGCGAGGCGCTCGGTCGCATCGGCGCCGATGTCGCGCGGATCAACGAGCACATGAGTTCCATCGTCATGGCGGCGCGTGAGCAGTCGACCGGGCTCAACGAAATCAGCACGGCGGTCGGCCAGCTCGACCAGATGACGCAGCAGAACGCCGCGATGGTCGAACAGACCAACGCCTCCAGCCACACGCTGGCGCAGGACGCGGAAAAGCTGACGCAACTCGTCGGCCAGTTCCACGAGGGCCGGACCGTCCAAGCATTGATGCGCTCCAACGCACCGTCGCAGACGACCGCGAGCGTGAAGCCAGTTACGACCGTGAAGCCGGCAGCGCCTGTCCAGACGCGGGCTTCAACGCAGATCGCAGCCGCAACGACGCCTGCAGCTGCAAGGCTCGTACCCAGGGGCACGCACAAGGCGGTGCCTTTGCACAACCTTGCCTCGGCAAAATCGACCTCGCGTCCAGCTCCATCCCCCGCCAAGGCCCTGATGGGCAAGCTAGCGGGCGCATTCGGCAACCAACCGGGCTCCGTGCCATCGACGTCGGCCTCCGGTGAGAATTGGGAAGAATTCTGATCATGTCCAACGCAATCAAGCAGTCCGGTGCCTATCTCGAAATCGTTTCGTTTCATCTGGGCGACCAGGAATTCTGCATCGACATCATGGCGATCCGCGAAATCCGCGGCTGGGCGCCGGTGACGCCGATGCCGCACACGCCGCCCTACGTGCTCGGCCTCATCAACCTGCGCGGCGCGGTGATCCCGGTCATCGACATGGCCTGCCGTCTCGGCATGAAGATGACCGAACCGTCGGAACGTTCGGCGATCATCGTCACCGACATTGCCGGCAAGCTGGTCGGCCTGCTCGTCGAGCAGGTATCCGACATGATGACCATCAAGAGCGAAGATCTGCAGCCGGCGCCGGAGATCATTCCGGAAGCGCAACGTGCCTTCTGCCGCGGCATTGTCGCGCTGGAAAAGACCATGGTCTGCTTCCTCAACCTCGACACGGTGATTGCCGACGAGCTGGCGCAGGCCGCCTGACCACCTTCGAGCCGCGGATTGGCGATGCGCCCTGGGGCTTTCCCGGGGCGTTTCGCGTTTTGCGCGTGGCACGTTGGTCAGAAAGCCCGCAGGTCAAGTTAAACTTGCGTCATGATTTTCACGCTTGGGCGAGGCTATCGTGACAAAACGTCATGAGCGCTGACGGAACAGTTGTACTACTTTAGCGTTGTCGCAGCGTACCTGTTCGGAGGCCGGGTACCGTATTTTTGAAACAGGAGTTGAACCTATGACCATGTCTGTAAGGAAACTCATTGCCGCGCTCTCCGTAACAACGCTCATTGCCGGCGCCGCCGGGCCAGTTCTGGCTGACAGCTACTATCAGGGCATCGACGCGAACAATCCTCCCGGAACACAGTATCGCGCCAGGGTCGCCCCGATGCGCACCACCGTTGCTCCAGTCGATAGGATGTCGACAGGCAGTATCTACAGAACCGTTCCGCGTGCCTACCAGCAGCCGTTAACTGATCGCTATCAGGGTGGTGACGGCGACTACTACCAGGGTATCGTCCCGCCTACCTATTGAGCATCGATGGCCTGACGCCAGTTGTGGGGACTGGCCGGTGACAAAGCCCTCCTGGAACACTCTTCCGGGAGGGTTCGTTTTGTCAGGGCTTCGGCTTGCCTTCCTGCCAGTTGACGGTCTGCCCGTAGAGCGGGATCGTCGTGATCGACATCTTGGCCGAGCCGTCGGTCAGTTCGCGCGAGTGGGCAAGATAGATCAGCGTGTCGTTCTTGCGGTCATAGATCCGGGTGACGAGCAGGTCTTTCCAGATCAAGGACAAGCCGGAGCGGAACACTTCCTCGCCTTCTTTCGAAAGGTCGATGTCGCCGATCTCGATCGGGCCGGTCTGGCGGCAGGCGATCGAGTTGTTGGATGGATCCTCGAACCAGTTGCCGTTTTTCAGCCTATCGATGACGCCGCGATCGAAATAGGTGACGTGACAGGTCACACCCTTGACCTTGGGATCGCTGACCGCGTCGACGATGATGTCGTTGCCGAGCCAGTCGACGCCGACTTCGCCGACGGTTTCGGCCCGGGCGGGAGAGACTGTCGTTACGAAAGCGGCAAGGCTGGTTAGCATCAAGACGCGGAACGAACGGGACATGAATTTCCTCCGGTGGTTTGCACCGTTCACATAGGTTCTGCCCCAATCAATGCAAGATGGCCAGCGCAAGGTGGACACGTGAACCGGGCTGAGCGGAGGTTCCCGGATCAGCCGGTGTCGCGCAGCAGTTGCGGTGCGAGCGAATAGGCCTCGGCAGCGCGAAGCTGTGCGGCGGCAGCGGCAAGCACGCGACCGCTGGCGTCTGGCTGCAGCCTCCCGGCGATGGTGCAGCGGTCGCGTCCGTCGGCCTTGGAGGCGTAGAGTGCCATGTCCGCCCGGATCATCACGTCGGTCATGGTATCGCCAAGGCCCGCGCTGGCAATGCCGATGCTGACAGTCAATCGGATCGGCTGGCCGAAACGTCCGACGGGGGTGACGCGGACCGTACGGCCGATCTCCTCGGCCAGCAGAAACGCTTCGCCTTCGGTATGGTCAGACAGCACCACGCCGAATTCCTCGCCGCCGATGCGGCCGAATGTGCCGCGTCCGGCAAGGCAGGCGGTGACCGTGTCGGCGAAATGGCCGAGCGCGGCATCGCCGGCCGCATGGCCATAGCGGTCGTTGATCTGCTTGAAATAGTCGAGGTCGAGCAGCAGGAAGGCGGCGGGGCGCGCGTGCGCCGTGCACGAGGCAAAGATGCGTTCGCCAAGTTCGATGAAGGCGCGCCGCGACAGCGCTCCTGTCAACTCGTCGCGGGCAATCGTGGTCTTGAGATCGGCGATGACGCGGTCATGAGTCATCAGGATGACGCCGAGAAACAGGATGGGCATGTAGAGCAGCCACATCGCAGCCAGCAGAAAGTTCCAAGCAACAAGGGGAGCCGGGCCCGCCTCGTTCACGGGGGAAGGGGGCGAGATCGCGGCGATCTGCAGGAGCGTGACGCTGGCAATGGCGGCACCGATGACGATTGCCTTCCGTGTTGTCGGGTCGCTCGCTGTGCGCAGCCTCAGGACGGAAATGGAGGCGACCACGAAGACGGCGGCGGCGATGCCGAGCGTGATCAGCGCCCGAGCCGCGGTACTCTCAGCGCCGAACGCAGCCAGAACCGAGATGGTTGCAACCATCGTTGCGCCGAGCGGCAGGATTGCCGGCCTCCAGCTGGGTAGAGCGAAGAACGAGCGGAACCCGGCGAGTACGAAGAGACAGGCGATGGCAAGAAACGCAAAGCCGACAAGCAGCAGCGGCCGGAGAGACTGGATCTCGGCCAGCATCACCAGTGTCATGGCAATGGCTGTCATGGCACAGCCGGAAGCGAACTCCGCAGCGCCTGGCATCGATGATTTCTGCAGCGAAAGCAGTACCGGCAGCATCACCAGTAGGCATATGATCGATAGGGCGGGGAGAAAGCTCATTTCGAAACGGCCTGTCGTGCTAAAATCGAGGAAGGCGGCTTACGTCAATGCCAAATATGCAGGGGTCAATTGGTAGCTTTGGCGCCTTAACGAAACCCGGCGGAAATCGCTGCAATTTTAGCGACTGCCGAAATTGACACGGTTGTCCACCGATGCGGAGTGACAACTGCCGGATGGTCAGGCGTTTCGTCGGCGGTGACGCGGTGCCAGGCGGTTCAAGCGGCCTTCTGCGGGCCGGGAGAGGCGACATGTTCACGGGACCGGTGTTCTTCGAAAACAGGGCCGACGCCGGCCGCAGGCTGGCGCAGGCGGTGGCCGTCGAGGCGCCGCCGGAGCCCCTGGTCATGGCGCTGCCGCGCGGCGGCGTTCCGGTTGCCTTCGAGATTGCCACGTATCTCCGCGCACCGCTTGAGGTGCTGATCGTGCGCAAGATCGGCGCGCCGGGTCATCAGGAATTCGGGCTTGGCGCACTGGTCGATGGCGAAGAGGCGGAACTGGTGCTGAACCGCGAGGCCGTGCGCCTGGTGCGGCCGCCGCGCGGCTACATCGCCGCCGAAGCCGAGCGCCAACGCGCGGAAATCGCAAGACGGCGGGTGCTCTATCTCGGCGATCGCGAGCCGCATTCGCCGAGGGATCGCAATGTGGTGCTCGTCGACGACGGCATTGCCACCGGCGGCACGATCCGCGCGGCGATCCAGGCGCTGCGCCGGACCGGTGTGCGTAGCCTGCTGTTGGCGGTTCCCGTTGCGCCGGCGAGCGCGCTCGCAAGCCTGCGGCCGTCGGTCGACGGCATCGTCTGTCTCTCCACCCCCGCCTTCTTCCGCGCCGTCGGCCTGCATTACCGCGACTTCGAGCAGACCTCGGATGCCGAGGTCATGACCTTGATCAGCAGGGCGAGGGCAGGCGGGTGCGATGACGCTTGAGACGGAGGTTGTTACCGCCAACATCTGCCTCCGGCCGTATTGAAACCTTGGAACCGCCGCGCCACATTCCCGGTGCTTGATTGAAGCGTGAGGACGGCCGCCGGAGGAGGTGGGCCGGAAGAGGGGAATGATGGCAGTTTCACTGGACATTGGGAAAACGCTTGCCGATTTTTGCCGACCGGACCGGATGGCGCTGGTGGTTTATGACATGCAGGCGGGGATCACCAATCAGGTCAAGAATGGCCCGGCGATCCTGGCTGAGGTGCTGAAGGTTCTGGAGGCCGCGCGCGCCGGCGGCTATCCCATCATCTTTCTGCGGCATCTGTCGATGCCGAAGCCGCTGATGGGCGCGTTCCAGATGCGCCAGGCGATGGCCTGGCAGCGCACGGACGATCCCGATGCCGTCAAGCCCTGGTTCCTGCGCGGCACGCCGGGCTTCGAGCTGGTGGCGGAACTGGCGCCGCGCGACGATGAGGCCATTCTCGACAAGATCACGTTCTCGGCCTTCGAGGGCACGCCCCTTGCCATCATCCTGCGCGATCTCGGACTGACCTCGTTTGCCATCTGCGGCATTGCAACCGAAATCGGTATCGATCCGACGGTGCGCCATGGCGCCGATCTTGGGCTGGTGCCGATCGTCATCCGCGATGCCTGCGGCGCCGGCCACCACGAGGCCGGCGAGCGCTCGATGGACAACATCGCCTTCATGGGCGACGCGATCCTGACCGGCGTGGACGAGATCATCGGGGCGATGGCCAAGGGCCGAATGTAGCGGCAGTCTTTGTCGCTGGTCCGCTCCAGCTCGGGCTGTTTCAGTGGGTGCACGGTCCTCGCAATCGCGAAGACCGTGGCGCCTTCGCCCCTTGAGGGCTGAGCACGCCTTGCGCAGGCAGGCTATGAATGGAAAGACATCACGCCATCATCCCCATAGTTCATTCGCATCGATCCAGCAGGATAGAGATATGACCGACGCAGTTCGCATCCGCCCGATTGTCCGCAGCGATTACCAGCAATGGCTGCCGCTCTGGGATGGTTACAACGCCTTTTATGGAAGGTCGGGTGCAACGGCGCTCGATCCTGATATCACCGCAATGACCTGGTCGCGATTCTTCGATGCTTACGAGCCGATGCACGCGCTGGTGGCCGAAAACGAGGGACGGCTGGTCGGGCTCACCCACTACCTCTTTCACCGCAGCACGACGTCCATCGGGCCGAACTGCTATCTCCAGGATCTCTTCACCAGCGAAGCTGCGCGCGGCAAGGGCGTTGGCGCGGCATTGATCGAAGGCGTCTACGAGGCCGCCCGCACGGCCGGCTCGCCGCGGGTTTACTGGCAGACACATGAGACCAATGCCACAGCGATGGCACTTTACGACAAGGTGGCGGAGCGTTCAGGCTTTCTCGTCTACCGCAAGATGATCTAGGCTTTAGCTTGGCTGAAGGCTGTGTGACAGCGGGCAACTGGGGTGGACGCGATGGACAACGTGCAGGTTTCTACGATCGGCTTCACAAAATCATCGGCGGAAGATTTTTTCGATCGCCTGCAGAAGGCCGGCGTCAAGACGATCGTCGATGTCCGGCTGCACAATACCTCGCAGCTTGCCGGCTTCGCCAAGGCCAATGACCTTGCGTTCTTCCTGAAGAAGATCGGCGGTATCGACTATGTGCACCAGCCGCTTTTTGCGCCCACCGAGGCGATCATGAAGGCCTACAAGACCGACAAGGGCGACTGGAAGACCTTTTCGCGGGACTTTCTCGACCTGATGGCGGAGCGCAAGGTCGAGCAGCACGTGAAGCCGGAGGCGCTGCAGGGCGCCTGCCTGCTCTGCGCCGAGGACAAACCGCACCGCTGCCACCGCACCCTCGTCTGCGAATATCTCAACGATCGTTGGGGAGGCCGCCTTCGCGTCGAGCATCTGTAGGACCTGACAGTCGCCAGCAGCTGTGCCGTCTCCTTCAACCGTCACGCTCTTGATGAACGCTCCCGTACTCGCAAGCTGTTTGAACAACATCAGCCTTGTGGCCATGGTCGCGATGGTAGGCAAGGAGTAGTGAATGTAGCTCGGCAAAAGTAATGGCAAGGCCGTGCGAGACCACTAGGAGCCCTTTGGGTGTTCCAAACATGCCGCTTCGCCGAATCTTCGCGCCAATTTTCTTATGTAGGCGGCCGATCGTGTTCGGATCGAGTGTCAACACAATCATTTTTTGTTTGTGATACTCGATCGGATTGAGGCCGACGATCGCGGGCCAGGGGATCATGCTCGGAGCCAGTCGAGCATCGCTAAACCCCTGAGGGGACAACATGATAACGCTGCGTCGCATCGGAACGTAGAGGACGAGTACACCCAGGAATGCAGCGGGCCAAGCTATCGAGCCGAGATAGCGGGCGAACAACAAGCGACCAGAACCTGCTTCTACATCCAGTTCAGTACAGTTGTTAGGGAAGCCGCCGACAGTGCTGCGGCGGCGGCGAGGATTCCTATCAATTGGGGCCAGGATTTTTTGACTTCGACGGTGCGGGAGGTGTCAATCATATTGGCCGTTCCGCCTGGGCGATTTAGAATCCGATGCCGGCAATCCAAATCGTCCGTTGTCCCAACTGGTTGCCACCTGATGTGCCAGCCTAGCAGACTCGTTGCGCTCACGCTTTCTCGACAAATCCATCCAGCACGCGCTTCTGCCCGGCCTTGTCGAAGTCGATCGTCAGCTTGTTGCCTTCGATCGCTGAAATGTTGCCGTTGCCGAACTTCATGTGGAAGACGCGGTCGCCGACGGTGAAGCGCGAGGGCTCGGTGCTGGTGGATTTCGCCACCAGTTCGCCATCGATGGTGCGGCTGCGCGGGCCGCTTTCGCCGTAGCCGATGCGCTCGACGGCGTGGCCGGAGCGCGAGCCCCAGTTGTCGCGCGTCGCATCCGAGCGGTTCTGCTGGGCGCGCTTCCAGCCGGGGGTGGAGTAGTTGTTCTGGAAGGGATCGGCCTTGTCGAAGCGCGACTGGCCATAGCCGCCGCGGCCGTACCCGCCATAGGACTGCTCGGTCTCGGCCACCTCCACATGGGTATTCGGCAACTCGTCGAGGAAGCGCGAGGGCAGGGTGGACTGCCACAGCCCGTGGATGCGGCGGTTGGAGACGAACCAGATGTGGCAGCGGTGCTTTGCCCGGGTGATGCCGACATAGGCAAGACGGCGTTCTTCCTCGAGGCCGGAGCGGCCGCCCTCGTCAAGCGCGCGCTGGTGCGGAAACAGGCCTTCCTCCCAGCCGGGCAGGAACACGGTGTCGAACTCCAGCCCCTTGGCCGAATGCAGCGTCATGATCGAGACGGCATCGAGGTTTTCGTTCTGCTCGGCGTCCATCACCAGCGCGACGTGTTCGAGGAAGCCGCGCAGGCTCTCGAAGGCTTCCATCGAGCGGATCAGTTCCTTGAGGTTTTCGAGCCGGCCCGGCGCTTCGGCCGATTTGTCGTTCTGCCACATAGCCGTGTAGCCGCTCTCGTCGAGGATCTGCTCGGCAAGTTCGGTGTGCGGCGTGGTTTCGAGCAGGCTCTGCCAGCGGCGGAAATCGGCGACGACATCGAACAGCCCCTTGCGGGCCTTGGCCTTCAGTTCGTCGGTCTCGATGATGTCAGTCGCAGCCGCAAGCATCGGCACGTCGCGGGCGCGGGCATAGTCGTGCAGGGTGCGAATGGTGGTGTCGCCAAGGCCGCGCTTCGGCGTGTTGACGATGCGCTCGAAGGCAAGGTCGTCGGCCGGCTGGCAGACGAGCCGGAAATAGGCCATGGCGTCGCGGATCTCGAGCCGCTCGTAAAAGCGCGGGCCGCCGATGACGCGGTAGTTCAGGCCGAGCGTGACGAAGCGGTCTTCGAATTCGCGCATCTGGAACGAGGCGCGCACCAGGATCGCCATGTCGTTGAGCTTGTGGCTCTTGCGCTGCAGTTGTTCGATTTCCTCGCCGACGGCGCGGGCTTCCTCTTCGGAGTCCCAGGCGGCGTGCACCTGCACCTTCTCGTCATCCGGGTCGGTGCGTTCGGTAAACAGCGTCTTGCCGAGGCGCCCCTCGTTGTGGGCGATCAGATGCGCGGCGGCGCCGAGAATATGCTCGGTCGAGCGGTAGTTGCGCTCGAGCTTGATGACCTTGGCGCCGGGGAAATCCTTTTCGAAGCGCAGGATGTTGTCCACTTCCGCGCCGCGCCAGCCATAGATCGACTGGTCGTCGTCGCCGACGCAGCAAACGTTCTGCGGCACGCCCTTGGCGCGCTGCGCCAGAAGCCGCAGCCACATGTACTGCGCGGTGTTGGTGTCCTGATATTCGTCGACGAGGATGTAGCGGAACTTGTCGTGGTATTCCTTCAGCACATCCGGATTGCTGCGGAACATGCGGATCGGGTGCAGCAGCAGATCGCCGAAGTCGCAGGCGTTCAGCGTGCGCAGCCGGTTCTGGTAGGCGGCGTAGAGCTCGCGGCCCTTGCCGTTGGCAAAGGCGCGGGCATCGCCCTCGGGGATCTGCGCCGGGTCGAGGCCCTTGTTCTTCCAGCCGTCGATCATGCCGGCGAACTGCTTGGCCGGCCAGCGCTTGTCGTCGAGGCCCTCGGCCTGGATGATCTGCTTGATCAATCTGACGACGTCGTCGGTGTCGAGAATGGTGAAGTCGGAGCGCAGGCCCACCAGCTCGGCGTGGCGGCGCAACAGCTTGACGCCGATCGAGTGGAAGGTGCCGAGCCAGGGCATGCCCTCGACCGCATGGCCGACGAGCACGCCGACGCGCTCCTTCATCTCGCGCGCCGCCTTGTTGGTGAAGGTCACCGCAAGGATCTGCGAGGGGAAGGCGCGGCCGGTGGAAAGAATATGGGCGATGCGGGTGGTGAGAACCCGGGTCTTGCCGGTGCCGGCGCCGGCGAGAACCAGCACCGGGCCATCCAGAGATTCGACCGCTTCGGCCTGTTCCGGATTGAGGCCGGAGAGATAATCCGGGCGCTGCTGGCGGTCGCGGGCAGCCATGGCGCGCGCGGCGATGCCGCCCGTTGCTGGCGGCTGCTTGCGCGGGGCCGGCTCTTCGTCGAAGAAGGGAATGTCGTCGAAACCACTCATCATGCGGCTCAATGTAGTGATTCGGAGGCGAAAGGCCAGAAAGGATGTTCTTCTTTTATTCCGTTTTCTGCGCCACCCGCACCAAGCCTGTGGAAAGACAGGCGATTTCGAAGCCGCTTATTCTCGCGCTCACCGCCGTCAGGCCGTCCTGTCGAAGGCAGCGTCCACCGGCACCTGCAAGGCGGTCGCCAGCTGGTTGGTTCTGGCGGCAAGTGAGATCACGCGCAAGAGATCGGCATGTTCGGCGTCGCTCATGCCCTTGGCTCTCGCGGCAGCCGTATGCGAATGGGCGCAGTAGCCGCAGCCATTGCTGACGGAAACGGCGATGTAGAGCATTTCCTTGACCAGCGGATCGAGCGCGGAGGGCGTTGCCATCACCGCCTTGACGTCGCGCCAGGTCTGCTCCAGCAGGTCGGCATCGAAGGCGAGCCACAGCCACATATTGTTGATGAAATCCGATTTGCGGGTGGCGCGAATGTCGTCGAACACGGCTTTTACGCGCGCGTCGGATTCCGGATCGGCAGGCGGGGCGATGGTGCTCATGACGTCTCCTGGTCATAGGGTCAATCGGGGGGCGTCCGGCGGCGGACGCCGCCGGATCGGCAGGTTGGTATCCCTCTTTGCTTGTACGCATTTCCTCACGGAAAACCGCTTCGCATTTTTCCTGGGTATGCTCTAGACGAGCGCAAACACGCGCGCCGGACCGCCGGTGCCGCCGCGGTGTTTGGGCGCGCCAAGCACGAGGGTCGCGCCCTTGACGGGCACCTTGTCGAGGTTGGCGGCCGCCTCCAGTCCCCAGCGGCCTTCCGGCAGCCAGGCATAGTGGGTGGCGAAATCAGGCGAGGGGCCATGGTCGAGCGAAAGCGTGTCGACGGCGATGCCGGCCGCCTTGGTCTCGTCGAGCAGGTATTTCGCCGCCTCGGCGTGGAAACCGGGAAAGTGCATCTTGCCGTTTGCATCGGCATTGCGGAACTTGTCAGTGCCAAGGTGCGCTCCCCAACCGGAAAGCATGGCGACGCAGGCGTTTTCCGGAATGTCGCCATTGGCGGCGACCCAGGCCTTGATGTCGTCGGGTGTTATTTGCGCATCGGCATCGGCGGACGCCTTCTCGCGGATGTCGACGACGCAGAGTGGCACGACGAGCTTTTCAACCGGCAGCTCGGCGACCGACAGACCATCGGCGGAGAAATGCAGCGGCGCGTCGACATGGGTGCCGGTGTGTTCGTTCACCCGGAGCTCGAACAGGTTGAACTTGTCCTTGGCGTAGCTGAACTTTTGCTCGCGGAAGAACTGCTGCTGGCCGAAGAAGGTCGGGAACTCCTCGTAGAGTTCGTGGGTGAGGTCGGTGACGCCGGTGTGTCCCTGGGCGAGCGCCGGCGGGGCGATACCGGCGCTCGCGGCGGCGATGCCCGCTGTGCCGACGGCTGCTGCCTTGAAGAAGCTGCGGCGGGACAACATTTTCTGCTTTACGGATTCCATGACGCACGCATCGCACATGTCTTTGCTTCCCTCTCAAGAACCGGTCGAAACCTGATGGCAATGGCTGCCAGCGGTTGCAGGATACCTCAGAGGAAATCGCTGTAAACGGTCTTTGTCCCGTGCGTTTTGATGGAATGACACGGCGATCGCGATTGCCGGCGCACGATGGCGCTGATGTCATCATGCCGCCAACAAATACGCTTTTATTACAATTGCGTAATGATGGCATTCCGCCGTTGCCCACAAAGGTGCGAACAACGATACTCTGGGCAAATCGGAACGTTCCGCCGGCGCGTGCCGCGCAGGAGCGCGTTTTGCATATTTGGAGACATGAATGCGGGTTTGGAAACAGCTGGCGGTGAGCGCCGTTGTGCTTTTGGTGGGTGCCGGCGTCTGGGTGCGGTTCGTGCCCGGAGCAGGCGAAACGCTGGCCGCGATCGGTGTCTCGCATCCGCTGATCGATGCCATCTCCAAGCAGAGCGGTGCCGCTGGGGGCGAGGGCGGCCAAGGCAGCGGCGGACGCAGGCAGGGCGGCAACGACGCCATCCTCGTCATGGTTCGCCCTTCGGCAACGTCTGTCGTCAATGACCGGCTGAACGCGATCGGCAACGGCGAGGCGATCCACTCCGTCACCGTGACGCCGACGGCCACCGGCAACCTCACCGAAATTCTCGTGCGCTCCGGCGAAAAGGTGGCGCAGGGGCAGGTGATCGCCAAGCTCGATAGCGACGACCAGAAGATTGCTGCCGACCAGGCGCGGCTGACGCGCGACAGTGCCCGCGAAAAA
Organism: Ensifer sp. NM-2; assembly: GCF_003024455.1. Taxonomy (NCBI): domain Bacteria; kingdom Pseudomonadati; phylum Pseudomonadota; class Alphaproteobacteria; order Hyphomicrobiales; family Rhizobiaceae; genus Ensifer; species Ensifer sp. NM-2. The sequence continues at coordinate 198,141 of NZ_PVZR01000003.1, forward strand.
CTGGAGCGCTATCGCAACCTCAGCACAGCGCGCGCGGTGACCGCCGTCGACGTGCGCGACGCCGAAATCGCCATGCAGGCCGCGGAGCTTGCGCTCAAGACCGCCGAGCTCGACCTCAAGCGCCGCGATATCGTTGCGCCGTCGCAGGGCGTTGTCGGCATCATCACCGTCAATGTCGGCGACTACGTCACCACGACGACGCCGATCGCCGTGGTCGACGACCGCTCGGAAATCCTCGTCGACTTCTGGGTGCCGGAGCGTTTTGCGAGCAAGATCGTCGTCGGCCAGCCGGTGACAGCGCACGCCATTGCCCAGCCGGGCAGCCAACTCGAGGGCGTCATTCACGCCATCGACAACCGCCTGGACCAGGCAAGCCGGACGCTGCGCGTGCGGGCGCGGCTGGAAAATCCTGACGACACGTTGCGGGCGGGCATGTCCTTCTCGGTGACCATGGCATTCGATGGCGACACCTATCCGACCGTCGATCCGCTCGCGATCCAGTGGAGCTCCGAAGGCTCCTATGTCTGGCGTGTCAGCGCCGACAAGAGCGAGCGGGTTCCGGTCAAGATCATCCAGCGCAACCCCGACAAGGTGCTGGTTGATGCGGCCTTGAGCGAAGGCGACGAAGTCGTCACCGAAGGTGTGCAGCGGCTGCGCGACGGCGGCGACGTGCGCATTGCCGGGCGCGAGCGCCGCGATGCCGCGCAGAAGGTCGCGGAGGACGGGAAGTGAGCGGCGCGAAGGAACCCGGCCACCAGACCGCGCGCGAGGCCGGCAAGACCGGCTTCACCGCGCTTTTCATCCGCCGGCCGATCTTCGCCCTGGTCGTCAACACGCTGATCGTCGTCGCCGGCCTTGCGGCCTGGAACGGCATCGAGATCCGCGAACTGCCGCAGGTCGACCAGCCGGTCGTCTCCGTGACGACGACGCTCGACGGTGCAGCACCCGAGACCATGGACCGCGAGGTGACATCGGTCGTCGAAGGTGCGGTCTCGCGCGTGCAGGGCATCCGCGACATCTCCTCGACCTCGTCCTTCGGCCGCAGCCGCGTGACGCTGCAATTCTCCGACACCACCGACATCGGCCAGGCGGCCAACGATATCCGCGATGCGCTGGGGCGCGTTCGCAACCAGCTGCCCGACCAGGCGGACGAGCCGAGCATCGTCAAGGCGGACGCCGACAGCCAACCGATCATGCGCCTGGCGCTGACCTCCGATACCATGTCGATGGAAGACATGACGCTGCTCGTCGAAAACGAGATCAGCGACCGGCTGGCCGCCGTCGAGGGCGTCGCCGACGTTGCCGTCTATGGCGACCAGGAAAAAATCTTTCGCATCGACCTCGACCAAGCCAAGCTTGCCGGGCGCGGCGTGACGGTGGCAGACCTCAGGACGGCCCTTGCCAACGCCTCCTATGACGTGCCGGCCGGCAAGCTCACGAGCGCCAGCCAGGACATTTCGGTGCGCGCCACCGCCGACCTGCAGACGCCGGAGCAATTCGAAAACCTCATCCTCGTCAACAATGTGCGGCTGCGCGACATCGGCACGGTGACGCTCGGACCCGATTCAGGCACCACGGCGCTGCGCTCCAACGGCCGCCAGGGCATCGGCCTCGGCATCATCCGCCAGGCGCAATCCAATACCGTCGATATTTCCGAGGGCGTGCGCAAGGTCGTCGAGACGATCCAGACGCAGATTCTTCCCGAGGGCACGCAGCTCAGGATCACCAGCGACGACGCCGTCTTCATCAACGGCGCCATCCACGAGGTCGAGATTGCGCTGGGCGTGGCGATCTTCATCGTCACGCTCGTCATCTACATGTTCCTGCTCGACTGGCGCGCAACGCTGATCCCGACCATCACCATGCCGATCGCGCTGATCGGGACGGTGGCGGCGATCTACATGGCCGGCTTCTCGATCAACATCCTGACGCTGCTGGCGATCGTGCTCGCCACGGGGCTCGTGGTCGATGATGCGATCGTGGTTCTGGAAAACATCGTGCGACGGCGGGCCGAAGGGCTGGGCCCAAGGGCCGCGGCCGTGCACGGCACGCTCGAAGTGTTCTTCGCGGTGCTGGCGACGACCGCGACGCTTGCGGCCGTGTTCGTGCCGCTGTCCTTCCTGCCGGGCCAGACAGGCGGGCTCTTCCGCGAGTTCGGCTTCGTGCTCGCCTTCTCGATCCTGCTTTCGTCCTTCGTGTCGCTGACGCTCTGCCCGATGCTGGCATCGCGCATGCTGACAAAGGAGGCCCACAACGAGAAGCCGGGGCCGATGCGCCGGTTCGGGGCACGGGCTTCGGAATTCTACCGGGTCACGTTGCGCGGTTGCCTCAATGCGCCGCTGATCGTCTTCGTCGTTGCCGCCTTCTTCACCGCCATGGGCGGCATCGGCTTCATGACGCTGAAATCGGAACTGACACCGAGCGAGGACCGCTCGCAGGTGATGATGCGCATCAACGCGCCGCAGGGCGTGTCGCTGGAATATGCGCAGGCGCAGATGCGCCGGATCGAGGACGGGCTGCAGCCGCTGGTCAAATCCGGCGAGATCGACAACATCTTCTCGATCTCCGGCCAGGGTGGTTCGGCCAATAGCGGCTTCATGGTGCTGACGCTTGCCCCCTGGGACAAGCGCGACCGCAGCCAGCAGCAGATCGTCTCCGACATCAACAAGGTGACGGCGCGCATCCCCTCGGTGCGGGTGTTTGCGATGCAGCCCAACAGCCTCGGCATTCGCGGCGCCGGCAGCGGCCTGCAGGTGGCGCTTGTTGGTAACGACTACACCAAGCTCGGCGATGCCGCGGCAAAGCTGGTGCGCCAGATGGAAGACACCGGGCGCTTCGAGAATGTGCGGCTGAACTATGAGGCCAACCAGGCGCAGCTTTCGATCACCATCGACCGCGAGCGGGCATCCGACATGGGCGTCGATATCGGCGGCCTTGCCTGGGCGCTGCAGGCGATGCTCGACGGCAACAGCGTCGTCGATGTCTATGTCGACGGCGAATCCTACCCGGTCAAGCTCCTGTCCTCGACCAATCCGGTCAACGACCCGACCGACCTGCAGAACATCTTTCTGAAAGCCGGCGACGGCAAGATCGTGCCGATGTCGACGATCGCCAGCGTCGAGGAAACCGCCGTGGCGCCGCAGCTCTCGCGCGAATCGCAGCTTCGCGCCGTGTCGCTGTCGGCCGGGCTCAAGTCCGACCTGGCGCTCGGTGAGGCGCTGACCATGGTCGAGCAGATGGCCGAGCCGCTGCTGCCGCCGGGCTCGCGCATCATGCCGCTGGCCGAGGCTGCCACCCTCAACGAGAACGCCAACGGCCTCGTCATCACCTTCGGCTTTGCCCTCGTCATCATCTTCCTGGTGCTGGCGGCGCAGTTCGAAAGCTTCATCAGCGGCTTCATCATCATGGCGACGGTGCCGCTCGGGCTTGCCTGCGCGATCTTTGCGATGATCATGACCGGCAACACGCTTAACATCTACAGCCAGATCGGCCTGGTCATGCTTGTCGGCATCATGGCGAAGAACGGCATCCTGATCGTCGAATTCGCCAACCAGCTGCGTGATCGCGGCCAGGATGTGCGCACGGCGATCGAGAACGCCGCCAACATTCGCCTCAGGCCGGTGATGATGACGATGATCGCCACCATCGTCGGCGCGGTGCCGCTGGTGCTGGCAAGCGGTGCCGGTGCCGAGGCGCGCATTGCGCTCGGCTGGGTGCTGGTCGGCGGGCTCGGCCTTGCCGTGGTCGTGACGCTCTATCTCACGCCGGTCGCCTATCTCGTCATTGCTGGGCTCACGAAGCCGCATGCGGACGAGGAGCGCAAGCTGCACGAGGAAATGGAAGCGGCGGCCGCGCTCGAAACGAAATAGCGGCGGGCTCTCAGCGTCGGCAGCGAAGATGTCAACGCTGACCGCCTGTCGCGCTGCTCCCTGGCTCTAAAAAGCGCTAACCCTGAAGTTCAAGCCAGGCGGCGATCAGAAAGACCACCGCTGCGATCGCGCCCAGCGCACTCCTGCCGGCGTGGAGCCTCGCCCAGCGGCGGAGAAGCGCGCGGGTTTCCTCGCTCGCCTCATCCGGCCGCGTTGCCTCGAGGCGTCGGTTGATCGGCATGATGACGAGGATCGTGTAGGGCCAGTTCAGAATGATGATTGCTGCCCCTAGGCCCCAAAGTGCATTGTCACTCTGCCACCATGCGGCAGCGCCGAGCAGGCCCGAGATGATTGCGAGCGAGGCTTGCATCTCGAAACCTCGCCGGTAGGCCGGCACCCATTGGGCGAGGGCCGCTCATCGAGGTGAAGCCTTGCCGGGTGTTCGGCGACGTTGATGTAGACGGCGGCGCCGAAGAATACCGCTGCGGTAAACAAAGCGAGCAGACCGAGCATTTGACCTTCTCCTCTCTCCCTTCAGTATATACCGTCAGGGGCTGCACAACGATAGGTGTCGTCGTTGGGCGCAGAGCTGCCGGCTCAAGGGCAGATCCGGGAGGGAATTCTGATCGACGTTATCCGTCGCAATGCGAAAGCTTTGTGACACTCAGGTCTCACCAGCGGCGTTTTCACGCGATAGTCTGCCGGAGACTGCGTGAACGTCTGGACAAAGTGATTCCGATTTGCACAGTAGCGCCTTGAAATGAAAGCGCTTCCCCTATGTCGGAATGGGGCAGCGCGAATGGCATGAAGAAGGGACGTTTTCCGTGGCATTGAAGGCGATCAGAGCTGGCTCGAGAAACGAAACCGGGATCGAAACCGCAAAGGGGCAGCTTGCTGCCCGATTCGGCGATCGGTTCCAGACGGGCGAAGCGATCCGTGCCCAGCATGCCCACACCACCACCTACATCCCGGCGCAGCTTCCCGATGGCGTCGTCTTCCCCGAGAGTGCCGACGAGGTGCGCGAGATCGTTGCGATCGCAGCCGCAAATGCCGTGCCGCTCATTCCCTTTGGCACCGGATCCTCGCTCGAGGGCCACGTCAACGCGCCGAACGGTGGCATTTCCGTCGACATGATGCGGATGAACCGGGTGCTCGAGGTCAACGCGGAAGACTTGGATTGCCGGGTCGAGCCCGGCATCACCCGCGAGGAGCTGAACACCTATCTGCGCGACACCGGCCTGTTCTTCCCGATCGATCCCGGCGCCAACGCCTCGATCGGCGGCATGGCCTCGACGCGGGCGTCCGGCACCAACGCGGTGCGCTACGGCACGATGAAGGACAATGTGCTGGCGCTGACGGTGGTGACATCAGACGGGCGCGAGGTGCGCACCGCGCATCGGGCACGCAAGTCGTCTGCCGGCTATGACCTGACCCGGCTCTTCGTCGGGGCCGAGGGCACGCTCGGCATCATCACCTCGATCACGCTCCGGCTGCAGGGCATTCCCGAGGTCATCTCCGGCGGCGTCTGCCCGTTCCCGACGATTGCCGATGCCTGCAACGCGGTGATCCTGACGATCCAGTCCGGCATTCCGGTCGCCCGCATCGAGCTGTTGGACGCTTTGCAGATGAAGGCGTGCAACGGCTACTCCGGCCTTTCCTATGAGGAAACGCCGACGCTTTTTGTCGAATTCCATGGGAACAGCGAGAGCGTCGAGATGCAATCGCGGCACTTTGCCGAAATTGCGTCGGAATTCGGCTCTAGCGGCTTCATCTGGACGACCAACCCGGAAGAGCGGGCGCGGCTGTGGAAGGCGCGGCACAACGCCTACTGGGCCCAGAAGAGCCTGATCCCCGGGGCTGCAATTCTCTCCACCGATGTCTGTGTGCCGATCTCGCGGCTGGCCGATTGCGTTGCGGCGACCCATGACGACATCGCCCAGCACGGTCTGACGGCACCGATCGTCGGCCACGCGGGCGACGGCAACTTCCACGTCGGCCTGCTGTTTGACGACAAGGACGCCGCCGACGTGGCGCGGGCCGAGGCCTTCGTCGAGCGGCTGAATGCGCGGGCGCTGTCGATGGACGGGACCTGCACCGGCGAACACGGCATCGGTCAGGGCAAGATGCCGTTCCTCGAAGCCGAACTCGGCGACGCGCTGGATCTGATGCGGCAGGTCAAGCGTTCTCTCGACCCGCAGAATATCTTCAACCCCGGCAAGATCTTCGCCTGACGCGAGACGACGGGCGAGGGGACACGCGGCCGCGCGGCCACTACCCCTTTGGGGCAAAGGCGGGCGCGCCCGCGCAATTGTAATGGACGGAAACGTCCCTTTGGCGTTCATATGGACGCAGACGGCGTCGACAGGCGCCCCGAGAACTTGATGGGAATGTAGGCACGGTGCTTTCGCGAATTCTGGTTGCCATCGGCGGTCTTGTGGTTGTTGCGCTCTTTGCGGCGCTGATCGCCCCGTGGTTCATCGACTGGACGGGTTTCCGCAAGGAATTCGAGCGCGAGGCTAGCCGCATCATGGGCAAACCCGTCGTCGTGCACGGCCGCGTCGACGCACGCCTGATCCCGTTCCCGACCGTGACGCTCAACGACGTGCGTGTCGGCGGCAGCGATGCGCGCGAACCGCTGATCCAGGTCGAACAATTCTCGATGAGCGCGGAGCTTGCGCCGTTCCTGAGTGGCGAAGCGCTAATCTTCGACATGCGCCTCGACCGGCCCAAGGCCAAGGTCCGGCTGCTTTCCGACGGTACGCTCGACTGGGCGCGTGGTACGCGCACGGCGATCCCCGCCAAGACGGTGGTGCTTGAAAACGTAGAGATCACCCAGGGCGAGATCGAATTCATCGACGAGCAGACCGGCCGCACCCGGCGCGTGACCGACCTTGCCGCCGATCTTTCGGCCCGGTCGCTGGCCGGCCCCTGGAAGGTCGAAGGTCGTGCGGCATTGGACGGCGAGGCCGGCAGTTTTGCCTTTGCCAGTAACAAGGTGGACGAGGCGGGCGCGCTCAGCCTCAAGGCGCGGGTGACGCCGGACAAGCGTCCATTCGGCGTCGAGCTCGATGGCGCGCTGAAGATCGTCGACTTCAAGCCGCTTTACGGCGGCCGCTTCACGCTGACCGAAAACCGCCCGCAGGGCGAGGCCAAAGAAGTCGACGACCATGCGCCGCTGCGCATCAACGGCGATTTCCAGCTGACCAATGAGAGCATCCGTGTGCCGGAGTATCGCTTCGAGGTCGGTCCTTCGGATGATCCTTACGTGGTGACCGGCGAGGCGACGCTCGACACCGGCAAGGAGCAGAAGTTCCTGCTAATTGCCGACGGCCAGCAGATCGACGTCAGCCGCATCGGCAATTCCGGCAGCAACGGCAAGACCGGGCGCGACCCGGCGATCTCCATGCGCCAGCGGCTGGAAGCGATGCTGGCGATCGCTGCCGACATTCCCATTCCGCAGGTGCCGGGCAGGGCCAGTTTGAAGCTGCCGGCGATCGTCATCGGCGATACGACGGTGCGCGACGTGCGCATCGACGTACAGCCTGATGGCGCCGGATGGGTAATCGACAATGTCGTGGCGCTTCTGCCCGGTCGCACCCAGCTCGAGGCCAAGGGACGGCTCAACCTCAAGGGTCAGCGCTCCTTCCGCGGCGACCTGCTGCTCGCGTCCAACCAGCCGTCGGGGCTGGCGAGCTGGCTGGCCGGCTCTGTCGACCCGGCCATCCGCAAGCTGAAGACCGCGGGTTTTTCGGCAACCGTCAACCTGACCGACACGCTGCAGCAGTTCGAAAACCTTGAAGTCGCGGCCGGCGATGCCAGCCTCAAGGGGCGGCTCGAGCGCCAGTCCTTCGCCGAGCAGCAGCCGAACCTTTCGCTGCAGCTGAACGGCAACCGCATCGATCTCGAAGCCTTGCAGGCGCTGGCTGGCCTCGTCGCCGGCGATGCCTCGACCTCGACATTGATGCAGCACGCGATCGCTGCCGACCTTTCGGCCGACGAGTTCTCCGCCTTCGGCGAAGATGCCCGCGACGTTCAGGCGGTGGTGACGCTCAAGAACGGCCAGCTACAGGCCGAGCGCGTGGCGATCGGCTCGCTTGCCGGCGCGCAGCTTGCCTTTTCCGGCCGCGCCAGCGGCGATCTCGCAAAGCCCGTCATTTCGGCCAAGATGAAGCTCGCGGCCAACGATCTGACGCCGTTCCTGGAAATGATCGGCCGGCACGCCGTCGATCATCCGGCCCTTCGTCGGCTGACCAAGGCTGGCCCGTACTACACGGACGCCGCCTTCGACGTGACGCTGACCGCCGGCAACAAGGAAGGCAACGCGCCCGCGACCTTCGGCATCTTCGGCACGGCCAACGGCACCAAGATCGCCGCCAGCTATCAGGCGCCCGACATGGCCCAGGCGCTTGCCGGCAAGGGCATGCTGCTCGAAGCGACGCTCGAAAACCCGCAGACGCTGTTGCTGCTCGGCCAGGCCGGGTTCGATCCGCTGCCATTCGATGCGGACGCCAACGGCATCCTCTCGGTCAAGCTGCAGAGCACCGATGGCTCCAACGCCAATGGCACGGTGACCTTTACCACTGAGAAGACGGCGCTTGCCGCCAAGGGCAGCTTCGATCTTTCGCGCGACCATTTCCTCGAGGGCCAGGCCAAGCTGACGCTGCAGACGGAAGACCTCGAACCTTATCTGCTGCAGCAGGGCATCGCCCTGCCACAGACGGGCAGTGGCCTGCCGATCTCTGTTTCGGCCGACGTGGCGACGACACCGGAGGCGATCGCCCTTACAACGGTCGAAGGCAAGGCGGATAACAACGGCTTTGCAGGCGCGCTGACGATCGACCGCAAGGTGCCGGGCAAGGCGGAGGGCCAGATCAACCTTGCAACGCTCGATCTCGCCTGGCTCGCCGAGGGCATCCTCGGCCAGGTTCAGGACATGTCGACCGGCGCGCTGTCGAAAACGCCGGTCGCCCAGGCGGCCTGGACCGGCCTCAACGTGGCCCTGGATGTGCAGGCGGCCAATTTCTGGCCGGGCTTCTACGGCGCCGTTGGAAATTTTGTCGGCAAGATGGAATGGAAGGGCGACGAGATCGCCTTCACCGACGCGACCGGCGACTGGCTCGGCGGCAAACTTGAGGGCCGGGTGCAGATCGGCAATGCCAACGGTTCCGGCTTCCTGCGCTCGCGTCTCGACGTCAAGGGCGGCGATCTGGCGCAGGCGGGCTGGATGCGGGCAGGCGCGCCGGTTGCCACCGGCACCTTCGACCTGTCCGTGGCGCTGGAGGCATCGGGCGCGAACGCGCAAGCCATGGCGCATTCGGCAAGCGGCTCGGGCACTGCGACCTTCAACGGCGTGACACTCAACGGCATCAACAGCGCCGCCCTGCCGCAGTTGATGGCGACTGCCGATGCGCTGAAGATGGAGATTTCAGCTGACGCGATCCGCCAGGCGGCGGAGGCGACGGTGTTTTCGGGCCAGTCGGTCGTCGGTGTGGTCAAGGTGCCCTTCAGCATCGCCGGCGGCGTGCTGCGGGCACAGAACGTGACGGCCGCCGACGGCAACGCAGCTTTTGCCGGCGAGGCGTCGCTCGACCTTGCGGCAGAACGCATCGATGCCGGCATCGACATGACTTTCCGTCCGGGTGACGAGGCGCTTGCTGGCGCTGAGCCGCGCGTGCGGCTCGGCTTCGCGGGACTGCTGGCATCGCCAGGCGTCAGCCTCGATGTTGCCGATCTCTCGAATTTCCTCTCGCTTCGGGCCTTCGAGCGCGAGCGCCGGCGCGTCGAGACGCTGCAGGCCAACGTGCTTGAGAAGCAGCGGCTGCGCCGCGAGGTGCAGCTCTACAAGGCAAAGGCGCAGCAGCGTGAAGTCGAGCGCCTGCGGGCGATCGCCGACGAACGGCGCCGCGCCGCTGCGGCAGTCGAGGCGGAGCGGGTGAAGGCGGATCTCGCCGCCCGCGCCGAGGCGGCCCGCAAGGCGGCGGAAGAGGCTGCTCAGGCCGAACGCGAACGCCAGCAGCAACAGCAGCTGGGCGCGCCAGCGCAGGCGCAGCCGAATACAGGTACCGTCGAAGGCCCGCAGAAACCGGGCGGCCAGGGGCTGAATTTCGACGTCTTGCCCGACATTACCGTGCAATAGTCTTGCCGGCATCGCGGTTGCGCGCCGCATAGGCGTTGGCCTACTGCATGGTTCCTTAAATCCTATTCGATTTAAGGATAACAACAGGCAGCAATTCAAAGTGCTACAGCGACCTTTGCCCGTCTAATAAGACGCGCAAAGGTCGCTGTAGCTGTGCGTGCCGTCGGGCGTGCAGCTGTGCGGTTTGTCGCCCGCGTGCTCACACCGGACGATCACGCTTGGATCGTTTCCAGTTTAAGCGGAGTCGCAGAAATGCTCTGTCTCTTTGTTCTTACGCATTTCCTGACGGAAAACCGCCTCGCACTTTTCCTGGAAATGCTTGGGTCTCCAGCTCGCATTGGAGCATAGTATCTTTCGGCCAGGATTGCGAAGCGTCGCCGCGTCCCGGTTCAGAAGTGGATGGCAACGCCGAGGATCGGTCCGTGTTGCACGGCGTCGAACTTGAAGCCGTCGTCGCTGTAGTCGACGCCGAGTGCGCGGTAGCCGGCGACGACTGAGATCGTATCCGTGAACTTGTAGCCGAGACCGAGCGCTGCATCCCAGTCGAGATCCGCGCCGCCCGCACCGACCAGCCCCCAGCCGGTCATATAGAACTCGGGCGTGAAGTAATAGGCGCCGCGCAAGCCCGCGACCGCATCGACCCATGTCGCACTGTCTTCGCGTTTCCTACCGTTGAGCAGGCCGCCTGAGAACGAAAGCGTCGAATCAACCGACCAGACTTTCAGGCCGCCGACGAAATCCAGGTTGGACGATTGATCTTCGTAGATCGCATAACCGACGCCAAGCAATCCGGCAAAGGTCTTCGATTTCACATCGACGCTATTGGCAAGAATGCCGTTCGGCGTGTGGCCGTCGGCGGAAAGGTCGGTATAGATCACGTCGCCGAAGATGCTGTAGGGCCCGTTGCGGGCTTCGCCCGTCGCCATGAAAGCGAAATCGAGATGGTCCCAGATATCTCCGAAGCTTGAATCGATGTGCACCTCAGGGAGACCGAACTGGGCGGTGTCGCCCGTCAGGCCCGCCATCCAGAAGTAGGGTGCAACGGTGAACTTCCAGCCGCTCTCCGTCTCCTGCTGTTGGGCTGTGGGTGCAAGAAGGGGTGCGATATCGGCGGCGCTGGCGATGGCGGCCGATGACAAAGTCAAACACGTGGCCAGACCGATACGAGCATAGAGCTTCATGGGTTCCTCCCTCTCCTGTCCAGCCAGCGACTCTCGTGCGCTGGCAACTGTATGATTGTTTGAAATTAGTGCAGTCTAAACAAGCCCATTCGCGTTTATTGCCGGATCAAGCGTTACCGAAATGCCCGAGCTGTGGCGCCAAGCACACAGAAACCGGTGGGATGGGCCACAGTTGCAATCTCAAGTCTATGTTTCTGTCGGCGTGTGCTTCAAATTTTCCCGGATTGGTGTGTTCAGGGACGGGTGCTGAGGCATGCATCTGGTTTGTGAAGGCAATCCCGCTCCTGCGCCGAATGCCTGCTTTTGCGCGCTGAAATGGGGAGACCCCTAAAATCCTAATGGATTGATTGAGCAGGAGTTAGCATCCTGCCTTCACAGTGAGGCCTGCAACGGGGGGTGGCATGAAGTCGCTGGAGCAGGGCCTTGATCGCCGCGCGATCATCTGGATCATGAACTGGACGTTTTCAGGCACTGCCGGCTGCACGGCCGTTGCCCTTCTCATCACTTATTACTACATCGTCCCGTTCGGCGGCGAGCTGATGGCGACCTCAATGCGCCTTGCGCTGTTCATTCCGCTGCTGCTGGCCATCCCGCTTTTCGCCTTCATCGGCATCAAGCTCCAACAGTTGGCACTTGCCAACGATCTTCTGACGCTGGCCAGTCGCTATGACGGCCTGACGGGCTGTCTCAACCGTGCCGCCTTCACATCGGATGTCACCGCATTCTTTGCCGATCAGGACCTCGAGCCGTTTCCGCCGACGTCGGCGCTGATGGTGCTGGACGCCGACCACTTCAAACGCATCAACGATTGCCACGGCCATCTGGCCGGCGATCAGGCATTGGTGGCGATAGCAACCGAGATGCGCCAGGCAGTGGACGGTAGCGGCCTGACGGGGCGCCTCGGCGGAGAGGAATTCGGCGTTTTCGTTCCCTATGCCCGTCCCGAAACGATAGGGGCGATGGCGGAGCGAATTCGGTTGGCGGTGGCCGAGCGCGGGCAGGCGATCGCGCCGGGCGCAGAGCCAGTCACTGTCAGCGTCGGTGTGGCGCTGTTCAGCTATCCCGCCCACTATGAGGATGTCTTCAAGATCGCCGACGACCAGCTCTATCTCGCCAAGAATACCGGGCGCAACCGGGTTTGCCTGGTCGAGTATTTGCGTCGGCCGGGCGGCATCAGGGCGATGGCAAACCAGCTGCGCGAGGGGCTTGCAGGCGTCTTCACCGAGACATTCGGAAGCGGCCGCGATGAGCCAGGCGAAGAGCCGTCAAGTGTCGCTGGCCGCTGACAGCTCTATATTCGCCTTTATCCAGTCGAGAACGTAGACGCGGAGCGCCGAAGACAGGTTGCTGTCGGCGCCACGCGCATCGTCGATCTCGACGATCAGTTGGGCGATCGGCATGGCGCGGGCGGCCGCGATCGTCTTCAGCTCCAACCAGAACGGATCTTCCAGCGAGAAGCTGGTGCGGTGGCCGTGCAAGGTGGCGGAGTGTTTTCGGATCATCGCCGGAGCTCGCAAATTGATTCAAGTCGTTGGCGGTTTGATTCGGGACGTTGCTGCAAGTCATTGAAGCGGAATCGCTTTTTTGCAGGTCGTGCGCCGGGTTCGACGTTCTAAAGCGCGTCGCGATCTCTACAGCGCCGCGCGTCTTATTAGACGCGCAAAGGTCGCTGTAACGCTTTAAACGTTCCGCAGCCGTTCGTGCGCGCGGCGCTTCAGTCCTCGGCCTCGTCAGGTCGATCGCCGGAAGGTTCGCGGCGCCCCTGGTCGAGGGCCTTTGCCGCCTTCGCATTCAAGGCGTCGGTCAGCGATTTCTCGGCCTTGGTGCGGCCGAACGAGATGCGGTTCTGTTCGGCCTGCTTTTCTTTTTCGGCGCGGGCATTGCGCTTGCGGAACTGGCGTAGATTGACGACGTCACCACTCATGCCGCGTCCTTTCGCTTGCCTCAGTTCTTCTTGCGGAAGGAGTCGAGCGAAACCACCGAGCCGCCGCCGTTCTTGGCGTCGCCGGATTTTTCCGGGTCCTTGGGCGGCACTTCGCCATCGGTTTCAGGAACGGGATAGGCGGTGATCTCCGCCGATTCGGCCTCTTCCTCTTCGGCCGTCGCCACGTCGAATTCGAGTTCGAAATTGACCGAGGGGTCGTAGAAGCCGCGAATGGCATTGAACGGAATGACCAGCCGCTCCGGCGTATCGGAGAAGGACAGGCCGATTTCGAAGCCGGCCTCGGAAACCTTGAGTTCCCAGAACTGGTGCTGCACGACGATGGTCATCTGCTCGGGATACTTGGATTTCAGGTGCTGCGAGATGCGAACACCCGGCGCGCCGGTCAGGAAGGTGATGAAGAAATGGTGCTCGCCGGGCAGGTGGCCGGTGGCCGCAACCTCGGTCAGCACCTTGCGGATGACGCCGCGAAGCGCGTCCTGCGCCAGAATGTCGTAGCGAATGTGGTCCTGGCCCATGAGATTCCCGTCTTTCTCGAACTCAATTCTACTGTCGGCTTTCCATTGCCCGTCTCGATATGACGAGTCAATTATTCAAGCATCTATAGACCATTTCGAAGCGGGGGAGAAGGTGAAGGCTTCTGTTGCCAGGTGCCTTCGGACCCCGCCTTACGGTGCTACCCGGAAGGACTTGATTTGAAGTGTCGCACCGCCGTTAGGCAGCGAGACGTGCTTCAGCATAGTTGTCGTTTGCAACTATAAGTTTAGCCCGATAACGGTGGTACAATGCCGAGCAAAAAGTCGATCTTTACGCCCTTGTCGATCCTATTTCGCCCCCATCAAAAGCCGGTCATCGAAATCTCGACCGGTTTTTGGTGGAGGCGCCGGGTACCGCCCCCGGGTCCAATGGGTTTATTTCACCGCCCGTTTATTGCCATAGCCGCCCGAAGACGGCATCTGTCATATAGGTCTTTCCGGCGCTGAAGAAAAGGGGAAAGCACGGATATATCGCAGCTTTTCCAAAACCCCTGACATGCCAAACGCCTTGACATGAATGGCAGCCGTGAAAAACTCCGGCTGCTGCACGCGGCCTGCAAGGGCGCTGCGGTTTATCGAGCAAGATCAATCTGGAGGCATCATGACTGACTATCTCGCAGATGTGCAGAAGTATGACAGCGGCGCCGACGAAGCTGTTGTGAACAAGATCGTGCGCCATCTCGGCATTGCACTGCGCAACAAGGATTCCTCGCTCGTGTCGGCCACGGACCCCAAGGAACTCGATCGCGTTAGGGAAAAATGGTGCGAGAAGAAGCTCGGCGTCGTGGGTGCGGAAGCGGATGCGGCCATTTCGGCGACGACGAAGGCGATGTCGGCAGATCGATCCAAGTCACGCGTGACCTTCTATTATCTGGTGGCCAAGAACCTCGGTAAGCTGCAAACGCTGTAGATCACGTTCATTGTGAAGGCGGGATGCAGGCGGAAAACCGCGCGCACTTTCCTTGATCCCGCTTTGAGCGCGGCTGAATATGCGGGATAAACACCCCCGGGACATTGGTTTGCCGCCGGCTTCACCCTAAATTTGGGACAACACGAATCGGCGGCGCCAGACCATGCAGCAATATCTCGACTTCCTCGACCATGTGATGACCAGCGGAACCGACCGGGGTGACCGGACGGGAACGGGGACGCGCTCGGTCTTCGGCTACCAGATGCGTTTCGATCTTTCGCAAGGCTTCCCGGTGCTGACCACCAAGAAGCTGCACCTGCGCTCGATCATCCACGAACTGCTGTGGTTCCTGAAGGGCGAGACCAATATCGCCTATCTCAAGGAAAACGGCGTCAGCATTTGGGACGAATGGGCGGACGAAAACGGCGATCTCGGGCCCGTCTACGGCTACCAGTGGCGCTCCTGGCCGGCGCCGGACGGGCGGCATATCGACCAGATCGCCGGTCTTGTCGAAAGCCTGAAGACCAATCCGAACTCGCGCCGTCATATCGTTTCCGCCTGGAACCCGGCGCTGGTCGACGAGATGGCCCTGCCGCCGTGCCATTGCCTGTTCCAGTTCTATGTCGCCGACGGCAAGCTTTCCTGCCAGCTCTATCAGCGTTCGGCCGACATCTTCCTCGGCGTGCCGTTCAACATCGCCTCCTACGCGCTTCTGACGATGATGGTGGCGCAGGTGACCGGGCTGAAGCCGGGCGATTTCGTCCATACCTTCGGCGACGCGCATATCTACCACAACCATTTCGACCAGGCACGGCTGCAGCTTGCCCGCACGCCGAAGACGCTGCCGACCATGCAGATCAAGCCAGACGTCAAGGATCTGTTTTCGTTCCGTTTTGAAGACTTTACCCTGGTCGGCTACGAAGCTGATTCAACCATCAAGGCGCCGATCGCCGTCTGAGGCGTCGTCGCCTCGGGGGTGCGGGCAGGCGGTCGATACGGGCATTCGCGTAACGGCGGCAGACCGGGAGGGTTTGCCGTTTCTTACGGAGTTCAGATGTTACAGCGGCCTTTGCGCATCATGTTCGGCGAGGCGCTGTCGGGAGGTTTCGATGCTGACGCTCGTCCACGCACCCTTGTCGCGCTCGTCGCGTATCGTCTGGCTGCTCGAGGAGATCGGCGCGGAATACGAGATCCGCTATGTCTCGATCCGCCGCTGGGATGGCACCGGCGCACCCGACGACAACAATCCGCATCCGCACAAGCAGGTGCCGGCGCTCTTGCACAAGGGTGCGCTGATCTGGGAATCGGCGGCCGTGGTACAATATCTCACCGACCTTCACCCCGAATGCAGTCTCGGCCGGGCGCCCGGCCATCCCGAGCGCGGCGCCTATCTCTCCTGGCTTGCCTATTATGCCGGCGTGATCGAGCCGACGGCGCTGGCCCACATCACCGGCGCGACGATCAACAATCCGGCGCAGGCGCGGCTCTACAGCGAAATGTGCGCCCATGTGATCGACGTGCTCAACCGACAGACCTATCTGCTCGGCGCGACGATGAGCGCCGCCGACCTGCTTTTGGCCAGCGCACTGCAATGGATGCGCAAGATCCTGCCCGAGAGTGAGGTCGTCGACCGCTATATCCGGGTGGTCACGGACCGGGCAGCCTATGTCAGGGCAAGTGAAATCGACAGCAAACCGAATGGGTTCCATGACTGATACCAGCACCAACGAGCCGAAAATCTCCATCGTCGTCGCGGTTGCCGCCAACGGCGTCATCGGCCGCGACGGCGATCTGCCGTGGCGGCTTTCCACCGATCTCAAGCGCTTCAAGGCGCTGACGATCGGCAAGCCCGTGATCATGGGGCGCAAGACCTGGGCCTCGATCGGACGTCCGCTGCCCGGCCGAGCGAACATCGTCATCAGCCGCAGCGCAGATTTTACTGCTGAGGGCGCGACCGTCGCGCATTCGCTGGAGGAGGCGCTGGGCGCAGCGCGGCGCGAAGCGTCGGCATCAGGGGCAGACGAGATCTGCGTTATTGGCGGCGGCGAGATCTACCGGCAATCGATCGGCGTCGCCGATATCCTGCACATCACAGAGGTTCAGGCGGAAGTCGAAGGCGATACTCGCTTTCCGGATATCGACCCTGACGTTTTCGACAAGGTGTTCGAAGAGGACCTGCCGCAGGGCGAGAAAGACAGCCATGCCATGCATTTCGTGACGTGGCGGCGCCGGGCCACGCGCTAATGCATGCCTCCTAAAATCGGCATCGATCTAAGGAGAAAGTTATGCAGCGAGTTTGAAGCGCTGTCCTTGGCGCGTCATGTTTGGCGCGCCGCGCGTAATGGGCCATTCGTCAACTATTTTGAACCATTTACGGTGAACTCTGGCGTATCGCGTTGAAAGCGGTGCATGTCATACCTATAACGGGTTCACATCGTGGACGTCCGTGCATTCGCGCGGCAGTTCAGCGTGAGCAGTATTCAAAAGAGAGGTTTTGATGCCCTGGAGCAATCAGAATGGCGGCGGCGGCCCTTGGGGCGGCGGCGGCGGCGGAGGCAATCAGGGGCCATGGGGCCAGGGGCCGAACCGGCCGCGTGGCGGCGGCAAGGGCGGACCGCCGGATCTCGAAGAGATCATTCGCCGTGGCCAGGATCAGCTGAAGAACGTCGTTCCCGGCGGTTTCAACGGCGGCATCTTCGCCATCGTCGGCCTGCTGATCGTCGGCTTCATCCTGATCAACTCGATCTACACCGTCCAGCCGGATGAACGCGGCGTCGAAATGCGCTTCGGCAAGCCGAAGGACGAGATCTCGATGCCGGGCCTGCACTATCACTTCTGGCCGCTCGAAACCGTCGAGTTCGTCAAGATCACCGAGCAGCAGCAGAACATCGGCGGCCGCAACAGCGGTCAGTCCAATGCCGGCCTGATGCTCACCGGCGACCAGAACATCGTCAACGTTCAGTTCTCGGTGCTGTTCTCGGTCACGGATCCGAAGGCCTACCTCTTCAACGTCGAAAATCCGGCTGACACGCTGCAGCAGGTCGCCGAAAGCGCGATGCGCGAAGTGGTCGGCCGTCGTCCGGCCCAGGACATTTTCCGCGATAACCGTCAGGCGATCGCCGCCGACGTGAAGAGCACGATCCAGGCAACGATGGACAGCTACGGCGCCGGCGTTTCCGTCAACACCGTGGCGATCGAGGATGCGGCCCCGCCGCGCGAAGTCGCCGATGCGTTCGACGAAGTGCAGCGTGCCGAGCAGGACGAAGACCGCTTCGTCGAAGAAGCCAACCAGTACGCCAACCAGATCCTCGGCAAGGCCCGCGGTCAGGGCGCGCAGATCCGCGAAGAGGCAGCCGCCTACAAGGGCCGCGTCGTCAAGGAAGCGCAAGGTGAGGCCCAGCGCTTCATCTCTGTTTATGACGAATATTCAAAGGCGCCTGATGTAACCCGCAAGCGTCTCTATCTCGAAACGATGCAAGGCGTTCTCGGCAAGTCGAAGAAGGTCATCATCGACGAGAAGAACGGGCAGGGCGTCGTGCCCTATCTGCCGCTGAATGAAATCGGTCGGCCGGCACAGTCGGGAGGCGCACAGTGATCAACAATCGTACTTCAATCATCCTGATCCTGCTCGCCGTCGTCCTGGTCGGTCTCTATTCGTCGATCTTCGTGGTCAACGAACGCCAGCAGGCGATCGTCGTTCGCTTCGGTCAGATCCAGGACGTCAAGACCCAGCCGGGCCTCTACTTCAAGCTGCCCTTCGCCTTCATGGATGCCGATCGCGTGCAGTATGTCGAAGACCAGGCCCTGCGCTTCGATCTCGACAACATCCGCGTCCAGGTTTCGGGCGGCAAGTTCTATGAAGTCGACGCCTTCGTCATCTACAAGATCGCCGATCCCCGTCGCTTCCGCGAAACCGTTTCGGGCGACCGCGATTCTGCCGAGGCACGTCTGCGCACCCGTCTCGACGCATCGCTGCGTCGCGTCTACGGTCTGCGTGGCTTCGAGGCAGCGCTGTCCGACGAGCGTGCATCGATGATGCGCGAAGTTCGCGCCGACCTCAAAACCGATGCCGAATCGCTCGGCCTCAACATCGAGGACGTTCGCATCCGTCGCACAGACCTTACGCAGGAAGTCTCGCAGCAGACCTTCGACCGCATGAAGGCCGAGCGTCTGGCGGAAGCCGAACTGATCCGTGCCCGCGGTAACGAAGCCGGCCAGCGTCGCCGCGCCATCGCCGACCGTCAGGTCGTCGAGATCGTCGCCGACGCCCAGCGCGAATCGGAAATCCTGCGCGGTGAAGGCGAAGCCGAACGGACGAAGACCTTTGCCGACGCATTTGCGCGCGATCCGAAGTTCTTCGAATTCTACCGTTCGATGACCGCCTATACGGAGTCCATCGGTAGCTCGGACACGACGCTCGTGCTGTCGCCGCATTCGGAGTTCTTCCGTTATTTCAATGACTCGGAAGGCAAAGCACCGGCTGCGACAGAGACGCAACCGGCGACCGGGAACTAAGCGGACAATGTCCGACTTTCTGACCGGGATTGCTTTTTTCCTGATCATCGAGGGGCTGGTGTACGCACTGGCCCCTTTGGTTTTAGTGGAATTGGCGAAGCGTTTGCCGTATGTCCCGGAGCATCAGCTTCGACTGGCCGGGGTATTTTCCGTTGCCGCCGGTGTCGGACTTGTCTGGTTGCTTCGAGGATAATGCGAATGCCACATAAACTGCTGATCCGGCTGGTCGATGCCGAATATGCGATCACCCGTCTCAATGTCGGTTCCCAGATGCCGGAATGGCTGCCGGGGCCGGGTTTCTGGACCGTGTCCAGCTCGCGAGAGGAAATGACCCTCGTCTGTCGCGCCGCGCGCGTCCCTTCCAGCACCCAGAGTTCGCTCGGCTGGCGCTGCTTCCGTATCGAACAGCATTTCAGCGTCGACGTGCCCGGCGTGCTTTCTTCCGTGCTCAGGCCGCTGTCGGCCGCGGGCATCGGCGTCTTTGCCAATTCGACCTTCAGCACCGACTATATCTTCGTGCCGGGCTCCGATCTCGACAAAGCGGTGCAGGCGCTGAAAGAGCACGGGCACGAGATCACCATCTGATCTACTGCATAATTCCTTAAATCGGATTCGATTTAAGGAGAAATTATGCAGTGAGCCTGAAGTGCTACAGCGTCCTTAGCGCGTCATATTTGACGCGCGGCGCTGTAGGCTCCGTATCCGCACTTTCGAGCGGATCAGAAAATCGTGTCTGGACGCTTCTGAATTCCGCCGTATCTTCACTGGAAGATCGGGTGCAACGTGATCCCCGGATCGCGTCGCTGTCACCGGCTGCATAAGTCTTCCGATCGGGATCGATCGTGGGATAAATTATGCGGCAAATCAAAGTCGCTGCAGCGACCCTTGCTCTTTGTCGGGCGCATGGGGCTGCAGAGCATCGCATGACGCGGCTACCTTCAAGGGCGCCGCACCGCCGAGACAATGTGAGGAGCTCCGCGAATTGTCCACTCGATCGAAATCCTTCGGCGCTCTGGCGCTGGCCGCCACGCTGCTTCTGTCCAATGCGGCCATGGCGCAGACGGCCGCCGTTCGCCCGCCGAGCAATGGCCCCGCATCCGTCGCCGACCTTGCGGCCGGCCTGCTTGATGCGGTCGTGAACATTTCGACGTCCCAGCGCGTCAAGAACGACGACGATGCGCCGACGCCGCAGGTGCCGGAGGGCTCGCCCTATCAGGACTTCTTCGACGAGTTCTTCAAGGGGCAGGGCGACAAGGGCGGCAACCGCCAGCGCACCGTCAATTCGCTCGGCTCCGGCTTCGTCATCGATCCCGCCGGCGTCATCGTCACCAACAATCACGTGATCGAGGGTGCCGACGATATCGAAGTGATCTTCGCCAATGGCAGCAAGCTGAAGGCCAAGCTCGTCGGCAAGGATACCAAGACCGACCTCGCGGTGCTCAAGGTCGAGCCGAAGACGCCGCTGAAGGCAGTACCCTTCGGCGATTCCCGCAAGATGCGGATCGGCGATTGGGTCATGGCGATCGGCAACCCGTTCGGCTTTGGCGGCTCTGTCTCCGTCGGCATCATCTCGGCGCGCGGCCGGAACATCAATGCCGGCCCCTACGACAATTTCATCCAAACGGACGCCGCCATCAACCGCGGCAACTCGGGCGGCCCGCTGTTCAACATGCAGGGCGAGGTGATCGGCATCAACACGGCGATCATTTCGCCGACGGGCGGCTCGATCGGTATCGGCTTCTCGGTTCCGACCGAGCTTGCCGCCAATGTCGTGCTGCAGCTGAAGGATTTCGGCGAGACGCGGCGCGGCTGGCTTGGCGTGCGCATCCAGCCGGTGACGGACGATATCGCTGAAAGCCTGAAGATGGCCTCGCCGCGCGGCGCTCTGGTCTCGGGCATTATCGAGGGCGGGCCGATCGCCAAGGGCGAGATCAAGGCCGGCGACGTCATCATCAAGTTCGATGGCAAGGACGTCTCCGAGATGCGCGACCTGCCGCGGGCGGTCGCCGAAAGTGCCGTCGGCAAGGCCGTCGACGTGGTGATCATCCGCGACGGCAAGGAGCAGACGGTCAAGGTCACGCTCGGACGGCTCGAGGATGGCGAGGGCATCGCCAATGCCGCGGTAACCACCAATGAAGAAGGCGGCGAGGACAAGAAGACGGATCAGCCGCCGGCAGCCGAGCTGCCCGCCACCGACACGGTGCTCGGCATGAAGCTGACCACGCTCAATGCCGAAAGCCGCAAGAAGTTCGGCATTGCCGACGATGTCGAAGGCGTGGTGATCGCCGAGGTCCAGGCAGGCTCTGCCGCCGCCGAGCGGCGGGTGGAGCCGGGTGACGTTATCGTCGAGGTCGGCCAGGAAGCGATGGATACGCCTGACGACGTCTCCGAGCGCGTTGAAGAGCTGAAGTCCGACGGCCGGCGCAATGCGCTGCTGATGCTTTCCAACAAGACCGGCGAATTGCGCTTCGTCACCGTGCGCATGGAATAGGACGGCGTGGCGCGATGGCCTTTTCCTGAATCCTTTCAGGATGATCGCGCCGTTCTCTCCCGGCTTGATTCCGATCCCTGAGATTTCGATTCAAGGCGGTGTCTTCCTTGAACCGGCAGCGGTCGAAGCTCAGTATTATGCGGTGGCGCTTCGGGCGATCTACAGCGTCGCGCGTCTTATTGGACGCGCAAAGGTCGCTGTCGCACTTTGAATTGCTGCATGTTTGGTAGGTCCTGTCTTACGTCCGGCACTGTGGTGACGGGCGGTGGCCGCTGTCTTGGAGGTACCGCCTGCAGCGCCGTTGGGGAAAGCGGTGCGGCGGCCCCCCCCTCAGTCTTTGGCGCAGGGCACGCCGTGGCTGGCGGTCCGTTCCGGTCGGGTGCGGTGTATGTCGTGCCGCAGGGGCTGAAAGGTCATCAGGCGCAGCGCGTCGATCAGGGTCTCGAGGATGGCGTACATGGCCGGATCCTCCTTTCTGGTTCCTCATTTCAACGCACTTGTCGCAAAGGCTCAAACGAGTTTACAGTTGTCTTCGGATGACTTGAGGTTATGCATGAAGCGCGGCCGTCTGCCCCTGACAGCGTTGCGGAGTTTCGAGGCTGCGGGCCGGCTCGAAAGCTTCACGCTGGCTGCCGGCGAGCTTTTCGTTTCCCAAGCCGCAATCAGCCGACAGATCCGCGAGCTGGAAAACCTCATCGGCCGGCCGCTGTTTGAGCGGCGCCACCGCAGCGTCAGCCTGACGGTCGAGGGCCGGTCGCTGCTTTCGGTGCTGACCTCCGCCTTCGACATGGTGGGAGACAGCCTGGAGGCGCTCTCCGGGCACAAGCCTGGCCATACGCTGAGGGTCAGTGCCGAACCGTCCCTTACCGGCTGCTGGCTGGTTCCGCATCTGGCGGAGTTCCAGAGCGAGCATCCCGAGATCGACCTGTTGATCGACGCCGACCCGCGGCTTGTGGAGTTTCGCAGCGGGGACGCTGATATCGCCATGCGTCACAGCTTGAAGCTCTCCTCCTGGCCGCGCGTCGAGGCGCGACGGCTTGCGCAGGTGGAGATGATCCCGGTGATCGCGCCGGAGCTTGCCCGGTCCGGCAGGCCCTTGTTGATGCCTGTCGATCTCATGCAGCATGCGCTCCTGCACGAGGACAATCGCGAAGCATGGCAGCAATGGTTCACTGCTGCCGGGGCGGGACCGGTTCGCATCGAGCGGGGCGCGATCTTTACCGATGGCGCCATGGTGCTGCAGGCGGCGTTGCGCGGCAACGGCGTCGGGTTGGTCGATCGCGACCATGTGCGCGACGAGCTTGCGGCCGGGCGCCTGCTGCAGCCGTTCGATGTCTCGGTGCCCTATGGCGCCTTCTTTCTCGTGGCGCGGCGGTTCGACGCTTTGTCAGAGGCGGCGCAGGCGTTCGTCACTTGGGTCGAACGGAGTTATCCGGGGGCAGGGCGCGGGGGGTGACGTCTCGGATGGCGTTGCGAGATGTTCCGGGTGGGTCGCCCCTCATCCGCCTGCTGGCACCTTCTCGCCGCCTGCGGGGAGCAGGCTCGGATGTGACCGGACTGACAACGCGCAAACGTTGCGGATTGGCGAAGAGGGTTCGGCTTGCGCATCTCTCCCCGCTGGCGGGGAGAGATGTCCGGCAGGACAGTGAGGGGCAAGCGCAGCGTCATGAACTGCAAGCGGCTGACGGATGAACCCGCAAGCCGCCGTTTACCGGCGCCGCGGCGCTTTCACGCCACGTCCTTCGCCCGCTGTGCCTGCCATTCCGCCCGGGTGATTGCGTAGAGCACGTGGCGAACGAGCTGCGGTTTGTCGGCGGGGATGCGCGGGTGGTTGAAGTCGCGTGCGGGGTCGCGGTGCATTCCAAGGCGCGCCATCACCGCCGTCGAGCGGGTGTTGTCGGGGACGGCGAAGGAGACGATTTCGCGAAGGCCTTTTTCGTCGAAGCCGTAGCGCAGGAGGTCGGACGCTGCCTCGGTGATATAGCCCTTGCCCCAGAAGGGGGCGGCGAGCCGCCAGCCGATCTCGACGGTGCCTTTCGGCAGGTGGGGCTCGAGGTCGGTATAGGCGAGGCCGCAGAAGCCGATCGGCCGGTCGTCTTTTTTCAGCGCGACAGCGAAGAAGCCGAGCCCCGTTTCGGCGATGCCCTGGCCGACGCGGTCGAACAGCGCGTCGGTTTCCTCCCGGTTGCGGCGATGGGGGAAGAACGCCATCACCTCGGCATCATTGTTGATCTCGAAGAAGAGATCGCGGTCGGCCTCCTTCCAGGCGCGGATGCGCAGGCGTTCGGTCTCGGAAACGATCATCTGACGAAATCGGTCTTTCGATAGCCCTGCAGATAGAGAAGGGCCGTGAGGTCGCCATGGTCGATGCGGACCTTCGCCTGTTCGGCGACCACGGGCTTGGCGTGCAGCGCAACGCCGGTGCCGGCGAGCTGCAGCATGCCGAGATCGTTGGCGCCGTCGCCGACGGCAAGCGCCTCGTCGGTCGAAATGCCGAGGCGGCCGGCAATGTCGATGAGCGCATCGACCTTGGCCTGTTTGCCGAGGATCGGTTCGGCGACCTCGCCGGTCAGCGTGCCGTCCTTCTCGATCAGCGTATTGGCGCGGTTTTCCTGGAAGCCGAGCATGTCGGCGACCGGGCCGGTAAACACGGTGAAGCCGCCGGAGATGAGGGCGGTGTAGTAGCCCTTCGCCTTCATCGTGGCGATCAGCTCAGGGCCGCCCGGCGTCAGCGTGATGCGCCTGGCGATGACATCGCCTACGACGCTCGAAGGCAGGCCCTTCAGCAGCGCGACGCGCTCGATCAGCGCCGGCTCGAAGGCGATCTCGCCGTTCATGGCGCGGGCGGTGATGGCGGCAACCTTGTCCTTGAGGCCGACTTCGGCGGCAAGTTCGTCGATGCATTCCTGGCCGATCATGGTGGAGTCCATGTCGGCGATCAGAAGCTTCTTGCGCCTGGTGTCGGCGTCCTGGACGGCGACATCGACAGGCGTTCCGTTCAGCGCGCCGCGCAGCGCCGCCTCGGCGGCAAAGGGGTCCGTGCCGTCGGTGAGCGCCAGGTCGCAGGCGACGCCGTCGGCGAGCCAGTAGAGACCGGATGCCCTAACGGCGTCAGCGGCGGCTTCCGCGAGCGCTGGCGTCAGAACAGGATTTGACGGATTGGCGATAAGCGTGGCAACGAGAGCCATGGACAACAACCTTGAAACCGATACGGACGCGATCCTGATAACCGGGCCGACCGCCAGCGGCAAGTCCGCGCTTGCGGTCGAATTGGCGCGCCGGCATGACGGCGTGGTCATCAACGCCGACAGCATGCAGGTCTATGACACTTTGCGGGTGCTGACCGCGCGCCCTGACGAGGCCGATATGGGTGGCGTCGAACACCGTCTCTACGGCCATATGCCTGCCGGTCAGGCCTATTCGACCGGGGCGTGGCTGCGCGAGGCGCAAGCGCTCGTCGCCACGCTGCGCAAGACCGGCCGGTTGCCGGTCTTCGTCGGCGGCACCGGGCTCTACTTCAAGGCGTTGACCGGCGGGCTTGCCGACATGCCCGAAATTCCGGCCGCCATTCGCGAGCGGCTGCGCGAGCGGCTGATGCAAGAGGGGCCGGATGGGCTGCATGCCGAGCTTGCCGCGCGCGACCCGCAGACGGCAGAGACGCTGAAGCCCGGCGACGGCCAGCGTATCGTGCGCGCGCTCGAAGTGGTGGAGGCGACCGGCCAGTCGATCCGCCTCTACCAGCAGAAGAGCGGCCCTGAGATCATCGATCCGCAACGGGCGCGAAAGCTTGTCGTGCTGCCGGATCGCAAGGTGCTGCACGATCGCATCAACCGCCGCTTCGGTATGATGCTCTCCGGTGGGGCGATCGACGAGGTGCGTGCGCTCTTGGCGCTGAACCTCGATCCGGCCATGCCCGTGATGAAGGCGATCGGCGTCAGCCAGATTGCCGCGCTCCTGCGCGGCGAGATCGATGAGGCCGAGGTGATCGAGACCGGCGCCGCCGCAACCCGGCAATATGCCAAGCGGCAGATGACCTGGTTTCGCAACCAGCTCGACGACAGCTGGCAGCGCATCGAGAATGCTGCCGAGGCTATTTGAGTTCCGGCGGGCGATCGCACCACCGGATAACGATGTGTAAAATTCAGACTTGCAGGACAAAGCCGCCATTCTCGGCGGCTTTGTCGTTTGGTGCGGAAGTGTCGTCGTCAAGACGCGCCGCGGTCGACGGCGCGGCTATGCGGGCGACCACCTTCGGGATAGGTGATCAGTTGCCTGTTGGCATCGGGATACTAAAACCGTCCTTTGACAACTCATCGCGTAGCCACTGGAATTGTTGGTATTTCGAGATCTCGATCGGACCGGAGTAGCTCGCGCTCTGCAGCTTGCGCGGCGGATACTTTACATAGGTTTCCATCAGCTGTTTGATCGCGTCGCCGATGGTGACCATCGTCCAGGTGCGCTCCGTGTAGTTGTTCATGAAGATGTCGTAGCGCTCCTGCGGGTCCTGCCAAAGATCGAAGACCTGCGGGACCGTTGCGACATATTTGGATGCGCCCTTCCAGCCAAGGTTCGAATCGACCGCCAGTCCTCCCGTCGACTGACCGTCGTCGCCGCGCAAATTGAACACCGCCTTGTAATTGCCGACGCGGGCAGCGCCGGGCGAAAGTTCGTTCTCGGTGAAGTAGAACCAGGACGTGCGTTCCGACTTGCCCGTACCGAGCAGGATCGGCGACATGTCATAGCTGTCGAAGATGGTCGGCTGGCCCTCGCGGTCCTTATCCGGCAGGGCGACGCCGGCGACGGAGGCGAAAGTCGCCATCAGATCAAGCCCGCCGACGATATCGTGGTTCTTGCTGTTTGGCTTGACCTTGCCCGGCCAGACAGCGATGGCGGGAACGCGATTGCCGCCTTCGCGAACGGTACCTTTGGTGCCGCGGAATGGCGTGTAACCGGCGTCGGGGTACACGTCCTGCCAGGCGCCGTTATCGGTGGTGTAGAACACGAGGGTATTTCTGTCCAAGCCGGTTTCATGGAGTTTGTCCATGATGCGGCCAATGCGGGTGTCCAGTTCCACGATGCTGTCGGCATACTTCGATTTCGACATCGACTTATGCTCGAACTCCGGTGCAGGCAGGTTCGGCTGGTGCACCTTCATGAAGTTGACGCTGATAAAGAATGGCTTGTCGGATTTGGATGCGTCGTCAGGAAGCCAACGGCGGCCTTCTCGACGTAGCTATCGAAGAACGGAATACCGACAACACCCGGTGCACCGTTGATCGTCGGCGTATCGACGTACTGGCCGTTGATCTTGAACTCTTCCACGGCTTTTTCACCCGCTTTGCCTGACAGAGCGCCTTTGGTCACTTTCTGGAACATCGCCCGCAGCTTCGGATCCATGTCGGGGAACCGCAAAATCCGCTCGATGGCAGCCGACCTACCTCGTTACCGTTACAGAGTTGACATTTCTCCACATTAGATCACCCTAAATTGTAATCTGGACTGCAGGGGTAATCTGGTCGTCGGCATTATCTGGAAATGTCTTTCAGGCGGCCATCATGGGGATGGCGGCTTTCGTTTCTCGGGCAGGGTCCGATGGGTACTAAGCGCACAAGACGGATCTTCTTCATCGAGTTCTATCGCCAGCTTGGCGTTGTCTGGCCAATCCTGTCCGGCATGCTTGGCATCATGCTCGGGTGCGGCCTGTTGATCGGGCGAATAGAGGAATGGCGGATGATGGACACGCTGTATTTCACCTTCGTGACCGGTCTTACCATCGGCTACGGCGATCTGGTGCCGAGCCACTTGTCTTCGCGCGTGCTGGCCTTGCTTATCGGTCTTACGGGGATTGTGCTCACCGGCCTCGTGGCAGCCGTCAGTGTCCAGGCGCTGAGGACTACGGCCGATGATAGCAACGGGCGAGATTCGCCAGACTGAGCCTTGTTTGCTGTCGCCGGCCGCATTCCGGTCGAGAAGCCTCGATGCATTTGGGGGGCTCATGAGCCAGCTTTGGCACGAAATTCGGCACACTCCGCTCCTCTGGCTCCTGGTCCTGGGGCCGTTGGTGCTGGTGGCGCATAGTGCCGCACCCGATGCGCACACGCTGCTTTTCCTGCTTTCGGTCTTGGCGATCATTCCGTTGGCAACTTTGTTGAGCCATGCCACCGAAGCCGTCGCCGCCAGGACGGGCGACACGGTCGGCAGCCTTCTCAACGCAACACTCGGCAATCTGACCGAGCTTATCATTGCGCTGGCCGCCTTGCGGCTTGGTCAGTACACGCTGGTGAAGGCCTCATTGGCCGGCGCCATCGTCTGCAACACGCTTTTCATGCTGGGCGCTTCATTCCTGCTCGGCGGCCTGAAATACCACGTTCAGGACTACAATCGCGTCGGCGCCCGCCTGCAGACGAGCATGCTTTTCCTGGCAACGATCGCCCTTATCGTTCCGTCGGCAATGGCCGAGGCCGATAGTCTCGCAGCGGCACCGGACTTCATGCAGGAGTTGAGCTTCGGTCTGGCGATCGTTCTGATCATCGCATACGGGTTGGGCTTGTTCTTCTCCCTGAAAAGCCATCGCGAATTCTTCGGCAGCGTCGAGCATGCTGCCACCTCGGACGATGCTCCCTGGCCGTTGAGTGTTGCGCTTGCGACGTTGGCCGCCGTGACGGTCATGGTCGCCCTAGTCAGCGAAGTCTTCGTGGAATCGGTGCAGCAGGCGGCCGAGACGTTCGGAATGACGCCGGCATTCGTCGGGTTTATCGTCGTGGCACTGGTGGGGGCGGCGGCCGAAATGGCGTCGGCATTTTCCGGCGCTCGCAAAAACCGGCTGGACCTGAGCGTCGGCATTGCGCTCGGTAGTGCTGCCCAGATTGCCCTTTTCGTTGCTCCCGTTCTCGTGCTTTTGAGCTACGTCATCGGGCCGACGCCGATGGACCTGCAGTTCTGGCCGGGTGCGGTCACCATGGTGCTGCTCTCCACCATGACGGCCTTCATCGTCACGACCAGCGGCCGGGCCGCGTGGTTCGTAGGCGTGCTGATGCTCATGGTCTATGTGATCTTCGCCATGACGCTGTATCTGCTGCCGCCCAAGCTCTTGTGAGCTCGCACGCAGGCAAAGGACCCAGCTGTTCAGGGCAGGTTGATCTGCCAGGAAACGCCGAAGCGATCGTTGACCCAGGTGAAACGCCGGCTGAAGCCGTAATCCTCCGGTGGCATCAGTATCTTGCCGTCCTCAGCAAGAGCGGTGGAAAGACGAGTGAGTTCTTCCTCGCTGTCGCAATCGATGAAAAAGGAGAAGGACGGGGTGAAATCGAAGGCGTGGCTGACCGGGCTGTCGATGCATTTCACCGTCTGGCCGCCAAGGCGGAAGGCTGCCACCTTGACGCTGCCTTCGGCACCCTGTTCGCCAGGGCCATAGCGCTCGATCGACAGGATCTCGGCATCGGGAAACAGCGAGACGTAGAGCGCCATCGCGGTCTCGGCCCTGTTGCTGCCTTGGAACATCAGGAAAGGGGTGACGGCTGCTACCATGTCTGCCTCCTGCGTCGAATGTTTTGGCCGCACGCCGCGGCGCTGTTTTGATGTCGGCTTGGCCCCGTACTGGAGAACGGCCAGGTCGGCCCTGCGGTTCCCGCTCCTTTGACGCGCCCGTGCCTTTGCTGGCGCGAACGCGGGCGCACTTTTGCCGCACGCGGCGGGGGCGCACAAGTCTGTCCGATCTGCTGATGTCCGGTGGGGAGGGTGAAAACGCCTTGAGGGGCCGGCGCGAGCCGAAGCCTGCCGAGGCGCACCTGCGCGTCTCAGGGTTTGCGGATGATGCTGCCGAGCGGCCGCTTGAGCAGGCTGTCGCGCAGCGAGCCTTCGCGTCGCGGTTCGGTGGCGGGGCGGACAGCATAGGCATCAGTCGGTGGCGGCGGGCGATAGCCGGCCGCCGGCTCCGGTGTCTCGGTCAGAAGCTGCTGGCGGATCTGGTTGAAACGCTCGAGCTGCGGATTGCCGGGCTCGGGCGCGCGGGGCAGCATGTCGGGGCGATAGGGCTCGATCTCCGCTACGTCATCGTCGTCGAAGCCGGCAGGCGCCGGTTCGTCGCGGGTCTCGGGGCCCAGTTCTGCGGCCCAGAGCCGCTCGTCCTGCTCGTCGGTGGTGGCGGCCGCCAGATAGCTCTGCTGGAAATTCGAGATGTTCGGGCCGGTGATCGCCCGCATGCGGTTGACGATCGAGCGGATGTCGACGGTCGGCGGCGCGTCCTCGTCGACCCGGTCGATAATCCCGTGGGCGCGGGGCAGCCGCTCCTCGTTGACGCGGGTAAAGCGCATTCGCATGGGCACGGCGACCGCCTCGCCGAAGGCGATGGCTTCGCCGTTGCCAATCGATGAGATGAAACTGGTGGTCGAGATCGACGAGTTGGGAATGGCCGAGCGGATGATCTCCTGGTCGCGGTCGTTGGCGAGCCGCATGGCAAAGACCGTCGAGCACTGCGACAGGATCGTCGGGTCGAGTTCGCCCGGACGCTGGGTGATGATGCCGAGCGAGACCCCGTATTTTCGGCCTTCCTTGGCGATGCGGGCGATCGCCTGGCGCGTCGGCAGGAAGCCGAGCGACGGGTCGGCGGGCACATAGCGGTGTGCCTCTTCGCACACGACCAGCATGTGGATGCCGCCACTGCTCCAAAGGCCGATTTCGAACGCCATGCGGCAAAGCACCGAGGCGACGGAATTGACGACTTCCGACGGGATGCCTGCGAGTTGGAAGGTGGCGATCGGCCGGCCCTCGCCGGGAATGCGGAAGACCTTGGCGATCGTGTCCTGGATCGTGTCGGAGATCGTGTTCGACGAGAACATGAAGTGGTAGCGCGGGTCGTTGATCGCCGAGACGATCCTGACCTTGAGCGAACGCAGATGCGGCTTGTCGTTTCGCCCTTCGAGCCGGCCAATGCGCTCGTCGATCAGCGCCAAGAGGTCGGCGATGCGATAGGGCACGGGGGTATCGGCGGTAATCGAGCTCTTTTCCGTCTGGCGGCGCACGAGGCCGGACTCGGCGCTGCCCTTGAAGGCTTTCTTGGCGTCGGGAATGACGTCGCGCAGGATGTCGAGTTCTTCGGGGATGGCGGGACGGCCACGGAAAATGACCTCGGCGAACTCCTCCAGCCGGAAGAACCAGAACGGCAGGTCAAGCGTATCGGGGTCGATGACGACAGCAAGTTCCGGGAAGGCGGCGGCAAATTCGTTGTGCGGGTCGAGGATCAGCACGCGCAGTTTCGGATCGGCGGCAATCGCCTTGTTGAGCAGCAGCGTCACGGCGGTCGACTTGCCGACACCCGTGGTGCCGACGATGGCGAAATGCTTGGCCAGCATCGACGGCACATGGATCGTCGCGTCGAGGCTTTCGTCCTGGGTCAGCTTGCCGATGATGCAGCAATCGTCCTGGCCGGAATCGTAGATGCGGGCGAGATCGGCGGTGCGAATGCGATGGGCGACCGCACCAAGGTAGGGATACACGCTGATGCCGGCGGAAAACTCCTCACGGCCTCCGGGGCCGACATGGACTTCTCCCATCAGCTCGACCTCGATGCGGAAGGTGTTGTCGGTGTCTTCGCCCCATTCGCTGCTGGCCGTCTGCATGGAATAGACGAGGGCAACCACACGGTTTCTTCCGACCGTGATCGAGATCAGCCGGCCGACCGACCAGAGTTCCGTCAGCGAGGTTTCGCCCTTTTCCGCGACGGCAGCAATGGTTGCGCGCGAACCGCTGCACGCGACGACGCGGCCGAGGAAGCGATTGCCGGGCTTCAAGCCGTCGCGGCGATCCTGCTCTCCGGCACGCATCGAGGAATGAAGATCATTGTTCAGCAACGCACAACCCCGGCACAACGGTCCTTCATGTTAGCGCGGGGGATTTAACAAGTGGTTTCGGCATTGGCTGCGACGATCAGGCGCGAACGCTGCCAGCGACGCATGGCTGGTGCATTGCTCGCATCAATTTATGCGCGTACTCTAATATAATGAATTCAAAGTGTGCCTGAGCCACGGGAGATTTTCCTCATGAAAATTTGTCACAGCATGCTTGCGGGCGCAGGTTTTCTCGCCATGAGTTGCATCCCCGGGTTGGCGCAGGAGGTCAAAGGTCTCCCGGGTTCTCCGGACGCCACGATCACGATTGACGGCAAGCAGCTTCCCCAAGCCGATCCGCGCTTCGGCGGCGTGATCAATCAAAAGGCCTCGGAGTCGCAGCCCTGGTGGGCCCCGCGCATCGCGCCGCCGCAGGGCGCTCCCAACGTGCTGCTTATCATGACGGACGATGTGGGCTTCGGTGCGCCCGGCACCTTTGGTGGCGTCGTCCCGACGCCTGCTCTCGATCGCATCGCCAACGAGGGCCTGCGTTTCACGAACTTCCACTCCACATCGCTGTGCTCGCCTTCACGAGCGGCATTGATTACCGGCCGCAACCATCACGTCGCCGGCTTCGGTGTCGTTGGTGAGATGGCAACGGGATATCCTGGCTATAACTCGATCATCCGCAAGGAGAACGGCACCATCGGCACCATTCTCAGGGACCATGGCTATGCCACCTCGTGGTTCGGCAAGAACCACAACACGCCCTTCTATCAGTCAAGCCAGGCGGGCCCGTTCGACCAATGGCCGAGCGGAATGGGCTTCGAATATTTCTACGGCTTCGTCGGGGGCGACGCGAGCCAGTGGCAACCGAACCTGTTCCGCAACACCACGGCCATCTACCCGTTCGAGGGCAAGCCCGATTGGAACCTGACCACGGCAATGGCCGACGATGCCATACAGTACATGACGCAGTTGAAGGAGATCGCGCCAGACAAGCCGTTCCTCGTCTACTACGTGCCCGGCGGCACCCACGCGCCGCACCATCCCACGCCGGAATGGATTAAGAAGATCGGCGATATGCATCTCTTCGACGAGGGCTGGAACAAGCTTCGCGAGACCATCTTTGCCAACCAGAAACGGCTGGGCATCATGCCCGAAAATGCCAAGCTGACGCCTTGGCCGAAGGAACTGCCGGAATGGGATACCCTCAATCTTGAGCAGAAGAAGCTCTTCATCAAGCAAGCGGACGTTTATGGAGCCTATCTCGCCTATACCGACAATGAGATCGGCAGGGTCATCCAGGCGGTCGACGATCTGGGCGAACGCGACAACACGCTGATCATCTACATCAGCGGCGACAACGGTGCGAGCGCCGAAGGCATGGTCAACGGCACGCCGAACGAGTTCACGACGTTCAACGGCGTTCCGGTCCCGGTGAAAGACCAGTATCTCTGGTACGAATTCTGGGGGTCGGACCGCACGTTCCCGCATTTCTCCGCTGGTTGGGCGTGGGCGATGGGCACGCCGTTCAAATGGATGAAGCAGGTGCCGTCGCACTTCGGCGGAACGGCTCAGGGCATGGCGATGTCGTGGCCGGGCCACATTGTTGACGCGGGAGGTATCCGCCGGCAGTTCCACCATTTCATCGACATCGTGCCGACGATCCTTGAGGCGACCGGTATCACAGCGCCGGACACGATCAACGGCATCCAGCAGCGCCCCTTCGATGGCGTGAGCATGATGTATACCTGCGACAAAGCCAACGCCGAGGCGCCATCCACGCGCAAGACCCAATATTTCGAGATGCTCGGCAATCGCGCCATCTATCACGACGGCTGGGTGGCGGCGACGACGCCAGCGACCCTGCCGTGGGAGCTGAGCGCCAAGACGCCTCCCGATGTGATCTCCGGATACAAATGGGAGCTCTACAACGTCAAGGACGACCCCACCCAGTTCGACGACCTTGCCGCCAAGATGCCAGACAAGCTTAAGGAAATGCAGGCGCTGTTTTATTCGGAGGCAGCAAAACACGACGTCTTGCCGCTGGATAACTCCACGCTCGCCCGCTGGAACGCGCCTCGTCCGAGCCTGACGGCGGGACGGGCGGAATTCACCTATTCGGGCGAACTAAGCGGTGTGCCAGCCAGTGCTGCGCCGAAAATACTGGACAAGTCCTACGGCATCACGGCCGAAGTCGAGATACCCGAAGGCGGAGCGGAAGGCATGATCGTCACCGAGGGTGGGAGGTTCGGCGGTTACGGGCTGTTCCTGAGCAAGGGAGAACTGGGATTCGGGAGCGGTAAGGTCGTCTTCCTCTATAACCTGCTCGACCTCAAACGAACCACATGGGAAGGGCCCACACTGGATGCCGGCAAGCACACCATTGTCTTTGACTTCAAGTCGGACGGCCCAGCGCTGGGTCAAGGTGGCACGGGTATCTTGACCGTGGATGGCAAGGAAGTGGTAAGGAATTCGCTGGATCACACCACGCCGATCACGTTTCCGGAAGACGAATCTTTCGATGTTGGCCTGGATACGCGCTCCGGCGTCGCGATGATCGAGTATCGCTACGATCCACCTTTCAGGTTCACCGGCAAAATCGACAAGTTGACTTTCAAGTTGAGCGAGCAGCCAACAGCGAAGCCTTAGGCTGTTCAGGCAGCCTTGAAGCGCATGGTTGAATGAAAGGTATATGCTGGTGAGTTCGATGAAAACGGTCCTGATGTTCGCCGCCGTCAGCGAGGCGGCCACGGGGATGGCGTTACTCATCGCCCCGTCGTTTGTGGCGGAACTGTTGTTCGGCGAGCCCCTGGCCGGCGCGGGAGCGTCGGCTGCTCGCGTGGCCGGGATCGCCCTGATCGCATTGGGGCTCGCCTGCTGGCGGCATTCGCCTCTGGTCGGCATGTTGACCTACAATGTGGCCGTGACGCTTTATCTTGCCTATCTCGCTGTCGCCGGTGAGCTGACCGGCGTCCTGCTGTGGCCGGTCGTCGCGCTTCATGCCGTCTTTTCCATCCTTTTGTCGCGCGCTTGGCTCGTCGCTCCGGAGCGTTGAACGAAGATCCCAGTTCAGGACGCGGAATCTCGGGGACGACAACCTTGATTGAAGGCCACGGCGGCTGACCTGTTCGCAATAACGGGGAAGTTCGGGAAACCATACGTCCTGTCGCAAACGTAATTCAACCAAACGGTTGACTATTTGCCAGTGCGCGCGTACATTCAACCAAATGGTTGAATTATAGGTGCCTGAGATGATGTTCGTCTTTCACCCCGACCACCTGCCGAATGCCCAAGAACGCTTCTGGACCGACCGTCTCGACAGGCTCGAGAGGGCGTTGAGCCAGCGCGTGTCTCCATCAACGGAAAACCACGGCCCGACCGGCCGTGGCCAGACCAAAGCCGACCCGATCGAACCTCGCCCGGCCTTTCCGGGCCCGACAAACCCAAGCCCGACAAACCCAAAAAGGAGACGACAGATGAACGACCTTTCGACCCTGGACACCTATGGCGTGCTGAGTGAACCGGACACGTTGAAGATGACGCGGCTACTACCCGGGCCGATCGAGCGAGTCTGGGCCTATCTGACCGAAAGCGACCTGCGCCAGCAGTGGTTGGCGTCAGGCCAGATGGAGATGAAGGTAGGCGCGCCGGTCGAACTCGTCTGGCGCAACGACGAACTCACCAACCCGCCCGGCGAGCGCCCGGCCGGTTTTCCCGAAGAGCATCGGATGCAGAGCCAGATCACCGACCTCGACCCGCCGAGAAAGCTCTCGATAAGCTGGGCCGGTAGTGGTGACGTTTCCTTCGAGCTGGAGACGGTGGGCAACAGGGTGCTGTTGACCGTGACCCACCGCAGCATTGCCGACCGCGCCACCATGCTGATGTTCGGTGCCGGCTGGCACATGCATCTCGACATTCTGGCTGCTCGTGCCAACGGCACGGAGCCGCAACCTTTCTGGGACGGCTGGAACCGCCTGATGAAAGACTACGACCAACGGCTGCCTGCCTGAAGGGGAGCGCCGGTCACAACAGGCGTGTGGCGATGCAGGGCTTCTCGCTCCGAGAGCCCGATGCCGCACGCCGGCTGTGCTCCAGAAATCTGTTCGCGCAAAAAAAGTGCGACGACGAGTCGGATGTCCGAGCCCGGAAGCGTCCTTGTGCCGAGGGGACGGTGTGTGTGCCTTGCGTGGAGTTTCCGTCCGGGCCGGCGCAAGCCGGGCCGCTTGAAGAACAGCAGTCGAGATGAGGTACGAGGAGATACCACATGCACAATTCCCGATATCGCTGGGTGATCGTCGCGGCGGGCGGCCTGTTGGGCTGCATCGCCATCGGCGCCATGTTTTCGCTGCCGGTGTTTCTTCGGCAGATCTCGCAGGATACCGGCTGGTCCGTCACCGGCGTCTCCAGCGCGATGACCATCGGCTTTCTATCCATGGCGGCGGCAAGCATCGCCTGGGGCAGCCTCTCGGACCGGCTGGGCGCCCGGATGATCGTGCTGATCGGGTCGGTTATTCTTGCCGGGAGCCTGCTTTTGGCAAGCCGGGCGACATCGCTCATCGAGTTTCAGATCGTCTTCGGCCTTCTCGTCGGCGCGGCGACCGCGGCGATCTTTGCGCCGATGATGGCCTGCGTCACCGGCTGGTTCGATACCCATCGCAGCCTGGCGGTATCCCTGGTTTCTGCCGGCATGGGCATGGCGCCGATGACCATGTCGCCGCTGGCGGCATGGCTCGTCTCCATCTACGATTGGAGAACGGCGCTGCAGATCATCGCGGTCATCGTTGCCGCCGTGATGATACCGACGACGCTCTTGGTGCGCCGCCCGCCGGTTCAGGAAGACGAAAACACCGCTTCGGCAATGGATAGCGGGCCGCAATCGTCAATGTCGGTCAGCCAGGCCGTCCGGTCCCCGCAATTCATCGTGCTTCTGCTGACGAACTTTTTCTGCTGCGCCACCCATTCGGGCCCGATCTTCCATACGGTGAGCTACGCGGTCACCTGCGGCATCCCGATGATAGCTGCCGTTTCGATCTACAGCGTCGAAGGGCTCGCGGGCATGGGCGGCCGCGTCGCCTTCGGCCTGCTCGGGGACCGGTTCGGAGCCAAGCGCATTCTGGTTCTGGGACTGCTGATCCAGGCGTTCGGCGCGCTTGCCTATGTCTTCGTCAGCGAACTGGGGGCGTTCTATGCGGTGGCGGTGCTGTTCGGCTTCATCTATGCCGGTGTCATGCCGCTTTATGCGGTGCTGGCGCGCGAGAATTTTCCGCAGCGGATGATGGGCACGGTGATTGGCGGCACGGCCATGGCAGGTAGCCTTGGCATGGCGACCGGACCCTTGGCCGGTGGCCTGATCTATGACGCCTTCGCCAGCTACGCCTGGCTCTATATCGGTGCCTGGGGCATCGGTCTCGGCGCCTTCCTGATCGCCTTGACCTTCAGGCCATTCCCCAAAGGCGTGCCGGTGCCCGTACCGGCACAGTGATCATCGGGCGATAGCCCACGTGGACGGCCGCGAGGGCTTGGATCAGGTCCGCCTCGCTCGGTCAGCGCCCGGGTACCAGGCGAAGTTCGAGGACCGGCCCGTGTACGGAGGCGGGCAAGCGACGGGCTGGGCCGCGTCAATGACGCGACACGCAGCGGGTCGGCAAACCCAACGGTGACCGGGAACTGGAACGGTTGCTCGGCGATCTCGTGGCTAAGCTGGTCAACGCATGACGTCGGCGGAGCTTTCGGCCGCGATCAAGGGAGCTTTGGTCCGTGAACGGGCAGGGCCGGCTCTGTCGCAACCGCTCTATTGGTGGGAGTTCATGTCGAAGACGACCCAGCGGAAGAACAGGTAGATGGCGCCAGCGCTGATGACCAGCGGCGAGAGTACGGAAAGGTCAAGCATATCATTGCCTTGTTTTTTAGCACTGCATCATGCAGCCGGGCCATCTTTCCCCAGGCCACTTAAGTTTAAGTGGATCGATATGGTAAACGGAAGGGATTGGTGGCGATGGCGCGACGTTGCCTCATGGGCGCTTGCGGCGGCGGCGGCCCGGTTTCGTGCAATCCGATATCTCCCGGAAAAAGCGTTGACGCTTCCGGCTTTTGCGTTTAACAAATCGTCCCATGATAAATTTTGCGGTTATTCTTGTGGTGGGACGGCGCATGGGCAGGATGGTGTAACCATCCGGCAGTAGCCACCCATGCGCTAAACGAGGCTCCTGACGGGGCCTTTTTTTATGCCTTCAAACAAGCTAAGCACCCAACTGGGAAAAGGGATGGAAGCAAGTCAATGAGCGGTACAGAGAACCAGATGACAGGCGCGGAGATCGTTCTCCAGGCACTGAAGGACAATGGCGTCGAGCATATCTTCGGCTATCCCGGTGGCGCCGTGCTTCCGATCTACGACGAAATTCACCAGCAGGAAGATATCCAGCACATCCTCGTTCGCCACGAGCAGGGCGCCGGCCACATGGCCGAAGGCTATGCCCGCTCCACCGGCAAGGTCGGCGTCATGCTGGTTACCTCCGGTCCCGGAGCCACCAACGCCGTCACCCCGCTGCAGGACGCGCTGATGGATTCCATCCCGCTCGTCTGCATCTCCGGCCAGGTCCCGACCTCTCTGATCGGCTCGGACGCCTTCCAGGAGTGCGACACGATCGGCATCACCCGGCCGTGCACCAAGCACAACTGGCTGGTTCGCGACGTCAACGATCTCGCCCGCGTTATCCATGAGGCGTTCCGCATCGCCCAGTCCGGCCGTCCGGGTCCTGTCGTTGTCGACATCCCGAAGGACGTGCAGTTTGCGACCGGCACCTATACGCCGCCGTCGGCCGTTCCGGCCCAGACGAGCTACCAGCCGAAGACGCAGGGCGATCTGAAGAAGATCGAGGAAGCCGTCGAACTGATGAAGACGGCCCGCCGTCCGATCATCTATTCCGGTGGCGGTGTCGTCAATTCCGGCCCTCAAGCCTCGCAGCTGCTGCGCGAACTGGTCGAGCTCACCAATTTCCCGATCACCTCGACGCTGATGGGGCTGGGTGCCTATCCTGCTTCCGGCAAGAACTGGCTCGGCATGCTGGGCATGCACGGCACCTACGAAGCCAACATGGCGATGCATGACTGCGACGTCATGATCTGCGTCGGCGCGCGCTTCGACGACCGCATCACCGGCCGCCTCAACGCGTTCTCGCCCAACTCCAAGAAAATCCACATCGACATCGATCCGTCGTCGATCAACAAGAACGTTCGCGTCGACGTGCCGATCCTCGGCGATGTCGGCTCGGTTCTCGAAGACATGGTCCGGCTTTGGCGTGCGGCCACAAAGGCGGACGACAAGACACGGCTGGCCGACTGGTGGGAAGGCATCGTCAAGTGGCGGGCGCGCAACTCGCTGGCCTATGCCGCCAACGACGACGTCATCATGCCGCAATACGCGATCCAGCGGCTCTATGAGTTGAGCAAGGGTCGCGACACCTACATCACCACCGAAGTCGGCCAGCATCAGATGTGGGCCGCCCAGTTCTTCGGCTTCGAACAGCCGAACCGCTGGATGACCTCGGGTGGTCTCGGCACGATGGGTTACGGTTTCCCGGCTGCCATCGGCGTCCAGGTCGCGCATCCCGACAGCCTCGTCATCGACATTGCCGGCGATGCCTCGATCCAGATGTGCATCCAGGAAATGTCCTGCGCGGTCCAGTACGGCCTGCCGGTCAAGATCTTCATCCTCAACAACCAGTACATGGGCATGGTGCGCCAGTGGCAGCAGCTGCTTCACGGCAACCGTCTGTCGCATTCCTACACCGAGGCGATGCCTGACTTCGTCAAGCTGGCGGAAGCCTATGGCGGTGTCGGCATCCGCTGCGACAAGCCGGGCGAACTCGACGATGCGA
Source organism: Ensifer sp. NM-2 (assembly GCF_003024455.1). NCBI lineage: Bacteria > Pseudomonadati > Pseudomonadota > Alphaproteobacteria > Hyphomicrobiales > Rhizobiaceae > Ensifer > Ensifer sp. NM-2. The sequence goes on from NZ_PVZR01000003.1 coordinate 237,428, forward strand.
TCCGTCGCATGATCGACACGCCGGCGCCGGTCATCTTCGATTGCCGCGTTGCCAACCTCGCCAACTGCTTCCCGATGATCCCATCGGGCAAGGCGCACAACGAGATGCTGTTGCCGGACGAAGCCACGGACGAAGCGGTCGCCAACGCGATCGACGCCAAGGGCCGCCAGCTGGTTTGAGATAGGGACAGGAAACAATAAAATGAGCGCACACCTTCAACCGACCGGTTCCGCCTATTTCATCGCCAAGGAAACCGAAGTCGCCGAAACGCACACGCTTTCGGTTCTCGTCGACAACGAGCCGGGCGTTCTCGCCCGGGTCATCGGCCTGTTCTCCGGCCGAGGCTACAACATCGAGAGCCTGACCGTTTCGGAAACGGAACATCAGGCGCATCTCTCGCGCATCACCATCGTCACCCGCGGCACGCCGCACGTGCTCGACCAGATCAAGAACCAGCTCGAGCGGCTGGTTCCGGTCCACCGGGTCGTCGATCTCACCGTGCGTGCCGGCACGCTTGGCCATGACCGCCCGGTCGAGCGCGAGCTGGCGCTCGTCAAGGTGCATGGCTCGGGCGACCATCGCGTCGAGGCCCTGCGGTTGGCAGATGCCTTCCGTGCTTCCGTCATCGACGCCAATATCGATCACTTCGTGTTCGAGATCACCGGCAAGTCGTCGAAGATCGAACAGTTCATCGCCATCATGAAGCCGCTCGGTCTCATCGAAGTCTGCCGCACCGGCATCGCCGCGATGAACCGCGGCCCGCAGGGGATGTGATTGTAGGTTAGCGGGTAGGGGGGTGACCCTTGTCTGGCCTATCTGAGCCAGGCGGGGGGTGTTTGCCCCACACCTCAGCCCTCTCCCCGCAGGCGGGGAGAGGGGGTGCAACTTCGAGTTTGCGCAACTGGAGCGTTTCCGGTTTAGACAGAGTCGCAGAAACGCTCTATCTCCCTGTTTTGACACATTTCCTGACGGAAAACCGCTTCGCACTTTTCCTGGAAATGCTCTAGGTGGCGACTGCCACCCGTCCCCCCGATTCTTCCCTGACAAGCTCGCACCTCGATCGGCCTTGCTGCCAAAGTCAAAAAAGATCAAATTGATTCTTGTATCTGTTCATCGGGGGAATGGCAGATAGGCGGCGCTGGGGAGCTGACATCCTTTTACCTGGCAGAGAATGCAAATTACCCGTTCCGTTACCGGGGAAACATTAGTGGTGAATGAACCGCGATAATTCTCAGGAGCTCACAAAATGGCAAGCAGCAAGCGGCCCTATGATGAGACACTTTTGCGGAAGGCCTTCGATGTGGCGCGGCGTTCGCGCGAGGGCGGGGATCACCCGTTTGGTTCAATTCTCGCCGACCGTGACGGCAATGTCTTACTGGAACAGTGCAACGGCTACAGTTCGGAAGGTGGCGACCGCACGGCCCACGCGGAGCGGCTTTTAGCCACGCGCGCCGGCAAAGCCTATGATTTGGATTTTCTTGCCGGATGCACGATGTACACGTCCGCGGAGCCATGCGCCATGTGCTCAGGCGCGATCTATTGGGCAGGCATAGGGCGCGTCGTGTTTGGCCTGTCCGAGAGAGAGATGAAACAACAGATAGGCGCGAGCGAGGAAAATCCGACGCTTGATCTCCCCTGCCACATCGTGTTCGCCGCCGGTCAGCGCCCAACGGAAGTCGTCGGCCCCATGCTTGTGGACGAGGCGGCGAAACTCCACGAAGAATACTGGTCTCGTCGTTAAAGCGTTTCCGATTCAAACGGAGTCGCAGAAACGCCCTATCTCTTTGTTTTTACGCATTTCCTGACGGAATGCCGCTTCGCACTTTTCCTGGAAATGCTCTGGATCGCGACGATCCTATGAGTCCAATGGATTGGAGTCTGGTGGCAGTTTCTGCCTAATTGCGCAAGTTTGCCGCATCTATCCTTCTCCCCGCAGGCGGGGAGAAGGTGGCCGGCGGGCCGGATGAGGGGCGGGCGGAACGCTGTGCAAGTCGCCAGGAAACTTCGACAGGCCAGGCAGTTGGCTAATCCCGTAAACAGCCTACACGCGATAGGGGCACGCCATTCTCCCGCATTCCGGCCCACTGCATGTATCCTAAGGATACATGCAGCAATTCAAAGTGCTACAGCGACCTTTGCGCGCCTAATAAGACGCGCGGCGCTGTAGTGCCGGAATCCAGCGACTCGACGTCCGTCGGGTCAAAAGACCTTTCAGCCCAAAGACTTGGGCTGGCTGGATTCCTGTGACAAGCACAGGAATGACGGGGGGTTTGGCCGGTCCCCAGCGTCTCCACGACCCGTCATCATGAGAGCTGAACCTGCCAATTTCTGCCGGAAAGATCCGAGTGGGGCCTTAAACGGTCGGCCCTCAAATCATCTCCAACGACCTTTTGCGCTTCGGTGGCGGGAAGGCGTTGTCGAGGGTCGCGAGGTTTTCCGGGGTCAGGTGGATGTCCATCGCGTCGCGGTTTTCGCGGGCGCGTTCCGCCGAGCCAGTCTTGGGGATCGAGATCACGCCGGGGCGGGTTTTCAGGAAGGCGAGTGCGATCTGCGCCGGCGTTGCCTGGTGCGCCTTGGCGATGTGGACGAGATCCGCGTTGCGCAAGAGCCGGCCCTCGTCGAGCGGCGAATAGGCCATGACGGCGACACCGCGCTTCTGGCACCAGGGCAGGAGATCATATTCGATGCCGCGCCTTGAGAGATTGTAGAGAACCTGGTTGGCGGCGACGTTCTTGCCGCCGGGAACCGCCAACAACTCCTCCATGTCGTCGACATCGAAGTTGGAAACGCCCCAGGCGCCGATCTTGCCGGCCTTCTTCAGGGCTTCGAACGCCGCCACCGTCTCGGCGAGCGGATAGCCGCCGCGCCAGTGCAGCAGGTAGAGATCGATATGGTCGATGCCGAGATGCTTCAGGCTGCGCTCGCAGGCGGCCTCGGTGCCGATCCGGCTGGCATTGGAGGGCAGCACCTTGCTGACGATGAAGGCTTCGTCGCGCCGGCCTTTGACCGCCTCGCCGACGACGCGCTCCGAGGCGCCGTTGCCGTACATTTCGGCGGTGTCGATCAGCGTCATGCCGAGGTCGAGGCCGGCCTGCAGGCTCTTCACTTCCTCTGCGGCGCGCGAGCGCTCGTCGCCCATGCGCCAGGTGCCCTGGCCGAGAACCGGAACGGAGCGTCCATCGATGAGCGTGGTGGTCGGGATCGGATCGTGCATTCGGCTTTCCCCTTGGTCGGACGTGGACGGGATTAAGCGTTGGGCGGGTCCCAGCGTTTCGTATGTCGCAATCTAGCGCAATCGGCGGGTCTTTCGAGGTGCCTTTTCTCGGCGCGCAGGCGCGTTGCTGGTCGCGATATCTCGGGCGCGGAACTCGACCCAACTCCCGTTCCGTCCTATCAGGCCGGTGGTCGCCCGATGTTGTCACCGTGACAATTCCGGGCTGGTTGCCAGGATTAGGTCAATTATGTTGACCTAATCCTGGTGGAGGAAGATAATGCAGGCCGATACGCTCCTGGCGTTGTTTCTGTTCGCGCTCACGACGTCGATTACGCCGGGCCCGAACAATATGATGCTCTTTGCCTCGGGCGTGAACTTCGGCTTCGTGCGCACCATCCCGCATATGCTGGGGATCGGTGCCGGTTTCTTCTCGCTGCTGATCGCCGTCGGTCTCGGCCTGGGCGCGCTTCTCCACGCCGTACCGTTGCTCTACACCACCCTGAAGTTTGCCGGCGGTGCCTATCTCGTCTGGATCGCCTGGAAGATCGGCACCTCGCGCTCGCTCGGCGAAGGCAAGGCCGGCGCCGTGCCGATGACCTTCCTGCAGGCGGCGGCCTTCCAATGGGTCAATCCCAAGGCCTGGGTCATGGCAGTCTCGGCAATGGCGACCTATACCGGCGGCGAAAGCTACATCGCCAGCGTGCTTGCCGTCGGCCTGGTCTTTGCCCTCGTCAACGTACCGAGCGTCTCCACCTGGGCCGGTTTCGGCTCGGCCCTGCGCCAATGGCTGTCGGAGCCCGCACGGCTCAAATGGTTCAACATCACCATGGCGGTGCTGCTCGTCGTCAGCCTGTGGCCGATGCTAAAATAGCTGGAACTGCGGCTTTGCCAGCATCAGCCAGAAAATGCCGACAACGGCAAAGAAGGCCGGGAAGCCGCAGGCAAACCAGATGGCATAGAGCCGATCGAAGGCCGGCGGCAGCGGCGTGTTCTCCGCCGCAGCAAGCTGCGCCAGATTGCGCAGCCGGATCTGGATCCAGACCACGGGAAGCCAGAACAGGCCGGTGACGACATAGAGGATCAGCGACAGCGCGATCCACCCTTCCGCAAGCGACCAGCCGATGCTTGTCGCCAGCAGATATCCGGTGATCGGCTGAAACACCACGGCTGTGGCGGTGAAGACCGTATCTGCGACCACGACTGTGCCGGCGACATGGGCGATCAGCCGCGCATCGCGCGTGCGGCTCGCCATCAGCATGAAGAAGGCGATGCCGGCGCCGGTACCGAAGAGCACGGTGGCGCCGATGACATGGGTGAGGCGCAGGAGGTCGTCCGGAAACATCAGCGTTCATCCCGAATGGCGAGGGTGGCAAGCGTCAACAGGATCGACGGCAGAACCTTGACGAGCGGCCCGAGCGGATCGGTCCAGAGTTCGGGCTCCGCCAGGGTTGCGGAGGCGAGATAGGCGGCGGTCAGCGCCAGCATTCCCAAGAGCGCCTGTTTCGCCCACGGGCGGACGAGCACCGCGGCTCCGAGCACGATATCGGCAAGGCAGGTCAACAGCGTCAACGCCGTTGCCGGGCCTTCGGCCAGGAACCGCAGGAAATGCTGTCTCGCCGCATCGATGGCAAAGAGCGGGACCAGCCCCGAAAGCAACCAGAAGGCCGACAGCCCGACGATCAACAGTGGTTTCAAAAGATAAAGCCGGGCAAACCAGAGATCCTGCACGCCGGATGGCACAGCCGAAAGGCTTTGGCGGGCCGACAGAAACGGCACCGGGGCGTGAGCGTCATCCTCGGCTGAGACGCCGCCGGCCATCACCGAAAGCGCAGTCGAGCGCAGTGGCGAGCGCCAGCCGAGCCGTCCGGCGATATCGGCAAGGAGCCCGACGGGTGCGGCGAGCGGGGCCGGCAGCGAAACGATCCTAGCTGGCGATAGGCCAAGCCATTGGCGGTGCAGCGCGACGAGCTCGGCAAGGGGTGGCCGCTCTGGGTGGCCGAGCACGAGGTCGCTTCGTTCGGGCAGGAGACCTGCGACGGCGGCGCTGACCGCCTCGGTGACATCGCTAAGGGCAACTGTTTCGACGCGGCTTTGCGCGTGGACGAGCGGGATCGCGAAGGGCAGGGCGGCAAGCGCCCTGAGCAGGGCCGAGCCGCCATGGGCATTGCGGCCGAGCACCAGCGCCGGCCGCAGAATGACATGCGACACGCCGCTTTCCGCAAGCGCCGTGTCGGCGCGGAACTTGGTGGCGAGAAAGGCGAGGTCAGTGCCGGCATCGCCGCGCGGCGCCGAGATCTGCACGATGCGCATCGGCGGTTTGTTTTTGGCAGCGGTATAGAGCGCCAGCATCGCCGCTTCCTGGGTTGCAGCGACATGATCGGCCAGGCCATCCTGCAGCGCGCCGGCGCAGTTGACGACCACGTCATGCGTCTCGACCAGCGGCAGCCAGTCGCCGGCCTTGCGCATCTCAGCAAGGTCGGCGGCAATCCATGACGCTCCCGGCCGTTTCAGCCGGGCGCGGGCGACATTGCGACCAAGGCCGGTCACCCCATGTCCGTCGCTTGTCAGTCGATCGAGGAGGGCCGAGCCGATGAAGCCGGTGGCGCCGAGAATCAGAATTTTCATGACGTCAGTTTACAGAGCTGCCAGCGAAAATTGGCGGGTAAAAATGATCGAGCAGCGAAGGTGGATTGGACGACTTCGCGCCTCGGATGGAGCCGGCATCATGCAACAGCAGAGGCTGCTGCGGGCACCAGGGCAAGCCTGCGATTGCTAGGTCAACAACCGACGCGGCAGGGGGCAGGGCGAACCTATCACAAGAACTGGTCGATAATGGACAAGACAGCGAGCAGCAGCATTGGCGGAATGACTATGGCAAGCCGGAATGCCCATTTTGAAGGCAATCGTGGCCTATCGACCGGATTGTCTTTCCGCAACGGTCGAATGAGTTTTTCCCTGACGAACGCGGGGGATAGGAGGTCGCCGAAGGACACCCCTATGGTCTCATCGATTGCCGCTCGAATGTGATTGCGCTCGGCCTCGCTCAGTTCAAGCCGGGTGAGTTTCTCGTCAAGCAGGATCGGTAACGGGACGCCTTCGGTGATGACGGCGAGGGCGGGGTAGGCATGTCCGGCGAAGGGGGTTGTCGGCAGCGCGCGGTCGTCGCTCGTCGGCCGGAGGTACAGTGGGCGCTGGCCTGGCTTCATCCGGGTATAGGCTGTCTTTATAGTACCGCGCGCAAAGGGAACGCTCGGGGCGTAGCGCAGGATTTGGCTGCCGCTCAGATCGACGATGATGGGCTTCAGCAAATACCGCCGGCCGGCGGCGCGGCGGGCAAGGAGAATGGGGATGGCGTTGCTCAGCATGACCAGGCTGAACAGCACAAGGCCGGCTCCGAGGATGAGCCGCTGCGCCGTCGTGCGAATGACGCTGCGATAATCATGGGTGAGGCTGACATGCTCGGGGCTGTCGCCGGCGATTGTGATGTTGCCGTGCCGGCAAAGGCCGGGTTGACCGACCGAACGGGTGTTCAAGATTTGCTCGTGGGGCTGACCATCGTGCTGAAAGCGAACCTGCGTGCTGCAGAGCTGGGGTTCGCCGCTGCCAGGCAGGCAATCGACCGAGCAAATCTCTGCGCCGCTGACGAGAACGGGGTTCCGGCTGATGGCGTAATCACGCCTGATCTCGTCGATCGGGAGCCGGAGCAGGCCCACCGCCAATGGCAACGGCAAAAGTGCCAGGAAGAGGAAAAAGAAGCCCAGGGAAAAGACGGGCGCAACGACGCGGATAGCACGGGACGGGAAAGCACTTTCGATTGGTGTCGTCATGCGCTGCCAGTTCCCCCAATGCTCCGTCCTCCGCCTTCCGCCCACAAGGCGTCGTGGCGTCGAATCACCCCGCTTGCTAAGACCTTAGCGCAACTTCAGACTTGTGACGGAGGTGGTGTGCAATCGTGCCTTCGCCGTTTCCTGATGATTGCTTGCAATCAAACGGGCCGTTTTGACAGCGATGGCAAACCGCGTCGAACCGGACTTGTTACGGTGACAATTCCGGTCCACGGCCGCTGGTAAAATCGATTTCGAAATCGGCGTTTATTCGCTACGACTATTGCCTCAGGGAGGCAGCGGCGCCATCTGCGCAGCCGCGAGGCGCCGTGCTGCGAGGAGCCAGGCAATGTCCGAACACCATCATGGTCACGATCACCATGATCACGACCATCACCACGACAACCATTTCACCGATATGGAGGCGCGGGTAAAGGCGTTGGAAACGGTGTTGACGGAGAAGGGCCTGATCGATCCGGCGGCGATCGATGCCATCGTCGAGACCTACGAGACCAAGATCGGCCCGCGAAACGGCGCCCGCGTCGTTGCCAAGGCCTGGACCGACGCCGAATTTGCCGACTGGCTGAAGGGCGACGCAACGGCGGCGATCGCCAGCCTCGGCTATACCGGCCGGCAGGGCGAGCACATGCGCGCCGTGTTCAATACGGCCGACACCCACAACCTCGTCGTCTGCACGCTCTGCTCCTGTTATCCCTGGTCGGTGCTCGGCCTGCCGCCGGTCTGGTACAAGGCGCCGCCCTATCGCTCGCGCGCGGTCATCGATCCGCGCGGGGTGCTGGCGGAATTCGGGCTGATGCTCCCCGAGGACAGGCGCATTCGCGTCTGGGATTCGACGGCGGAGCTGCGTTATCTCGTCGTGCCGGAGCGGCCGGTGGGGACAGAGGGGCTCCGCGAGGAAGAGCTTGCCGATTTGGTGACCCGCGATTCCATGATCGGTACCGGGCTTGCGCTTGTCACCGAGGCGCTGCGATGAACGGGCCGCACGATCTCGGCGGGCAGCATGGAATGGGTCCGGTCGCGCCCGAGACCAACGAACCCTATTTTCACGCCGAATGGGAAAAACGGGCGCTCGGCGTGACGCTTTCCTGCGGCGCCTTCGGCGCCTGGACCATCGACGAGAGCCGGCATGCGCGTGAAAACCTGCCGCCTGCCACCTATCTCTCGGCGAGCTATTACGAGATCTGGACGCGGGCGCTGGAGACGCTGCTGAAGCGCCACGGTTTCGTGACCCAGGCCGAACTCGACGGCGGCCAAATGCTCGAGAAAGGAGCCGAGCCCAAGCGCGTGCTGAAGGCCGACATGGTGCCGGCGGTGCTTGCCAAGGGCGGCTCTTGCGACCGGCTGGTCGAAACGCGCCCGCGCTTCGTCGTCGGCGAACAGGTGCGCACCAAAAATTTCAACCCGACGACCCATACGCGGCTGCCGCGCTATGCCCGCGCCAAGCTCGGCACGATCGAGGCGGTGCAGGGTTCCTTCGTCTTTCCCGATGATAACGCCCATGGCCGCGGCGAGAGCGCGCAGTGGCTCTATACAGTGGTGTTTGACGGGGCTGAGATCTGGGGCGAGGGCGCCGACCCGACATTGACGGTGTCGATCGATGCCTGGGAGAGCTACCTTGAGCACCTGTAAGACGACATCGCCGCTTGCCGCCTCCGCCGAGCTGCCGAAATCGCCCGAGGGCGATCCCGTCTTCGCCGAGCTGTGGCAGGCGTCTGCCTTTGCCATGACGGTGAGACTGCACGAAAAGGGCGTCTTTTCCTGGAACGAATGGGCCGAGGCGCTTTCCGCCGAACTCTACAAGCCCGGCCGCAAGGCGGATGCCAGCGACTATTTCGATTGCTGGGTGGCGGCGCTGTCGCGGCTCGTCACCGAGCTTTCGATCACCTCCAGCGGGCAGCTGGAAACCTTGACGAAGAGCTGGCAGCGCGCGGCCGAGGCGACGCCGCATGGGCATCCGATCCTGATCGAGAACGACCCGCTGCGGTAGCGGTCTGTCATATCTCATGGGACGCGAGCGGGTTTGCCCCTCACCCTAGCCCTCTCCCCGCGGGCGGGGAGAGGGGACGTGGACGACAATAGCGTTGCCACCTGGCATCTGTCGTTGACGAGCACCTCGGCAGCGAATGGCTGACGTGGAGTGGCCGCGAGCCACAAGTTTCCTTCTCCCCGCGTGCGGGGAGAAGGTGGCCGGCAGGCCGGATGAGGGGCCATCTCCACGGAACATCACGTAACGTGAATCGATGCTTCGAAAACTGAGCCAACGTTATGATATGGCGACGGTTTTAACCTCGAAACGCTTTCAGTTGCGGCAGCGCTGCAGTCGTCTCTGACGCCGTCAACTCTTGGCGGCTGCCGGCTTCTCGAACTGGCGGTAGCATTCGTCGGCGACCTGTTGCAGAAGCGTACGCGGCACTTCGCCGGTGACGGCATAGCCGATCGGTCCGTCGATCCAGTAGAAGGTTTCGACGCCGCCGCTGCTGTCGATGCGGAAGCTGGTTTCGCGGTTGTCCGGGTTGCGGCCGAGAAGCACGGTCAACCGCTGGCCGCTCGGGTCTTCATACATGAACAGCGCGCCCGCCTTGCCGTTGACCGGTAGCAGCCTGCCGCCGACGAGCGAAAAGCCGAGTTTCGACAGATCGGGAATGTTGAGCGGATGATCGAGCCGCTTGCCGAGCCAGGTGGCAAGGTGGGTCTGCTGGTCCGGCCCGACCTCGACGGCGTGGCGCACCTCGCTTGCATAGATGAGAAACGCTGACTGCGCCTGCCGCGGCAAGCTCTCAGTCACCAGGGCAACCTGTTCTGAACGTTCGGGGGCGAGGACATGCGGGGCATAAAGTCCGCTGAGGGCGCCGGCGCCAAAGAGCAGGAGACCGGCGGCGATGCGGCCGCCAAGGCGCAAAGTCCAGCGATCGCGCGAAGCGACGGCCGCGCCCCGGCTGCTCGTACCTGCGAGCAACGCCCGGTCGCGCTCGTCACTGCGGGCATAGGTCGAAAACATGGCGCGGAGTTCGGTTGCCTGGCCCTGCCACTGGCGGACCTCCTCGGCGCGCGCGGGGTTGCGCTCGAGCCATTGCTCGACCCGCGCCCGGTCCGCCTCGCTCAGGAAGCCGTCGACATAGGCGTTGAGGTCGTCTTCGGAGACGGTGTTCAATTCGTCCGTCATTTCGGTCTCCGCATGCTGATCACGTTGTCGTCCTTCATCGCTTCGGCAAGCTGGTGACGCGCCCGCGACAGGCGGGACATCACCGTGCCGATCGGAATGGCCAACATGTCGGCCACATCCTGGTATCGGTATCCCTCAATCACCACGAGCATCAGCACCGAGCGGTTTTCCGCCGAAAGGCCGTTCAGCGCCCGTTCCAGCCGCGAGCGTTCGAGCGGATCGCTCTCTTGGGTTTCCGCCTGGAGGCCGAGGTTGTCGTCGAGCTCGACCTGCGGGTGCAGCGCGGTGTGCCGGTGCCGGTTGCGGCTGAGATTGGTCATGATGGTGAAGGCCCAGGCACGCAGGTTGACTCCGCGCCACTGGGCGCGGCGCGCCAGAACCTTCTCGACACAATCCTGCAGCAGATCTTCACCATCAGGATCCGAGCGCACAAGGCTGCGCGAATAGCGCCGGAGCGCCGGCATCAGCGCCAGCACATCCTCCTCGAACCGGTCGGATGCGGGGCTTTTCGCCCCCGCATCCATATTCACGCCATCACGGCTTGACGACATCCCATTCGCCCTTCAAGCCATCCCCGGTAATGTCACCCATCTTCTTGTCCTTGATAAAGAAATACAGCGGCATACCGTCCTTGGCCCACTGCTTGGCTCCATCCTTGCGTTCGACGACCGTGTAGGCTCCTTCCGCCTTGGCATCGCCTTCGACCGTGAAGGGCGGCCAGTTCTTCGCGCAGGCGTCATAGCAACTGGAAACGCCGCCATGGTCGTCCTTGTAGGTGTAAAGCGTCATGCCGTTGGCGGCGGCGAGCACATTGCCCTTTGCCGTTTCGACCGTCTTGACCGGAGGTGCCGCAAAGGCGGCGCCGGCGACAAGGGAAATGGCAATAGCGAGCGGTAACGTTCTCATGGGAGCTTTCCTTCCTCAACTTGAATCTAGCGGAGTGCGCAGGCGCGCGGATCCTGACATGAGACACGAGGAGGGCGGGGATTATTCCCGGAATTGTTGCATCGTCGCACTTTTTTCAAGTGCCGGCGAGCCGCACCGCTTTCAGGCGCGGTTGGCGACGAAGCGGGCGAGCGCGGGGCCGATCATGGTGATGATCATGAGACGGGCGGACTGCAGCGCCATGACGAAGGAGAGGTCGACATTGCTCGAAGCGGCGATGACCGCGATCGAATCGAGCCCGCCCGGGCTGGTGGCGAGATAGGCCGTCAGCGGGTCGATGTCGGCGACCTTGATGAGCAGCAGGGCAAGCAGGCCGGAAAACGAGATCAAGACGACGATTGAGATCACCGTCGGCACCAGTGCGCGGCGCGCGTGGGCAAGGATCGAGCGGGTGAAGCCAAGGCCGATGTTCCAGCCGAGCAGGGCGTAACAGAGCGCCAGCAGCCATTGCGGCAGCTCGGTGGTCATGACGCCGCTGACATTGAGCACGGCGCCGACGAGGAACGGCAGCAGGAAGGCGCCGGCCGGCACGCGCAGCATCCGGCCGGCAAAGGCCGCGCCGAGCCCGACGGCAAGCGTTGCCAGGAACGGCAGGATCGAGACAGGCTCGAACCAGACGATTGCGGTTTCGGCCTCCGCGCCGGTCACCCAGAGATGGGCGACCATCGTCGCGGTGCTGGCGACGAAGATGACGCGCAGATACTGCATGAAGGCGACGAGGCGCGCATCGGCGCCATAGGCATCCGCCATCAAGAGCATGGTGGAGGCGGCACCCGCCGACGAGCCCCAGATCGCCGTCGTGCCCGGCAGGATGCGCATGCGGGTGATCACCCAGCCGCAGAGCGTGCTGACGGCGATGACGGAGAGAATGACGCCGAGGAACAGCGGCCAGTTGCCGGAAAAGGTGCCGAGCATGCCGGGCGTCATCGCGCCGGCGATCATCATTGCAAGAATGAATTGCACGCAGAAGTACACCTGCTTGGGCAGGCGGATGGTGCCGCCGTTCATGCCGAAGAGCACGGCCGCGAGCATCGGCCCCATCAACAGCCCGGCGGGAATGCCGACCAATTCGAGGACTGTCGCAAAGATCACGGAGACGAGCGTGAGAAGCAGCCATTGCAGCGTCGGCGCAAGGCGGCCGATGCCGACAGGGTCCGAAGACGAGGGCGTGGCGGGCTGGTCGGGCTTCAAGGGCATTCTCCGGCATTGCCTCAGGCGGTTGACGTGTTCGTGCCCGCCTGATCCGTTTGTCGGGGCTGGCCCATGCAGGGATCGGTTCGCCGCCGCGCAACCGCTCGTTAGCAGCATTGCGCGCAGGCATTCAAGCGGCAGGCTGGCCACAGGGCCAGAAAGTGCCACAGCGGATAGGGCGGGCGGCCGAAACGACTGGATGGGGGTGCCGTCATGTGACACGCCTGCGCCATTGCGGCGCGGCGCTGGGCAGCCCGGCGCGCGGCAGATCGATGATAGCTCCTTGATCTGGTGCGGGATTTCGCGATGGAGGTCGTTGCAAACGCGGGTGCCGGGCGTCCGGCAGGATACGACGACCCGAAATCCGGGCTTGCTTGTGCACCCCGAATCCTGACACTTCGGATCATGCAATTTGCTCCGCAACAGGACGAGGCCCTCAAGGCCGTTTCACAATGGCTGAAAGAGGGCCGCTCGCAGCTCTTTCGGCTGTTCGGTTATGCCGGCACCGGCAAGACGACGCTTGCGCGCCATTTCGCCGAGCATGTGGATGGCGACGTGCTGTTTGCCGCCTTTACCGGCAAGGCCGCCCAGGTGCTGCGCTCCAAGGGTGCCAGCAACGCCAAGACCATTCACTCGTTGATCTACCGGCCGCGCGGCGAGGAGGAGGTTTCCGACGAGGAGACCGGCAAGACCTCGATCGCGCCGATGTTTTCCATCAACCGGCAAAGCCCGGTCGCAAAGGCGGCGCTGATCATCGTCGACGAATGTTCGATGGTCGACGAGGCGCTCGGCAAGGACCTGATGAGCTTCGGCACGCCGATCCTGGTTCTCGGCGACCCCGGCCAGTTGCCGCCGGTCACCGGCGGCGGCTATTTCACCAATCAGGATCCGGACTATCTGCTGACCGACATTCACCGCCAGGCCCGCGACAACCCGATCATCCGGCTGGCGATGCAGGTGCGCGAAGGCAACGAGATCATGCATGGCGACTACGGCACCACCCAGGTGATCGGCCGCGGGCAGGTCAACCAGGAGCTGGTGCTGGAGGCCGACCAGGTGCTGGTCGGCACCAACAAGACCCGGCGGCGCTACAACCAGCGGCTTCGCGAGCTCAAGGGCTTTACCAGCGAATATCCGCAATCCGGCGACAAGCTGGTCTGCCTGCGCAACGACCCGGCCAAGGGCCTGCTCAACGGCTCGCTCTGGCAGGTCATGAGCTCGTCGAAGGAAACGGTGAAGCCCGGCATCAACCTGATGATCCGCCCTGAGGACGACGACATGGATCGCGGTGCCGCCAAGATCAAGCTGCTGAAGGCAGCCTTCGAAGAGGTCGAGGGCGAAATTCCTTGGTCGACCCGCAAGCGCTACGACGAATTCGACTTCGGCTACGCGCTGACGGTGCACAAGGCGCAGGGCTCGCAGTGGAACAATGTCGTGCTGTTCGACGAGAGCTGGGCGTTTCGCGATACCCGCGAGCGCTGGCTTTATACCGCGATCACCCGTGCGGCCGAGCGCCTGACGATCGTTCGCTGAGGACGGGCAGGCCTAAGTCTTCGATCGAGGGAGATTTCAGTGCCGATCAACAGGATCATCATTTACGCCCAAGACGTCGAGGCGACCGTCCGCTTCTACGAGAAGCACTTCGGCTTTCAAGCATGCGACGAGGCGGGCGACCGGATCATCGAGCTGATCTGCGGGGAAGGCGGGGCCAACCTGATGATCCACCCGGCGGCCAAGGGACAGCGGCGCGGCCAGTCGCTGGTCAAGCTGGTATTCGACGTGAGAGACGTCGAAGCCTTCTGCGAGCGCTGCGCTGCCGAAGGGCTGGTGTTTGGGGCCATCCATCAGGCCGATGGCTATGTCTTCGCCAACGCGAAGGACCCGTGCGACGATCCGATCTCGGTCTCAAGCCGCGCTTTTCGCAACGGGTGACTGTCGAATAGCGCGGCGTTTTTCTTGGCTCCGTCGCGCCGCGGCCGGATCTGAAGCGCGCGCCGCTCTTTCTGCTCTTTGCTAGCGCTTGGTCGCCATCCACAGGACATGGCGGGCACCACCACGCTTGCCGTTGGCGCGCACATTCACCTCGTCGGTGGCAAAGCCGACTTCGCGCAAGCGGCGCGTAAAGGCGCTGTCCGGCGCCGATGACCAGACGGCAAGCACGCCGTTTGGGCGCAGGGCAGCCTTGGCCGCGCGAAGGCCGGTGTGGTTGTAGAGGCTGTCGTTGGAGGCGCGCGTCAAGCCATCCGGACCATTGTCGACATCGAGCAGGATGGCATCGTAAGCGGCGGTCTTCGATCGGATCAGCGCGCCGACATCGCCGACATGGATGTCGACGCGTGGATCGTCGAGCGTGCCTTGGTGGAGATCCGCCATCGGTCCGCGCGCCCACTCGACGACAGCTGGCACGAGCTCTGCGACCACCACCCTGGCATCATCAGGCAGCGCGCCCAATGCGGCCCGCAAGGTAAACCCCATGCCGAGGCCGCCGATCAGCATGCGGGCATTCTTCCGGCAGGCAATCCGCTCACAGCTCAGCGTCGCCAGCGCCTCTTCCGATCCGCTCAGCCGGCTGTTCATCAATTCCGTCGAGCCGAGCATGATGGAAAATTCGCTGCCGCGGCTCTTCAGGCGCAACTCGTCGCCATCACCGGGAATGGTTGCGCGGTCTAGCAGGATCCAGGGAAGCATCGGGGTCGTCTCTCATTGCATCGTTCAAGCGCCTCGTAACATGAGCGTGGCGCTGAAGACATCACATTGTCGATGATCCAGGGAGAATTGCCCCCTCACGATGCCCTTTTCGGCGACGGGAATTTCGACACCGCGATGCTTCATCCCCGTGACCAGCGCGGGATCTCGGCTAGATACGTCCGATAGCGCGAAGCGTCGCGCCTGGTTATTCCGCGGCGATCATGCCTGATAGCACCGCCTTGGCGATGGCCTGGAAGCGGTTGTGGGCGTTGAACTTGCGGATGATGCCGGCCTCGAGCGTCAGCGCTGCGGCCAGATCCATCTCCATCAGCCGGGCGATGCGTGCAGCCGGGTAACCTTCGGCCATGAATGTGAGGCATTCGCTCTCGATCGGCGAGAGATGCACGTTTTCGGCGTCATCGGACGAGGCCTCGCCCTGTTCAGCTTCGTTTTCCAGCAGTTCGGCGATGCGCTGCATCTGGCGCCGCAGGTTGGATTGTTGCGCCGCCAGTTCCCGGCGTCGTGACAACAGCGCTTCCTTGAACAGCCGGTCGGCCTCTGTCTGGTCGTCGGCGCCGGCAAGACCAGCGAGCAGTTCCTGGATGGCCGCGATCGGCATGTCGATTTCACGGCAGGCGTTGATGACGGCCATGCGGCGGATGTGGTCCGGTCCATAGACCCGCATCGGCCCCATGCGGGCGGCGGTCAGCAGGCCCTTCTCCTCATAGAAATGCAGGGTGCGGTGGGTGACGCCGAAGGCATCGGCCATATCGGCGATTGCAAGCGGGCTTGAGGGATCGTGATGGGGAAGCGGCAGTCTGGGCAGGTAGCCGGTGCGCTCCGGCGCCGCCAGCGCGCCCTCGTACTTCCAGTGGTCTCGCGGCATATCGATGATCCCCGTTTGACAGTGCCGCGCGCCTGTTCAAGGGGGCGAAGGCAGCCGTCACGCTTCGATTTGCTGCATAATTGATCCCGATATCGCTGCCGATTTACGGAATTATGCCGCAGGCATCAGGAACTCGTCGCGATCGCACGGTATGACCGGAGCGGAAGCGATCCGCGCTCCAATGCAACCGTCGATGGTCGACGATAGCGACTGCTGCTCGGCTGGGGCACACCGCGAAGGGCGCGGCTACTGCTGACAATTGTGCTTGCCTGACGAGCAACCAGGCACCAATTCCCAACGCATGGCCACACCGTATACGCGAATCACATATATGAATAGTCCTGAATATTGCAGGGGAAGTGCTGGTTTGGGCCATGCTGGCGGGCCGCTTAGGACGCAGGCAGCATGGTTTTCCGTCAGTGGCCGATGACCCGGAGTGGGCTGTTTGCGCTGAGGATGAACAGCGGCTCGTCGCCGCGCAGCGGTGCCAGTTTTTGCTGGCAGGACCAGGCGCTTTCGAAGCTGCCGCGGGTCAGCAGCTTGCGATACTGGGCGGTTGCCGTCATGCAATCCATCAGCGGGCTCTGGATCTGTTCTTCGCTCGCATGGGTGTAGATCTCGCCATCGAGGGAAAACAGTTCGGATGCCAGCGACATGCTTTCAAACAGCAGATCGGGCTCACTCTTCAATCGTTCGCTTGTGATGAAATCCTGCCGCAGCGGCACGCCTTCGCCATCATGCTTGAGCGTAACGCGCACACCGGCCGCAGGCGCGTCGTACCAGGTCAGCTCGAGCGAAAACGACAGCGCCGCATTGCGCGATACCGGCCGTCCGGCGTCGCCGTCGGTGGCGCGCGCCAGTGTCCGGTGGCGCTGAGCGGCGGCGCGAAGGGCGACGGCGAAGGCTTTGACGTCGGCGTTCTGGTCTCCCGATATGGCGACGTTGACGGAGGGCAGCACGCGCTCGATCGAATGGCGGCCGTTGAAGAGCTTCGCCTGCGCATCGATGTCCATCGTCATTTCCGGTGAAGGCAGCGGCGCAAACAACAAAAGCGGCAGCACCGACAGCACAGCCAGCGGCGAAGACAACGGTGCCGGCGGCCAGGCCGTCTTCTGGCCGGGGAGGCGCTTGCGCGTCAGCTTCGGCTGGCGCGTCTGTGGCTCGGCGGGGCAGGCCGCATCGATCTGCCGGCGGCTGTATTCCGGTACATAGGTGCCCTTGGGAATGACCAGATGCCATTCGTCCTCGGCGCCATCGGTCTCGTAATAGGCCTTGAGCAATTTGCGCAGCTTGCCGGCATGCACCCGCACCAGCGGATCGCTGTCGGCATTGAACGCCTGAGGGCGGTCGAAGACGTCGATGGCGATCGAATAGCCCTTCAATTGCGGGCCTTCGCCGATCATCTCCTTTTCGACCACATAGGCGAGAAAAGCGCGCAGGCGTTCGGAACGCGCGAAAGACTTGCTCTCGAGGATACGGCGAAGGTTTTGCCGTATCGTCTCGTCGCAGGGTCTTTCGACCGCCATCATCAATTGTTGCTCCAGGTTCATTCGTCGCGAAACTTTATGAAAGAGATCGAAGGGCAGATCTGCCGCAATTCGATATGATTCGGAAATTTAGGCTCAAAAAAAGCTGTTGTCAGGATGCTTGACCCCAAATTTGAGATTTATCTGAAATAAACTCAAAATTGCGACCGTCCCCTGTGGCAGAACGTAGCGGTGCGTCTTTTGCGACCTTGCATCGCCGACATCCGCATCGGTTTTTGCCTTGGTTGATGGGTCTTGCTGGACGCACTGCATGTTAGGCCCCACTAATGTCAAGGTTTCGTCAAGGCATGGCCGGCAAACAAGCGACGCCGGAGCCGACTTTCGCTGGCGAACGTACTCTTTGGAATTGCTGCATAATCTTGGTCCAAACTGTTTTCTGTTTTTACAATTATGCAGTAGAACATTGCATTGACATTGCCCGCCTCTGGAAAGTTCCGACATGCCCGCAAAACTGTCCGTGAATCTGAATGCCGTTGCCATGCTGCGCAACCGGCGCGATCTTCCCTGGCCGTCCGTCACTGCGCTCGGCCGCATTGCTCTTGAAGCCGGCGCAAGCGGGCTGACGGTGCATCCGCGCCCCGACCAGCGCCATGTGCGCTTCTCCGATCTGCAGCCGATCCGCGATCTCATCGACGACGAATTCTCAGCGACCGAGTTCAACATGGAAGGCTACCCGAACGAGGAGTTTCTACGCCTCGTCGAAACGCACGAGCCGGAACAGGTGACGCTGGTACCTGACGATCCGGCGCAGGCGACCTCAGACCATGGCTGGGACTTCCGCAAGAACCACAACCTGCTCGGCAGCGTCGTTGGTCGGCTGAAGAAAAAGGGCTTTCGCGTTTCGCTGTTTGCCGATGGCGACGAGGACACCGAGGCGCTACGCATTGCCAAGGAGACGGGTGCCGACCGCATCGAGCTTTATACCGGCCCCTATGGCGGTTGCTATGACGACCCCGAGAAGGCGGAAAAGATTGCCGCCGAACTCGGCCGCACGGCGGAAATCGCCGCCAGCCTCGGGCTCGAGGTCAATGCCGGGCACGACCTGACAGTCGCCAATCTGCCGCTGCTCGCCAGGCACATCCCCAACCTCGCCGAAGTGTCGATCGGCCATGGCCTGACGGCAGATGCGCTGGAGTATGGCATGGCCGAAACCGTGCGCCGCTTCCGCCGCGCCTGCGGCCAGACGGTTTGAAGCCACCATTTGCAGGCGACGCAGTCCCTGACGGGCGCGCCATTCAGAGCGGCAGGCGGGCGCGGAGCCCATGGGGACGTCGCGAGTTTCGCGACGTATTCCGCAAGCGCTGGCATGGCGGAATGTTCACTCTTGCAGCGCCGCGCGGCGCTGTAACATTTTAAAATTTCTGCATAATTTTCTCCGTCGATCGATTCCGATTTAAGGCGCGCCATGCAGTTGCTGTGTCGCGAAAACCGGACCGACGAGGCGAAATTCATGAGATTGCCGATATGAAAGACATTTTCGTCGTCACCCACACTCAATCCATCCACCACGAAGAGGACAAGGTGGGAGGCTGGTACGACACCGACCTGACAACTCGCGGCCACGAGGACGCGGCGGCAACTGCCGAGCAGCTGCTGGACCTCATCGGCGGGAACGAGGTGGAGATCCATAGCTCGGATCTTCGCCGCGCATCGCAGACGGCGGCTGCCATTGCAAAGCGCTTCCAGCGGCCGGTGACGGAGACCGCCGATCTCAGGGAAATCAGCTACGGTGTGGCGGGCGGCAAACCCCAGGCGTGGCTCGACGCACGGTATAGCCCGGCGCCGGACGACAACCGGCTCGATTACCATTGCGGCATCGATGGCGCGGAAACCCGGCGCGACGTGGCAGCCCGTGTCTACCCTTGCGTGAACGCGATCGTCGAGCGGCCTTGCGAGACACAGATCATCGTGACCCATGGCTTTACACTCACGCTGGTCCTTGCCGCGTGGATGAAGATACCGATCGATGCCTCGGGCTTCCTGAGTTTCCCGGCAAAATCCGGGAGCATCACGCATCTGCGCCAGGACGATTTCTTCCGAAATCGGGCAGTCATCAGCCTGGCGGATGCCTCCCACCTGAACTCCTGAGCGCCGTGAAACCGAGACGCTGAACTTTCAGGAGCAAAGTTTCTCGAACGAGTCTTGCGACTGGCGCGCGCAAACCTGCGGCTTGACTGCTATAGGTCGAGCCTATCTTTTCCTTTGTGTGCGGCTAATGACATCTCCCACCAGTTTCCGCGAGCGTATCGCTCTCTATGCCCTTCTGACCTCGCTAACCTCCATCAGCATCGATGCGCTGTTGCCGGGCTTGCGTCAGATCGGGGCCGATGTCGGCGTTGCGCCGCCGCTCTCTACCCAGCACATCATATCGCTTTTCATCCTCGGCATGGCGTTCGGAGAGTTGCTGCTGGGCCCGCTCTCCGACGCGATGGGACGAAAGAAAGCGCTTGTTCTGGGCCTTGGCGTCTATGCGCTCGGTACGGTCATCGCCATGGTGGCAGGCTCACTCGAAATGGTGATTCTCGGCCGATTTCTTCAGGGGGTCGGCGTCTCCGGACCGAAGATCGCCACGCGGGCGATGATCCGCGACCAGTTCGAGGGCGATGCCATGGCCCGCGTCATGTCATTCATGTTCACGCTCTTCATTCTCGTGCCGATGCTGGCTCCGACGTTGGCGCAGGGTATCATCGCGGTCGGCGGCTGGCGCAGCGTCTTCGTGGTCTATCTCGCTGTGGCAGGCCTTCTCGGGTTGTGGCTGGTCATGCGGCAACCGGAAACATTGCCGGCCGGGAAACGCATTCCCTTTCGTCCGAGGCTTCTGCTGTCGAACGGGCGGCGTATCCTGTCAAATCGGCGCGTGACGCTGCTGATCGTGGCGACCGGGCTCGTCTTCGGTGCGCAGCTCCTTTACCTCAGCACGGCGGCCGATCTCTTCTTCGATGCCTATGGGATCGGACAAACCTTCCCATTGTATTTTGCGATGCTGGCCACAGGGATCGGGCTTGCTTCGTTCCTCAACGCAAAACTTGTGCAGCGCTTTGGGGCGGAGACAATGGCACGCTATGGTTTTGTCGGGCTGGCGACGGCGGGACTGATGATGCTGGCGGCATCCATTTTTTGGGGCGGACGGCCGCCACTGACCGTGCTGATGGTGCTCGGCTTTGCGGCGTTCTTTGCAGTCGGGGTGCTGTTCGGCAACCTGAACGCCATGGCTATGCGCTCGCTTGGCCAGGTTGCGGGCCTCGGCGCATCGTTGATCGCCTCCGGATCGAGCCTGATCGCGACCCTGTTTGCCATCGGTCTGGGCGCCTTTTACAACGGCACGACGCTGAACCTGTCGGCGGGTTTCTTCCTCGCGGGCATCAGCGCTCTCGTTCTGGCCGAGATCGCGGTGCGGGGAGATGTCGGGCCGGTGGAGGCCGTCCGATAACGATAGAGGGCTGCGAAGATTGGGCAGGCCGTGGGGAAAGCTTGGAAGCAATGGGGTGTTGGCGGACCGAAAGCCGGCATTTGCCGGCCCGGCTGATGACAAACGACCGAGATCCCCTGTTTGATGCGAGAGACATCCCGTCCTTCTCATCCTCGCCCTTGTGGCGGGGATCCAGTGACCCGACGTCTGTCGGGTCAAAAGACCTTTCAGCCCAAAGACTTGGGCTGGCTAGATTCCTGTGACAGGCACAGGAATGAGGGCGCTTACCATTCAGCCGGCAAGTCTTGCCCTGCTGGCTTCGAGGAAGGCGGTGAGCGGCAGGGGGGTGGCGCCGGTCAGGGTCGTCACGTCGCTCGTCACCATGTCGATATGGCCCTCGCGGGTGTTGGCGTCGAAGGAGACGACGATCGGGATGAGGAAGTCGGGCAGGCCCGCGCCCTTCAGCCCGCCGGCCAGCGCGTCGTCGGAAATGTGGACGACGTCGAGCGGCTTGCCGGCAGCCTTGGAGACGAGAGCGGCGATCTCGTCGGTCGAGCGCAGCTCCGGGCCGGTCAGCGTGAACGTGCGGCTTTCATCGCCGGCTGAAAGCAGGGCTGCTGCGGCGGCCTTTGCGGCATCGGCGCGGGCGAGGTGGGCGAGGCGGCCCTTGCCCGAGGACGAGTACCACTGTCCGGTTTCCAGCGCATGCGGCAGCGCCATGAACAGGTTTTCCATATACCAGCCGTTGCGCAGGATCGTGTAGGGGATGCCGGTTGCCTTGATGGCGTTTTCGGTGCCGAGATGATCGGGCGCAAACGGGATGACCGAGGTCTCCGGGTTCGGCATCGAGGTGTAGAGGATGTGCTTGGCGCCGGCCTTCTTCGCGGCCGCGACGGCTGCCAGATGCTGATGCAGGCGCTTGCCCGGCTGGTCGAGCGCATCGGTGGAGATGATCAGGATGCGGTCGGCGCCGGCAAAGGCCCGGTCGAGCGAGGCCGGATCGTCGAAGTCGGCGACACGTGCCTGCACGCCCTTGCCGACATAGTCGGAAAGCTTTGCCGTATCGCGGCTGGTGGCGATGATGTTGGCCGGCTGGACCTTGCCGGATGCAAGCAGCGCATCGAGCACGAGCTTGCCGAGCTGGCCGGTGGCGCCGGTCACGAGCAATGTATCGGACATGAACTTTTCCTTTTTCTCTGTGATGCCAGCCGACGCTTCGGGAGGGAAAGCACGTCTGCCGGTTGTTGGTCTCTTTTTGAGAGTTGCTCTAATCTAGTAATCTGGTAAGAGCTGTAAAGGAGGCAGTTTTTTCTGCCGTGGTTACAAAAAGGGTACCGGCCCATGAACAAGCTCAGTGGTGATGTGAAGGGCAAGCGCGTGGCGATGGTCTGCGGCGTGCCGATGGATGTCGAGAATTGCCCGGTGCGCGACGTCATGGACAACATCGGCGGCAAGTGGAACTCGCTGATGATCCTGTCGCTGGCCGACGGGGCGTTGCGCTTCTCGGAACTTCGGCGGCTGATCCCCGATATCTCCCAGCGCATGCTGACGCAGACGCTGCGCGACCTGCAGCGCGACGGCTATATCAGTCGCACGGTCTTTCCGACGCAGCCGCCGAGCGTGGAATATGCGCTGACCGATCTCGGGCGCTCGTTGCACGAATTGCTGAAGCATTTTGTCGATTGGTCGGCTGCCAACCATGTGGCAATCCGCGCCTCGCGCCAGGCCTATGACGGCGCGCCTTGAGCGGCTATTGCTGACTGCATGAAGAGACTCGATATCGGTATTGCCGGCGCCGGGCCGGCCGGGCTTGCCTCGGCGCTTTTGCTTGCGCGGCAGGGCCACCGCGTTGAAATCCTGGAACGTTTCGCGGACGTCGCGCCGGTCGGCTCCGGGCTGATGCTGCAGCCGACGGGGCTGACGGCGCTCGCCGCGCTCGGGTTGCTTCAGCCGATCATGGCGCTCGGCAGCCGCATCGACCGGCTGCACGGCGCCGATGCCAGGAGCGGCCGCACGGTGCTCGACGTGCGCTATGACGCGCTTGCGGGCGGTCGCTTCGGGCTGGCCGTTCAGCGCGCAGCGCTGTTCGGCGTGTTGCATGATGCAGTTACAGCGGCCGGCATTGCCATTCGCACCGGCATGACGCTGACCGCGGCCAAGACCTCGGGCGAAAAGGCGGTGCTGACGGATGCCGCCGGCCAGGAGGCGGGGCGCTATGATCTCGTCATCGACGCGACCGGTGCCCGCTCGACCATTGCGGCGGGTGCCGCGACGGCGCCCGGCGTGCGCGAGCTTGCCTATGGCGCCTTCTGGGCGACGCTCGACAGTGACGGCCTGACCCATGATCCAAACGCACTGACACAGCGCTACGACCGCGCCAAGGTGATGATCGGCATCCTGCCGGCGGGCCGGGCGCGACCGAAGGCGCGAGACCATGTTGCCTTCTTCTGGAGCGTCAAGGTCGGCGATGCCGACGCCGTGAAGGCGGCGGGTCTGGACAGATGGAAGGCGGCAATTCGCGACTACTGGCCGGATTGCGCGCCGCTGCTCGACCAGATCGACGATTGGGACCAACTGACGCTGGCGCGCTATGCCCACCGCACCTTGCGCCCGCCGACGTCGGGCCGCGTCGCTTTTGTCGGCGACAGCGCGCATTCGACCAGCCCGCAACTGGGGCAGGGCGCCAACATGGCGCTGATCGATGCGGCGACGCTTGCCCACACTTTGTCGCTTACCGACGATATCGACGCGGCGCTGGCCGCGTATGGCCGGGCGAGGCGCAACCATATGGCGCTGTTCCAGCTGCTGTCGCTGGCGTTCACGCCCTTCTACCAATCGGACTCCGCAGCGCTTGCCTGGCTGCGCGACCGGCTGGTGGCAACGATCGCGCGCATTCCGCCTTCGCCGGCGCTGCTCGCCTCGATAGTTTCGGGCACGCTGATCGACCCCTTTGCAGCCGCGGGCCTCAAGGAGTGCGACTGGCAGGCGATATGCGCGCAGCCGGTCGCCGAAAGCGCTGTCGCCGTGCCCGCCTGAGCGTACCGCGAGACCGCGCATCCGCGTGCAAACCCTGTATAAGGCCCGCTCAGCATAATTCCTCAAGTTGGATTCGATTTAAGGAATTATGCAGCAAATATAAGGTGTTACGGCGTCCTTTGCGCGTCATGGACGCGCGGCGCTGTAGAGGGACGGAAATGCCGACCCTCAAATGGTTCTTTGCGTTGGCGAGGTGTTGTGATGACAGAATTTGTGGCTGCGGTTCTGGTGCATGTCGCCGATGTGGATGCAGGGCTTTCCTGGTATCAGCGCGCCTTCCCAAGCGCAGAACGTCGCCGTCTGGACGCCTTCGATTTCGAGTATCTGAAGATCGGTTCGACCCATCTGGAAATCGTGCCGGCGGACGAGAAGGTGGCGAGCGGCGCGGCCGGTTCGGTCGTCTATTGGCAGGTCGAGGATTTCGACCGGGCGCTTGCCGATTTCAACGGTCTGGGCGCGCCGCTCTATCGCGGCCCGCTTGCGATCGAAGACGGGTTGTGGATGTGCCAGGTTCGCGACCCCTGGGGCAACTGCATCGGCCTTCGCGGGCCACGCAGCGGGCAGGAAACGGCTTGAACATCCGACGCACCTGAACGGCGGCAAACGTCAAGCACGCGGCGCGGCAATTGCGCCTACTGCATGTTTCCTTAAATCCTATTCGATTTAAGGATCAAAACATGCAGCCATTCAAAGTGCTACAGCGACCTTTGCGCGTCTAATAAGACGCGCGGCGCTGTAAGGGACCGAGCATGCCGCATGGATCAACGGAAAATGGCCCACAGCGCAGGCTGGAGGCCATTTTCGTTTGCGGTCGGTGCGGATCGGGGAACGCCCGATCCTGGCTTATGCGGCGCGGCGCAAATCCTCGACGCCGAGGGCGAATTCGACGGCGGCGTCGGCGTGGATCGCGGTGGAGTCGAAGCCCGGCAGCGGCAGGCTCTTCGGGTCGAGGATCAGGCAGATCTCGGTGCAGCCAAGGATGACGGCATCGGCCCCTTCGGCCTCCGCCGTGTCGATCAGGTCGATCAGCGCCTTGCGGGAAGGGCTCAGCACCTTGCCGGCGCAAAGCTCGTCGAAGATGATGTTGTGCGTCAGCGTGCGGCCAGCAGCGTCGGGCACCATCACTTCGATGCCGTGGCTCTTCATGCGCTCGGCGTAAAAGCCGTGCTCCATCGTGTAGCGGGTGGCAAGCAGCAGCGGCTTGCGAACGCCGGCGGCCTTGAGGCGGGCTCCGGTCTCGTCGATGATGTTGATCAGCGGAATGTCGACGGCCGCCTGCACGGCGTCGGCGATCAGGTGCATGGTGTTGGTGCAGATCAGCACGCAGTCGGCACCGGCCGTCTTCAGCCCATGGGCAACATCGGCAAGCCGCCTGGCGGCGTCGTCCCAGCGGCCGGCCTTCTGCAGGTCGACGATCGACTGGAAGTCGACGGAGTGCAGCAGCACCTCGGCCGAATGCAGCGCGCCCAGCCGCTCGCGAACGGCCTCGTTGACCATGCGGTAATAGACCACCGAGCTTTCGAAGCTCATGCCGCCGATAAGACCGATCTTGCGCATTTCCATCGTTTCTTTCCCTGATCCTGTCGCCATCCGCACCGAAGTGCGGCCAGCTGTTTTCGATGGGGAAACTATGCCGGACCTTCGTCCGCAATGGTTCGCTTTGATGGCGCGAGAATGGTCGTTTAGCGCGAATGAATTGCGCAATGACTGTTGATTGTGCAAATATGCAGCGTATCGTTTCGATGAAATGGGAGTGGTGAGCGTGCTGGACGAGAGAGACAGGAAGCTTTTGACGCTGTTGCAGCAGGATGGGAGCATGGCCGTCGGCGAACTTGCCGACCGGGTGAACCTTTCGCTGTCCGCCTGTTCGCGCCGCATCCAGCGGCTGGAAGAGGCAGGTTACATCGCCAAGCGTATCGTCGTTCTCAACCGCGAGCGCATGGGCGTGCCGACCACCGTGTTCGCGATGATCAAGACTGCGCATCACTCCGACGAGTGGATCGAGACATTTCGCCGGGCGATCAGCGACATCCCCGAGATCGTCGAGGCGCATCGCCTGACCGGCAACTACGACTATATCGTCAAGGTCGTGTTGCCGCGGGTCGAACACTACGACGTGGTCTACAAACAGATCGTGCGCAAGGTGGAGCTCTTCGACGTTTCCGCGTCTATCTCGATGGAGATCCTGAAGAGCGGCACCGCGGTGCCGGTCGATTATGCGGAGTGATTGAGACGATGAGCGAGAACGGCATCAAACTGGCCGAGGCGCTTGTGGTCGTCGACGTGCAGCGCGCCTTCATATCGGGTGCGGATGCGGTGCCGGATCTTCTGTCGCTGCAGCGGGCCGTCGGCCGGCTGCTTGAGCGCGCGCGCGAAAAGGCAGTCCCCATCATCTTCGTGCAGAACGACGGGGAAAAGGGTGCGCCGGACGAGCCGGGCACGGACGGCTGGCAGTTGTTCTTCGATGCGAGCCCCGGTGAAACGGTCGTGCGCAAGTCCGTCGACGATGGTTTTCACGACACCGATCTGGAGGCGCGGCTGAGGAGCCATCGGGTCGAAACCATCGCCATCTGCGGCATGCTGTCGGAAATGTGTTTGGCGGCAACGGCGCGCCGGGCGATGGACCTCGGCTTCCAGGTGATCCTCGCCCACGACGCGCACGCCACCTATGACGTGCCACCGGGGCCGGGCGGCTCGGAAAAGGTCCCGGCGCACATGGCGGCGCGGGCCGCCGAATGGTCGCTCGGCGACGAGATCGTGCTGGTCGGAACCATCGACGAAATCGGCTTCGAGCCGGCGATGGCGCAGGCGGGGTGATGCCACTCCGGGCTATCTCATGCCTTGTTGGCAAACCACACTGTCGGCGTGCCTTGCACACCGCCGTTGCGCATTGCCGTTTTCAATTCGTCCAGGTTGCCGAACGCCTGAGCCGCTTCAAGCGTGGCAAACTCATGGGTTACGGTAACATCGTTGGGATTGTCAGGGGCTTGATAAACCGCCTCCGCCAAAACGCCGTTTGCCTTCTGCACCGGCGAAAACGCATCGTATACCCTGCGCCAGGCCGCGTAGTCGAAGACTTCGTGTCTTACGAACAATGTCGTCATATCATCCTCCTGCGTCAGGTTGGGTTGGGACGAGTGTCCTGCCCGGAGGGGCCTTTGTGATGCCGAGACATCGGCGCAAGCGCCTTAAGACCGTCTTGGCATGATGTCGGATGCGGCACCCCGGTTACTGGGATTGGACGAGTAACACCAGAGTTTCGGGCAGCACGCCATCATGCGTCATCGCATCCGCTGCCGCTTTTGTCTGCATGAAGGCCTCCAATTTTGCCATGTCGGCAACATCCATGACCAAGCCGACGCGGTTGGATGCCTGAGGGTCTACAAATGTGCGGATGTTTGTGACGCCGATCGGTTCGAAGATCTGCTTGCGGAGCGGCGAGGCGAGCCAGTGTTTGGTGTCTTTGACATCGTGATAAGCCATAACGGTAGGCATGATGTCCTCCCTTGTGGGTCAAATATTCAACTACACTGCTGCGTTTGGTAACGTTCATTTCAATGATGCTACGAATGTGGCTGTTTTCGACCCGCCCATCCGAAAGATATCTCTGCAATCACTTTGGATTAATTCGGAAAAATCGCATTCATTGGGTCGTTCTGTCGCGGCTGAGCTTTCGGTTGTTTCACTTGGCGACCCTCGCGCTCTGGTGTCGAATGCTTCACGAGCGGTCGCGACAGAATGAAATGGTAAACCGGGGTGAGGGCTCGGCTGTGGGCGCCGGCATCCGGTAGCCCATCGCAAGCTTGATATGGAGGGCTTGGACGGCCCCGTCCGGGGCTTGCGATGTTTCTGTCAACTGCCTAGCGAATCTACTGGATGTCGGTTTGCTGGAGGTGGATATGAAAGTGGATGGCCTTTGCCGCCCGCCAATAATCACGCCGCAGCTTGTTTGGCAGGTGCCAGCATTTCCGCGGCCCTGGCATAGCCGCCGTCCATTCCGTCGAGAAAATGTAGGTGTGAATCAGGTCTGCCGGATGGGATCAGGCAGGTCATCAGCGCATGAGACTGGCGGTGTAGACCGAAACTGACTTCGCCGCGTTGTCTGGCGGCGACAAGGATGGCTTCGACCCGGTCGATCTGCTCATGCGTGCAATCGAGCGTCAGGCGCAAGCCGTCATCGCACTTGCGGAAATCCGAATTGGCCGCGACCGTCGACCAGCGCGCCGGGTCGACATCCATCCGCTCATCCTTTGGTACCGCGACCGCCTCCGGCACCGGATGAGCCTGGCGCTGCCCGGCCTCGAGAACGGCAAGGACGCTTCTCGCCAGGGCGGCAAAGTCCTGAGCGCCGGTCTGTTCGGTCGGCTCTACCAGCAAGGAGAGAATTTCACCGCGCTGGCTGGGAAACGGCTTCCATTCGCACCGGAGACCGGTCAGGTTCGGTTGCGTCGTATCCCTGTCCGGCCTTATCAGGTAGCGCCCGCGCTTGATCTGCTGTTCCGCCCATTTCAATCCGCCACCGGCAAACATGGTATAGGTGGCGTCTTGCGATGCCGCGTAGCGGGCGATCCTGACATCGCTTCCGTTGGCGCGGACTTCGCGCACGGACAACAACCCGGTTCGAAGCGTCAGGCCAAGGCTGTCGCTCGCAAAGGCCGCGACCTGACGCAAGGTCGATGCCGCGGTTGCGGCCGCCTCCGGCGGCAGGGCGAATGCCGCGCCGTCGCCACGAAACACGAAGGGAAAATCGAACGTCCCCCGGGCGTTGCCGAAGGCGACGATCGCGGAGGCGCCGGCAAAGTTGACGTCCTCATAGCGCCCGGACCTGATCGCCGAGGTCGAGTCGACGACATCGGTAATGGCGATGTGCCAATCGTCGGGCAATGGCTCATAGATGGCCGGGTCGACCACATCAGAGAACTCACTATAGGCTTGCGGCGGCTGGGTGTGGCTGTTGCTCATCCGTGTTCTCCAAGTGGGCATAAGGGGAGGTCAGGTCTGCCGGGTGAGCGGCCAGACCTGACCGGATGGCCTTCAGACCAGATTGGTCTCGACATCGATGTTGCCGCGTGTCGCCTTGGAATAGGGGCAGATCTCGTGGGCTGCATGGATCAGTTCATGGGCGACGTCGCGGTCGAGGCCCGGCAGGCTGACATTGAGACGTGCGCGCAGGAAGTAGGAGCCGTCATTAACGTTCAGATCGATCTCGGTGTTGACCTCGGGTCCGGCCGTAAGCTTGATCTTTCTCTGGGAGGCGGCGACCTCGATCGCACCGATGTAGCACGCGGACCAGGCAGCACCGAAGAGGTTTTCAGCGGCCGGATGCGGCTGCGCCAGCTTGAGGTCAAGCATGCCATCGTCGCTGCGCGTGCCGCCGTTGCGGCCGCCGGTGTTGTGGGTCTTGCCGGTGAAGAGGAGCTTCTCGGTCATGGTGAAATCCTTTCTGGTTAAGTTTTATCGCATCCACTATAATCGGATGCGATGTAAATATGCCAACCCAAACCGGATGTCAATACCATTGCGATTTAATCGGATGCGATTTATATAAGGGTCGACAACGAGGACAATGGAACAGGATATACCCATGCCCAAATCCCCAACAGCAAAAGGTGCCGACGTTTCCGCGTCGCAGGCCGAATACGGCGGCAGGAAGCTTTCGAATTTTCTGTGCTTTGCGATCTACTCGGCAAACCTCGCCTTCGGTCGCGCCTACAAGCCACTGCTGGACAAGCTCGGTCTGACCTATACTCAATACGTGACCATGGTGGCGCTTTCCGAGGAAGACGAACAGACCGTGGGCACGCTCGGCGAGAAGCTCTTCCTGGAGTCGAACACGCTGACGCCGATCCTCAAGAAGCTCGAGTCCGAGGGCTATCTGCAGCGCCGGCGCGATCCGGCCGATGAAAGGCAGGTCCGCGTGACGCTGACAGCGGCTGGACGCAAACTGGTCGAAATGGAGCCCGGCGCAGCATTGACGGATGTGATCGGTCTCGGAGACGATTTTCCGGTGGTGCAGCAAACCGTGGTGAAGTTGCGCGACAACCTGTTGCGTGCGACGCATCCTGAGAAAACATGACGTTCGGTAGCCAGGAGCCGGGCAGATTCGCCGCTTGTCGGCTCGCAGGAGATAGTCAGAGCGTTAGGCGGAATCACGGAAGCGCTCTATCTCTTTGTTTTTCCGCATTTCCTGACGAAAAACCGCTTCGCACGTTTGCTGGAAATCAGAAGCTCCACGCGACGTGGAGCTTGCCCTCCCAGACATCGAGATCTTTCTGGCCGAAGCTCAAATAGCCGCCCGTCGCTTCGATCTGGAGGTTGTCGTTCACCAGCATTCGGAAGCCCGAGCGAAGCGAAAACGCCCAGGGCGAGGGCGTCACTTCCGACAGGTCGCCGGTCAGGATCTTGCCGTCGTTGGGCCGCTCGAATTGGTATTCGGCACCGAGTTCGGCGAAGGCGAGAAACGGCTGCCCGTCCGGCAGACGGAAATAACGGCTGATCTCGGTCGAGAGATCGAGGACGCCATAATTGAAGCTGTCGCCGGGAAGGGAAACGCTGACCGGTATGTTGAGGATGCTGCCCGAGAGGTCGTAGGCGTCGCTGTCGATATGGGACCAATTGACGGAGACCTTGGGGCGGATGAAATAGGCATCGACCTTATATTGGCCGTGGAGCGAGATTTCGCCGGCAAGACGCTCCGAATCCTGTCGGCCACTCAGCACGCTCAGGTCGATATCGTTGTTGTAGCGCCCGTATGTCAGCGATCCGTCGATCGCCCAGTGTTTCGACAGACGGTAGGCCGCATAGGGGCCGAAGCTGAAGCCGTCGGTGTCGATGCCCAATGTGCCGTCGAACGCATCGGTCGAACTGTTCTCAAGGGAAACGGTCATGCCGACGACGAGGTCGTTGGTGATGCGGCGATCGAGACCCATCGTCAACGAGCGGGCGAGCGTGTCGCTGTCGCGGTCATAACGTTCGTCGGATATGTCTGCGAACTGGATATCCGACCAGAAGTTCCAGAGCGAGGGCGCTGGCAGATCGCGGCCCGGCGTCAACGGCACCTGTGATCGGTCGGCGCTTTGGGCGGCGGCTTCTTCGGCAGCGAGGTCCCGGCAGATCGGCAGGTCGCGCTGTTGCTTGTTGGAATTTATCGACCGCGGGTCGATACAGGTGTCCGGCGTGGGGGCTGCGACCACGCGGCCGCCTCTGATGGCGGTCGGGGTGCGCGGCGTGAACCCCGGAAACACCGGCTGCGGGCCGACGTCCGGGCGGCCATCGGGCAAGTTGAAACCCGGGAACACCGGCTGGGGGCCGACATCCGGGCGGCCGTCGGGCAAGTGGAAACCCGGAAACACCGGCTGTGGGCCGACGTCCGGTCGGCCATCGGGCAAGTTGAAACCCGGAAACACCGGCTGCGGGCCGACGTCCGGTCGGCCATCGGGCAAGTTGAAACCCGGAAACACCGGCTGTGGGCCAACATCCGGGCGGCCGTCGGGCCAGTCGATGTTCGGAAAGATGATATTACGCACCTGGTTCTGGGTGTCGAGCAGGCACGGTTTTCCGCTCGATGTGTCATAGAGCTTGTGCGTGCCACCGTTGCCGTTTGAAACGACCGGCGAAAGCGAGAGATGGAGGCCGCGCTTGCTCTTGCTCCAGGTGTCGACTGTCTGATTGCCCTGAGCCGCCTCGAGGCCGAAAGACCCGGCGCTGGTTCCGGAAAGCCAGACAGAGCGGGTGGCCCCTTTCGTGTTGCCGAGATAGGCCAGGCCGCCGCGGGAACTGCAGTTCGCGGCTAATGCGTCGCCGGCTGCCCCAAAACTGCAGAGGCCGGCAATCAGCGCCGCACCCAGATATGCCATCGACGCCGCTTGTCGGACATGGAAATCAGCTCTGCGCATGCTTCCCCCAAACGCTCTGCGACATTCCTGCCGCAGCGAAGTATCGTCAATCGCTCCAAGCCGCTTCCTGGCGCTATTCCCCTTGCCCCCGAGGCGGCAGGCGACTGCCCCGCCGCACCGACTCCATTTGTATATTTCCTCAAAGCTTGCCGCACTCCCACCGTGCAATTCTAGTGGTTCGATGGCGGTTTTTCCCGCATGCCTGGCAATCGGGCCGAACTCGACAAAGCCGTTGCCGATGCTCGACCAACGTCGTCGGGGACAATGCGGAGCCGCCCGTGCGGGCGGTTCAAAGGTGAAAGAGACACGGTTGCACCCGTCGTTGCGCGAGGGCGCCCGCCACGGGCCAAGGCCGTCATGCCGTCTTCTCGGCCGTGCCGACGTCGGCATCGGATTAACTGTTACGTACTTCCCACGCGAGCGGCATTGGCTAGCCTGAGCCGATCTGTTCAGCGTCCTTGCCGGCAGCGCGGGTCGGCTCGCTCATGCCAGAGGCCACGGCCATGCCTGGCTCAATAGTGTTTACGCCTCAACGAAGGGATTTGGCCATGAGCCTTATCGACCTATTTGCGTGGATCGTGCTTGTCGTCCTGGTCTTAAGCACCGTCGCGGTGATCGTCTTCCTGGCCATGCTGCCCGGGATGATCGCCAAAAAGCGGAACCATCCGTGGGCCGAAGCGGTGACGGTGGGCGGTTGGGTGACGCTGCTGTTGGGTTTCGCCCTTTGGCCGATCGTCCTGATCTGGGCCTATGTTGACGTTCCCCGTGTCTCCAAGGTGGAGCTTGGACAATGATCGTTGTTCTTCTCAACGTCTATCTGGTCATCCTGTTCTGCCTGGTGAAGTTTCGGATTGTCCCGTTCAATCTGTTCTGGAAGGTCTCACCGATACTGGTCCTGCTCATCCTGCTGGTCGGCCTGTTCATCCCGATGAACTGGGGCGCACCGCAAGGACCCGCACTCGTCGTGCGCAATTCCGTCGCCATAGTGCCCAGCGTCGCGGGCGAAGTGGTCGAGGTGCCGGTCAAGGCGAATTCGCCGCTAAGGGTTGGTGACGTGCTGTTCCGTATCGATCCCGCTCCCTATCAGTCGCAGGTCAATGCTCTGCAGGCCCAGCTCAAGTTGAGCCAGTTGCGGCTGGCGGAGAAAACGAGATTGCAGACGACTCCCGCCGGACGCGCGTTCGATGTCGAACAATATCAGGCCGAGGTCGATCAATTGGAGGCGCAGTTGGTGGGAGCCAACTGGAACCTCGAAAAAACCATCGTCCGTGCTCCTGCCGATGGCTACGTGACGAACCTAGCGCTGCGCACGGGCGCGCGTGTCGCCAATCTGCCGCTATCACCGGTCATGGCCTTCATCGATACCTCGGAGACGATCATCGGCGTCGAGGTGCCGCAGATCGATGCGCGCTATGTCGAGCCCGGTCAGCCTGTTGAGGTGACGTTCAAGTACGAGCCCGGAAAAGTCTACGGCGGCAAGGTTGAGAGCATTCTCCAGGCGGTGGCGACCGGACAGACGCAGACGTCGGGCACTGCCGTTTCATCGAAGACCATCGAGACGCTGCCGTTCGTTGTCAGGGTAAAACTTGATGACGCCGAGTTTGCCAATCGTCTGCCCGCAGGAAGCACGGGGGATGCGGCGATCTTTACCGAACATGTCAGCGCGGCCCATGTGATCCGGAAAGTCCTGCTTCGGCAGATCGCGATCACGAACTACATCAACCCCTTCTGACTGAGGGCTAGATCGGGGCGAAACGATCAGTGCTTGTGTAAACGGCTGCGGGCGTAGGGCGGCCAGCTGCAAGCAATCATGTCCCATGCCCGGGGTCCATTTTCGGAAATCGCGTGCTGAACCCATGCTTGGCCGACGTTGCCCAATAGGTGAGGCTGCCACTGCTCTCGAATGCGTTCTGCAAATGACCAGCAGCAGCTGAAGGGCGGCATTGCGCCAGCCACACGGCGCCGAAGGCCGCCTCGCAGGGAGAGGGGGAAACGATCCTGCCAGCACCGACTTCCGGCACCCGTCTACGGTAGCCCAACACATTATTGCAACGCCGGTGCCAGCGCCATGACCGATTTTGCAAGGGTGGCATACGAAGCCGGCGGTTGTGTTGGCGCGGCGCCGCTCCACATTTGAGAAAAGTCAAATCGGGATCATGGCCATGCAGGACAGGCATCATGTCGTCGTCGTCGGTGGAGGGTTTGGCGGGCTGCAGCTCGTCAACGGGCTTGCCGGCGCGCCGGTGCGTATCACGCTGATCGACCGGCGAAACCACCATCTATTCCAGCCGCTGCTCTACCAGGTCGCGACCACGCTGATCGCTACGTCGGAGATCGCCTGGCCGATCCGCAATCTCTATCGCGACCGGCCGGAGGTAACGACGCTTCTGGGCGAGGTTACCGGCGTCGATGCTGCCGCCAAGACGGTGACGCTCAAGGGCGGGCAGGCGATCGGCTACGACACGCTGGCGATCGCCACCGGCGCGACGCATGCCTATTTCGGCCATGACGAATGGGAGCCGGTGGCGCCGGGTCTGAAGACGCTGGAGGACGCGACCACCATCCGTCGCCGCGTGCTCATCGCTTTCGAAAAGGCGGAACTCGAGGAAGACCCGGCCGTGCGCGAGGCGCTGTTGACCTTCACCGTGATCGGCGCCGGGCCGACGGGCGTCGAGCTTGCCGGCATCATCGCCGAAATGGCCCACCGCACGCTGCCGAGCGAGTTTCGCCGCATCGATACCCGAAAGGCCCGGGTGATCCTGGTGGAGGCGGGGCCGCGCATTCTGGCTGCCTTCAGCGAGGACCTGTCCGATTATGCCCGGCGTGAACTGGAAAGGTTGGGCGTGGAGGTCCGGACCGGAACGCCGGTGACGGACTGCACCGCCGAAGGGGTGACGATCGGCGAGACTTTCGTTGCCAGCCGGACGCTCGTCTGGGCCGCCGGCGTCCAGGCGTCGCCCGCCGCCCGTTGGCTCGGCATTGCCGAGGATCGGGCCGGCCGCGCGATCGTCGGCGCCGATCTTGAGGCGCCAGGTCATGACGATATCTTCGTCATCGGCGATACGGCCTCCGTCACCTATGACGGAGGCAAGCCGGTGCCGGGGATCGCGCCGGCCGCAAAGCAGCAGGGTGCCTATGTCGCGAAGGTCATCCGCGCACGCCTTGGTGGCGGCAAGCCGCCCGGCGATTTTCGCTACCGCCATCAGGGCAGCCTGGCGACGATCGGTCGGCGGGCGGCGATCATCGATTTCGGCCGCTTCAAGCTCAAGGGTGCGCTTGCCTGGTGGATCTGGGGCATCGCCCATATCTATTTCCTGATCGGCACGCGCAGCCGCTTCGCCGTCGCCTGGAGCTGGTTCTGGACCTATTTGAGTGGCCAGCACAGCGCCCGGTTGATTACCCAGAAAGAGACTTTGCGCGACGGGCAATAGCGGTGCGGCATGACAGCCGGCGGGCCTGAGCATCGCGGGTGGTGAGTGTGCCTCTACAGGTGAGTGTGCCTCTACAAGGGCTCGCTGGCTCCTGACGCAATGATGGAGGGGCGGTGGCCGGCAAGGCCCGCCGGACGCGACCGGCTGATATCAACCGTGATCGGGGATACGGTAAAAAAGACTTTGCTTACAAGCGCAAATTGTGTGCTAACTCTCTGAAATCGAGACTATAACCTGACATGCGTTGGGGGAGACGGAGATGGCAGACTTGATACATCCAAAAGCGATCGAACATCTGCCGATGTTCGTCACGCCGCCCGGGCAGTCTGACCTTCTGTTCAATTTCGTCGTGGTGTTCCTGCTGCTCGCAATCTTCGGGATCGGCACGCTCTACCTGCGCCTGCATGCCCTGCCCGAGCAGATGGCCCACGGGGGGAGCAAGGCGAAGTTCGAGGTCGTGGCAGTGCTGGCGCTGATCGCGCTGTTTACGCACAATCATCTCTTCTGGATCGCGGGGTTGATCTTGGCTCTGGTGGATCTGCCCGACATCTGGTCGCCGCTCAGATCGATCGCGCGTTCGCTGGAGAAAATGTCGGGCCGCGAACCGGAGCCGGAGCTGGACGCCCATGGGCACGTCCGTGTCGATCACCCTGTTGTTCCCGAGCCGGCGGCGTCGGCTGTCGAAACCAGGGTCGAGCCGACCTCGAATGATGGGAGGGCATGAGCCATGTTCGAGTTCCTGCTTTGCTCGATGCTGACCATCCTTCCCGACTATCTCTTTCGCCGGTATGTCCAGGGCAAGAGGTTCGGCCACGAAATCACGCTCTATTCCGTCTGGTTCGAACTTCGGTACGGCATCACCGCCTGTCTGATGCTGACGCTGACATTGATCACCCTGGTGTTCTATTTCCATCCGTCGACCAAGAACGTCACCTCGGTGTTCCGCACCGTTACCATTCTGCCGGAGACGGGCGGGCGTGTGGCCGAGGTCTATGTCCAGCGCCATCAAATGGTGGAGGCTGGTGCGCCGCTGTTCAAGCTCGACAGTACCGAACAGGAAGCGGCGATCGAGCTTGCACGTCGGCAGATTGCCGAGGTCGAGGCCGAAACCACGGTGGCGCAGACTGAGCTTGCCGCCGCCGACGGGCTGATCCAGCAGGCGCAAGGCGCCTTTCTTCAGGCACAGGACCAGCTCGAGACCCAGACGGAGCTGATGCGCCGCAACCCCAATGTCGTGGCTCCGCGTGAGATCGAGCGGCTGCAGGTGGCGGCTGACGGCCGCAGGGGAGCGGTCGACGCGGCCACTGCCAACAAGCGCACGCTGGAAACGAAGATCGCGTCGCTGCTGCCATCGCAGAAGGCAAGCGCCGAGGCAGCCCTCAAACAGGCTCAGGTGGAGCTCGACAAGACCACCGTGCGCGCCGGCTTTTCCGGCACGCTGCAGCAATTCACGCTCAGGGTCGGCGAAGTCGTCAACCCGATGCTGCGCCCGGCGGGCATTATGGTACCGTCTGAGGCCGGTCGCGTGGCGCTGATCGCCGGGTTCGGCCAGATCGAGGCGCAGGTGTTGAAAGTCGGCATGATTGCCGAGGCCACCTGCGTCGGCAAACCCTTCACCATCATCCCGATGGTGGTGACGGAGGTGCAGGCCGTGATCGCCGGCGGACAGCTGAGGGCGAGCGATCAACTGATCGACCTCTCGCAACTGGCGGCGCCCGGCACGATCACCGTTTACCTTGAGCCGCTCTATCCCGGCGGCCTCGAAGGGCTTCCACCGGGCAGCAGTTGCATCGCCAACGCTTACACCAACAGCCATGACGAGTTGGAAGCACCCGGCACCAGCACGCTGCGCGGGATCTATCTGCACGTTGTCGACACGGTCGGCCTGGTGCATGCGATGATCCTGCGTATGCAGGCGCTGATGCTGCCGGTGCAGACACTGGTGCTCGGCGGGCACTGACGGTCCGCCGCATCTGTTGACGGCAAAACGGCGCGGCGCGTGTTCGCGCCACCTTTTCCGTCGGTCGGTACGCGGGAGGGGCTAGAGCGTTTCCGGTTTAAACGGAGTCACGGACACGCTCTATCTCTTTGTTTTTGCGCATTCCCTGACGGAAAACCGCTTCGCACTTTTCCTGGAAATGCTCTAGGTGGATATGCGGCGCGCCCTGGCAACGATCCGGCGGGCATGACCAAACGCACCGGAGCGCAATTCTTGTGCCGCTTCGCAACGCCATTTCCATTCTTGCAAAATAGCGAACAGTCGGTTTGTCGCCAGTCCTGTGTCGGCGCCGGCAGGGACAAGCGGCCGCATCATGCGTCCGTGTTTTTGGCCGCCTTTGCCCGGCTGCCCGAAGACGCCTTCTTCTTCGCCTTGGCCTGGTTGTAGTCGATGGCGACGCGGACGAGGTTCTGCAGCGCGCGCTCGTCGATCTCGTCACCTTCAAAGACGTCGATCGCGCGCCAGACCTTGCCGCCAAAGCCGTTGTTGAACAGATTTTCAGGGTCCGGCAGGCTCGCGCCGTGAGAGAAGGTAAGCTTCACCTTATCCTTGTGGGCGTTGCCGACCGCGATGATGCCATCGCGAGACCACACCGGGCTTCCCATCCACTTCCATTCCTCTGCTATCTCCTTGTCTGCTCCAAGGATGCTTTTGCGCAGGCTGGCGAGTGTCTTGCCGCGCCAGTCGCTAATCCCGGCAATCAACTGGTCGATGTGTTCCGATGCATTCATTGGGCCTCTATCCTCCGACTTCCGGCTCCGTTTCTTCCGCCGGCAAAAACTGCGCTTACTTTGCTCGTGCCAGAAACGCCGTCCTGGCTCCTCGACTGCTTGGGCGGCGCAATTGCCACCGCACAATGCCTCAAATCGGAATCGATTCAAGGTATTATGCAGCGGGATTAATGTGTTGCGGCGTGAAGCGCAGCGCCGTCGTTTCCGCAACGGGAGGACACCGCGTGACGCCATTTTCCGGCTTGCGCGGCAATATGGTGCGGGCGGGCGCTAGGTCGAGGGGGCAGCATGAATTGCAACGATAGACCATCCCATACAACGAGCGGCCGTTGCGCCGCACAGGTGCTGTCACCCGCGTCTGCGTGCGCTTGCGAACGCGCTCACTGCCGCGATGTCGGTTAGTTGCCTGACGGCACCGGCATCGTCCACGGTTCCCAGACTTCGTCGGGCCCGCCGCCGTGACGCCGGTAGAAGCGTTTGGCCGGGGCGTTGCCGGCAAGCACGGTCCAGTTGATGCGCGGCGCGCCGATTTCGGCGGCGTAGCGCTTCAGCGCTTCGATGAGGGCAGCGCCCGCGCCTGAAGAGCGCGCGGTTTCCTCGACGAACAGTTCCTTCAAAACCACCGTTGGCTTCAGGTCATAGGTCCAGGGAATGACATACTGGACGGCGATGCCGACGACGCGACCGTCGAGCTCCGCCACGAAGACCCCGAAGCGCGGGCTGTCGCAAAGGCCGTGGTCGATCAGGTCCCGCTCAGTGACGGCAAACTTGTCGATATAGCCTTCGAAGACGGCAAGACCGCGCATCAGCGCCAGCACCGTGGCGACATCGCGATGCTCGAATGGGCGCGTGGAAATGGCAATCGTCATAGGGCTCCTCAAGGGGGCTGGCAGGGGTGATCCTGCCGGCTACCTTGGCGTGTTTGCGCCGATCCGCCAAGGTGGCCGTTTGGTGGAGTGCATGGATACGCGCACAATCGAATCCGGCCCGGGGAGCCAGCGATGGCCCGCCTGATCCGCGGGCCATCTGCATCGCAGGAGTAGCGCTCAGGCGGCAAGCAGCAGCCGGGGTTCGCCGGGGGCGGCGCCTGAAGCGAAGGCCAGGCCTTCGTCTTCCCAGCCGGTAATGCCGCCGATCATGATCTTCACCGGTCGTCCGAGCCGGGCGATCTTCAGCGCCGCCTGGTCGGCGCCGTTGCAATGCGGCCCAGCGCAATAGGGGACGAACAGGGTGTCGGCCGGCCATTCGGCCAAACGCTCTGCGCTGATCTCGCGGTGGGGCAGGTGGATCGCGCCCGGCACATGGCGGCGGGCATAGGCGGCCTCGGTTCCGACCACGTGCAGCAGCACGAAATCCTGTTCGCCCTTCTTCAGCGCGGCGGCAACGTCGGAGCAATCGGTCTCGACGCTCAGGCGGCGGGCGAAATGGGCAATGGCGATCTCGGGTGCTGCGGCCTGGGTTTCGGTGACGTAGCTCATCTTTCTCTCCTGTGGCTCTGGCCTTGGGCGGTTGACGAGGAGGGTTGTAGCAATGTCGGAAAGGGGCTGGCAGATGGCAGGTTTGCCATATATGCTCAAGATCATGCCAAAACCGTCTGTCACATCGCCATCACCAGCCAATCCACTCGTCGTCGCTCTCGCCTATGATGGTCTCTGCACCTTCGAGTTCGGCGTGGCGGTGGAGATGTTCGGCCTGCCCAGGCCTGAGATGGGCGAGGGGTGGTATTGCTTCGCCGTTGCGGCGATCGAACCGGGGGAACTGAGGGCCACCGGCGGCATCAGGCTGACGGCCGATGGCGGGCTCGATCTCCTGGCTGAGGCCGGAACCATCATCGTGCCCGGCTGGCGCGGTGCCGATACCCCGGTGCCTGAAGCCCTGTGCCAGGCCCTGCGGGCGGCACATGCGCGCGGCGCGCGGGTTCTCTCCATCTGCTCCGGCGTCTTCGTGCTGGCGGCGGCCGGTCTGCTCTCTGGCCTCAGGGCAACGACCCATTGGCGCTACACCGACAAGCTCAGGGCGCTCTACCCTGATGTCGAGGTGGTGCCCGACGTGCTCTATGTCGATAGCGGCGCGGTGCTGACGTCTGCCGGCAGTGCCGCCGGCATCGATCTCTGCCTGCATCTCATTCGCCGCGATTTCGGCAGCGAGGCGGCAAACAGGGTGGCGCGGCGCCTCGTCGTGCCGCCACACCGCGATGGCGGGCAGGCGCAATTTATCGAAAGGGCGGTGCCGGAAGTGCACGAGAGCGCGCGCCTCGGGCCCTTGATCGACCGGATGCGCGCGCGGCTCGGTGAGGATTTCTCGATCGCGGCGCTGGCGAAAGCAGCGGGCATGAGCGAACGCACCTTCCTGCGCCGCTTCGAGGCGGCCACCGGCACAACGCCGGCGCGCTGGCTGCTTGGCGAGCGGCTGGCGCGGGCCCGGCAGTTGCTGGAGGAAAGCACTGTTGGCATGGAACAGGTGGCCGAAGGCTCGGGCTTCGGCTCGACCCAGACGCTGCGGCATCACTTTCGCCAGCAGCTTTCGACGACGCCCGCCGCCTATCGCGCCATGTTCGGGCGGGTGGCAGCGCAAGCGGGTGCGCCGGCCGAGGTCGCGGCCGAGTAGCCGGACCGCGCCCTGCTGCCACTACGCCTCCGACGGGGCAAGTTCGCTGCCGTTCCTGCGGAAGTACGACTTGAAGAACACGGCGTCCGGCGCCGAGACGATGACCCGGGCGACGATCGCCGTTGCCGCTATGGCAAAGACTAGGCGACCGAAGAACACGCTGGTGAAATCGGCGCCGAGGGCAACCACGACCAGCGTATCCTCCACCAGGCTGTGGCCAAAGCCCATGAAGACGCACGCGAGGAAGACCTGGCGCGGCTCGACATTCGCCTCGCGTGCCTCACGGATCAGCAGCGCGCCGCCATATGAGATCCCCAAGAGTACGCCGACGGCGGCAAACGGCACCGTCTGCGGCTTTATGCCCGCAAGGCGGAAGAGCGGCGCCATGCCCCGGTTCAGCCAGCCGAGGAGGCCCACCAGCTTGAGGATCTCGATCGTCCAGCTCAAGGCCAAGAGCACGACGAGCATGGTGGCGAGCGTCTTCAGCGTGCTGAGCGCGAAAGCGATCCAGCCGGAGCCTTCGTTGACCGGTATCCATGTGGGGTTGAGCGGCGTGGCGAGCCAGCCGGTTGCCGCGAAGACCTGGTGT
The DNA here is from genome assembly GCF_003024455.1 of Ensifer sp. NM-2. Classification (NCBI taxonomy): domain Bacteria; kingdom Pseudomonadati; phylum Pseudomonadota; class Alphaproteobacteria; order Hyphomicrobiales; family Rhizobiaceae; genus Ensifer; species Ensifer sp. NM-2. The sequence continues at coordinate 278,604 of NZ_PVZR01000003.1, forward strand.
AGCAGTGCCGCGAAGATGAGGCCGCCGCCGATCCTGAGCGCCCCTGTGACCAGGAAGCCAGGGCCTGCTTTTTGGATGATGCGCTGTTCGATCGGGATGGCGTGGGCCACCAGCATCAGCGCCGAAAAGATGGTCATGTCGGCGGTCGTCAGTTCCGAAACCGGCACCAGCGCAAAGACGACCACGACCGCGCCCCAGATGCCGACCAAGAGGCCGGTGAGCCAGGCGAAGGCGAGCTCGGGCGGCAGCCCGACGAGCGTCATCAGCGGTTCGAAGGCCGGTGCGACCGCCCGGATCACGCCGAGTTCCTGCAGGACATGGGTGACGATCGTGACGGGAACGATGATGCGCACCAGGTCCCAGTAGATTTCGAGAGTGGCGAGCGTCTTGCGGTAGAGGATGATGTGAACGGTCATGGCGATGCCTCCTTGAATGGGTTGTCCAAGGACTAGCGCGGGGCCATTCGCAGTTGTGGTCAAAATATGCGAATATGTGCAATAAAATTGCACGCGCATAAATTGGGGGATGGAATGGATCGGATCGACAGAAAGCTGCTCAAGCTGATGCAGGAGGATGCGTCGCGAACCAACGCTGATCTTGCCACCGAGGTCGGGCTGTCGCCGTCGAGCTGCCTGCGGCGCATCAGGCGCTTAAGATCCGCTGGTATCATCGACCGCGTCGTTGCCGTTCTCAATCCCGCAAAAGCGGGCCGAGGGGTGAAGGCGATCATCACCGTCGAGCTGGAGCGCCACGGCGAACAATATGTGCGCCGTTTTCTCGATATGGTCGCCGCCGAGGCGGCGGTGACCCAGGCCTATAGCGTCAGCGGCGCGACCGATGCGCTTCTGATGCTGCGCCTGAAGGACATGGACGAACTCGACGCGCTCACCGAGCGACTGTTCGGGGAAGGGAGCAATGTCGCGCGATACTACACCAGCTTCGTGATCCGCACCGGCAAGGAGACGACGGCAATCCCGCTTTGAAGCTTCGATGTAACTGGACGAGCTTCGCAGGCACTGCACCCCGATCTGCGGCATCAAACGAAGGCGCCGGGGCGATCTACTCCGGCGCGCAACAACGGCGTTGCCGCTATGGTCATTTGACCGCGGCGTTGCCGCCATCGGCGTAGAGCGCGGTGCCGGCAACGAAGCTTGCCATCGGGCTTGCCAGGAATAGCGCCGCCCGGGCGATTTCCTCCGGTTGGGCGATCCGCTTCATCGCATGCAGGCCTGCGGCCCATTCCTTCTGCTCCTGGCTGCCGGCAGCCGGCGTGTCGACGCCGCCCGGGAGCAGGGCATTGGCGCGGATGCCGCTCGCGCCATAGTCGGCGGTGATGCCCTTGACCAGCCCCATCAACCCCGCCTTGGAGGCGCCATAGGCGCCCATGCCGGGGATGCCGACGCTGGTGCCGACGAAGGTCGAGGTGAAGACCAGCGATCCGCCGCCGCGCTTGAGCATTGCCGGGATCTGGTGGCGGGCGCCGAGGAAGGCGGAGGTGAAGTTGGCGGCCAGCACCTCCTGCCATTCTGCGGCCGTGATCTCGGCAAGCGGCCTGACCGCGCCGACGGCGCCGGCATTGTTGACGGCAATGTCGAGGCCGCCGAACCGGCTGATGGCGGCCTCAATCAGCCGGGCATGGGTATCTTCGTCAGCGACATCGCCGCTGACGGCGATCGCTTCGCCGCCCTCGGCACGGATAGCCTCCACCACGGCATTGAGTGGTGCTTGGGTGCGGGCGTTCAAAACCACCTTCGCGCCTTCGGTGGCGAAGAGTTCTGCGACCGCGCGGCCGATACCCGACGACGCGCCGGTGACGATTGCGATCTTATCTTGCAGCATGGACATGGACTTGCTCCTCTTGGTTGAGGCGCACTGAGTATCGCCGACAAGAAGCAGCGCCCACCCGATTTGCGATGGGGACAACTGAATGATGGTGGTCATCGAAAATTTGAAGGGTCGGTCCGGATGTCAGGGTTGAGCGGATCGAAGCGTAGCATCTGCCACGATCTCGTGTTTGCCCTGCACCCTGGAAAGTTCGCCGCGGCAAAGATGACTGCTCAAGCACCTGCATGTTTCCTTTACTCCTATCCGATCAAAGGGCAAAAACATGCAGTCAATCAAAGTGCTACAGCGACCTTGGCGCATCCTAAAAGACGCGCGGCGCTGTAGGGCCGACTATCCTTCACATTCATCGGAAGAAGAAAAACCAGACGGCAAAAGCCAGCATCCAAACCAGGACATAGTAGAAAGCTTGACCCTCGATCATGGCGGCGATCCCCATTCACCGATCGAGGGCATATTAGCATTGATGCAACCGAAGGGTAAGCGGGTGCGCGCTTCAGTGCCCGCCTAGAGCATCCTGCTTTCAAGTGGAATCGCTGAAAGCGGATAAGATGCTCTAGGATCAAAGTGCTAGAGCGTCCTTTGTGCGTTCATCTGAACGCACGGCGCTCTAGAAGTGCGCTGAAGGTTTTCAGATCGATGTTGCCGCCGCTCAACAGAATACCCACCCGCTTTCCGCCACAGGCGATTGCCCCCTGCAAAACGCCCGCCGCGGCCAGGCAGCCGGTCGGTTCCACGACGATCTTCATGCGCTCGGCAAAGAACCGCATCGTCTCGACCAGTTGCCCATCAGTAACCGTGACGATGTCATCGACCGTGTCTTTCAGGATGGCGAAGTTGTGGTTGCCGACATGGGTGACAAGCGCGCCATCAGCGATCGACTTCGGCACCGGGATCTGAACCACTTCGCCCTTGCGCAATGATTGCTGGCCGTCGTTTCCCGCCTCGGGCTCGACGCCAACAATGGAGCAGGCGGGCAAAAGCGCCCTGGCGCTGAGCGCGCTGCCGGCAAGCAAACCGCCGCCGCCCAGCGGAACGACGAGCAAATCGATCTCCCCGACATCCTCGATCAGTTCCAGTGCTGCGGTACCCTGTCCGGCGATGACATCCGGGTGGTCATAGGGAGGGATCAGCGCTGCGCCCCGGTCGGCGGCAAGGCGCAGGCTTATCTCCGCACGATCTTCCGTATATCGATCGTAAAAGACGATCTCGGCTCCATAGCCCCTGGTCGCCGCCACCTTTATCTCCGGAGCGTCGCGCGGCATGACCACTGTCGCCGAAACACCCTGGAGTCTCGCGGCATAGGCGAGTGCCTGGGCGTGATTGCCTGAGGAAAAGGCGACGACACCATTCTGCCGGGAGCGTGCGTCCAGCGCAGCGATGGCGTTGTACGCGCCACGGAATTTGAAAGCGCCCGCACGCTGCAGGTTCTCCGCCTTGAAAAATACGGTCGCTCCGGCTTGGGCGTCGGCAGTTCGCGATGTCAACACAGGCGTGCGGTGCGCCGCGCCGGCGATGCGTGCTCGGGCGGTCTGGACATCGTCGAAGGTCGGGATGCGCAGCGAAGCGGGTGCCGGTGCAGGATTGACCACGAGAAACCTCCATTGCGCACGCGGTGGCCCTGGGCCGAGAGGGAATTTTCCAAGGCACGGCAATGTAGCATCGCGCCGGCGTTTGCACGAGCCAGGTTGAAGAACCATTGGCGCCATCTGCCTTATGACACCGCTGACACGGGCCAGGCCGCATTGTACCGGCTTTAAGGCATCTGCTGCACAGTTCCGCGATTTTCAACAACGGCGGCCGGTGGCATAGTTTGCGCGGCTTGGCAGCGTCGCGTCAGATGGGACGCACACACGCCGCAGGACCTTGGATTTGGGATTTTCAGGCAAGGCGGGAGGGGCGGAATGCTGAAGACCTACACTGGCAGCTGCCATTGCGGCGCAGTTTACATCGAGGCAGATGTCGATCTCAGCGCCGGGACCGGCAAGTGCAACTGCACGCTCTGTACCAAGATGCGGCTGTGGTCGGTGGAGGTGGCGCCGTCGGCTTTCCGTCTGATCGCCGGCGAAGAGGCGCTAGCGGATTATCGCGGTCGCAACCCGGTCGCCCATCATTTCTTCTGCAGCCATTGCGGCGTGCGCCCGTTCGAGCGGATCGACGCACCGAACATGACGGGACACACCTATTACAACATCAACGTCGCCTGCCTCGACGGCGTCGATATCGACGAACTGATGGCCGCACCCGTCACCTACTTCGACGGACTGCACGATGACTGGGGCTCGACACCATCAGAGGTGCGGCATCTGTAGGGCTCGTTTCTGAAAATCCTGACCCCTTGTGTTACGCAGTTCTTGATGCAGCCGTCAGCTTTTGCGGGGATATTGCCTCGCGGATAATGTTGCGGCCACATGTCCCTGGTGGGGCTGCATTTCTGGAGTTGATTGATGGTGGAAAAGACGTTTCCAGAAGCCTTCCCGAGTGCACTCCGCTCCCAGTCCGCGATTGCTGTTTCAGCACTCAAACTGAATTCCGACTACGTTTCCGAACCGTTTTCGGTCAACGTTCTCGGCGAGATCCTGCACATACCTGGTCGGGTTCTTCCCTCGACAAAGCCGGAGTTTGTAGGGCTGAACCTGCAACGGCGCCAAATTGCACTGTGCATGCTGACGCGCAGTTCCGATGGCTTCGGACGTCAGGCCGCTCTGCAAGAAATCCTTCACATCAATAAGCCCTGGTCCATTCCTTTCGTCATCGCGTTGATCGGCGAATACGTCGTCGAGATCATCCATGACATCTACGCAGCTCTGCCCGACTTGGAGCGGGACGTTGTCTCAACATTTATCAAGGCAAATCCGGCGTTTTATAAGCTCACCTGTGACCGGGTGATGAGCTATTGGGACTGCTACTACCGTCGGCAGTTCCGGTGCAGCGACTACGTAGGCTTCAAGCTCTTGCGGCAACTGGACGCGCTTGCATGATTTGAAAGGCTGGAACAATGCGCCGGTCTCGTGGCCGCAACCTTGCAGCCTATATCAGGGGCTCCGGCTCCAGCGCCGCCAGCGTCTTCAAGGCAGCCAGCGTTTCGCGCAGGGCTCGATCAAGCCGTTTGTCGCGGCGCAGCACGAGGGCGAAGCGGCGCGAGAGTGGCGGCGACAGCGGTCGCACGACCAGCCGTTCGCGATCATGCGCGCGCAAGGCGATCTCCGGAACGAGCGCCGCGCCGAGGCCGACGGCGACCATCTCCTTGATCGCGGCGACGCTGCCAAGCGCCATCACCGGTTTGACGGCGGTGCCGCCGTCTGCCGCCAGCCATTCATCGGTGAGCCGGCGGGTGTTGGCGCCCGGCTCGTAAAGGATCAACGGTCGTTGCGCCAATGTCTCCGCCGTCACGGTGTCGGGGAGCGAGGTCTCCGCCGGAGCGATGGCGACGAAGCGCTCGTCGAAAAGCGGGGTGACTTCGAACATGCGGCCGGAGACGGGGAGGCTGACCAGCCCGATGTCGAGCAGATTGTCGTCGACAGCCCTGACAATGTCGGCGCTGTTGCCCGTCGCCACGGTGATGTCGAGATCGGGAAAGCGGCAATTGAGATCGGCGAGAAGCGGCGGCAGCATGAAGGCGCAAGGGGTGGCGCCGGTGCCGAGCCGCACGCGGCCGAGAACGCCCTTGGAGTGGCGTGCCACCGCGTCGACAGCCTCGTTTGTCGCGGCCTCGATGCGGCCAACATGCGCAAGCAGTTCGGCGCCGGCGGCACTTGGCCTTGCAGTGCGGCCGACGCGCTCGACGAGGCGCACGCCGAGCTGCTTTTCCAGCGCGCGCACCTGCAGGCTGATGGCCGGCTGCGTCAGCCCCAGGCGCTCCGCGGCGGCGGAGAAGCTGCCGAGTTCGGCGACCAGCGCGAAGGTTTTGAGGTAGTCCAGGTTGAGGGTTGCCATACCAAAGAAATCCTTATGCATTGCATAGAACATCCAAGCTTCATTTATAGATCGATGCCTTGCACAATGCGAGCATGATCAGCAGCAAAACATGGGTGTTCGACATGCTCAGGGAACTTGGCCTCTTTCTCGCCGCTTCGCCGCGCTCGCGGCTCTGGCAGTTGCAAAATCTGCGCGAACTGGACGCGGAGCGTCTGGACGACATCGGCGTCACACCTGCCGAAGCGTGGCAGGGAAGGCGCACCGAAAGCGCGCCGGCGTCGTCGCGAGGAACCGCAGCGACTGCGCGATATTCCGAAGCCGCGCGTGCGGGGGCGATGTAGACGACGAAAGGCATCTGCGACGGCCTCGTCGGCGCGAAAACGCGCCGCGATCTCAGGATCTTCTTGCCGCGCTCGCGGCTCTTGTTTTTTCGCTGTTCAGTTTTGCGCGGCATGCCGTAGCGCCAGCGCGAGTGCCGCGAACTGAGGGCTACGCTATCGAAAAGCCGCCAAGCTCGATTTCGCCTGGCGCGCGTACGGCGCCACCGGAGATCCACAGCGGATTTCCCACGCACTCAATCTTTCCACCCGCAACAACGACACCGTCGCCATCGTTGCATGCTACGATCGGCCTCGCCGTGCCGGTGCTGTAACGCAGCAGGTCGGGCAGGTAGGTGTCCTCGTCACTAAGATGCGGGAAGAACTCGAATGGCATGAGGTCGAGGGCATTGCCGTCCGTTATCTCCTCCGGTCTGCGGCCGATGAAGAGCGCGTCGGTGGCGATCGTCGGGCCCATGAGAATGGCGCCGGCGCTGACGCCGATGAGGATGCCGCCGGAGGGCGCCCAATTGCGGAGCGGCCCGAGCATCCCGCTTCGTTTCAGCCGTTGCAGAAATTCACCGGTGTGGCCGCCCGCGAGGTGAATGGCGTCTGAGGCGAAGAGCCCGGCGATATCTTCGGCGGGATGCGGCTCGTCGAGATCGTAGAACAGCGCGAGATCGAGATCGTGTCTGCCATAATAGGATTGGCCGGCCAGAAAGAAGCTGCGGTCCGGTTCCGGGCCGGAGGCGACATAGGCGATGCGGTTTCCGCCGCCGCGGGCCTTCAGCAAGTCCACGAGCCGGAGGTCGATTGCCGAACATTCGGGGAAAAGCTGGTCGCTGTAGAATATGAGGTTGAGCAAGTAATCCTCTTGGTTTGTCAAGCGATCCGGTCAGAATGCAAAGATTGGCAAAGTCTCGGTGGCTACATGATGCCGCTTCAACTCTCGTCATACGGCTGTGTGAAGCGTTCCCCGTTGAAAGTGTGTGTACAGCATCTGCAAGTGGGCTTCATATTGTCGACGGTGAGCGTCGGGTCCACCAATGCCAGGTGCTTGTTCTCATCAACATATAGGCCGCTGTAGTATGAGCTCTCGCCGAGGCGCACATACGGCTGTCGTTCATCTTCGCTTCGGGCGACCAGCCAAAAGATGGGATCAGAGCGATCAATCCGAGCGACGGCTTCGCTGTAGGTTTCGTTCCAATCGTTGCCAACGCGTGAAAGGAGAAACCGGAACAGCGGTGTGTAGTCCAATCCATGCCGGTGGTGAGAGTGCATCGAGCCGTTATGAGACAGATCCAGTTTGACGGCCTTTGTGCCTCGTGACTCTCGCCACTCGCCGCCGTCACCGTGCCGCACACCGTGCGTTCGGGTGTTCACCTTGCGATAAAGCGGTTTCTTGCGTTGCATGCCGAGTGCTAAATGCGCCTGATAAGGGATTTCGCGTTGTTGTTGCATGACACAAGAGTGTCGGCAATGGGCGGATTTCGTTGAAAAATCTCCGCTTGCCTCAATCGGCACTGAGTGCCACCGCCGGCTGCAGGCGGGAAGCATTGCGGGCGGGGAGGAAGCCGAAGACGAGGCCAGTCAAAAAGGCGCAGGCGAAGGCGAGTGCGACGGGGCCGAGCGTGAACGAAACGGGCATGCCGAACTGGCCGGCGAGCGCTCCGGTGCTGAGACCGAGGACGACGCCGAGCGTGCCGCCGATCGCCGAGACGACCAGCGCCTCGATGATGAACTGCAGGAGGATGTCACGCTGGCGCGCGCCGGTTGCCATGCGCACGCCGATTTCGCGGGTGCGCTCGCTGACCGAGACCAGCATGATATTCATCACGCCGATGCCGCCGACGAGCAGCGAGATGGCGGCGACCGAGCCGAGAAACAGCTTCATCGTATTGGAGGTTTCGGTGAAGGCTTCGCGCACCGACGACATGTTGGTGATCTGGGTGTCCTCGCGCTTGTGCCGCTGGTTGAGAAGCGCCTGGATGGTCTGCTGCGTGATGTCGATGGCGGCCGCGTCCTTCACCTGCACGGTGATGGTGCGCACGTTGCGCTGGCCGAAGAGGCGCATGCTGCCCGTCGTCAGCGGCACGAGCACGACGTCGTCCTGGTCGTTGCCGAAGGAGGTGGCGCCCATTTCCGCCATCACGCCGATGACCTGGAAGGGGATCTTGTTGACGAGCACATACTGCCCGAGCGGATTGTCTCCTTCAGGAAACAGCGTCTTGACCACGGTCTGACCGAGGACCGCCACCGGCGCATAGGTGTCCATGTCGTCCTGGGTGAGGAATTCGCCCTGCTGTATCTTCCAGGATTTGGCGGTGGTGAACTGCGGCACCGTGCCGTTGGCACTGGTCTGGTAGTCGACATTGCCGCGCCGGACCGTGACGGTGCTGGTCAACTCGGGCACGGCGAAGGCGACATTCGGTACCTCGAGGATGGCGTCGGCATCGGCAGGAACAAGGGTGACATTGCTGCCGCCGGCGCTGCCGCGGAAATTGGCCATGCTCGGCCTGACCACCAGGAGGTCGGAGCCCATGGAGGAAATGCGGCTGAGCACGGAATCCTGCGCGCCGGTGCCGATCGCCAGCATGGCGACGACCGAGCCGACGCCGATGACGATGCCGAGCAAAGTGAGGATGGTGCGGAAGAGATTGGCGCGCAACGCCCGGAACGCCATCTTCACCGCTTCGGTGACGTCGGCGATCGCAGCCGAGCCCTCGCTCACCGTCCGGCTGAGCGCATGGGCTGCGTCCGGATTGCTGCGGCTCTTCTTGGTGCGGTCGGCGACGATGCGGCCGTCATGGATCTCGATCAGCCGGTCGGCCTGTTCGGCGACCTCGCGTGAGTGGGTGATGACGATGACCGTATGGCCATTGTCGTTCATGTCGCGCAAGAGCGCCATGACGTCGGAGCCGCTCTGGCTGTCGAGCGCGCCGGTCGGTTCGTCCGCCAGCACCACGCGGCCGCCGTTCATCAGCGCGCGGGCGATCGATACCCGCTGCTGCTGGCCGCCGGAAAGCTGGTTTGGGCGGTGGTCGAGCCGCTCGCCGAGCTTCAGCTGATGCAGCAGGGCGCCTGCGCGATCGTGACGGTCTCGTGCCGACATGCCGGCATAGACGGCCGGCACCTCGACGTTTTCCTGTGCGCTTGCGGTGGGGATGAGATTGTAGCTCTGGAAGACGAAGCCGAAGGTGCGCCGCCTGAGCGCCGCCAGTTCGTCGGTGTCGAAGCCCGACACCCGCTCGCCGTCGATGAGATAGTCGCCCTCGGTCGGCTGGTCGAGGCAGCCGAGAATGTTCATCAGCGTCGACTTGCCCGAGCCGGACTGGCCGATGATCGCGACGAACTCGCCGGCCTCGATGTCGAGCGAGACGCCATGCAGCACCTCGACGGCGAGATCGCCGTTGAAATAGGTCTTGCTGACGTGCCGGAGCGAGAGGAGCGGGGTCATGGCCGGTCTCAGAACATCGGCGGCATGCGCATGCCGCGCTGGCTGCCACGGGTGCTCGCCGCCGGGGTATCGGTGCCGGTGGCGACGACGACGGTGTCGCCTTCATTGAGGCCGCTCGTGATCTCGGCGTTGACGCGGTTGCGGATGCCGACGTCGACGGCGCGGGTTTCGGGCGCGCCCGAGGGTGTGACCACGGTGAGCTCGGCGCTGCCGCCGGCAGCGCCTGCCTTGCCACCGGCGGCGTTCGCATTGCCGCCACGCTTGCCGGCCGCTTGGCCGCCATCCTTCTCGCCGGTCATGCGCAGCGCAGCACTCGGCACGATCAGCACGTCCTTGGCTGATGACTGAACGAAGAACACCTGGGCGCTCATCGACATCATCAACTCGCCATCAGGATTGGGAACGTCGAACAGGGCGTAATAAAGCACGACGTTGTTTGCCGTGTCCGGCATCGGCTGGATCTGGCGCAGCTTGCCTTCGAAGCGTTTTCCCGGCTGGCCGAGCAGGGTGAAATAGGCGTCCATGCCGACCTTGAGCTTGCCGACATCGGCCTCAGACACCTGCGCCTTGACGGTCATGGTCGAGAGATCGGCAATGGTGACGATGGTCGGCGTCGTCTGGTTGGCGTTCAGCGTCTGGCCTTCCTTGGCCGGGTTGGCGACGATGGTGCCGCCCATCGGCGCGAAGATCTTGGTGTAGCCGAGATCGACCTTGTCGCCGGCAAGGGTCGCCTGCTGCTTGCGGATCTGCGCTTCGATGGCGTTGACGTCGGCCTCGGCGGCGGCAAGATCGGCGATTGCCTGGTCGAGCGTCGACTGGGCGATGCTGTTGGCGGCGACCAGATTGCGCTGGCGATCGATATTGGCCTGTTTCAACACGAGCTGGGCCTTCTTCGACACGAGCTGCGCCTGGAGATTGGCAAGCTCGGCCTGGTCGATCTCGATCCGGTTTTCGATGGTGGCGGGGTCGATTTCGGCAACGAGCTGGTTCTGCTCGACCTTGTCGCCGATATCGAAATGCAGGGCCTTCAACTGGCCGGAGACCTGGGCGCCGGCATCGACCGATTTGACCGCATCAAGTGTGCCGACGGCGGTGACGCTGTTTTCGATGTCGCCGCGCATAACGGCCTGGGTGACCATGGCAGCCCCGGTCGGATTGGTCGCATAGCGCGTCCAGCCATAATAGCCGGCGCCGAGGACGGCGAGGACGACGGGGATCCACAGCCAGGTGCGCGTGCGTCGCTTGCGCCGGATGGGGGTGGCACCGGGAATGAAGGTGACGTTGGGCGTCGCTTCCTCGCGTGCGGTGGTCTCGGTGCGTGCCGTCTTGCCTGTCTTGTTCATGCCCATACCCGGCCCCATACCTGGCCTTGCCAGCGCCATCGTTCCAGGCGCGATTCATCCTAGCAGCAAATAGGCACAAACGGCCGGAGCGGGAAGCATTGAGATCATTATATTATTGTAATGTTTTGGCTGCGGGGAGGCGGAGCGCTCCCCTCAACCAGGATGCCCCTGGTGTTACCCCTTCAGCCCCGAGACCGTCAGATGCGGGATTGGAACGCCGGCGAGGCGGCGGCCTGGCTCGAGATCGTCGGCGCCAGCCACCGCAGCGAGCGGATTGCAGCGATCTTCTCCGCCCGGCTGGCGCGGGGGACCGAGGCGCTCGCGGCAGTTTTGCAGCGGTTGGGTGGCGATGGCGTGAGCGAGGGCGGGGCGCGCGTCCACGCGCAAGCCTTGCTCGCCGGTTTGGAGGGGCTATCGCTGGTTCAGCTTCTGGAGCGTTCAGCGGATGATGCTGGCCGGGCGCAGGCGGTACGCATTCTGGTGCGCGGCATCCTTGGCGGCGTCATTCCAGCCCACCGGCGCACCGGCGCCTGAGGCGCGGGCGCGCTTCAAAAGCCTTGCGAGATTTGCGCTGGCCTCAGGCGGGAAGAGGGGACGCGGCTGTCCTCTGCGCTCAGGTTGCGAGGATCTGGCGACAAGCTCGCCACACTCGTTGTAGAAGATGCCGGCAGGCGGATCAGGGGTACAAACGCCGAGCCCCAGGCGCATGAATGCGGTCCTGCCTGGCAAATGCCTCCAATGACCGTTGACGGCCTGAAGGAGACTTCTTTCGTTGTTCCCGACCAATGAATATGGTTGCCTCATAGCCGAGGATATCGACCGTCATGAAACTTGCCCACATCAACTTGGTAGCCCGAAATGCGGAAGTGCTCGCAGCGTTCTACATGAATGTCATGAAATGCGAATCCCTTCGTGAACCCAAGATGGTGTCCGGGGAAAAAGTGTCGCGCGGCAATGGTATTTCGAACTCTGAGATATATACGATCTGGCTGACATTCCCCGAACTCGAACGCCCATTCTTGGAGATACATGAGCACAAGGTCACTCATGATCGAGACCAGCCAAGGGTGAATGAGCCCGGTTTCGGGCACCTGTCATTCCAGATGGAAGATATCAGCGTGGTGCTCGCGGAAATCATCCAAGCCGGCGGGGCGCAGATCGGCGAAATCACGGACTTTGGGACGCCGGATAAGCCATTTCTTATTGCTTATGCGCGCGATCCGGAGGGAAACGTCCTTGAGCTTGAGCAGATAGGTAATCGACCGAGATGCTGACGACCGCTTGTGGAGCCCAAACCGGTCATTGGGCTGCCGCAAAAATCAGTCTCGAAGCACAGGCCTCTGCGGCAGATAAATCTTGATTTCTCCCGACGTTTTCGCCCTATTGCGCAAGCAATGCGAGGTGCCGTGTTGCGAGTCTGGGGGAAGGCTCTGAAGGTGCCCCGCGAAACTGGAAGGTCTTTTCCTCTCGAAGGCCCCTTGAAACAGGATCGCGCTGATGAAGCTGGTGACCGGTAACTCGAACCGCGCCCTGGCCCAGGCTATTGCCAGCCACCTGGAACTTCCCCTCATAGACTGTACGGTCAAGCGTTTCGCCGACCAGGAAATCTACGTTCAAATCCATGAGAATGTGCGCGGCGAGGACGTGTACATTCTCCAGTCAACGAGCGCCCCCGCCGACGGCAATCTGATGGAGTTGCTGATCCTGACCGATGCACTGCGCCGCTCGTCTGCCCGCCGGATCACGGCCGTGATCCCGTATTTCGGCTATGCTCGCCAGGATCGCCGCGCCACCGGCCGCACTCCGATCTCGGCCAAGCTGGTCGCCAATATGATTGCCGGTGCAGGTGTTAACCGCGTTATCACCGTCGATCTCCATACCGACCAGATTCAGGGCTTTTTCGATATACCGACCGATAATCTTTATTCAGCGCCGGTGATGACCCGCGATATTGAAAAGCACTACGACACCAAGAACTTGACGATCGTTTCGCCCGACGTGGGCGGCGTGGCGCGGGCTCGCGCCATCGCCAAGCGCATTGGTGCCGATCTTGCCATTGTCGATAAACGGCGACCCCGCGCCGGTGTCTCGGAAGTGATGGGCATCATTGGCGATGTGTCCGGGCAAAGTTGTCTTCTGATCGACGACATCGCAGATAGCGGCGGCACGCTGATCAATGCGGCGGAAGCCCTGCTGGAGGCTGGTGCCAAGGAGGTTTCTGCCTACATCACCCATGGTGTGCTTTCCGAAGGCGCCTGTGAACGCATTGGCGCCAGCAACCTCAAGGAATTGGTCGTGACCGATTCCATTCAGGAAACCGAAGCTCACCGCCAGACCGCCAATATCCGACGCGTCACAATTGCGCCGCTGATCGGCGAAGCCCTCGCTCGCACCGCCAGGGAGCAAAGCGTTTCAACCCTTTTCAACTGATCCGGCTCATGGCGCGATTGCAACCGTCAGCCAAGATCACGCTCGTTTTCCGGGCATGCAGTGCGCAGCGTTCCCACGCGGCCCGGCTTGGCCCGTCCGTTGCAATTGGCGCTCACGCGACTATTTTCGTATGCTTCGCCACCCTCCTGTCAGTGACACGCCCGGGAGCAAGTCATGTGCCGGAATATCAAACCCTTGTTCAATTTTGATCCGCCTGCGACGAACGAGGAGATTCGTGACGCCGCGCTACAGTTCGTGCGCAAGGTGAGCGGCACGAACAAACCATCGAAACGCAATGAGGCTGCGTTCGAGCGCGCGGTCAATTCAGTCGCGGCATGCGCCCGCGAGCTGCTGGATTCGCTGGAGACTTCTCAACCCCCTCGCGATCGCGAGGAAGTCGCGGCAAGGGCGCGCGCGAGAACAGCGGCCCGGTTCGCGTAAGGGGAGTCCTGTCACGCACCGGAGATCGACGGGAGCTCTTTCACAGTCACCGCACCAGCGACGAAGCGATCTGCTTCGCATCAGGCGGGATCGCCTTGCGGTCTGGCGAGAGGGCCGCGAACCGGAATGCGAACGGCCAGCCGCGCGGAAATCGGCGGTGCTGGACTCGTTGCCGTCGACAGGGCTTAATGCTGCGCGGGGATGGCGGGATTGCCGGGGGCGATTATGGGATCACCGCAGCAGATGACTGATGACGGCGATGTTCTCGATGCTGTCGTCATCGGGGCCGGCTGGGCCGGCCTGGGTGTCAGCTATTGGCTGGCACGACGGGGCCTGCGCCACAGTGTCTTGGAGCGGGGCCGCATCGGAGAGACCTGGCGCACACAGCGATGGGACTGCTTTCGGATGAATACTCCCAATGTGCAGACCGTCATGCCGGGCGACTGCTATGACGGTCCGGATCCGGATGGTGCCATGACGGGCGAGCAGTTCGTCGCTCTGCTTGAGGATTTCGCCCGGCGCAACACGCTGCCGATCGAACCGGATACCGCGGTAAGCGAACTCGCGCACGAGAATGGCGCCTATCGGCTCACCACTTCACACGGCACGCTTTGGGCGCACAACGTTATCGTCGCAAGCGGCTGCTTGAATTGCCCGGTGCGCCCGGTCTGGGCGCCCGCGTTGTCGCCGGCTCTCCATCAGATCGACGCTTCCGGCTACCGCAGCACTGCTGATTTGCCAGATGGATCGGTACTGGTGGTCGGAAGCGGCCAATCGGGTGCTCAGATCGCCGAGGAATTGGCGGAAGCGGGCCGAAAGGTCTTCCTTGCGACCAGTCGTGTCGGGCGGCTCCCGCGGCGCTACCGGAGTCGCGACATCATGGTCTGGCTGCTCGAAAGCGGGTTTCTCGACGTGCGGCGAGAGGAGGTCATTCGACTTGCGGGACGCATCCCGCCGCGCGGTGTGCTCGGCTCGGTGCATACGATAAGCCTTCAGGCGCTGAGCGCCCAAGGTGTCGCGCTTCTTGGGCGTCTCACCGGCATCGAGGATGGCGGCAACCTCTCGTTTGCCGACGATCTCGAAGCGAATGTCCGCTTTGCGGATGAAGCCTCCGACACTGTCAAACGCCATGTCGACGACTATATCAGCCGCGCCGGGATCGATGCGCCCCCTGCCGAGCCCGACCCGGCGGAGACGGTCGCGCTGCGTCGACAGAACCCGCCGATCGGTTCGCTCGATCTCTCCCGCTCCGGCATAGCGAGCGTGGTGTGGTGCACCGGGTTCAAGGGCGATTTCAGCTGGATGAGGCTTCCCGGTGTGCTCGACAGCGCGGGACAGCCTGTTCATGAGGATGGCGTGGCCGCCCTGCCGGGCCTCTATTTCGCAGGGCTGGACTTCGCCTCCACACGCAAGTCAGGCATCATCCTGGCGATCGCCGAGGAAGCGCCTCGCCTTGTCGACCATATCGCGGGGCATTCGTGACCGCCTTCGGCATGGTCAAGAAGTTCCTGACGGTCAGGGCCGGGATCAGAGGCCGACAGATTGTCAGCCGCTGTTTTGCGCCGCCACCACCAGTGTCACGTCTCGCCCCTTGGCGACGTTCCGACTGGGCGAAGGCAATGGTCTCCAGGGATCAGCCAAGGACTTCGCTTCTGCGCGGGAATGTCTGCCATCGATTACCGCTGGAAGCAGTGCGTCCACTTCCGGCCCGAGCCAGTCGAAGATAAGCGAGGACCTGAATGTCTGCTGGTGGCGCATGGTTGCCATCGCACCAACGCCGGCAAGCGCGCAGCGGCATGCAGAGATTGCGTCGCTGTCGTGCCGGAAATAGCGGGTGTCCCTGAAACTCGGAGCGTTGGTTAAGCACAAGATCACGACGACATCCTTCTATCCCGCGGGGCGTCGAGCTCTTCCAGTTTTGCATCCTCAGCCCATGAGGATCCACATCCGCTGCCGCTGTCGAAATTTCGCCCACTCGACAAAATCGCCTTGACGCTTCCGTCGCGCTTGATTAGAACACTGCGAACCGTACCGTACGGTACTCAAATGGGTGGAGCCAGGTGCAAAGCGTTGCTGCGACAAAAGAGGCGAATGCCGGGAGCGGCCTGACCGAGCGTCAGGGTGTCGTCCTCGAAGAGGCGTTGCGTCTGCTTGTTGACGGCGGCGAGAAGGCGCTGACGACCGCCGGTGTCGCGCGGGCTGCCAACTGTTCGAAGGAAAGCCTCTACAAGTGGTTCGGCGATCGCGACGGGCTGTTATCGGCGATGATCGGTTTCCAGGCGAGCAAGGTGCGCACGCTGGATGTCGCCGCGAGCGCGCTCGACGCCGAAAGCCTGAGCCGGCATCTGGTTGTCTTCGCCAAGGATCTGCTCGAGGTTCTTGCCGGCGACGTGTCGCTGGCGCTGAACCGGCTGGCGATCGGCCAGGCGAGCCGCGAAGGCTCCAAGCTCGGCCACATGCTGCAGGAGCGCGGACGCCGGCAGATCGGGCGGCGTGCTGCCGCTCTGCTGGAGGCCGGCCGCAAGGCGGGGCTGCTCGCGTTTGACGATGCCGACGAAGCCTATGGCGCGCTTTACGGGCTGGTCGTTTCCGACTGGCACCTGAAGATGCTGCTCGGCGGAGAGGCCGGCGAGATGAAAAAGAGTTTCGGCCGCAAGGCGGAGCAGGCGGTCAGCGCCTTTCTCACGCTCTACGGCCGGAAGGTTTAACGGCGGGGGAGATCTCCGCCTGCAGCGCCGCGTGTCGAAGACACGCAAAGGTCGCTGCGGAACTGAAATTGCAGCGGCGCGTGTCGAAGACACGCAAAGGCCGCTGCAGAACTGAATTGCAGCGCCGCGTGTTGAAGACGCGCAAAGGCCGCTGCAGAAACGGAATTGCTGCATGGCGCCTGGATCGATCCCGGTTCAGGCATCGTGCAGCGGAAATACAACTGATAGCAACGGGAAGGACCATTCAAATGCGCGTCTATTACGATCGTGATGCCGACATCAACCTCATCAAGTCCAAGAAGGTCGCCATCGTCGGCTACGGCAGCCAGGGCCGCGCCCACGCGCTGAACCTGAAGGATTCCGGCGCCAAGGAAATCCGCGTCGCGCTGAAGCCGGGTTCGCCAACGGCTGCCAAGGTCGAGGCCGATGGCCTCCAGGTTCTTTCGGTCGCCGAAGCTGCCAAGTGGGCCGACCTGATCATGATGGCAACGCCGGACGAACTGCAGGCCGAAATCTACACGGCTGACATCGCCGGCAACATCCGTGACGGTGCTGCCATCGCATTCGCACACGGCCTCAACGTTCACTTCGGCCTGATCGAGCCGAAGGCGACGCTCGACGTCGTCATGATCGCACCGAAGGGCCCGGGCCACACGGTTCGCGGCGAATACCAGAAGGGCGGCGGCGTTCCCTGCCTCGTTGCCGTTCACCAGGACGCTTCGGGCAACGCCCTTGACCTCGCGCTCTCCTACGCCTGCGGCGTCGGCGGCGGCCGTTCGGGCATCATCGAAACCAACTTCAAGGAAGAGTGCGAAACCGACCTCTTCGGCGAACAGGCAGTTCTGTGCGGCGGTCTCGTCGAGCTCATCCGCGCCGGCTTCGAAACGCTGGTCGAAGGCGGCTACGCGCCGGAAATGGCCTATTTCGAGTGCCTGCACGAAGTCAAGCTGATCGTCGACCTGATCTATGAAGGCGGCATCGCCAACATGAACTACTCGATCTCGAACACGGCAGAGTGGGGCGAATACGTCACCGGCCCGCGGATCATCACGGCAGAAACCAAGGCCGAGATGAAGCGCGTTCTCACCGACATCCAGACCGGCAAGTTCACCTCGGAATGGATGCAGGAATACAAGTCGGGTGCGGCCCGCTTCAAGGGCATCCGCCGGGTCAACGACAACCACCAGATCGAAGAAGTCGGCGCCAAGCTGCGCGGCATGATGCCGTGGATCGGCAAGAACAAGCTGGTCGACAAGGCGAAGAACTAAGTTTTAGCGATCAAATGCATAGGAAAGGCCGGGGCGCATGCTCCGGCTTTTTTCGTTGCTGCAGCAAGCGATCGTCGCCGCGCCGCCGCAGGCGGGCTCGACCATTGCGCGGCGTGCTGTCGAGGAAACGGATGCCAGGATCGACGTCGGGCGCGACCACGCCTCATGGAGGCACTTGCCTAATTCGTCCCGGTTTTCGACATTGGCCCGCTACCTCATGGAAAGCGCCCCGATGAGCCCGATGAGATCGTATCTGGCGGAACTGCGCGGTTTGATCGGAAACCGCTTGCTCCTGCTTCCCTCCGTCGCCGCCGTCATCCATGACCACGCGGGCAATCTGCTGCTGCAGGAGAAATCTTCGGGCGAGGGGTGGAGCCTGCCTGCCGGCGCTATCGAGCCCGGCGAAACGCCGCAGGAGGCCGTCATTCGCGAGGTGGTGGAGGAGACCGGCCTTACGGTTGTGCCTGCAACCATTCTCGGCGTCTTCGGTGGGCGGGAATTTCGCTACACCTATCCGAATGGCGATCACGTCGAATACATCGTCACACTGTTCGGGTGCCGGATCGTTGACGACTGCGGGGAGTGGACAGACAGCGAGACAAGATCGCTTCGATATTTCGGGCCGGACGAGATGCCGCCACTCGCATTGCCTTATCCGGTTTCCACGTTTTTCTCCCAGGGATCCAATCGCCTTGTCCGTTCACCGGGACGGTGAGGAGAGCACTGATCGACGTCACGGGAGGCAAAACATTGCGGTGAGCATGACGGTGGGTCCGTTGCGGCAATGAACGTCTTTGCGGAAGAGCTTTCCAAAAACGAAGGAAGCCGGGGCGAAAACCCCGGCTTTCCCTTTTTGAGCCAATGGCCGCTGGGCCAGATTTCAGTCCAGACTCTCGGCTTGAAGCAGCGGCGGTTGAGCCTTGCTGCAAGAGAATGGTCTATCGTAGGTCGCATTTCGGGGTGGGCATGTGCCCGGCCCGGACACTATGTGCCCGGCACCGCCGTTAGTGTGTGGCGGTGAAGGTGGTAGGCGAGACTTGCAGGGCGGCAGCGATGCGCTGCAGCTTGACGGGATCGGTATCGGCACCAAGTTCGACCTTGGAGATTTCCGTTTCCGTCAGGCCTGTGGTTACCGACATATCATCGACGGTGTAGCCGTGGGATTCACGCGAACGCTTTACAGCGGCTCCGATGCTGACACGCGAAACAGTGGCGTCGGAAGCCTTATTCAGATTTTTCTTAAAGGACATGAAGTGTCTCCTTCGTTCGTCCACCGACAAGGAGTTTCGTCGGGTGAAGGGGGCCCGAAAATATCGTGCGACTCGAATAATGAGAGGCGTTCAGGCCTCGCTAATATAGTCAGGGCGATCGCCAAGGCAAGCTGGTCCCGGCATTTTTGAGTGGACAGAGCCGCTGGGCCCTTTGGCAGGCAAGCGTCTGCCGCAATGAAAAATCGTTTGGAAACCTTATGATATAGTGCCTGAGGCGACGGGTGTGCCCGCTCAAAAAAACTGGTGCGGGCATGACTTTTGCGGTGAAAGGAACATCGCCGGTGGCTGGCTTTGCGTCGTCACTGTCTGCGGAGGGTACTGCCGGGCAATCCTGCAGCAGACCCGCGCCCAGAGCAGGGAGCAGGCCTGCCCCGTGTCGGTCAGCGAAGGGGCGTGCAGCCCTTGACGTGAGGCGCCTTGACGCGGCCGGCCTGAAGGTCGCTCCAGAGGGGCAGGGACGGATCAGGCCCACCCAATGTCGCTTCGAAGGTGGCGCGGTTCAGCTTGACCAGGTTACCGGCCGAGGTGATGCTGACCAGCTCTTTCTTGCTGACAACGGCTATGCTGACATTCATGCGGCAGAAGAAGCGCTTGTCGCCGTTCGATGCGACCCAGCCATGCAGGCCGGCCTTGTTCTTGGTGAGTTTGCTGACCTTATAGCCCTGCTTTTCGAGCTGGGCCAAGGATTCCGCGTGGGCCAGACCCGGCATGAGGGTAAAGCCGATCAGCGTGGCTGCGAGCAATCGCTTGAATGAAATGGTCATTAAGTTTCAACCCCTGATTACAATATGACAACGTCTCCTACGGTCAAATCATGTCGAATACAACTTGGATCTGTCTTGTTGTCGAATGCCGAAATCCGCATTGGTTCTTCGCGCGGCAAGCAAGCGTCCAAGTGATGGGCGAACGGCGATCATCAGCCTTGCGCCCGATATTCCACAATGCTGGCACTTGAGCTCGCAACCGCATGATGCACCCGCTTTTGCCGACCCCGCATCCCCACAGGCCGTAAGGCGGCTTTCACGCCGGCCTTGCCATTCCCACGAATCCGGCTAAACCGAAATTCCGGCCACCTCAAAGGAAGATGTCATGCCGGATTTTTCCACACTTGCACTTTTTGCCGCCGCGTCGCTGGTGCTAACCGCCACGCCCGGTCCCGATATGCTGCTGATCGCTTCACGCAGCGTCAGCCAGGGGCAGGGGGCGGGGTTCCTCACCTATGCCGGAATCGCGCTCGGCACCTATTGCCATGCGCTTGCCGCCGCCCTCGGACTGTCGCAGCTGATCGCCACCGTGCCGATCGCCTATGAGATCGTGCGCTGGGTCGGCTGCGCCTATCTGCTCTATCTCGCCTTCAAGACCCTGCGCTCGCAGGCGATCGACTTTTCGCCGTCCGCGTCGCTGAAGCGGCTGTCACTCCGGCGGATTTTTGGCGAGGGGTTGCTCACCAACCTGCTCAACCCGAAGATGGCGCTGTTCGTGCTGGCGCTGTTTCCGCAGTTCATTCGGCCCGAAAACGGCGCGATGATCGTGCAGACGCTGGTGCTGGCGACGGTGCTGAACGGCATCGGCTTTCGCGTCAATGGCGCGGTGATCCTGCTTGGCGGCCGGATCCGCAGCCGGTTCACGTCGCCCACCCGCTTCAAGAAGCTGCCGCAATATCTGCTCGCCACCGTCTTTGCTGGCCTTGCCTGCCGGCTGGCGCTCGGGGCCAGGAACTAATACGCCTCGACCGATTGCCATTTTATGTTGACTCAATCAACAAACCGTTGTTGATTGAGTCAACTCATGCTGGATCATTTCCCATGGCACTCACCAACGATCACCCTGATGTGGCGGCGCTGCGCGCCTTCAACCGTCTCTACACCAACCGTCTGGGCCTGTTGAACGCCCATCTCGACCAGAGCCCGTTCACGCTCACCGAAGCGCGTATCCTCTACGAGCTTGCCCATCGGCAAGAGACGACGGCGGCCGAGCTGATGCGGACGCTTCAAGTCGACCGTGCCCAGCTCAGCCGCACGCTAAAGCGGTTCTCCGATCGCGGGCTGGTCGAGAAGTCGGACCATCCGGAGGGTGGCCGCCGCCAGCCGATTTCGCTCACCCCTGCCGGGCGCAAGGCGTTCACCGCCCTGGAGCAGAACACCCGCGAGGCGATCGGCAAGCTGCTGGATACATTGCCATCGACCGAGCGCAAGCGGTTGATCGCGGCCACCAGCACCATCAGCGAGATCCTTGAGGACAAGGCAGGCGGGGACTTAATGCTGCGCGATCTGAAGCCGGGCGATCTCGGCTGGATCATCCATCGCCAGACCGTGCTGTATGTTCAGGAATATGGCTGGAACCAGGAGTATGAGGCGCTGGCTGCGGGCATCCTCGCGGATTTCGTAAAATCCTTCGACCCGGCCCGCGAGGCCGCCTGGATCGCCGAAATCGACGGCCGCGTCGTCGGCTCGATCTTCCTCGTGGCCGGCGACAAGCCTGATGTGGCCAAGCTGCGGCTGCTCTATGTCGAGCCGGATGCGCGCGGACGCGGCGTCGGGGCGGCGCTGGTTGCCGCCTGCATCGAGCGCGCCCGCACTGTCGGCTATCACACGCTGGTGCTGTGGACCAACAGCGTGCTGACCTCGGCCCGGCGCATCTACGAGCGCGCCGGCTTCACGCTCACCGAGGAGGCGCCGCACCATTCCTTCGGCAAGGACCTGGTGGGCCAGACCTGGTCGCTCGATCTCGGGCAGGGGGTGAAACGGAAAGTGGCCGGCGAGCGATAAGAGGCACAGGTCTTCTGTCCGCGCCGCGTGGTTCCCATCCATCGTCCCGCATAGCGGGGCAACGGCGCGGGGCTGCGCCCCGGCGGCAGATCCGTTGTGGGTTGACGGCGGCCTATCCGCGTGCGGCGAAATCCTCCGGATCGGGCCGCCGCTTGGTGTTCCGGGCCGGAACCGAAAGCACCTCCGTCTGAAACGCAAGGCCGTGCCGGATGAGGGCGCGAACCCCGGAATAAGCGATCAGAGGGTTGAGATGGCGTCTGGCAAAGGCTATCTGGTGCCATCGCAAACGCCCCTCGGGCGAACTTTCTTCAGAAAACCACAAGGCGTATCCCGGCATGAGCCCAGAATTCCTCGTCACCCATTCCGGTGGCTTCCATGCCGATGAGCTCATGTCGAGCGTCATCCTGACCCGGCTGTTCCCTGAGGCGAAGATCGTGCGCAGCCGGGCGCCGGAGTGGATCACACCCGGCACCGACCGCATCATCTACGACGTCGGCGGCGCCTATGACGCTGAAACCAGGATCTTCGACCATCACCAGCGCGGCGCACCGCTGCGCGATGATGGCCAGCCCTACAGCTCGTTCGGCCTGATCTGGAAGCATTATGGCCGCGATTATCTCGCCGCCTCCGGTGTCCCGGAAGCGCATGTCGAGGCGGTGCACGCCTCCTTCGACAAGAGCTTCGTGCTGCCAATCGATCTGGTGGACAATGGCGCGCTCAGCCCCTCCGTTGCCGGGCCGCTCGCCGGACTGACGCTGCCGGCGCTGCTCGAAACCCTGAAACCGGTTTTCGACGAGACCGATCCCGGCGCCGATGATCGCGCCTTCCATTCAGCCCTCGCCATCGCCCGCAGTTTCGTCGAGGCCAGCATCGGCCGTAGCGCCGCAAAACTGCGTGCGGAAGCCGTCGTGCACCAGGCGATCGTCGATACCGGCGAGGCCCGTGTGCTGGAGCTGCCGATGGGCATGCCGTTCCGTCCCGCCATCGTCAAGGCAGGCGCCGATCACCTGCAGTTTGTCGTCCACCCGCGCGACAAGGACTGGTGCCTGACCGGCATCCGCCGCGCCGACGAGGGCTTCGAGCTGCGCGCCGACCTGCCGGCCGCCTGGGCCGGCCTCACCAACGCCGACCTCGAGGCCGCCTGCGGCGTTGCGGGCGCCACCTTCTGCCACAACGGCCGCTTCATCGCCGCCGCCAAAACCCGCGAGGCGGCGCTGGCGATGGCGGAACTGGCGGTAACGGAGGCTGTCTCTGTCGCGCAAGGGCAAGCGACGGCTGCTCAGGTGGCGTGAGCCATCGAGTGACGATTGTGGTGCAGTCCGACCACTTGCTGCCATGGGCTTGTTGAGGAAGCGCTGCACCACTCGTCGGACTTGGCCGAAGTGACCAGAAACGGCCAAGCACTCTCTGTGTCCGGCATGCGGGATACGGCTTATGTGGGGAGAGAGTTCCCGCCCGCAGCCGGCTGATGGCACCAACCTATTCGCGAAGCGGCCGCAGTATCTGCCTGTCGTCGTCTTTGCCGGACTGGCTTTCTTTCTGGCGCTTTGCAATCATTACGTCCGCAGTCGGCCGATTTCGTTGAAAAACTCGATGGATTTCCGCCCATCCGCCCGTTTTGGTCTTTTGGGCGCGGGGTCATCGGTTATCTGCCCTGCGCCTTAGCGCAAGGTATCGATGTATGCCGCGCTCATGCGGCGATGGCGCGGTATAGCGACCTTTGCGGCCTGAGTTTCGCGAGCCTCCTGAGGTTTTGGGCGGTTGCTGCCAGCAAGAATTCGTCTCGCGCACCGCACGGTCCTCTTAGCCTCAAACGCGCCATCCGCAGAATGCGCTTGAGGTGGGCAAAGAGCATTTCTACCTTCTTGCGACGATGTCGGGACTGCACGTATTCAGGTGTGGTGGCAATAGCTCGGGCAACATCGCGGGCATCCTCGTTGAGATCACGCGGCACCTTGCGCATAGGCATGTTCGGGCAGCAGCGAAGCTTTAATTCGCACGGGTCGCAGTTCTTTTTGCTGGCGCGATAGAGTCGTGTTCCTTCGCTCGTGATCCCTGATCTGGGCGTTGCATAGGTTCGATGGAACTGCTTCAATTCCTTTCCCGCAGGGCAGACGTAGCGATCATTCTCGGCCTCCCAGGTGAAGTCCGAACGCGAGAAGGTCCCGTCCGTCCGGTTCGATTTGTCGAAGACAGGAATGTGCGGCGCGATCTTCTTCTCCTTGACCAGCCAGGCCAGATTGTCGGCAGAACCATAAGCGCTATCGGCTGCCAGATAGTCTGGCTTCAAGCCGAAGCGGTTCTCGGTCCTGTCGAGCATTGTGCGGGATGCTCCGACCTCTGCCTGGCGGATCGCACGTGTCGCCTCCACGTCCAGAATGACGCCATGATCGGTATCGATCAGATAGTTGGTGGCGTAGGCGAAGAAGGCATGGCCTTTGTGGGCACCCGTCCATTGCGCTGCTGGATCGGAAGGCGAGATGAACTTCGGCGTCACCGGCGATGCCGCACCGAAAGCGGCATCATCAAGAACTGCAAGGTATTCCTGGACCGAGCGGCTGGCATCGTCTTTGACTTCCCACTCCGCACCAGGCACAGAACGCTGCTTGTTGGCGTCTGCGGCGATCAGGCATCGACGGCAAACCCTTCCGCGCCCACCAGTCCCTGGGCAAGACAGCGTTCCACCACCGTCTCGAATAGGTGCCGCAGGATGTCGCTTTGCCGGAACCGGCCATGACGGTTCTTCGAGAAGCTGGAGTGATCCGGTACCTTGCCGTCCAGTCCGAGGCGGCAGAACCAACGATAGGCAAGGTTGAGGTGGACTTCCTCGCAAAGTCGCCGTTCCGAGCGGATACCCATCGAATAGCCGATGATCAGCATCCGCATCATCAGCTCAGGGGCAACCGAAGGACGACCTGTGTTGCTGTAGAACGGCTTCAACGGTGCTCGCACGCTGTCGAGGTCGAGATGGCGGTCTATCCCGCGCAGCAGATGGTCAGCAGGGACGTGATCTTTGAGGCAGAAGTCGTAGAAGAGCTGCGCCGGAGCCGCCTGACATCCCATCATTCACCTGATCCCCTGCAAATCACTCAGAGGATTGAATCACGCGTCCCAAGTACCGGCAATACCGAGTTTTTCAACAGTATCGGCCCGAAGCGGCCATTCCGGCAAGGTCCCGAGTCAGGCAATAAATCTGGCACGAGCGAGGAAACAAGCGTAGCTTCGGAAGCTAGAGTTCCCGCCCCTGACCAACGCAAGAGCGAGGCCTTCTCTACACCTTTGGGAGAGGTGGCTATGGAAGCAGTTCGCGCAGAACGGCGGCTGGTGGCAATTCTTGCCGTCGACATTGTCGGTTATTCGCGACTCATCGAAGCCGACGAGGCCCGGACCCTGGCTGCAATCAAGGCATGGCGTTCCGAAATCTTCGATCCCTTTATGGAAGATTATCACGGACGCATCGTGAAACTCATGGGCGATGGTGCGATCGTGGAATTTGGCTCCGTCGTCGACGCCGTGGCTTGCGCAGTCGCGTCACAAAGTAAGGTCGCTGCGTGCCAAGTGGATGTCCCAGTCCAGCGTCGACTTCTCCTCCGCATGGGCATCAATCTCGGAGATGTGGTTGTCGACGAGGATGATTTGCTGGGCGATGGCGTCAACGTCGCGGCTCGCCTTGAGCAGATGTGTGAGCCAGGGGGACTTTTCGTATCTGGCACTGCTTTCGATCACTTGCAGGGCAAGTTCGAATTGCCGCTGGAATTTATCGGCGAGCAGCATGTGAAGAATATCCAGCGGCCCGTCCGTGTCTACCGGGTGAGGTTCGAGGGAAATACTCGGCTGCGACGCTTCAACCTCAAAAGCTTTCGCCGTTGGAGAATCCCGGCTGCTTTGGCCTTCCTGCTCCTGATAAGCGTTCCAGCAGTTTGGCTGGCCCAAACGCGCGAAAGTGCTGACGCGGCGTCCGTTGCGCGGATGGCTTTTCCGCTACCCCAAACGCCCTCCATCGCCGTCCTGCCATTCGACAATCTCAGCTCTGATGCGGGGCAGAGCTATTTTGCCGACGGGATGACCGACGACTTGATCACCGAACTCTCAAAACTGTCTGGCATCTTCGTGATCGCGCGCAACTCGACCTTCACCTACAAGGGCAAGCCCACCAAAGTTCAGCAGGTGGCCGAGGAACTGGGCGTCCATTACATCCTGGAGGGCAGCGTACGTCGAGAGGGAAACCATGTTCGTGTCAATGCCCAGTTGATTGACGCGATCGACGGACATCACCTCTGGGCCGAGCGCTATGATGGGGAAATGAGCGGCGTGTTCGGGCTGCAGGACAGGGTGATCGGACAGATCGTTTCAACTCTTTCAGTGAAGCTGACGAGTGCCGAGCGAAGCGTGGCAGCGGTGCCGGAAACGACGAATCCGCAAGCCTACGATTCGCTGTTGCGGGGTTGGGATCATCTTCGCCGGGACAGCGAGGCCGAAACGGCCACGGCCTCCGACTTCTTCCAGAAGGCGATCGTACTCGATCCAAACTATAGCCGCGCCTATGCGTCACTGGCAGCAGCAAACTGGCGGACGAGCATCTTGTCCTGGGATTTTTACCGTCGGGAGACCGCTTCAAAGAACCTCATCAGAAATCTAGCAAAGGCTATGGAGAAGCCGACGCCGCTTGCCTATGCGATATCGGCGCAGGTGCTTGCGCAGCAGGGTCGCTATGACGAAGCATTCACTGCCATCGACCGGGCGATGAAGCTTGCGCCGAATGATCCTGACAACCATGTCGGCCTGGCGCGGATTCTCAACGCGAAGGGACGCGCAACTGAGGCGGAACAGCAGGCCCGCCTGGCGATGAGGTTCGATCCCCATCCCTCGCGTGCAACGCTGCGCATGCTCGCAGTCTCGTTCTTTTCCCAGGGAAAATATGTCGAAGCCGTCGACACCTTTGAACGCGTGATCGGCAAAAAGTCCGATCTCCGGGCAGATTACGCCACCCTGATAGCAAGCTACGGACATCTCGGGCGCACTGACGGCATTCAGACGCTGATCGACCAGTATAACACGCTGGCCATGTCCTTCTTGGGCGATCCGCTCACCGTCCAGGAAAGTGCTTATGATTGGTATGGTAGCGCATTCAGCTACCATAGGCCTTACATCACGCGCCTGCAGGAGGGACTCCGCAAGGCCGGATTGCCCGAGGGGGCTGGCACAGACCTCGCCCTTGACGACTACGTGAAGTTTATGGCGCTGACCAAGGGCGAACTCAGTGTCGACAGAACCATAAAAATCGATGTCACGGAAGCAAAGGCGCTGCTCGCACGCGGCGTGCCCTTCATCGATGTGCGTGCTTCGCTTAACTATGACAATGGCCATATCCCCAAGGCCATCAACCTATCCCTCGTCACCGGCCTATCAAAGGAAAGCCTTGCCATGGTGGGGGGAAAGGAAGGTGAGGTCGCCTTCTATTGTCAGGGCAAGAGTTGCACCTATGCCGCTTATGCTTCGGCCAAGGCGATCGCCTGGGGTTACACGCACATCTACTATTTTGCCGGCGGTTTTTTGGAGTGGGACGACGAGGGCTATCCACTTGTAATCGAGGTCAAGAGATAGATTGAGCAAGAGCCACATGAAACCATGTGGCCACCAAACGCAATCCGGATCATTGTGACCACCTTTGGCGCAATCCAGTCGTTCAATGTCTTGCAGAGATGACCTTCACACGTGTTGTGACCCGAACGGTTAGCTGCGCTACTTTCGCAAACAGTCTGTATGTCTTGAATGTGCCGAGCCAGGCACGCAAAGTGCTTCCCGGCCTCTCACTCCACCAGCCCCGCCTTGCGCAACCCTTCCACTCGACGCTCAAAATCATCCGGGTTGCGGAAGGGCAGGACGCGGCGGCGGCGGGGGATGGAGAAATTGGGGTTGAGTTCCAGCGCGCGGTTCCAGGCCTGGCGGCTTTGGTCCAGATGGCCGAGATGGCCGTGGCAGGAGGCGAGCAGGGCAAAGGCGGTTTCCGAATGCGGGTTTCGCATCAGTCGGGCCTCGATCGCCAGGATCGCCGTTTCGTAAGCGCCGAGCGAAAAGTGGGCGTCGGCGAGGAACTGTAAAAGCACTTCGGGATAGAGCGGGTCGAGCCGCATGGAGATGTCGAGTTCGTCGAGCGCTGCCTTCGGTTCGCCGGAGAAGATCAGCGCATGGGCGAGCGCCATGTGGAGCTGCACCGAGTTGGGCGCCAGCGCCAGCCCCAGATGCGCCTCGTCCCGCGCCCGGTCCAGCTCTCTCATCCACATGCAGGCGACGCTGAGCGCGCAGTGGCAGTCGGGCTGGTCGTCCGCCATCGCGACTGCCCGTTCGGCAAGCGCACGGCCGGTGCTCAGCGACTGCTCGGGATCGGCGCTCCAGTCGTTGATATAGTCGAGCACATGGGTGAAGGCGATGAGCGCATGGGCGGCGGCATAGTCGGGGTCGATGGCAACAGCGGCTTCGGCGAGGCTGCGTGCGGCAGCATTGGCGAGCAGCGTGTGCGCAGACGCCTGCTCGCGGCCGCGCAAGAGCAGCTCGTAGGCCTTGACGTCGACCGGGCGGCCGCCGGCAAGCGAGCTTTTGTCGCCGCCGGTCAACTGGACTTTCAGCGCAGTGACGATCTCCCGCGTCAGTTCGTCCTGCACCGCGAAGATATCGGTGAGATCGCGGTCGAAGCGATTGGCCCAGACGTGGCCGCCATCGTTGGCGTCGATCAATTGCGCGGTGACGCGCACGCGGTTGCCGGCCTTGCGCACGCTGCCTTCGAGCACGTAGCGCACGCCGAGCGCCTTGGCGACCTCAGGCACGGACACCGCCGCGTTCTTGTAGACGAAGGACGAGTTGCGGGCGATGACATGCAGCTCCGACAGCCGGGAAAGGTCGGTGATGATGTCCTCGCTGATACCGTCGGAGAAATATTCCTGCTCGGCATCGCCGCTCATGTTGTCGAAGGCGAGCACGGCGATCGAAGGCTTTTCCGGCAGGCGGTACGGGCTCGGCGGCTGCGCCTTTGCCGGCGTCGGGGCAGGGGCGGGGCCATTGGCCGCGCGGGCAACGCCGATCTCCAGCGCGTAGATCCGGATCGGCTCGACGATGTTCTTCAGCTGCGTGGCACCAAGGTCGGTTGCCGTAAGGTCCAGCCGCGCCTTGACCTGACGGTAGGCATCCTCGGAAAGGCAGATCGCGCCGGGGCGGGCGATGCCTTCCAGCCGCGAGGCGATGTTGACGCCGTCGCCCATCAGGTCGCCGTCGCTTTCCTCGACGACATCGCCGAGGTGGATGCCGATGCGGAACTCGATGCGCCGGTCCTCGGGCACGCCGGCGTTGCGCTCCAGCATGGCGCTCTGCACCTCGATGGCGCAGCGCACGGCATCGACGACGCTGCGGAACTCGATGAGGCTGCCATCGCCGGTGCGCTTGACGATGCGGCCGTTGTAGACGGCGATGGTGGGGTCGATCAGGTCGCTGCGCAGCGTGCGCAGCCGCGCCAGGATACGCTCCTCGTCGGCGCCGGCGAGCCGGCTGTACCCGACCACGTCGGCGACAAGGATGGCCGCAATTTTTCGCGTATCGCTCATGGCAGCTCCGACCTGATACCAACCTGCACCGATATTGACCTCCTGCGCCGGAGCGATTTTGTTCTCCGGCAAGAAGACAACCGGAGCCGGACCCAAGCGGTCCGGTAAGGATTGTCGACGCCATCAGCGGGCCAAAAGTGTCCGGCCCTTCGGGTGGGCCGCCTGTCGACCACCGGCCGCGTCGCAATCCTTAACCGATGCCAAGGCATCGCTCCGAGGTCTGCTCCTCGCCGGATGACCGCACACGGTCCCACGCAATCGGTCATATCAGCACAGACTGATATGACGCAGATTACCACAGCGGCAAGGCGGCCGCCTCTCGTCTCTCTACCTCATCTTTAGAAGTTGCCTATCGCACCAAAAGTGGCACACTTCCCGCCTTGTATGGCTGAAGCCAGCATATTCAAATGATGGGGTCTATCGTGACACTTGCAATCAACGACATCGCACCGGATTTCCAGGCGGAAACCACGGAAGGCAAGATCCAGTTTCACGACTGGATCGGCGATTCCTGGGCCGTGCTGTTCTCGCATCCGAAGGATTTCACGCCAGTCTGCACCACCGAGCTTGGCTACATGGCCAAGATCAAGCCGGAATTCGACCGGCGCGGGGTAAAGATCATCGGGCTCTCCGTCGATCCGCTCGACCGCCACGCCGGCTGGGTCAGCGACATCGCGGAAACGCAGGGAGCCACGCCGAACTTTCCGATGATCGCCGACGTCGACTACAACGTGTCGAAGCTCTACGGCATGCTGCCGGCGCCGGTATCGGGCGACCCGACGCAGCGCACCGCCGCCGATAACCAGACTGTGCGCAACGTCTTCGTCGTCGGGCCGGACAAGAAGGTCAAGCTGATCCTGATCTATCCGATGACCACCGGTCGCAACTTCGACGAGGTGCTGCGGGTGATCGATTCGCTGCAGCTGACGGCCAAGCACAAGGTGGCAACGCCGGTGAACTGGAAGAACGGCGAAGACGTGATCATCGCCGGCTCGGTCAGCGACGAGGAAGCCAAGCAGAAGTATCCGGAAGGCTGGCGCGCACCAAAACCCTATATCCGGATCGTGCCGCAGCCGAAGTAATCGCGGGAGGCGGCCTGCCGCGCCCGCGCCACTGCATGACGCCCTGGGCCGGAGCCGGTCTCGGCAAGGATCATGCAGCCGCTTCTTGAAGTACGAGACATCCCGCGGATGAGATTTGTCCCGCGGGATGCAGCGGGCTTGCACTAAAGCGCGTCGCGATCTCTAGGATTCGCTTGCTGCGCTTTACGCTCTTGTTTTTGCGCATGTCGTCATCGCAAAACCGCTGAGCACTTTTGCGCGACATGCTCTAGGGAGAAACCGATGATCTTCCGCCAACTCTTCGACAGTACGTCCGGCACCTATACCTACCTCATTGCCTCCAGGCAGGGGGGAGAGGCGCTGATCATCGACCCGGTTCTGGAAAAGGTCGACCGCTATCTGCAGCTGGTGCGCGAGCTTGACCTGAAACTGGTCAAGGCGGTCGACACGCATCTGCATGCCGACCACATCACCGGGCTCGGGGCGCTGCGCGATCGCACCCATTGCATCACCGTCATGGGCGAGCAAACGGCGGCCGATGTGGTTTCGATGCGGGTGGCCGAGGGCGACCGTGTTTCGATCGAGGGCCTCAGCCTCGACGTGCTCTACACGCCTGGCCATACGGACGACAGCTATTCGTTCCTGACGGGTGGGCGGGTGTTTACCGGCGACACGCTGCTCATCCGCGGCACGGGGCGCACGGATTTCCAGAACGGCGACCCGCGCCAGCAATATGATTCGATCTTCAACAAGCTCTTGAAGCTGCCCGACGACACCCTGGTCTATCCGGCCCACGACTATAAGGGCGACACGGTCTCGACCATCGGCGAGGAAAAGCGCTTCAATCCGCGCCTCAAGGTGCAATCGGTCGACGAATATGTCGACCTGATGAACAATCTCAACCTGCCGAACCCGAAGATGATGGATGTGGCAGTGCCGGCCAATATCCATGTCGGCCTGCATCAGGACGAGATCGCCGCCAAGGGCTGGGCGGTTTCGGCGGTGGAAGCCCTGGCGCTCAGGGGCCGTTCGGATGTCGCAATCGTCGATCTGCGCGAGAAGGCGGAGCGGGAAAAGCACGGCGCCATTCCCGGTGCGCTGCACGCACCCTATCCGGAACTGCGGGAAAACATCGGCGCTGGCGGCATGCTGCATGAACTGGCGCTTGCGACGGGCAAGCGCATCGTTTTTTATTGCGCCTTCGGCGAACGCTCGGCGATGGCGGTCCAGGCGGCGCAAGCCGCCGGACTGATCAGCGCCTGCCATATCGAGGGCGGCATCGATGCCTGGAAAAAGGCAAACGGGCCGCTGGTGCGCTAAGGCGCCGCGCGTCGAACATGACGCGCGAACGACGCTGTAACGCTTTAAAGTTACTGCATGATTTCTCCTTGGATCGGATCCGATCCAAGGGCTGATCCCTAGCCAGCTCGGAATGGCGGCCGGTCCGGGAATAGGTGAGATGTTCCCTGTTTGCTTGAGGGCGCTACGCCTTGCCCATGAACTGGGAGAGGGCGGCGAAGTCGTCATGCAGATGGCCCGATGCAATCGCCCGGCTGAAGATCGCGTCATAACCGTCGACTACGGTCCGATCGATGCTGCGCGCTTCCATCAGGTCCTTGAGATGCTGGAACGCGCCGTAATGCGGCGAGATCGACGACAGCGTTTCCGCGTCGCTGGCAAACCGTCCGGCACCGGTCCGCTTGATCAGGTCGGCGACCAGCCCTTCGACGACGGGCGCGGTCGCCTTCCATTGGCGTCCCAGTTCGCCAACGTCGATGTCTTCGGCTCGGCAGACGGCGATCGCGTGCAGCCCGCCGAAGAGCGCCCCCCACATCAGCGCGAGGAGGGCGCTATCGAGCGCGTTGGCGCGCCCCGGTTCGGTGCCGATGTGCTGGACATTGCCGCCGAGCGCGCGAAACACAGTCTCGTTGGCGGTGAAGGGTTCAAGCGCGCCCGATAGCAGGATCGTGCCCGCATCGGTGCCGATGAAGTCGGGCGTCGCCAGGATGGCGCCATCGATGTATTGGGCGCCATGGGTCGCGGCCCACCCGCTGGTTTCGCGCGCGCCCTCAGGCGTCCCCGAGGTCAACTCAACGATCAGCTTGCCTGCCAGGCCGGGCGCAACGTCGTTTGCGCGCAGCAACGCTGCGGTGGCGGCATAGTCGCTGACATTGACGATGACGATCTCGGACGCGTCAATCGCCTGGCGGACGGTCGGCGCTAAGGTGGCGCCGAGTGCCGTGAGCGGCTCGGCTTTCTCCCTTGTCCTGTTCCAGACCGTGGTGCGATACCCGGCCTGGAGCAGGGCGCGCGCCAGCGCCGATCCCATGCGTCCCGTTCCCAAAACACTCATTGATGGCTTCATTGCAAAACTCCATATCCGTTGGCGCGACGCTTTTGCCGTCGCTGGCCAGAGGTATGGTGGCGCCGGACGTGCGCAATACGCACCGGCCGGTAAGCGCTTACCGTGGGGTAAGTGCTTACTCCCCGGATAGTAAGGAGGATATCGTGAACCCGACCATGGAAAATTGCGGCTTTGCCACCGCACTCAAGGCGATCGAGGGCAAGTGGAAGGTCGATATCCTCTGCGAGCTTGGAAAGGCGGCGCGCCGGTTTGGCCGCCTACGCCAGTCCATCCCGGCGATCAGCGAAAAGATGCTGGCCCAGCCGCTGCGCGAGCTGGAGGCGGATGGACTGGTCGATCGTACGGTTTATTCGTCGCTGCCGGCAAAGGTTGTCTACTCCCTGACGGAGCGCGGCGCGGCGCTCAACGTTGCGGCCGCCGCCTTGTGTCGTTGGGGGGAAGAGGGCGGTCGGCATGGCAAGGGTTCAGTGGCCGTCGTCGACGATGCTGTGGTTGCCTGAGGCGGTTGGGGTGACCGGTGCGAACATTGGGCAGGGACAAGCTGAGCATGCCCCGCCGCTTCCGATGATTTTTTCGTGCCTGTTACCCTGGGAACACCTCCTGGCAGATCGCTCGGCTAATATCCAACACATGCAAGGCAAAGACCTTTGCCAAGAGCAATGCGAACCAACTGATCGCCTCCCAGTCAGCTGGTTCACGTGATCCCAACGAGCCTCCCCGTTGGTGATCCGCATCTGCCAAAGACCCGTCGCGTGCTGACCGCGGCGGGTCTTTTCTCGTTTGGCCGTGGCGTCGCGACAGATCACGCCTGAACGGCGCTGCGACGCTTGAAAGCTGCCGTGGATTGCTCCCTGAGCCAGATGCCAAACGAAGGAGCATGCCGTCGATGATGTCGCGGTGGCGGCAATGGGCCGCATGCCAACGCCTTGCTGCGGTTGCACTCTTGCTTGACACCCATTCTCATGCTGCCACGATCCGGCCGCCGGTTTCTGCCCCCGGTGCTGTCGACCACGGTTCCCAAGGAGAGTGTCATGAAGACGTGCCTGCGTGCTGCTGCCGCAATCGCTGCATTTGCTCTGGCCGGCGAGGCCGTTGCCGGCATTCCGCTGGTCAATGCTTCCTGCCCTGGCAATATCGAGGTGCACGCCGATGAGGGCGGGCCGATCTATATCAACGGCAAGGAAGGCAAGCTGAAGAAATTCAACGACAACTACTTCGAAGCCAAGGGCGGCGGGGTGACGATTTCGCTCAGCGTCAACCCGGACGGTTCGCCCGCCGTCTCCTATACTGGTAAGGGCGGAGCCAACGGCATCTGCACGATCAAGTAGGCGCATCTGCCGGCAGGCAGCGCCGCTCGCCGAGGAATGCATCGCGGGCGCGGACGCCACGCCCGGCCGACAAACCAACCCAGCCGCGTGCCCGGTCAAGGCTGCCATCGGCCGGGCGGGATGCGCGCAAGTTAGGCCATCGAAAATGGTGTACGGAGCCCTTACGTATTTCCGTAGTCGATCTTGCTCCTTGCTAAGAACACAATGTGCCTGTAAAGGGTCTGCCATCGATCTTGCTTGCTGAGCTTTGTTTTCTCGCCGACCGGCGTTCAAGCTGACCTTTCCTATCAAAATCGATCTTACTGCCTTGTCCGGCCCAAAGTCGGGAGGCGAACTTTTGATTGAAAGGAATTTCTTATGAATACTGGAACCGTAAAGTTCTTCAACACCACCAAGGGT
This sequence comes from Ensifer sp. NM-2, assembly GCF_003024455.1. NCBI lineage: Bacteria > Pseudomonadati > Pseudomonadota > Alphaproteobacteria > Hyphomicrobiales > Rhizobiaceae > Ensifer > Ensifer sp. NM-2. Next base: position 313,115 of record NZ_PVZR01000003.1, read on the forward strand.
TTTGGCTTCATCGCTCCGGACGACGGCGCAACCGACGTTTTCGTGCACGCTTCTGCTGTTGAACGCGCTGGCATGAGCTCGCTCGTTGAAGGCCAGAAGGTCCGTTTCGACATCGTTCGCGATGCACGTTCGGGCAAGAGCGCTGCCGACAACCTGTCGGCTGCGTAATCACCGATATTTCGTCTCTGGTCCTTGACCACGGATGTACTGGCACTGGCCATTGAGACGATATTGAGAAGGTCGGGATTTCCCGGCCTTTTTCTTTGGGCGCTTTTCAGCCCGCAAGACTGCGACGCGTGGCGATTGCCGTCGTCACAGACGACCGCGCCCTCGGGCTCGCCCGTCTGCCTGCGCCCTTGCCGTCGTGGCGCGTGTTCAAACAAATCCCGTTGCCACCGTTCACAAGAGGCGATGCCGCTCCAGCGTTTCGCGGCCGCGCCGCGATTTGACGGCGCTCTCGTTCGCACCCTTCTGCTCGTCGTCCGACAGGGTTTTTGGCTTGCGGAGAGACGGTTTTCGCGTCGGCGGCTTGGTGATGGGCACCATGGCCGGCGCGCCTTTCCACTGGAGCAGCTGTCTCAGTTTTCCGTAATAGGTCATGGCGGTTCCTCGGTTGGAGCATTTCCAGGAAAAGTGCGAAGCGGTTTTCCGTCCGGAAATGCGTAAAAACAAACAGATAGAGCGTTTCCGAAGCGATCTAGTGGCGGGGCATGCCCCACTCGATCGGCTCCAGGTTTTCCTCTTTGCTGACGCGGTCCTGGCCAAGTTCGTCGTTGCGAATTCTGTACTGGGGCTGGCTGTCGCGAACGGGCATGATGGCGGTGATGCGGTAGGTTTCCGCGGCAATCGGCGAGATATGGCTGCGATCCCTGAGACGGACCGATAATCCAACGGCGAAGCGATGTGCGGGCATTGGTTCTTGACCTCTTCAGGGTTGGGGTGCCGGGACGAAGGCATGCTTGGCGCGGTCGATAGCGATGATGCGATCGAGCTCATCCGGCGCGATTGCGACCATGCGCATGCGATGGTCATTGTCCGCGGTTGCCGGCACCTTGATGAAGGTGGCGACGCGATGATAGGCGAGCCACGAAATGCCTTCGATCAGTTCCTCGTCATCATCCACCTCATAGTCTCCAGCCGCGAGCACTCCTTCGACATCCGGCAATTGGAAGGGTTCACTGAAGTGGACGGTGCGGTGCTTGGTTCGGCTGAACATGACGTCTCCTTCTAAAGCGGGCCGCGATCTCCGAGGGGCGCTTATTGCGTTTCAAGCTCTTGTTTTTGCGCATGCCGTGATCGCAAAACCGCTACGCACTTTTGCGCAATGTGCTCTATCGCCGGCATTTGCGCGGCGTTGCGACTACAGCGCCGCGCGTCTTATTAGACGTGCAAAGGTCGCTGTAGCCCTTTGAGTGGCTGCATGTTTTCATCCTTAAATCGAATAGGATTTAAGGAAACAGGCAGTAGGACGATCTGTTTCGACTGCGTCAGAGCCGCAGGTTGCGGGCGGCGATGCGCCCCTTTTCGTCTTTCCAGATCTCGAAGCGGAAAGTCTGCCCGGGAAAGATCGATTTGATGCCTGACCTATAGAGCGCCCGCGCATCGACGTAGACTGCGCGACCACCGTCTTCCGGCTGAACGAAGCCGTAGCCGCGATTGAAGTCGAAACGCATGATCGTTCCTGTGATCATGTCAGCACATGGGCGTTCGAGGGATGTCGAGCGTGCGCGGCGCGCACACTTCAACGCTCGATATGGGGAAAGATGGCGGGTCGAGAGCCTCTGACGCCGCGAAAAGCCATAATGGCCAATGTCGATAAGATACTGTGAGCTTTAATTGCGTCTAACGCAAGGTCGCCACGAATTCGACCAGATGAGTTGCAATCGCGTTCCTGTTCGCGTCATGCGTCAATTGTCCGGGGGATCGTTCTTGTTCGTTGCTCATCTGCCGGCGGGCTACCTGCTCAGCCGTTTCATCGCGCGTGGTAGACCGACTCAATCCGGCGCGATCATTGCCACAGGGATTGTCTGTTCGGTGCTGCCGGATTGTGATCTCGCCTATTTCTATCTGGTCGACGGCCGGCGAACGGCGCACCATGACTATTGGACGCACACGCCGCTGTTCTGGCTGGCTGCCGCAGCAGCTCTGGCGCTGGCGTTGACGCTGAGTGGCAGGCGCAATCAGCTCATTCTCGTCAGCGTCGGGCTCGCGAACGTGCTGTTGCATCTGCTCCTGGACTCGGTCGCCGCCGATATTCGCTGGTTCCATCCGTTATCGGATCTTCGCGTGAACCTCGTGCACGTCCAGGCGCTCTACAAACCCTGGTATCTCAACTTCCTCTTCCACTGGACCTTCATGGCCGAGCTGCTGATCGTGGTTTCGGCCGCCGTCGCCGCCACGCTCGACTGGCGGCGATGGCGCGGCCGGGTGGCTGCACTGCCTGCGGTCAAATAACGGTTGGACCATAGCTCGCCAGCTCTGGGGACAACTGCCGGCTGATAGAGAAAATCACAGCCATTTCAACGTCCGGTGTAACCGGGCGTTGACGGATGTCGATCCTGTAGGCATCCTGCCGGCCAAAGAAGACAGGGCGGCGGAAAACGGCGCCGGGGCCGGTAAGCGGCCCGGATACAGGAACAGTTGCATTCGATGGGGTGCGGGTACGCCCGCTCCCGGGGTGCGGGTACGCCCGCTGCCTGTGCCGCTTTCAATACGCATTCGCAAGTCATTCAAGTCGATCGGTCAATGCTGTTCGGAGGGGACTGTGAAGAGACGTCTAGAGTTCTGCATGTCTGCTTGCCTGGTGCTTCTGCTCGGCTCCGCTGCCCCCGTGATGGCGGCGGATCTGGTGATCGCCATGCCCAACTGGCCGTCCGGCCAGGCGACGGCCAATATCCTCAAGGTCAGCATTGCCAAGAAATTCGGCCTTGATGCCGAGGTCAAGGAGCTCGGCACGCTCAACGCCTTCGTCGGCTTCGAGACCGGCGATGTCGATATCCAGCCGGAAGTCTGGCAGCCCAATTTCGGGGACATCGTCAAGAAATATGTGACAGACAAGGGTGTGGCAACGCTCAGCGCACGCAGCGTGCCCGCCTGGCAGGGGCTCTGTGCCACGCCGGAGGCGGCAGCGACGATCAAGACGATCGCCGACCTTAGCGACCCCGAGAAGACCAAGATCCTCGACACCGACGGCGACGGCAAGGGCGAGCTCTGGATCGGCGCGCCGACCTGGCTTTCGACCGGTATCGAGCGCACCCGGGCCAACAGCTATGGCTATGGCGCCAACCTGACGCTGTTCGAGGCGGAAGAAGAGGTGGCAATGGCAGGGGTTGACGCGGCGATCGCGACGGCGCGGCCGATGGTGTTTTACTGCTATGCTCCGCACCACGTCTTCGAGCTGCACAAGATTGCGCGCATCGAGGAGCCGCCGCACGATCCGGCCAAGTGGAAGATCGTCGGTGCGGATGACCCCTTGTGGATCAGCAAGTCGACGGCTGCGACCTCCTGGGACGCGGCGCATTTCCAGATCGCCTACGCCACCGGCTTCGGCAAGAAACATCCTGACATCGCCAAGTTCCTGGATCAGGTCGATTTCTCGCCGGAAGAAGTGACGAAGATGAGCTACGCGCTGGAGGTCGAGCGGCAGGCGCCGGCCGACTACGCGAAGAAATGGGTGGACGACAACACGGCACGCATCGACGGGTGGGCGAAACCATGACGACAACACCGGATCGAAACGCAGCCGATGCAGGACGCGCCAGGTTCATGACCCGGGCGCGCAAGCTCGGGCTGGTGATGCTGGCCGCAGGCGTTTGTCTCGGCCCCCTGGTGGCGCTGGCGCAGACCCAGATCTATGACGCCAGGACCAAGAAATGGGTCAACTACGACAAGAAGAAAGCGCGGCAATATTTTGCCCGCAACAATCAGCTGCCCGAGGCCTTTCGCCGGCAGGTGGTGCCGTTCCGCACGGCGGAAAAGCCGGGCACGATCATCATCGACGGCAACCAGCATTTTCTCTATCTGGTCCAGCCCGGCGGGCAGGCGATCCGCTACGGCATCGGTGTCGGCCGCGAGGGCTTCGGCTGGGCCGGCATCGTGCGCGTCGGGCGCACGGCGGAGTGGCCGACCTGGACGCCGCCGGCCGAAATGGTGGCGCGCGATCCGAACGCTGCGAAATGGGCGGCAGGCATGCCCGGCGGCCCGGACAACCCGCTCGGCGCCCGCGCGCTCTATCTCTATGAGGGCGACCAGGACACGATCTACCGCATCCACGGGACGGTGGAGCCCTGGACCATCGGGCTCGACGTGTCGTCCGGCTGCATCCGCATGAACAATGATGACGTCACCGACCTGCACTCACGCGTGGAGGTCGGGGCGAAGGTGATCGTGCTGATGCAGGGCGCGGCACTCTACAAGGGTGTTTGACGAGACAAACCGGCGGCAGCGAACCTGACGGCGTGTCGGGCAGGTGCGTCTCGCAGGCGTGATGAAACCGGACTGTTTAGGAAATTGCGTTGCGACAGGTGTCTGATCTCAGCCTGCCTTTGAGACAAGGGTAGGCCGGGCAGCAAGCCACAGGATCTGGAAGGGGAGGACTTTTTGTGATCGAGGGGACGATGCGTTCAAGGAACTTGTTTGTCGCGGCAGGCGTTGGCCTTGCCATTCTCGGCGGCTGCCAGTCGGCGCCCCCGAAGCCGGAGGAAATGGCGCGCACGAGCTTGCAGACGGCGCCGGCCGATCTGCAGCTGATCTGCGCCAATGCGGCGGCCGGCACCGCCAAGGTCGATAGCAGCAAGGTTCTGCCCACAAGCTCGCGCCAGCTGGACGCGACATCCTACAGCGTCGATCTCGACGCCGGCGGACGAAAGTTCAACTGCATCGTCGACACCAGCGGCAGCGTGAAGTCGGTCCAGCCGGCCGCCTGACGCACGGCGCGTGAGGACGGATCAATGCTTCCGGCCTTATGTTGCCTCCTATCGACGACCCGAAACCGCCCGCGCGGTTTCGGGTCGCGATCGTTCGGCGCAACGCGCCGGCGGCCCGCAATATAGGGCGCAATGGTTCTTGGTCGCGCCTCGAATTTCCGCATGACTTCTCCTGGAGGTGGCGCCAGCTCAAGGCGGTGCAGCGCGCGCAACCATCAATCCGCTTGATGTGACAAAGGGGGCGATGCCCCAACGCGCCGCCACGTCGCATTTCCGTTAGCGATTGACCGTATGCGGCAGTGGAGAACGCCCTTTCCATGCGAAAACATGCGCTTGCGGATGGAGGCCATGCGACATGACGACGATACCGACGCTGATCGGCTTTCTGGCGATCGTGACCTGGTCGTTCCTTGCGCTTCTTTCCACCGCTGCCGGGCCGATCCCGCCGTTTCAGCTGGCCGCGATGACGTTTCTGCTTGGCGGGCTTGTCGGAGCCTCGAGCTGGGTCTTTCGTCCGGCCGCAATCAAGTCGCTGCGCCAGCCATGGCAGGTCTGGGCGCTCGGCACTGCCGGGCTCTGCATCTACCACTGCGCCTATTTCTTCGCGATCCAGTCGGCGCCGCCGGTCGAGGTGAGCCTGATCGCCTATCCGTGGCCGTTGCTGATCGTGGTGTTTGCGGCATTCCTGCCGGGCGAGAGGCTGCAGTTGCACCACATTCTCGGCGTGATCCTCGGTCTCGCCGGCGCCATTCTGGTGATTACCAAGGGCGGCAGCGTCGGGCTGGCCGAGGGCGTGAAGCCTGGCCATCTGATCGCCCTGTTCTGCGCCTTCGTCTGGTCCGGCTATTCCGTACTGTCGCGCCGGTTCGGCCAGGTGCCAACCGATGTGGTGGCGGGTTATTGCCTGATCACCGCAGTCGTTGCGCTTGCGCTGCATCTGACACTGGAAACCACCGTCTGGCCGGAAACGTCGGTGCAATGGGCCGCGATCGCCATTCTGGGCGCTATACCGCTCGGAGCGGGTTTCTACGCCTGGGACTATGGCTGCAAGCACGGCGACATCATGATCCTCGGCGCTCTTTCTTATGCCGCGCCGCTGCTCTCGGTCATCGTCCTGCTGCTGGCAGGGTTTGGCATGTTCCATTGGTCGATCGCGGTCGCCTGCGTCATGATCACGGTCGGGGCGATGCTTGCCGCCAAGGATATGCTTTTCAAGCCACGGCGGACGGCACGTCAGGCAAAACCGAAATTCGAGCGCGGACGCTAACCCGGTGAGCTTTCAGCAAGACTGAGGGTCGGCCTGCGGCGATCATTGCCTGTACGGTGCGGCGGCCATCGGGCCCACCTGAGCTTTAGCCTATCGGGAGACGTTCGTGGCCGGACTGGTCGGCGCGGCCATGTAACGCAACCAGCCAGCCTGGGGACGGTTGCGAGCCATGACTGTTACCTCCGCGATACTCTTTCTGGTTGAGGTTTCCGTGGAATTTGACTGGTTATCCGTTTGTGCGTTGCAGTATTTTTCTGTTGCGTTGCAAGATTGTGTTTCTGAATTGACGTTGATCAATAAAGTATATTTTCCTGAAAAGCTTTCCATTGGAACAAAATTATGCTCTCATAGGTTTAGTGGGAAGGAGGATGTACCATGCCAAACATTCTGGAGCACTTTGCACTTTTCGATGCGCTGATCATCGGCGCGATCTGCACGCTTCTGATCCTGAGTTACTTTAGTCGCGAAGCCTGAGATAAGGTTTTGGCTTGAACTGTTCGCGTCGTTAGAGCGGGTCGCCGGCCTTTGCTTTCTGGTGCTGATCCGCCCGTGCCCCTACAGCGCCGCGCGTTTTATTTAGACGCGCAAACGTCGCTGTCGCACTTTGAATGGCCGCAAGTTTTTATCCTTAAATCGAATAGGATTTAAGGAAACAGGCAGTAGCCGCGCAAAGCGGCAGTTGCTGCGGGCGGTACAGTCCTCCTGAACGCGTGGTCCTTTCATTTTTCGATCGATGGTGCTGACCGACGCGCGGAGTGTCCGTCTGCGTGCGCAGGAGGGAAGCAGCCCGCTTCGAGGCGTTGCGTGGTCAGCCGTGGCCGTCACATGCAGCCAGCGGGTCGGCTGGTTGTCGTAGCCGCCGCCGTCCGCTTCTTCGATGTGGATGTTCGACCATCCGGCCCATTCGAAACAGGTCCGGAGCCAGGCTGCCGAGGGATAGTTGAAGTAACGGCCGAAGCGGTCGTGGCCTTCCCGTTCGCCCGCCTTGAAACTCGCCTGCAGCAGGCCGCCCGGCCGCAAGGCCCTGTGCACCCGCACCAGCACGTCAGGCAATTCGGTGCGCGGCACGTGCAACAGCGAGGCTTCCGCCCAGATGGCGTCGAACCTCTGGCTCCACTCGATGTCCTGAAAGGTGACGATCTCGACCTTGCGGCCGATCCGCCGCTCTGCCGCGCGCGCCAGTTCCGCAGATCCGTCGCAGGGCGTGACTTCGAGCCCTGCCTCGATCAGATGCAGGCTGTCGTGGCCGCCACCGCAGCCGAGATCGAGCACAGCGGCACCGGGCGAAAGCCGGGCGATGAAGGCGGCGAGACGATCCGTCGGCGGTTGACGGTCGCGTGCCGCATAAGTCTCGGCGTTGTCGCGGTAGAAGGCCATGGTATCGTCGCGTGTGCTCGTCACTTGGTATTCCTCTTACTGCATGTTTCCTTAAATCCTATTCGATTTAAGGATAAAAACATGTGGCAATTCAAAGTGCTACAGCGACCTTTGCGCATCTAATAAGACGCGCGGCGCTGTAGGCTGCCTCGACCTGTCGATCAGCGAAGACTCCGTCGATCCTTCCCGTGTTAACATGATGGAACTGTGGGAATCCGAAGCCGCCCTCAGGGCTTGGAGAAAAATAGCGAAGCCGCCCAAAACCGATGTGAAATTCGATGCAGGGAATGTGCGCAAACATGAGATCAGCCATTCGGGGCCGCCGTTTTGACAGTGCAGCGACGCTGCAGGCTGATTGAAATCGAGGAAAGCCAAGATGATGAAACTCTATGGATTGGGTCCGACACGTTCGCTTCGTGCCCTTTGGGCGCTTCAGGAGCTTGATGCGGACTTCGAGTTCGTGCCGGTCAACCTGCTGGGCGGCGAAAACCGTCACCCCGATTTTCTGCGCCTCAACCCCGCCGGAAAGGTTCCGGTACTGGTCGACGGAGACCTGGTGCTGACGGAATCCGCCGCGATCGTGTTCTATCTGGCCGAGAAATACGCCGACAAGGGGCTGATGCCCACCGACTTGAACGAGCGGGCGCAGGCCTATCGCTGGACGCTGTTTGCCGTCACCGAGCTGGAGCAGCCGCTATGGCGGATCGCCAAGCACACATTCCTATACCCCGAAGACAAGCGTCTGCCCGAGGACATTGCGCTTGCCAAGGAGGAGTTTGTGGCGATGGCTGAGGTGCTCGAGCGTCACATGGACGGGCGTACGTTCGTCATCGGCGACCGCATCAGCATCGCCGATTGCGTCACCGTCTATGTCATCGACTGGGGCAATGAGGTCGGGCTGATCGACGGGTTCCCCAATCTCAAGGCCTATCTCGAGCGAATGTATGCGCGCGCCAAGGCGCCGCCGCGGATCGCCGACGCTCTTGCAAGCCTCGAGGCTGCGGGCTGATTGCTGCATAATCCCTTAAATCGGATTCGATTTAAGGATGAAATTATGCAGCAAGTTTAAAGCGTTACAGCGTTCTTTGCGCGTCATATTTGACGGGCGGCGCTGTAGCGGTGTTCGCAGGGCAGGAGGCCCGGACCCGAAGGCCCGGACCTCATGACCCGGCGCTATTTGCTGCCGGAAGCGGACAGCTTGTTCATCACGTCGTCGAGGTTGAAGCTTGCCGGCTTCTGGCGGATCGGGAACTCCTGGAAGCTCGACAGCCAATTCGCCACGATCGCCTGCGACGGCACCACCACGAAGGCTCGGGCGAAGTACCAGGATTCGTATTCGATCGACTCGTCGCCGCGCTCGAATGGATCGGCCCTCAGGTTGAACAGCTTGGGCACGCGGAGCGTGGTGAACTCGTCGCGCCAGACGCCGATGCCGGTGCTTTCCTGTGCCTTGAACACGACCTTCCAGTCCTGGAAGCGCACGGCGACCAGTTCGCCGTCGTCGTTCCAATAGAGGAATTCGCGCCGCGGCCCGTCCTTCACCTCGCCGCGGAAGAAGGGCATGAGGTTGTTGCCGTCGAGATGCACCTTGAAGGTCTTGGTACCCGCCTCGTAGCCGGCCTTGCATTTGGCGACGATATCCGGCTCTCCCGCGGCCGCGCAGAAGGTCGGGATGAAATCGTAGTGCGAGAACATGTCGTTGTAGACGGTGTTCGGCTTGATCACACCAGGCCAGCGGATGCAGGTCGGCACGCGGTAGCCGCCTTCCCAATTGGTCGCCTTTTCGCCGCGGAACGGGGTGTTGCCGCCATCCGGCCAGGTCATCACTTCGGCGCCGTTGTCGGTGGTGTAGATGACGATGGTGTTTTCGACGAGGCCGAGATCGTCGAGCTTCTTCAGGAGTTCGCCGACCATGCCATCATGTTCGACCATGCCATCGGCATAGACGCCCTTGCCGGTCTTGCCTGCGGACTCGGGTTTCAGGTGGGTGTTAACGTGCATGCGCGTGGAGTTGAAGTAGCAGAACCACGGTTTCTGGGCATTGTTCTGCCGATCGATGAAATCGAGCGCTGCGACCAGAAACTCGCCGTCGACCGTTTCCATGCGTTTCTTCGTCAGGGGACCGGTGTCTTCGATCCGGCCATCGGCATAGGAGTGGATGACGCCGCGCGGGCCGAAGCGTTTGCGGAACTCGGGGCTCTTCGGATAGTCGGGGTTCTCAGGCTCTTCCTCGGCGTTGAGATGGTAGAGGTTGCCGAAGAATTCGTCAAAGCCATGATTGGTCGGCAGGAATTCGTCCTTGTCGCCCAGGTGGTTCTTGCCGAACTGGCCGGTCGAATATCCTTGCGCCTTAAGGAATTCGGCGACCGTCGGGTCCTCCGGCTGCAGGCCGACATCGGCGCCGGGCAGGCCGACCTTGGTGAGGCCGGTGCGGATCGGCGACTGGCCGGTGATGAAGGCGGCGCGGCCGGCGGTGCAGCTCTGCTCGCCATACCAGTCGGTGAAGACAGCGCCTTCATTGCCGATGCGGTCGATATTGGGCGTGCGGTAACCCATCATGCCGCGGTTGTAGATGCTCGGGTTGAACCAGCCGATATCGTCGCCCATGATCATGAGGATGTTCGGTTTGGCGCCTGCGGCGGCGGGTTGGGCGGATTGCTGCGCGACGGCCGGCGTCGCCCCACCTGACGTGGTCAGCGCCGCTGCCGCAAGCGCACTGCCGGCAAGCAGAAGATTGCGCCGGCTGACGCCAAGGGGATGTCCGTTCTGCTGCTGATCGTCGTCGGGATGCGTGCTCATGGCGTCTTTACTCCACGTCGTTGAAGGGTCGGAAATGCTGCCTGGGTCTGCAATCGGTGGACGAACGGAAGTCTGCGCCCCGTGCGTGAGGCGGACAAGGATGTAACAGTAACATCAGGGCTACGAAGGCCAGTCTCGTTCGGTGGAACGGTGGGTTACGCTCCGTCACTCAATTGACGTCAAGTGAGATGGCGTGAGGCAGAAATTGAAGCCGATTTAGGTCAATAACATTGACATAAATTAGCCGCCGTGATCCTGTCGAAGCACAATGAGAATGATTGCGGGACGAAGCCTGGAGGCGCTGCCCCGCTCCAATAATCCTTGAGGAAACGACCCAATGCTCGACTGGGACCATATATTCGCGACGCGCGCCAGCAGGATGCGCGCCTCGGAAATCCGCGAACTGTTGAAACTGCTCGACCGCCCCGACATCATCTCGTTTGCCGGTGGCATTCCCGATCCCGAGCTGTTTCCGGATGTGGAGTTCAAGGACGCATATGCGGAGATCTTCTCCGGCCCCGCCGTCAGCGCTGCGCTGCAGTATTCCGTCAGCGAAGGCTACAAGCCGCTGCGTGAATGGCTCGCCAAGCAGATGGAAAAGATCGGCATTCCAGCCGGTGTCGACAACATTTTCATCACCTCGGGTTCGCAGCAGGGCCTCGACTATATCGGCAAGCTGTTCCTGTCGCCCAACGACACGGCGCTCGTGACCTGGCCGACGTATCTCGGCGCGCTGCAGGCGTTCAACGCCTATGAGGCGCATTATGACCAGCTGAACCCGGGCGGCAACCGCACGCCTGCGGCCTATGCCGAGGCCGCGAAAGCCGCCGGCGGCCGCGTCAAGTTCGCCTATCTCTCGGCCGACTTCTCCAACCCGACGGGCGAGACGGTGGACCGGGCAGGGCGCGAACGGGTGCTCGACCTTGCCGAAGAGCTCGACATTGCCGTTATCGAAGACGCCGCCTACCAGTCGCTGCGCTACGACGGCGAGGCGATCCCGCCGATCCTGGCGTTGGAAATCGCCCGCAAGGGCGACATCAACCACACCCGCACCGTCTATTGCGGTTCGTTCTCCAAGACGCTGGCGCCGGGTCTGCGCGTCGGCTGGGTCTGCGCCTCGGAAACGGTGATCCGCAAGCTCGTTCTCTTGAAGCAGGCGGCCGACCTGCATTCCTCGACCATCAACCAGATGGCGATCTGCACGGTTGCCGAGCGTGGTTTCGACGCGCAGGTCGCCAAGATCCACAGGGTCTACAAGCACCGCCGCAGCGCCATGCTGGCAGCCCTTGAAAAGTACATGCCCGATGGCGTGACCTGGACCAAGCCGGAAGGCGGCATGTTCGTCTGGGTGACGCTGCCCAAGGGCATGGACGGAACGGCGCTTCTGGCGAAATCGCTGGAGACGGCCAAGGTCGCCTTCGTGCCCGGCCGCGCCTTCTTTGCCGACGGTTCGGGCGAGAACACGCTGCGCGTTTCCTTCTCCTGCGCCAACGACAAGATGATCGAAGAGGGCATCCGCCGTCTCAGCGATCTCGTGCGCGGCGAAGCCGCGGCACTGGCGGCCTGACGGTAGCCACCCGGTTTCTCCTAGAGAGGCGCGTCCGCGGAAACGGGCGCGCCTTTTTTGATTTGATGGGAAGAGCCCCTCACTCTTCCTCATCCTCGCCCTTGTGACGGGGATCCAGCGATCCGACGTCTGTCGGATCGAAAGACCTTTCCGTCCAAGGACTTGGACTGACTGGACTCCTGTGACAAGCACAGGAGTGAGGGTTCCTCGCTAGGCCGTCCCAGCGATCTGTCGAGGACAATGCATGGCTTGTCAGCAATCCCGCCTGAATTTGCTGAGCTTTGTGGTGTCTCTTCCGCTTTGAGCGGAGCGGAAACGGCCGGGCTGGTGACGGCACAGGAATGCTGTTTAGCGGGACACGCTTTGGCTGGCCGCGATTGGCCCCGCCCGCCCTGAATCTGTCGTTACGCCGCCATCGTAACTGTTACGTTCTTCTGTCATCTCCATCGATGTGATCTTGTGATCGAGCATTCCAGGAGCGGACGATGCCACGATACACTATTCTAGCTACTGGCCTGACTGCGGGCCTTCTCGCCCTTTCGACGATGACCTCAACCACTGTCGCTGCCGACGCGCGCGATCTGGCGCGCGCGCCCTACACCAAGGGATATCTGTCGCCGGACAGCGTCACCGCGCTGCAGAAAGAGTTGATCTTCCAGCGGGCGGTGCAGACCTATCTCTGGGCGCTGCCGGCGCTCAACATGTACGGCATGAAGGAAGGCTCGGAGGCCAAATTCGGCAAAGGCTACAATGTCCTGCCGATCTTCAAGAAGCGGCTTGATGCCAAGACGCTGATCACCACGCCCAATTCCGATGTGATCTATGGGCTCGGCTATCTCGACCTCAAGCAAGACGGGCCGATGGTGATCGAGGTTCCGCCCGGACTTCAGGGGATCCTCGACGATTTCTTCCAGCGGCCGATCCCGTCTGAAGGCGAGATCGGCGGACGCAAATGGGCGGGTGATGTCGGGCTGCCCGGACCGGACCAGGGCAAGGGCGGAAAGTATCTGATCCTGCCGCCGGACTATGAGGGCGGAATTCCCGACGGCTACTTCACCTATCGCTCCGGAACCTATGGCGTCTTCGTCTTCTGGCGCGGCTTCTTCAAGGACCCGAAGCAACTGGAAGAGCCGGTGAAGGTGATGGAACAGACCCGCATCTATCCGCTCGGCAAGGAGGCGACGGCGAAGAAGATGGAGTTCCCCGATGCCTCAGGCGTGGCGGTCAACATGCTCTATCCGCAGGATGGCGCGGCCTTCGACATGCTGGCGCGCTTCGTCGAGCACGAATATGTCGACCCCAAGGATTTCGAGATGCGCGGCATGGCCGCCGATCTCGGCATCATCAAGGGGCAGGCGTTTGCGCCCGACGAAGAGATGCGCAAGCTGCTCGACGATGCGGCCAAGACCGCCTCGCGCATGGCGCATGGCCTAGGCTATGGGCCGACCTCGTTGAGATATTACGAGGACCGACAGTGGCTGAACCCGTTTTCGACCAATGCCGATTTCACCGCCGACAGCTACAACCAGCTTGATGCCCGCTCCAGCTTCTTCACCTATGCCTATTCGACCAGCCCGGGCATGGCGATCAACATGGAGAATGTCGGCGCCAAATATCCCAATGCCTTCAGGGACGCCGACGGCGACTATCTCTCGGGCGACGTGAACTACAAGCTGACCCTGCCCAAGGATATCCCGGCCAAGATCTTCTGGTCGGTGACGGTCTACGATCCGGTCACCGGATCGGGCCTTGACAACGGCCAGCCGTTCCCCTCGCTCAACACCATGGACAAGCCGGTCCAGAATGCCGACGGCTCGACCGATATCTATTTCGGGCCGAAGTCGCCGGGTGAGGGGAAGAACTGGATCGCCACGATTCCCGACCAGGGCTTCTTCACGATCCTGCGCCTCTACGGCCCGACCAAGGCCTTCTTCGACAAGAGCTGGAAGCCCGGCGATCTGGAGAAGGTCAAGTAATCCACGGTCTGCCAATCGGCGCCCGTCGCTTCATTTCCCTGGGAATTTCTTATGGTCACCACCACAACCCATCGCCCGATCCTGGCCGTGACCGCGATTGCCGCGATCCTTGCTGTTCGCCAAGCAGCGGCAGAACCGGTACGGATCTCGCCCGCCTGGGCCACCTCCATGCCCGCCGGCCCGGTTTCAGGCACGCGGATCACCGCCGACTATGCAAAGCTCGTCGTCAGCGATGCCTATTTCTGGGCATGGCCGATGGTCAACATGTTCAATCGGCGGCTGGCCTTTTCCAAGATTCCGCAGCGGATCTATTCCGGTGCCGCCCCGATGGCGCCGATCAACAGCCTGACGATGCTGACGGACTATATCGAGCCGGATGAGCGGCTGGTGGCCTGCCCGAACCAGGACGTGGTCTATGGCGCAGGGCTGCTGGGGCTCGACCAATCGCCGGTTGTCATTCAGGTCCCAGACTTCAAGGATCGCTTCTGGGTCTATCAGGTCGTCGACCTCAGGACCGACAGCTTTGCCCAACTCGGCAAGATGTATGGCACGCAGCCGGGATTCTACCTGCTCGTCGGGCCGAACTGGCAGGGGGAGGTTCCCAAGGGCATCACCAAGGTTTTCCGCGCCTCGACCAACACCGCCAACGTCATTCCGCGCGTCTTCCAGGACGATACGCCTGAGGACAAGGCAGCCATCCAGGAGGTGCTGAAGGGCATCACGCTCTATCCGTTGTCGGAATTCGACGGCACGATGAAGTCGGTCGACTGGAGCACGGTCAAGAAGGTGCCGGCCTCCGGTGACGGATCGGCGGAAACGCAATGGGTGGTGCCGGAGAAATTCATCGACGAGTTGCCGCTGGTTCTCGCCGATGCGCCGCCCTTGCCGGGCGAAGAGGCGCGCTACGCCCAGGTGCTTGCGGTCGCTGAAGCGGCCAAGGCCGACCCGGCTATTCGCAAAGCGGTGGACGAGGCGGCTGTGGAGGCAGAGGAGCGGCTGGTCAAGCCGCTGTTCCAGTTCCGCAACTACGGCCTGCCCTTGACGCACAATTGGACGACGACGTCGAACAACGCGGCGTTCGGCACGGACTATTACACCCGTACGGCCGTCGCCAAGTCGAACATCTTCGTCAACGCGCCATCCGAGACCAAGTATTTCTACCAGGATCTCGATCAGGCGAGCGCACGCCTGAACGGCAAGAACAGCTACACCGTGACCTTTGCCAAGGGCGAAGCACCTGCGGTCAATGGATTCTGGTCGTTGACGCTCTACAACGAGCACCACTTCTTCGAGCCGAACGATATCAAGCGCTATTCTCTCGGCACCAAGAACAAGTCACTGAAATACAATGCCGATGGATCATTGACGATCTACGTCCAGTCCGAGCCGCCGAAGGAGGACCTTCGCGACAACTGGCTGCCGGCGCCGGAGGACGGGGATTTCTCGCTCTACATCCGCGCCTACTGGCCAAAGCCGACGGTTGTCGACGGCACATGGACGCCGCCGGCGGTCGACAAGGCGGGATAGAGCCTTTCCAGGAAAAGTGCGAAGCGGTTTTCCGTCGGGAAATGCGCAAAAACAAACAGATAGAGCGTTTCGGCGACGCCGTTTGGTCCGAACGCTCTAGAGGCGCTGTCGCTCTTGGTAGCGCGTTCAGAACGCGTTGCAGAAGGGCGGCATGTCGGCTACAACGGGCGAAATGGTCGGGCGCTGTCCGGCCACGTAAGCGTTAACGTCACTCAACGCGTATGATCGAACGGCTCTCATGTTTCGATCTGCGCGACTGTGTCCTGCGGATCGAGATTTGCGAGCCCCCAGAGGATACAGATGGACAACAGCCAACCCTCTTTCCACAGTGCTTCCACCCCAAGGATCGAGCGTGTGCGTCACGATCTCAAGCGACGCACGCTCACTGTTACCGATGTCGAGCGGATCACGCCCGGCATGCTGCGCATCACGCTCTCTGGCGATGACCTTGCCGATTTCGTCAGCCTTGGCGCCGATGATCACGTCAAGATCCTGGTGCCTTCAGCCGAGGGCACGGAGGAGCGGCGGGACTATACGCCGCGCCGCTACGATGCCGCCGCCCGCACGCTGGTGCTTGATTTCGCGCTGCACGAGGCCGGGCCGATCACGGAGTGGGCAATGAACGCGCGCCCGGGCGATGGCTTGAGCGTCGGCGGCCCACGCGGCTCGGCGGTTATTTCCAACGTCGAGCGCTGGCTGCTGATCGGCGACGAGACAGCGCTGCCGGCGATCGGTCGGCGGATCGAGGAGGCCACTGCCGGCGCCCGTATCACCAGCATTGCCGCCGTCGCTGACGCTGCCGAGCAACAGGCGTTCGAGACGAAGGCCGACCTGACGTGCCACTGGGTCTATCGCCCCTTGCATCAGGCGACCGACGCCTCGGCGCTTCTCGCCATCCTTAGCTCTGTCGTCATCGAGCCCAACACTTTCGTCTGGGTCGCGGCCGAAGCCTCGGTGACGCGGGCGATCCGCGCGCATCTCACCGAGGAACGTGGCTATCCGCTCTCCTGGATCAAGGCATCGGGATATTGGGTCAAGGGCAAGGCGGATAGCACGGAGAAGTTTGAGTAACCGCCACGGGGCGGGCCGTTCGCTTGAAGCGCGCCGCGAGCTCCGGGGTGTGCTTGCCGCGCTTTAAGTTCCGGGTTTTTCACATGTCGTCATTGCAAAACCGCAGCGCATTTTTGCGCGACATGCATTCGGGAAAGCTGGGTCAGGCGGCGCTGGCGAGCTTGAGGCGAAGCGCATCGAAATCGTGCACAAACCAGAGCGCATTGCCCTTGTTGGTTTCGCGAACGAAGTCGCCAAGCGCCTTGCTGCTTTCAAGCGCCCCAGAGATATCGCCGACGATGGCGCATTTCATGCGGTAGTTCACGAACTTCTGGAAGACCTCGCCGGCGACGCGCGTGCTGAGGTTGAGGAAATCCGGGCCGAGGCGCGTGACCGGGATCGCGAGCATATCGGCACTATGGGCCCAGGCATCGCCAAGAAAATCATTGGCGTCGCCTGCGACCCGCAGCAGGCCGCCTTCGTCTGCGCATCTGAGAACACGCGTATTTCCGATTTCGACGAGCTGTTCCATGGCGAAGGGCATAGCGAGGAAAGACGGAGGTTGCAAGATTATGCCTTACACGTAGTCGCCGGCGACCGACCGTTGATCGGGTCGGCGCCGGCGCCGGCCTCCTCAGCGGCGGCGATGGATCAATTGCGCCAGCAGCGTCAGGATAGCAAAGGCCAGGATGACGATGACGCCGGGATAGAGCATGGCGAGTTGCGTGCCGGGCATGATCGCGGCGGTGACGACGGCAAGTCCGCAGGCGCCGCCGACCTGCAGCGAGCTGTTGAGCAGTCCGGCGGCCAGCCCCTGTTCCTCGTCTGCGACACCACTGGTCCCGACGACCATCAGCGCCGAGATGCTGAGCGCAAAGCCAATGCCCCAGAGCAGCGATGCCGGCAGCAATACGGTCCACAGGTCAGGCGTCGGGCCGATCCGCAGCATCAGGAGATAGCAGGGCACGAAGGCCACAAGTCCAACCATCAACACGCGACGGACGCCGAAACGGTTCATCAATGCCCCCAGTTTCGGCCCGAGGATGACCACCATGAGACCGGCCGGCAGGAGCATCAAAGCCATATGTATCGGTTTCCAACCCTGGAGGTTCTGCAGATAGAGAGCGATCAGGAATTGAAAGCCCATCGCGCCGCCATAGAGCAGGGCGGCGCTGACATTGGCGGCTACTAGGCCGCGGTTGCGAAAGATGCCGAGCCGGATCAGCGGCTGCTCGACATGGTGCTCGATCAGCAGGAAAGTGATGAGCAGCAGGGCGGAGAGCGCAAGGCCACCGGTCGTGCGCAGCGAGGTCCAGCCGGCATCGGCCGTCGAGGCGACGGTGAAGACGAGCAGCAGCATGCCGGCGACGAGGGTGACCGCGCCGCCGACATCCGGCCGCAGGCGCTCGGCGCGCGGCGCATCCGGCGGCAGGAAGCGCAAAGCAGCCAGCATCAACAGCACCGCGATCGGCGCCGGCAGCACGAAGATGTAGCGCCAGTCCAGCCCGGCGAGCAGCCCGCCGACGAGCAGGCCGGAGGAGTAGCCCGAAGCCTCGAAGAGGTTGAAGATGCCGAAAGCCTTGTTGCGGTGGGGGCCTTCCGGGAAGGTCGTGGTCAGCAACGACATGGCCGCCGGTCCGGTGAAACCTGCGGTCATGCCCTTGATGAAGCGCGAAACGATCAAAAGGATCGGGTCGTTGGTGACCATGCCGAACAGCGACACCACGGCAAAGACACCGAGCCCGACGACCAACACACGCCTGCGGCCGAACAGATCCGCACAGCGCCCGCCCAGAAGCAGGAAGCCGCCGAAGGCGAGGATATAGGCGCTGACCAGCCATTGTGCGGTGGCTGCACTGATACCGAACTCATGCTGGATTTCGGGGATCGCTACGGCAATCATCGAGATATCGAGCCCGTCGAGCAGGATCACCCCGCTGAAGATGAAGAGCGCTACCCAAAGGCGCGCCGGCCAATGCAGCGCGTCGTTCTGACCGGGCGCAAGGGCAGCGCTATCTGCCCGCCCATCGCTCGGGGTCAAGCCAACTGACATATGTTCACTCCATGGAAATTTGGGCGCCGCGAGACGGAAATCTGCGGTCCCGATGGCTTCGATCATCAATGCTTTCGATCATCACCGATTGATCGCTCATTGAAAAACAAGTAGTTCTCGATGCATTGTTAAATGGAGCTTGAAGATCCATGAGCCGAATGCTGCCAGGAACCCGCGCGCTCAGAACCTTCGAGGCTGCCGGTCGCCATCTCAATTTCACCCGTGCGGCCGACGAAGTCGGGCTGACGCCGGCGGCGGTCAGCTACCAGATCAAGGAAATCGAGGATCAACTCGGCCTCGTGCTGTTCACCCGCACCAGCCGCAGCATCCAGCTGACGCCGGCCGGCGCCGTGGTGTTCGAGGCAGCGGTCCAGGCGCTCGAGACGCTGCAGCGGGCGGTCGGCCGTGCGCGCCGGATGGCGCGCGGCGCCCAGCAGTTGCGCGTGTCGCTCAGCCCGCGTTTTGCCACCAACTGGCTGTTGCCGCGGCTGTCGCAATTTCGTGCCGCCAACCCGACGATCGAGCTGACATTCGACATCAGCGACGAGGTCAGGGATTTCGACGCCGACGATGTCGATATCGCCATCCGCTTCGGCTCCGGCCGTTATGCGCAGACGCGGTCTGAGCGCCTGTTCGAGGCGGTGATCGCCCCGGTCTGCAGCCCGAAGCTGATCGCTGCCAGCGGACGGCCGAAGACGCCACGCGATCTCTTCGCTCAGACGCTTTGCCATGTCGAATGCTATACCGAAGGCATGCTGTGGCCGAACTGGCGCATGTGGATGGCGGCTGCCGGCATCGATGATTTCGACGACAGCCGATGCGTGGCCTTTACCGACACCAGCCATGTGGTCGAGGCCGTTATCGATGGTGGCGCTGTCGGCCTTGTCGATCTCGCGATGATCCGCAACGAACTTGCCGAGGGACGGCTGGTGCAGCTGTTCGACATCGGCGTCAGCGTCGCCGAGGACTATGCCTATCACCTCGTCTATCCCGAAAGCTCTGGCCAGGATCCGCGGGTTCTGGCGTTTTGCGACTGGATGCTGGGCGAGGTTGGCCAGGGAGCGAAACCGGCGGCAATTGCCTCCGTAGCAGCCGGCTGACGCTGCTGCCTCGACAGGTGCTTTCGCCCGGTTCTCCTCGTTGCGCCACCCGCAAAAGAAAAACGCCGCGTCTCGTCGAGAGGCGCGGCGTCTTGCTGCCGAGGTCGTTGTAGCGGTATTTGCGCAGGAAGCAGCTTGCGCGATCGAAGGGATCACGAGAGGAGGGCGGCAAGGCGCCACCCTCCCGCGGCTTCAATATTCCTGGCTGGTCGGCCGGAACAGGATCTCGTTGATGTCGACATCCTCCGGCTGGCTCATGGCGTAGACCACGGCGCGGGCAAAGCTGTCGGCGGGGATGGCGATACGCTCGTAGAGCGCGCGGACATTCTCGGCGACATCAGTCTCGGTGACGCTGTCGGGCAGTTCGGTCGCGACCGCCCCCGGCGAGATGATGGTGGTGCGGATATTGTAGGGTTTCACCTCCTGCCGCAGCCCCTCGGAAATCACGCGTACGGCGTGTTTGGTGGCGGCATAGACGGCACCGCCGGGGCCGACCTTGTGGCCGGCGACCGAGGAGACGTTGATGATGTGGCCGCTCTTCTGCTGCTTCATGTGAGGAAGTGCAGCACCGATGCCGTAGAGCACGCCCTTGAGGTTGACGTCGATGGTGCGGTCCCAATCCTCGACCTTGCAGCGCTCCAATGGCGAGTGCGGCATCAGCCCGGCATTGTTGAGCATGACGTCGATGCGGCCATGGAGCCGGACGGCGTGATCGACCAGGCGCTTGACCTCCTCGAACGACGTTACGTCGGTCTGAACGGCAGCTTGCTTGCCGAGCGATAGCTCGTCGGCAAGCGCCCGCAGCCGGTCGATGCGGCGCGCGCCCAGCACCAGCCTGGCGCCGTCACCGGCAAGCCGCCGCACCGTCGCTTCGCCAAGGCCGCTGCTGGCGCCGGTGATGACGACCACCTTGTCCTTGATATTCTCTGTCATTGTTGCCTCTTCTTCAGCGGCCGACGCGCGCCTGCAGGTGGGCCGGATAACGATCGCCCTCGATGGTGACCTTGGCGAGCGCATCGTCGATTTCGCCGCGATCGTCCGAGGTCAGCCGTACGGCCGCGGCGCCGATGTTTTCCTCGAGCCGGGGCAGCTTGGTGGTGCCGGGGATCGGCACGATCCAAGGCTGTTGCGCCAGCAGCCAGGCGAGTGCTACCTGCGCCGGCGTTTTTCCCTTGCGGGCAGCGATCTGGCCCAGGAGATCGACCAGCGCCTGATTGGCCTTGCGCGCCTCCGGCGTGAAGCGCGGCACGACATTGCGGAAATCCTTGGCGTCGAAGGTGGTGTCGGCGTTGATGGCGCCGGTCAGGAACCCCTTGCCGAGCGGGCTGAAGGGTACGAAGCCGATGCCGAGCTCTTCGAGCAGCGGCAGGATTTCGGCCTCCGGTTCGCGCCACCACAGCGAATACTCGCTCTGGAGTGCAGCGACCTTCTGTTCCGCATGGGCCTTGCGGATGGTCTCGGCGCCGGCTTCGGAAAGGCCGAAATGCCTGACCTTGCCTTCGCTGATCAGCCGCTGCACCGTGCCGGCCACGTCCTCGATCGGCACATTGGGATCGACACGATGCTGGTAGAAGAGGTCGATGACGTCCGTCTTCAGGCGCTTCAGTGCCGCATCGGCGACCGTGCGGATCTGATCCGGCCGGCTGTTCATGCCGCTCTGGCCACCTTGGTTGTCAAAGTCGAAACCGAACTTGGTGGCGATCACCACCTTGTTGCGCATCGGCGCGAGCGCCTCGCCGAGCAGTTCTTCGTTTTGGTAGGGGCCATAGGCCTCGGCGGTGTCGAAGAAGGTGACGCCGCGCTCGAACGCGGTGCGGATGAGGGCGATTGCCGCTTGCTTCTCCGTTGCCGGGCCATAGCCGTAGCTGAGGCCCATGCAGCCGAGGCCGAGGGCGGAGACTTCAAGGCCGCTTTTGCCGAGTGTGCGCTTTTCCATGGGGCTTTTCCTTGTCTCGAATGATGATGTCTTTGGGCTAGAAATGGCGCACACGGCCGGGCTGGCGAGGGCGCTCCGGGAGATGGCGATCAGTCGGCCCTGATTTCGGCGCCATAGTCCGCATCGCTGACCTTCTCCATCCAGTCGACGACCTTGCCGTCGAGGGCTTCGGCGATCGCGACATGGGTCATGGCGGCGGAAGGCGAGGCGCCGTGCCAATGCTTCTCGCCCGGTTCGAACCAGACGATATCACCGGGGCGGATTTCCTCGACCGGACCGCCTTCGCGCGGGACGCGGCCAAGGCCGGATAGGACGATCAGTGTCTGGCCGAGCGGATGGGTGTGCCAGGCGGTGCGGGCGGCGGGCTCGAACGTGACGGTGGCGCCACCGACGCGGGCAGGGGACGAGCCGTTGAAGGGGGCATCGATGCGCACCGTGCCGGTGAAATAATCCGCCGGTCCCTTGGCCGAGGGCTGCGAGCCGCTTCGTTTGATGTTCATGGCGTCGATCCTTTGCAAATGGCGACGCGGCCGTGGTCGGGCCTGACGTCGTCGCTGTCGTCACTACAGCGCCGCGCGCCTTATTGGACGCGCAAAGGTCGCTGTAACACTTTGAATTGCTGCGTGTTTTTATCCCTAGATTGAATAGGATCTCAGGAAACATGCAGCAGCAATTTAGGGCGTGGGATTGATCAGGATTAGATGGTAAATATCGCACGAGCTTATGAGGGGAATTCATGAATGCCGCGCCAGCCGATCAATGACCTCATCGCCTTCCTTGCTGTAGCAAGGGAACGGAGCTTTACGAAGGCGGCAGCGCAGCTCGGGGTCTCACAGTCGGCGCTGAGCCACACCATCCGCGGGCTCGAGGCGCGGCTGGGCTTGAGGCTCCTGACGCGCACGACCCGCAGCGTCTCGCCGACCGAAGCTGGCGAGCGGCTGCTGGTGTCGATTGGGCCGCGCCTGGATGAGATCGACCAGGAACTGGCAGCGCTCAGCGCGTTTCGCGACAAGCCGGCGGGTACGATCCGCATCACCGCCGGCGAGCATGCGGCCGATCGCATCCTCTGGCCGGCGCTGGAGCGGCTCTTGCCTGATTATCCGGATGTTCATGTCGAGGTGATCGTCGACTACGGCCTGACCGATATCGTCTCGGAGCGCTACGACGCCGGCGTGCGCCTCGGCGAGCAGGTGGCCAAGGACATGATCGCCGTGCGCATCGGGCCCGACATGCGCATGGCGGTGGTCGGCGCACCCGCCTATTTCGCCACACGGAAAATGCCGCTAATGCCGCAGGACCTGACGGAGCACAATTGCATCAACTTGCGCCTGCCGACCCATGGCGGCATCTATGCCTGGGAATTCGAGAGGCAAGGCCGCGAGGTGAAGGTGCGGGTCGAGGGCCAACTCGTCTTCAACAACATCGCGCTCAGGCTGAACGCGGCCCTTGGCGGGCTGGGCCTGACCTACCTGCCTGAAGATGCCGTCGCGCCCTATCTCGCCTCGGGCCAGCTGGTGCAGGTTCTGGAAGATTGGTGCCCGCCCTTTGCCGGCTACCACCTCTATTACCCGAGCCGCCGGCAAACGTCGCCCGCATTTGCATTGATTGCCGACGCGCTGCGGTATCGGGGTCCGCGTCACAAGTCATTCCAGCAGGCGTGATCGTTGAAACTTTTCAAGAGCTACACGCAAAGAGCGCCCGTTGCCGGACGCCCTAAGGTTGCCTCAATGCCTTACGATTGGCAGCGGTGCCCAAAAGCAAGCAGCCACGTTCACGTTATCAATTTTTCGGCGATTCCAAGATTAATGAAGGGTTAATCCACCGAATTATTTGATTGCCGGTGCAATCCAGGCGACAGCGCCGATAGTATTTCGCCCGTTTCCATTAGAAAGCCGCAGTTGCTCGCTTTTCTCCTGCGCGCAAACTCGTGTTGAAGCCGTTGCAGCGCAGCCTGTTGGGCGCTGCTATAAACGGCGTCCTTCCGCGCTTGGCTTGGTAATTCCTGTTAAACATAAGGAGATTGCTATGAAAACGGAGATTGCAATTGGACTGACGCTGGCGTTCTCGACCCTCCTTGCAACCGGTGTGATGGCCCAGACCAAATACGGTTCAGAAGCCGGCTGGGACATTCTCGTGAAGGACAACATGGGGCCAGGATGCTTGATCACAAAATCAAACGCAGACGGTACACAAGTTCAGATGGGCATCGATGCAACGGCCGCGCTGCGTGGCTACATGGCGCTCTACACCAAAGCTGATGCTAATGTTGCTGCAAACGAAAAGCTTGCGGTCCTGTTCGATGTCGATGGCCAGCAGTTCAGCGGCGAGGCGAAGGGCCAAGCCATAGACGGCTATCGCGGCGCGTTCGTATGGGTCAACAATGCTGACTTCATCTATGACCTGGCCAAGAAGAAGGCTGTGACGATTACGCCCCAGGGCGGCAATCCCATTGTCGTAAAATTGGCCGGAACCGACGCAGCCTTCAAGGCCCTGAGGGCTTGCCAGGCCGCTCAGTAATCACGCCCTGACAAGCTCGAATGGACCGCGAGCGGGAGCGTGGTGCATCTGCGCATTGATGATGTCGCGTGCGTTGCTACAGCGCCGCGCGTCTTATTAGACGCGCAAAGGTCGCTGTAGCACTTTGAATTGCTGCATGTTTTTATCCTTAAATCGAATAGGATCTAAGGAAACATGCAGTAGCGCATTCCCGGCATTCCAAACTTACCGCCTGATGGCGTTTCGACCTATTCCCGAGCCCCGGTGCTGAGTGGTTGGTTCCGACGAACCGTTCCGCTCAGGGCGGAGCGCGCGACTTGCTCTCCCTCATTCCGGCCGTGTACCGGCATCCAGCGACTTGGCGGCTGTCAGGTCAAAAGACCTTTCAGCCCAAGGACTTGGGCTGGCTGGATTCCGGCACAAGGCCGGAATGAGGGAGTTTTTAGGCAGTCAGTGGATTTAGATCTTTCCGCATCACAGATGACTTTGCGTCCGCAGCTCCGCTGCGGCACCCTCAGCCTTCCCGCCGGATCGTCGGTTCGGGCGAACCCTTCCACTCGAAGGTGATCGTTTGGCCCTGGCGGATGTTCTGGATGACGGCGGGGCGGAAGACGGCGATGCATTCGCCTGAGAGGTGACGGGCGGAGGGGTAGATCAGGCCGTTGCCGCCTTCCGCGTAGACAGTGGCGGCGAGTGCCTGACCGGCCGGATAGGCAAGGGTCGGGTCGGAGTCGAGATAGGTAGCATCGGTTTCGCCGCGGACATCGTGGAAACGGCAGGTGAAGCCGGCGATCAGCTCGCGGTAGGCGCCGATGTCTTGGAACATACCGGCGTCGGCAAGCGCGCGGGTGCGGTGATAGACGATCTCGGCCTGGCAGGTTTCGAGCGCGGTGTCGCCGAAGGCGCAGTACCAGGCGCCGCGGTCCTCGTTGTTGAAGCGGTTGCCCGGCGGGCGGGCGTGGCAGAAGGCGGCGTTGATCAGCGACCAGCCGTAGCCGAAGGATTCGTTCAGAAGCTCCGCCGGGTTGACACCGGCGGGTAGCGCCAGCGGGCTCAGCCGCGCGGATGTCAGCGCCTCCAGCCGGTTGAGGATCTCGATGTCGTCCTCGTCGTCGCAGAGCGGCTTGACGGCCGGCTCGTCGATATAGGCGGTCGAGATCAGCCGGATGGTGGCCGGATCGGTAAAATCGATCTCGGCGATCATAGGCCGCCGCGCAGGCCATCGAGATAGCGGCGCACCTTCATCATCGCGGGTATGCCGCCCTCGATCATCAGGTCGACCGGCGACTGGCCGTCGAAGACCGGCCCGGTGTTGACCGCCTTTGGCCATTGATAGGTCAGCGGTCCGTTGAAATAGAGCCGCAGGCCCTTGAAGATGCCGACGATCAGGCTGGCACGCATGCGCTTGTCCTGGTCGAGCTTGCCCTTGAAGTCGCCGGCCTTCATCCGGTTCCAGGTGGCGATCGGCACGTCGAAGAGCTGCGACGCTTCCCGGTTGGTCAGCTTCCACAGGTCGCAGGCCTTCACCACCGCCCTGACGATGACGGCTTCCTCATGTCTTGCCGCGTCGCGGTCGGGGGCAAGAAC
Organism: Ensifer sp. NM-2; assembly: GCF_003024455.1. NCBI lineage: Bacteria > Pseudomonadati > Pseudomonadota > Alphaproteobacteria > Hyphomicrobiales > Rhizobiaceae > Ensifer > Ensifer sp. NM-2. The sequence continues at coordinate 338,775 of NZ_PVZR01000003.1, forward strand.
CGGCTGTGCGCTGGGCATGAACGTCTCCTATGAAATCCCGTGCCGTATCATATGATATAAAATGGGGGTTTTGAGCTGGAAGTCAAGGGGAGGTGTGGTGTCCGACAGCGACGCGTGGCCGGGTGGGTTCTCGCCGGGCTCTCGCAGTTTTGCCACTCACTGCTGTCGCAGATTGGCCCCTCACCCTAACCCTCTCCCCGCAGGCGGGGAGAGGGGACGCGGTACAGAGTGGGTTGCAACTCGGCGATCCCTCTCATGGTGATCGGGAGGCTTTGGTATGGCGCGATGTGAATGGGTAGGGCGCCGCGGGTTTCCTTCTCCCCGCATGCGGGGAGAAGGTGGCCGGCAGGCCGGATGAGGGGCAACGCGCTTCGCCGCGTTGGCAATAGCGTGCTCTCACACATGCGGGCCCAGCAGCGAAAGATCGGCTTCGCCAAGTCGGTCCTTGGCGCTGCGCAGCTGGTGCCAGTAGGGATAGATGACCGGCGGCAGACTGACGGCGTCGAGCAGTTCGCGCTCCTCATCGGTAAGCTTGAGGCTTGCGGCGGCAAGGTTGTCGCGGAACTGCTCCTCCCGGCGACCGCCGATGATGACGGAGGTGACGCCCTTGCGGTCGATCAGCCAGGCAAGGGCGATCTGGGCTGGCGAGACGCCGCGCTCGCCTGATATCGCTACCAGCATGTCGACGATCTTCCACAGCCGTTCTTCGTCGCGGATCGGCGGCTCGTTCCAGCCGGCGAGCTGGCGGGTACCCTCCGGCGTCTGGTTGCGCCGGTGCTTGCCCGACAGCAGGCCGCCGGCAAGCGGGCTCCAGACGAGCACGCCGAGGCCCTGGTCGATGCTGATCGGCAGCAGTTCGTATTCGGCCTCGCGGGCTTCGAGCGTGTAGTGGATCTGCTGGCTGACGAAGCGGTGGCGGCGGTCGAGCGCGCTGATGCCGAGCGCCTTCATGATGTGCCAGCCGGAATAGTTGGAGCAGCCGATGTAGCGCACCTTGCCGTGGCGAACGAGCGTGTCGAGCGCCTCCATCGTTTCTTCGAGCGGCGTCTGGCCGTCCCATTCGTGCACTTGGTAGAGATCGATGACATCGGTCTTCAACCGCCTGAGGCTCGCTTCGCAGGCGGCAATCAGGTGGTGGCGGGAGAGGCCGCCGTCGTTCGGGCCCGGCCCCATGTTGAAACGCGCCTTGGTGGCAACCAGCACGCCGTTCTTGCGCTTGCCGGCGAGGATGTCGCCGATAATTTCCTCCGAGCCGCCGGTGGAATAGATATCGGCGGTGTCGATCAGGTTGACGCCGGCATCGAGGCACATGTCGACATAGCGGCGCGCCTCGTCGAGACCGACATTGCCGACCTGCGCGAACTTGCCGCCGCCACCGATCGTCATCGTTCCCATGGTGATCGTCGAGATTTTCAGGCCGGAGCGGCCAAGCAGTCGGTATTCCATCTGGCTTTCCTCTTCCCTGTGGTGTCGGCCTTTGCTGTTGGGTGACAAATTAGGGGCGGAGCGAGGCGGAACAAGGTGACGGTGCGGATGAGGCGTCGGCTCCGCGTCGAACGGGAGAACGTCCGCGCGTGCGGCGCCGCAATGCTACTTATAATAGATGCATCGCTTGATCGGGCAATGCCTTGTATCATGGCGGGCGGAGAGGCGTTGGAAGGGCGGGCAATGAGCAATCACTATTGTCTCGGCCGGATCGATTTCGGCGTGGGCAGTTCGGCCTTCTGGTGCCTCGATACGCCCGGAACGCTGGTCGTTTTCCTGCACGGTTTTACCGGCGCCGCGGAGGCGACGTGGCACAATGCCAGTGCCTATATCCGGCGGGATGCGCTTTTTTCCTCTGCGGACGTTCTCTTCCTCGGTTATGACAGCGTGCGCAGCCGGGCGCGTGTGATCAGTCGCTGGGTGCTCGATCTGTTTCGCAAGCTGCTGGCCGAGCCGGCCGAATTTTCCAATCGCTACATCTATTACGGAGCGCAGCGGCAGCCCTTCATCTACGACCGGGTCGTCGTGGTGGCGCATTCGCTGGGTGGCGCGATCATGCGGCAGGTGGCGCTGGATCTCGCCCGCGCCAACGACGCCTATGCGGATCACATCCAGCTTCTGCTCTTTGCGCCTGCTCACAAGGGATCGAACGCGCTGCACAACGCGGGCGGGATGATGGTGGGGCACGGGATACTGGCGGCGCTGCGATGCGGCCTGCTCTACAAGGCACCGATCCTGGAAGACCTTCGGCCTAAATCGGACTTCATAAGGGATATCGAAGCCGGGACGTTGACGCGGCTGGCGCGGGGCCGACTGCGATGTCTGGTCGCGACCAAGATCACGATCGGCCAGTATGAAAATATCGTCGAACCCGGCGATTTTGCGCAGGATCCGCCGTTCTATACCGTTGATCGTCGCAACCACACGGATGTCTGCAAGAGCGATGCCGGCTATCGCCGGGTACTCGACGACATCGAGGAGTGCCTGCGGTGAGCGACGTGGCAAGCCCCCAACTGTCGCTGGAGAGCTTTGCCGGTTTCGAGCACAATTGCTTCGAGCGGCACGATCTGCGCCTCTACAACTTGCCCGTTGTCGGCAGCGGCTATCTTCTGGCGCGCTGGGCCGCATCCAGACAGGTGCGGCTTGCCTGGCTCGCCTATCTCCAGACGTCGATGCTGCGCTACGAATATCTGGCAAGCCGGGGCGAGATCGAACGGGGCGTGCCGGACGCCGGCATCGTGCGCCTGGCGGAGGCGGAAGCCGCGCGCGGCTCGCCGATGTCGCCTTCTACCGTCCGGCTGGCGCTCATCCTCGCCAGGCGCTCGATGCCCTATTTCAACCTTGACCATGAACTGAGTGAGCTTGGCCCGCTCGATGAAGCGGAATGGACCGAGCTGATCGACACGGCGTTCCGGATCGATATCTTCCTGTGCTCGCGGCCACGCTTTTCCGAGACGTTGCGCGCCTTGCCGCGCTATCCTGAGGCCGATCTCGGGGCCGACGGTTATCTCTTCCTCGTCAATTTTCTGTCGATCCTGGGTTTGCGCTCGGAGCTCAGCGCCGGTTCGCGGGGCTACCTGCAACGCAAGATCAACATCGTGCTGCACTCGCTCGGACTGAATGTCGATGCGCTTCGCGCCGATCTCTACCGGGTACAGGACGAGATCGGCCGCCGGGAAATACCGTCTTCGCGCGCGAGGCTTGAGCCGATCGATGTCAGCATCGCGCTGTTTGAAACCGAACTTCAGGCGGCCTGGGAGCTGGTGCGCACGCTCGAGGTTCTGCAGCCGGCGAAGGCGAGGGACAGCGGCCCGGAAGGCAGCGGGCAGGCCGAGCCGCAACCACAATTCTAGGGTGCGGCGTCCGACGGCGGGCGGCGGTTTCGAGGCCGTTTCAGGCCCCGGCAAGAAAGCGCGCGGGCATGAGATCCTTATAGGGAAACATGTGGAAATAGGGGCGCGCCTCGGCCAGCACGCGGGTCATCGAAGGGCGTTCGAGCAGCCGTTCGAAATAGGCGGAGAGATGCGGATAGGCGTCGGCAAAGGGCTCGACAATTCCGGCATAAAAGAGTGCGGGGGCCGCGGCGCAATCTGCAAGGCTGAAGGCGGCACCGCCGGCAAAGGCGTTGATTGCGAAATGCCGGTCGGCCATGCGATAGGCGACGCCGAGCGTAGCGCGGGCATCTGCGACACCGCGATGGTCGTTCTCGCCCTGGGCGCGCAGCGTGTCGGTGACGATCTTCTGCATCGGCACATGGATGTAGAGATCGAAGAAGCGATCCCAGAGCCGCGCCTGTAGCGCCGCGTCGCTATCCCTGGGGATCAGCGGCTGGCTGCCGGGGTAATGGCGATCGACATATTCGATGATGATGGACGTCTCCGGGATGGTGACATCGCGGGCGCTGTCGCGCAGCACCGGCATCTTGCCGACCGGCCAGAGCTCAGCGAAACGGGCCGCCTCCACGGGATCCAGAAGATCGACCAGGCTCGGCTCGAAGGGTGTATCGTTCTCATAGAGCGCGATCAGCACCTTGTGGCAGAATGAGGCGAGCGGATGCAGATAAAGCGTGAGCGACATGCGGACAATCTCCGATGCTGACGGTTCAGGCGGGCGTTGCGTCCGGTAACCCGGCGCAACGCTGATGGGTCGGATTTTACTGGGGAACTTATGGCAAAACTGATGCACTTATGCAATCAGTTTTTGGAGTGTTGCGAACGCCAAGTGGCGTGCTTTGAAGCACGGTTCGTGTTCCGTTTTTGCCCAAGGCCATTGAAAGCCCAAAAGATGCGCTAGACTTAATAGAAGGCAGGGCGTCGAAACGCACGGCGCTCCGCAACAGGGGAGGATCGCCGATGCGCTGCTTCACGGTAGTTGGGCCTTCGCAGACCGGAAAATCCACGCTGGTGGAAAAACTGGCTGCGCTGGGGGAAAGCTCCAGAAAGGCCACGTCACCTTATGGATTGAACATCACCGAATTCGAGATCGGCAAGGAAGCCTGGTGCGCGCTCGATGCGCCCGGCGGCACCGAGGCGCTCGCGCACGCGCAGCACGCGCTTCTGGCGAGCGACGCCTGCGTGCTCTGCGTCTCGCCGGCGCCGGAGGAGGCGGTGCTGGCAGCGCCCTATCTCAAGGTGATCGAAGCATCGGGCACGCCCTGCATCATCTTCGTCAACCGCATGGACGAGCCGCGCGGCCGGTTGCGGGATGTCATCGCCGCGCTGCAGGACTATTCCAGCCACATGCTGATCCTGCGGCAGGTGCCGATCCGCGAAGGCGACAGGATCGTCGGCAGCTGCGACCTGATCTCCGAGCGGGCCTGGCGCTATCGCGAGGGCCAGACCTCGGCGCTGATCGAGATCCCGGATACGACGCTGGAGCGCGAGAAGGAAGCGCGCACCGAATTGCTCGAACATCTCTCGGAATTCGACGACTGGCTGCTCGAAGAGCTGATCGAGGATCGCGAGCCCGGCAGCGACACGATCTATGCCATCTCCTCGCGGCTGCTCAGGGAAAACCGGATCATCCCTGTTCTCGTCGGCGCGGCGAGCCACAGCAACGGCATCCTGCGGCTGATGAAGGCGCTGAGGCACGAGGCGCCGCCGGTCGACACGCTGCGAAAAAGGCTCGGCGAGGCGAGCAAGGTTCCCGAAGCGAACCTCGCTGCCGTCAGCTTTCATGCCTATCACCGCCAGAATGTCGGCAAGACCGTGCTTGTCCGCGCGCTTTCAAACGGCATCAAACAGGGTGCGGCACTCGGCGGCGGCGGTGTCGGCTCGGTGCAGGACCCGGCGACCGGAAAACCGCTTGCCACAGGGACACCGGAGCCTGGCACGATCTTTGCAGCCGTCAAATCCGACCACCTGCCGGTGCCGGCGCTTCTGACCGGCACTGCCGCATCCGAGGCGCCTGACTGGACGGTGCCGCCGACGCCGATGCTGGAGCGCATCCTGGTGCCCGACAGCGAGCGCGACGAGACCAAGCTTTCCGGTACGCTTGCGAAGCTGGCGGAGACCGATCGCAGCCTCAAGGTGATGCAGGAGGAGGGCACAGGCGCGCAGCTGATCTGCGTGCAGGGGCCGGTGCATCTGCGCGATCTCTGCAAGACGCTGGCCGATGTCTTCCATGTCGGCGTCACCGATAGGCCGCCGAGCCCGACCTATCGCGAGACGGTGCTCAAACCCTCAGACGTGCACTACCGCCACCGCAAGCAGACGGGCGGGGCGGGGCAGTTTGCCGACGTCAAGCTCAGTGTTCACCCCAACCAGCGCGGCGGCGGCTTCAGCTTCAACGAGACGGTGAAGGGCGGCGCGGTGCCACGCAACTTCATCCCGGCGATCGAGGCGGGCGCACGCGAGGCGATGGAGAAGGGGCCGCTCGGCTTTCAGGTGATCGATGTCGGCGTGACGCTGACGGATGGCCAGCACCATCAGGTCGACAGCTCCGAATTCGCCTTCCGGGCTGCTGCCAAGATGGGCGTGCGCCAGGCGCTGTCGCAGGCCTCCGCCGTGCTGATGCAGCCGGTGGTGCGCGTCGAGATCCACATCCCGTCGATCTATTCCGGCAGCCTGGTGCCGGTTGTCTCGACCTTCAAGGGCCAGGTGCTCGGCTTCGACCGCGACGAGGCGGCCAAGGGCTGGGACGTTTTTCGCGCCCTGGTGCCGGGCTCGGCGCTCGACGAGCTGGCGCGGGCGTTGCGTTCGGCAACGCAAGGGATCGGCTACTTCTCCAAGAACTTCGACCATTTCGAGGAGCTCTACGGCAAGGAGGCCGAGGCGGTGATCCATTCTCATGGGACGGCGCAGGCTGGGTAGGTCGCGCACGGACCAGGCTTTCGCTCCGGCATAGTCCTCGGCGGCCCATGCGGCGAGGCTCCGGGCCGCGCCAGGCAAACGGTTCGGCAAACTGGCCGGCTTGTCTCATTTTTCCCATCAAATTGGGTGTCCGGGCTGGAGACAGGCGGTTTTCCTCCTACTTCAAGTCGTTCAGGCCGGATTGGGCAACGAACAGTGAGAGGACGACACAATGGCCAAGAATACGATCTGCCTATGGTACGACAAGGACGCGGAGGAGGCGGCCCGCTTTTATGCCGCGACCTTTCCCGACAGCGCAGTAGGCGCTGTGATCCGTGCGCCTGGAGATTATCCGGATGGAAAACAGGGAGATGTGCTGGTCGTTGAATTCACGGTTGCGGGTGTTGCCTGTATCGGCCTGAACGGTGGCTCCACGTTCAAACACAGCGAAGCCTTCTCCTTTCAGATCGCAACCGACAGTCAGGAAGAAACCGACCGCTACTGGAACGCCATCGTCGGCAACGGTGGCAAGGAAAGCGAATGCGGCTGGTGCAAGGACAAATGGGGCCTGTCCTGGCAGATCACGCCGCGCGTGCTGACCGATGCGCTCGCCATAGGCGGTGCTGAGGCCAAGCGTGCATTCGACGCGATGATGACCATGAGGAAGATTGACGTGGCGGCGATCGAAGCGGCGCGCCGCGGCTGAGACCATCCCTTTCGCGGGCGACGCGCCTGGCGTGAAGCGCGCCGGGCGGCGCGAGCTGGTCAGATGGTTGCTCTGTCCTTCCATCCACCTTCAGAGGACCGCGCGAGCGCAACAGGCGCCTGCGGCCTCACCAGCCGCGGCAAATGGCGGCTCTGCGTAGACGCAGCCGGCTACCTCAACACAACGGCCTACAATCTGGCTTTCAGCCACGGCAGCCGAGGATGCCGGGTCGTGGCCATGGCGCGCAAGTCCTCCGCTGTCGGGCCGGAGGCGCGTTCTTTCCAAAAGAAGGCAGGACTAGGACGGACGCATTGGTGCCGCCGTTTTGGCAGGGCCAGGTCCAAACCGACGCCTGGCAAGAAGCTGCCAGCCACCACGCGCCAGCAGCAGGGGGCTTGCCGCGCGCAATCGTCTGGCGTAAATATCGCCCATCGCGAAAAGCGACTGCTTCCCTTGATCCGCTCAGTGGCGGAGTAAACAGGTGGACGAATTCACGTCCAGGCGGTCAAGCACACGCCATCCGTACGCCTGACGTATGGATCGGCCAGCGGTTCCCAGAACATCAAACGCCTGACCTCTGTCGGGCCTTATCGTGAGCTCATGGCGCCTGGCGGCGTCCGCATGCTTGCGTCCATCGGAACCTGTCATGACCAGACCCCTCATCGTCATCTTTACTGCCATTGTCCTCGATGCCATCGGCATCGGCCTCATCTTTCCAATCCTGCCCTCGCTGCTCAAGGAGGTGACCCACGCCGACAACGTCGCCCCCTATATCGGCATCATGACCGCACTTTACGCGGTGATGCAGTTCATCTTTGCGCCGGTGCTCGGCGCGCTCAGCGATCGGCTGGGCCGTCGGCCGGTGCTCTTGATTTCGCTTGGCGGTGCCGCCATCAACTACCTGTTCCTGGCTTTTGCACCCAATCTCTGGATGCTCTTCATCGGCCGCGCGATCGCCGGCCTGACGAGCGCCAACATGTCGGTGGCATCAGCCTACATCACCGACATCTCGCCGGAGGATAAGCGCGCCCGGCGCTTCGGCCTGTTCAACGCCATGTTCGGTATCGGCTTCATCATCGGCCCAGTGCTTGGCGGCGTTTTGGGCGACACTTGGCTGCGGCTGCCATTCATCGCGGCGGCCGTGCTGAACGGCTTCAATCTGCTGCTGGCGTTCTTCATCCTGCCGGAGTCGCGCGCGCCGAGCCGGGAGAAGATCGATCTTGCAGCGCTGAACCCGCTTCGGCCGCTGCGCTGGGTGTTTTCTGTGAAGAGCCTGCTTTCCCGTCATCCTCACCTTCTTCATCTTCAGCGCCACCGGCGACGCTTATGGCACCTGCTGGGCGCTCTGGGGCAGCGACACCTTTCAATGGAACGGGCTCTGGATCGGCCTTTCACTCGGCGCCTTTGGCGTCTGCCAGGCCCTTGCCCAGGCCTTCCTTCCCGGTCCGGTCGTGAAACTGCTCGGCGAGCGCGCCACCATCCTGACGGGCATCGCTGGCGTTTGTCTTGCGCTTGTTGTCATGGCGTTTGCGACAGAGGGTTGGATGATCTTCGCGATCATGGCGGTTTTCGCGCTTGGCGGCATTGGCACGCCGGCGCTGCAATCCCTGGCGACCCGGCAGGTCGACGAGGACCAGCAGGGCCAGTTCCAGGGCGTGCTGACGTCGGCCGTCAGCCTCGCCTCGATCGTGGCGCCGCTGGCGTTCTCAAGCTTCTATTTCGTCGTCCGGGAGCAATGGCCCGGTGCAATCTGGCTTACGGTCGTCGTCATCTATGCGATCGCCGTGCCCCTGGTTCTCGGTCTGCGGTATGGGCATTCGCTGCCTGACGCCGGCCCAGCGACGTCGTCATCCCGAGGGTGAGATCGCGTCGGCTGCATAGTGGTCGCGGAGCGGTACGGTTGCCCCGTCACGGCCACTCCGCGCCTTAGCCAGCGGAGCCGGCCGGGGCAATCTCGGCATAGCGGCGTTGGCGCTCGTCGATTTCCTGCAGCAGCCAGCCGAGAAAGCTCTTGGTCACCGGTTTGGTACGGAACAGCTCTTCCTGGCAGACGAACTGGTAGGTCTCTGCCGGTTCGTAATAGTGGTCGTGCACCAGGCAGATCTGTCCGGTTCTGAGCTCATATTCGACCATAGTGCGGTCGACGAGGGCGACGCCCTGTCCTTCCTTGACCGCCTCGAGGATGATGTGCTGGTCGTCGAAGATCAGGTCCTGGCGGCTGGGCGAAAGCCGGAGGCCGGAGGAGGCGATCCAGCTCTGCCATTCCTGAAGGCCGCGATAGTGCAGGCGGTTGCCCGAGAGAAGATCGTGCTTGTCGGCCTGCCCCTCCCAAGTGGCTTTGCCGCAGACCGGCACCAGGCGCTCGCGCAAGAGCCGCTGCGAAAACCGGGCGGGTGGCGGGTGCAGGCAATAGTCGATGATGACGTCGGCGGTGCCGGAGGCGGGCGTGTTGGTTTCGAGGTGGGAGAGGTGGATCTGCAGGCCGGGATTTTCGGCCAGAAACTCAGAGATGCGTGGCGCAATCAGCTTCATCGAAAAGAACGGCCCGACCTTGACCCGCAGGATCTTCTGGGTGTTGCGCGGGCGGATATGCTGGACGACGCCTTCGAGATCGTCGAAGGCGCGGTTGCAGGAGGCAAAGAGCAGGGCACCCTCGGGCGTCAGTTCGACGCCGTGCTGCTTCCGGACGAACACGCTGAGGCCGAGATTGTCTTCGAGAATTCGGATCTGGTGGCTGATGGCGCCCTGGCCGATGCAGAGCTCGTTTGCCGCCGCCGTGAGGCTGCCATTGCGCGCCGCCGCTTCGAAGGCGCGCAGGGATTTCAGGCTCGGCAGATCGCGCATGGGTTTCTCCGGAAGGCGGTTCAATCGCTCAAGTATATATGAATTTTTTGGATGGCTGGGATTATTTCTTTGACATTGCGAAGCGCTGCCGCATCCCCCATTGTCGATGAATAATAAAGCGAAAATGCAACAACGATCGGCAGCAAGTTTACGGAATAACAAGCGAAATCCGCATTGGGTGTAACCCGGTGTGCGGCTTTGCGAGCGATATTCCGGGAGGCGCCGAGAAGAACAATAAAGGGAACGAGATGCAAAAGAAGTTCATGAGTGCGGCAGCGATGTTCTTCGCCTGTGCGATGGCTGGCACCAGCCTTGCGGCGGACAAGCTGGCGATCGGCACGGAAGGCGATTATGCGCCCTTCAACTATGTGACGGCGAGCGGCGAGATCAAAGGGTTCGACTACGATATCGGCCAGGCGGTCTGCGCCGAGATCAAGATGGAATGCGTGTGGAGCACCAACGAGTGGTCCGGCATCATTCCCGCCCTTCAGGCAAAGAAGTTCGACGTGATGATCGCCTCGATGGCGATCAACGAGGACCGCAAGAAGGAAGTCGACTTCACCAAGCCCTACTACTTCAACGCCATGCGCTTCATCACCCGCAAGGACCTGGGCTTGGCGCAAGTTTCACCGGAGGCGCTGAAGGGCAAGGTGATCGGCACGCAGTCCGGCTCGGTGGCGGTCGAGGCGCTGCAGGAGTTCTTTCCCGACAGCGAGATAAAACTCTATCCAACGCTCAGCGAAGTGTTTCTCGACATGGCCAACGGCCGCCTCGACCTGATCCTCGAAGGGCAGATGGCGCTGACCGACTGGCTGGCCAAGGACGACAGCGGCTGCTGCGATTTCGTCGGCGACAGCTTCATTCTCGACACCGCCCAGGGCAACGCCATGGCGGTGCGCAAGGGCAACGAGGCGCTGCTTTCCAAGCTCAATTCCGGGCTGGAGGCGATCATGGCGAACGGCACCTACGAGAAGATCCGCAAACAGTATTTCGACTTCGACATCATGGCGCGGCCGAAGAGCACGACCGAATATTTCCGGTGAGGCGAGGGGCTAGAGCAGGATCGTTATTGGCTCATCGAAGCCCCTCATCCGGCCTGCCGGCCACCTTCTCCCCGCATGCGGGAGGAAGGGACATTGCGGCACCCGCTCGCAACCCCAACAGCCGCCAGCCCTCTCAGCTTTCTCTTCTGTCACGACAAGGTGACGGCGTCGCTGCCGCGCCCGCAACGTTCGCAACAGTGAATGAGTGCGCAAGGTGATGCGCGCGTGGCGGCCTCGTTCCCTCTCCCCGCCTGCGGGGAGAGGGTCAGGGTGTGTTGCACGCCTCTCACAAGGAATTCGCGTGTTGTGCGTTGCGCTCAGCGCAGGGCGCGGCAAGCGGTGGGCGCGGCGCCGGGGTGTTCGCGCTTCCCCGGCGCCCGTTTCCTCGATTTTCTCCCAGTCCCAACATGAAAGTGCATGCGATGAGCTTCAAGGTCGCCGTTCTCGAGTTCAACCAGGAAACCAACACGTTCTCGAAGCTGAAGACCGGCTTTAAAGATTTTCAGATGTGCCACTACTTCAAGGGCGCGGCGATCGAGGACAATTGCCGCGGCACCAATTCGGAAATCGGCGGCTTCATCGACTGTTGCGATCGTTATGGCTGGGAGTCGGTCTATACGGTGGCGGCGCGGGCGGAGCCCGGCGGAAGGGTCGACGAGGAAACGCGGCTGCGCTTCGTCGAAGATGTGACGGCGGCGCTCAACGGCGAAAAACTCGACGGCGTCTTCATCGTCTTTCACGGCGCCATGTGCACCGAAACGGCCGACGATGCGCAGATCCAGTTGTTAGAGACGGTCAGAGGCATCGTCGGGTCCGATCTGCCCATCGCTGCCACCTTCGACCTTCATGCCAATTCCGCGCCTGACATGGCCGCGCTGCTGGACATTGCCGTGTCGTTCCGCACCTATCCGCATGTCGACATGGCCGAGTGCGGCCACAAGGCCGGCGCGCTGCTGGAGGCGGCGATGCGCAGGGAGATCACGCCCACCATCGCCATCCGCCAGCCGCCGATGATCAATGGCTGCAACGACGGCCGCACGACCCATGCCTGCGCCATGACCGAACTCCTGGAGATCGCCGATGCCATCGCTGAGGAGAATGGGATCCTTGCGACCTCCATCAATGCCGGCTTCTACGACGCCGACATCCACAACACCGGACCTTCTGCCGTGATCTGCTACGACAAGGCGCGGGTTGCCGACGCCGATGCCATTGCGCACGCCGAGCGGCTCTGCGACGAGATCTGGCGGCGGCGCGAGCATCAGGACCAGCAATTGCCGCTTGCCGCGCTGCCGGGCGCCATCGCGAAACATTTCGCGGCCAAGCGCGAGCCCGGGCCGCTGGTGATCGCCGATTTCTCCGACAATCCCGGCTGCGGCGCCTACAGCGATTCCACCTGCCTGCTCACAGGCCTGCTGCAGGCGGGTGTCGAAAACGCAGCCTTCGGGGCGATGTGCGACCCAGCTGTGGTGGCCGAACTGATCGAAGCCGGCCTCGGCGCCGAGCGGGAGGTGACGCTCGGCTGCAAGATCGACCCTGCGGTCGGCGGCGGGCCGATCCGGGTGAGGGGCACGGTGCAGGCGATCTCCGATGGCCGGATCATCTTCGAAGGGCCGATGTTCCAGGGCCTGCCGGCGTCGCTCGGCCCAAGCGTGCGCTTCCATGTCTCAGGCATCGACATCCTGATTTCGAGCGAGCGGCAGCAGCTGCTCGACCAGAACCTGTTTCGCGCCGTCGGCATCGAGCCCGCCCGCTACGACATCGTCGTCGTCAAGTCGCAGCAACATTTCCGCGCCGCCTTCGGCCCGATCGCGTCTGATATCATCGAGGTCGACGCCGATGGTCTGAGCACCGCCAATATCGGGGCACGGGCATTCAAACGCGTGCGCCGGCCGATCTATCCGCTGGATAGGGAGGCAGAGATTGTGGCGGCGCGCTAGACCGGGGCGAGTATTGTGATGGCGAGCAGGATGAAAAAGGCGACCATGGTGCCGACAACGAAAAGCGCCATTGTTCGCAGAAGCTCCGGCATCCCGTCAGACGCACCAGCTCCGTCTGCCGACAGGGAGGCGGGTTTCTCGGTAACATCGTGCCAACCGAGCCGTTCGAGCTGACGGCTTATCCTCTCGTGCTCGGCCGCATAGCCCCGGTAACACAGCCAGCCCGGACTGGTGAAATCATAGAATGTCTCGCCGAGGCCGCGAATTTTTGCAAGCAGCCTGGCCGCGCCTTTCCGCGTATATGAGCAGCTCTCATCGTCGGGAGAACGCGCCCAATGTCGTTCAACGAGCAAGCCGTAAAGCGCGTTGCACCCTTCCATTGTCAGGGCGAGGTTTCGGATCTCGGAACTTTGGCAGAGATCGTAATCGAGGCGTTCGTTGCGGCCTTGCAACATGTACTCCGGCAACGATTGATCGTCCTCAAACACGACATCGTCGGGGCCTATCGTCAGCGTGCCCCAACGCCAGTGGACCGGGATTGCCACGGCGGCGCTGGACCAGGCGCGATTATGATCGTTGAGCGGTCGCCGCCAATGAGGGCCTTGGGGCGCAAGGCGCACCCGACCGCGCGTACCATCCGGCAGCCGGACATTGTCGGCGGCGAACAGCCCGTAGTGCCCATAATGCAGAACGGCAACCCCGTGCCGCCGCCCGAAGTCCCTCCATCGCAGTGGTGTCCCGGTCACATCCACAGGCAGCAAATACCCTTCCGGATACACGTCATCTTCGAATGGCCACATGGCTATCGGCACCTCGGCAACCGGCCACTCCTGCGGCAGAAGATCCCACCGGTAACGAGAGCGAGCGCGTTCGTCCATTTAGCAACCAGGGCGTTAGTATTTTGATAAAAGGGGGCGGACAGCGAGCGGTGGCTTGCGACAATTTCAGCCTCGCCTCCTTCCTGCATCGAGCGGAAAAGTCATTGAGTTCGGCTGGAAGGGAGGGCAGCGCCGAGGCCTCGCTCAGCAAGCGCATTGATCTCGCCGCGTGATCCCGTCACCTTCGCTGCACGACGATCGCCAGCCGCGAATCGCCATCATCCCCCAGTCGGCACCCTCGCTCGCACCGCCCACAGTGAACGGTGACGACATTGCATCTGAACCGTGTTATCGTTTCAGCCCAATATAGACGGGGAAAACATGCCGCGCCCACTGTCCATTGGCGCATTTTCCCTGACGCCAAATTGGGTGCGTCCAGAGCGATGACTGGGTCGACTGCCGACGTGTCGATACCGAGATTGGTCAACTCTGGCGACGTGGATTGGTCGAATTCGATCTGCGCAAAACCGGCTACATCAATCGATTCTCGCCTCCCAAGACGACGCGACGATGAAGGCGGAGATCATGAAGCTTCTTGAAGAGGGCTAAAGCGCGTAGCAATCTCTAGGATTCGCTTGCCGCGCTCTAAGTTCTTGTTTTTACGCATGTCGTTATCGCAAAACCGCGGCGCACTTTTGCGCGACATGCGTTAGGCGCCGCCGCCGCTAACCAGAGATGAAGGCCATGACGGGGTTCGAGCATACCGCGTTAACCCGGTTGAGCCAGTTCTTCAGCCCGGCCGCTGCCGCGCATCCTGGCCTCTCCGGCTTTAGCCTCTTGAGCGAGGCGCGACATGCCTTCATCACGCGTCTGGCGCTGGCCGACCTGGCCGAGAAACATCTCGACATGCAGTATTATGTGTGGGACGGCGATACAACCGGCCGGATCATCGTCGACCGGGTGATGCGGGCGGCCGATCGCGGGGTCAGGGTGCGGCTCCTGGTCGACGATCCCTATTACAAGGCCAGTGATCAGGTCAAAGCTGCCCTCGACGCCCACCCCAACGTCGAAATCCGTCTGTTCAACCCGACCAAGAACCGGAGGTGGTCCAGGCTAGACTTCCTTGTCGACTTCCGCCGGGTCAACCGCCGCATGCACAACAAGCTGATGGTGGCCGACAATTCGGCGGCGATCGTTGGCGGCCGCAATATCGGCGACGACTACTATGGCGTGAACACCGTCGCCAATTTTCGCGATCTGGATGTGCTGGCGGTCGGGCCCGTTGTGGACGATCTGTCGGGGGTGTTCGACCGATACTGGAACAGCGCCTCGACGAGGCCGATCGCGACCATCGTCAAGCGCACCTATGGCGCCGCCGATCTCGACGCCATTCTGACCCGCTTGCGCCAGGAGATTGCCGCCGCCGAATACCCCTATCCGATCGACCAGGATCTCGGCGAGCTGGCGACCCGGAGCGCCGAGCTGCGCGACGGTCTCGTGTGGGCGCCAGGGCGGATCATCGCCGACGACCCGGAAGCAATCGCCAGCGGCAAGGCGGCCGACGACGTTACCGCCTTCATTCGCGGGCGGGTCACCGAGTTGAAGGAGGAACTGCTCGTCGAGGCGCCCTATTTCGCCTTGCCCGCCGGGGCGCAGGCGATCGTCAAGGCGCTGCACGAGCGCCATGTTCGGGTGCGCGTGCTGACCAACTCGCTCGCTTCGAACAACCAGATCGCCGCGCATTCGGTCTATGCCAAGACCCGCAGGCGCCTTCTCGAGAACGGCCTGGAGCTCTACGAACTGCGCGCGGACACCGACGCATTCCGGTCAGGCTGGTCGCACCATTCCGGGCGGTCGCGGGCGGCCTTGCACACCAAGGCCATGGTCTTCGACAACAAGGCCGTGTTCATCGGCAGTTTCAACCTCGACCCGCGATCCGCGGTAATCAACACGGAAGCCGGCCTGTATATCGAGAGTTCGGAGCTTGCCTCGAGGCTGACGGCCTATATGGCGACCGGCGTCGCGCCCGCCAACAGCTACCACGTCTTCCTTGATCCTAATGGCGCGATCGTCTGGAAGACGGTGCGGGACGGCGAGATCGTCAGCTACGGCGACGAGCCCGAAACGGGATTCCGCCGGCGGCTCATCGCCGACCTCGTGAAACTCCTGCCGATCGACTCGCAAGTTTGACGCCGATCGCTTTGCGACCGGCGTGCAGCCTGACGTCCCGGCATTGCTGGGCCGTAAACGGCGCGACGACGTGAGCGCGCGCTGAAGCATGGAAGAATCTCCGCAGACGCGCCTCTTAGAGCAGTTGCGTGCCTGTTGGCGCGACGACGGTCCCCGTAAGTACCCATTGGTATCCGCTCACACAGTTGCCAATCGCGCCTCATGCGTCGCCGCCGCTATTTCAGCATGACGACGGCTTCGACCTCGAAGAGCATGGGGTCGATGGCAAGCTTGGGGACGGGGATCAGCGTCTGCGCCGGCAGGGACGCGCCGAACATTTCCTTGACGTTTTTGGTCAGGACCTCGAGCTTGGACATGTCGTGATCGACCACGAAGACCGTGAGTTTGGCGACCTGATCCGGTTTGGCGCCGAGCGCATCGAGGGCGGTGCGCAGATTTGCGTAGGCCTGCCTGACCTGGACGGCAAAGTCGGGCGACAGGGCGCCGGTGCTGTCCTGGCCGCCCTGTCCGGAGATGTAGGCAACCCGGCCTTCACGGGGCACGATCACCGCCGTGCTGTAGCCGTTCGGCGTCGGGTCGTAGAGGTTTTGCGGATTGACGATGGTCAGCTTGAGATCATTCTCATTCGCTGTCGTCGCAGTGGGAACTGCCATGCTCATGATGATTAGCCCTCCGATAAGCAGATGCTTGCTGTCGCGTGACATGATTTTCTCTTGGCTCCGAGAGGACCGTGAGCAACCGACGCTCACGGCCTGCAGGATTGAACTTGAACGCATTGCCGATGCGATTGACTCGTACGTTGTACGATTAAATTGCATCGTACAACGTACGCGTCAATTGGTCAGGATCGACATTCGGCGGATTGTCGGCTTAAAACGACGCTCTGATCAGCAAGGAAAAACGATGGCAGCCAAACGCAGCGGCACTCAGAGCAAACGGCCTCAGCGGAAGGCTGCGTCACTCCAGCCTGTGCAGGAGCCACGCAGTGAAGCGCCGCTCTCCCTGGAACGGATCGTGGCGACCGCCGTAGACCTGCTTGATGCCGAAGGGGTCGACGGATTGAAGATGCGTCGGCTGGCCGATCGCCTCGGCGCCGGCGCGATGAGCCTCTATTGGCATGTCGGCAACAAGGACGAGGTCTTTGATCTGGCGCTCGACGCGGTGCTCGAATATCGCGGGCCGTCGCATAGGGTCGAGGCTCAAGACTGGCGCGGGGACGTCGTTCATATGCTCGAAGACTGGCGCGCCGTCATGCTGCGCCATCCCTGGTCGGCATCGCTATTGCCGCGCCGGGCGCTCGGCCCGAACATGCTCAATCGCCTGGAACTCCTGAGCAGGACCCTGTCGGGAGCCGGTGTTTCGGACGCGGACTTGAACGTCGCGATATGGTCGCTCTGGAACTATGTGATGGGCGCTACCATCACTCGGGCGAGCTTCGACCTCTCGGACGAGGACAGGGCCGCCGGGCAGCAGCGCCTTGCAGGTCTCAGCGAACACTACCCGACGATTGAACGCTCTCGTCTGCTATTGGATAACGACTGGGACGGTGCTTTCAGGAAAGGCCTCGACTTCCTGCTCGATGGCCTCGGCCCGAGACGATGAGCGCGCGACGACACGGTTTCCCGCAACACCGCTGCACGCTTTTGCGCGACATGCATTGATACACGTCGCGATCTTTCAGATTCGCCTTCTGCGCTTTAAGCCCTTGTTTTTACGCATTTCCTGACGGGAAATCGTTTCGCCCTTCCTGGGAGCCGCTAACGGGCCACGGGACAATGGCGGCGTGGGTGACCGAGGCGCGGCAACAGGAACCATACCGGTTGCGCTCAACCGGTAATTCCGATCGTCCTGCGCAGGCCGAAGAAGCGACACGGAGTTGGTCGAGATTTTTTCGGCTTGGCGAATGCGAATTGTCGGAACCGATTGATCTCGCCCGTCCTTGGGTCGGACCAGCGTGAGGAAGAAGCAATGAGAGAGTTGATCCTGAAGATGTCCGTGTCGCTCGATGGCTTTGTCGGCGGGCCCGAGGGCGAAATCGAATGGGTGTTCAGCGGCGATCAAGAGGCCATTGCCTGGTCGGTGGAGACGGTGGGGAACGCCAGCCTACACATCATGGGCAGCCGCACCTTTAAGGACATGGCGGCATTTTGGCCGACCTCCACACAGGTATTCGCGCCGCCGATGAACCGGATTCCGAAGGCCGTCTTCTCAAAACAAGGGCCGGCGGTCCTGAAAGCGGCTGAAGCGACCAGGGCGCTCGAAGATGCCCGGACCGACGCGGGAAGCACGCATTCGGGGAAGCTGCAGCCCGGCGCGGACAGTTGGAGTGAGGCCTATGTGGCGAGCGGCGATCTGGCCGACGAGATCGCCAGGTTGAAGTCCCGGGACGGCAAGCCGATCCTCGCCCACGGCGGCGCCGCCTTCGCGCGCAGTCTCATCGCGGAAGGTCTGGTCGATCAATACGCCCTGCTGGTGCATCCGGTGGTGCTCGGCAGGGGTTTGCCGATCTTCTCTGACGTCGCCCCGCCAAAGCGCCTCAAGCTGATCAGCTCAACAGCGTTTCCGGGGGGCTCGGTGGCGCAGATTTATCGGCCGGCGTGACCACGTCCGAGCATGCGATCCACAACTCCTACTGCATGTTTTTATCCTTAGATCCTATTCGATTTAAGGACAAAAACATGCAGCAATTCAAAGTGCTACAGCGACCTAAGACGCGCGGCGCTGTAGAACGTTTCCGATTTAGACGAAAACGCTCTATCTCTCTGTTTTTTAGCATTTCCTGACGGAAAGCCGCTTCGCGCTTTTCCTGGAAATGCTCTTAGTGCAGATGCCCCAGCTTGTCGGGATTGCGCACGATGTAGATCGCCACGACCTTACCGTCCTCGATCTCTAGTGCTGTCGACTGCAGTTCGCCGTCGGCTTCGCGAGTGACGAAGCCGGGCAGGCCGTTGATGAAGCCGGAGCGCACGAGCGTCGAGATCTGCGTGCGGAAGGCGACCGCCAGTTTTTCGTGCACGCCGAGAACCGCCTCGAAGCCGAGGATGGGGCGCATCGCTGCGGGGCGCTTGCCGCCGCCGTCGGCGTGGATGCTGACATCGGAGGCGAGCATGGCGCCGAGCGTCTTCAGGTCGCCGCTGCGCGAGGCGGTGAAGAAGGCTTCGGCAAGTTCGACGCCGCGCGCCTGCTCGACATGGAAGCGGGGCCGCGCCTCGCGGACATGGGTGCGGGCGCGGGCGGCGAGCTGGCGGCAGGCGGCCGGGTCGCGCTCGATCGTCGCGGCGACTTCCTCGAAGCTGAGGCCGAAGACGTCGTGCAGCAGGAAGGCGGCGCGCTCGAGCGGCGACAGGCGCTCCAGAGCGAGCATCAGGGGCAGGGTGACGTCCTCTTCCGGTTCC
This sequence comes from Ensifer sp. NM-2, assembly GCF_003024455.1. NCBI lineage: Bacteria > Pseudomonadati > Pseudomonadota > Alphaproteobacteria > Hyphomicrobiales > Rhizobiaceae > Ensifer > Ensifer sp. NM-2. The sequence continues at coordinate 357,986 of NZ_PVZR01000003.1, forward strand.
TCCTCGACGACGGGGTCGGGAAGCCAGGGGCCGACATAAGTCTCGCGCTGGCGCCGCGCCGACTTCAGCTGGTCGAGACAGAGCCGGGTGACGGTGCTTCGCAGGAACGCTTCGGGCTCGCGCACCGCGGAGCGGTCGGCCCCCATCCAGCGGATGAAGGCCTCCTGCACTATGTCCTCGGCGTCGGCGACCGAGCCGAGCATGCGATAGGCAACGCGCATGAGTTTCGGACGCAGCGGGTCGAAACCGGCCGCTGCGTCGAGCTGGGCGTTGCCCGTCATCAGGCGGCGACCTCGGCGACTGCCTTTGCCGCTGCCGGCTCGATCCAGAGGCCGAAGCCGACGGCCAGGCGGTTCCAGCCGTTGATGACGTTGATCATGAGCGTGAGCTTCACCTGCTCCTCCTCGGTGAAATGGTTCTGCAGAGCCTGACGAGCGCTTTCGTGGGTATGGCCCTCCGACAGGCGAGTGAGCGCCTCGGTCCAGCCTAGCGCGGCGCGCTCGCGTTCGGAATAGCAGGGGGCTTCGCGCCAGGCCGACAGCAGGTAGATACGCTGCTCGGTCTCGCCCTTGGCGCGCGCTTCCTGGGTGTGCATGTTGATGCAGTTGGCGCAGCCGTTGATCTGGGATGCGCGGATCTTGACGAGTTCGATGAGATCAGACTCGAGGCTGGCGGCGACGGACATAGAGACGCTGGTCCAGCTCTTCATCAGTTGCGGAGCGGCGGCGAAAAGGTCGATCTTGGCAGTCATGGTTCCGTTTCCTTTCGTTGGTTCCGACTACATGACGAGCCAGGATTGGCCCCTGTGACATCGACGCAGATTTTTTCGCGAATTTTTTCTGGCAGGCCCGCAGGCGGGGTGCGTGCTGCACCTTTGAAGGGTGGTGAGCAGATGGTTGCGCTTGAGCCTTGCCGCCATCTTCGCCGCGGCCAAGCTGGAAACGTGTTTGCCTGTCTATGGGCGTGACGTGTTTCCCGCACGTCGAAGAGACCTGCGGCGAGAGCCCACGGTCTCACCCGATGGCTGCGGGATAGGGTCGTCGCCGATCGCAAGCGGTACCGTTATTTCGCGGGCTGACGGCGTTCCAGAATGGATTGGAACAGATCGGCCTGGCGCTCGGCGGCAAGGCGAATGCGCTTCAATTGGCCGAGCATCGAGCCGAAGGCGGCAAGGGCGATGCCGATGCCGATGCCCGGAAGCGCCCATTGCAGCGCCCACATCACCGCCGGTGCGCCGAAGGACGGCAGGGTTACGGCAACGGCCGCGCCAGCCGATACCAGGATGACCAGAGCGCCGGCCACTTTCAGCAAAGTATCCATCACAATTCTCCATCCGTTTGGGGCGCACGATTTCGCGGCTTGCCGGTGCTGTCAAGGGTGTGTCAGCCGGCGGCCCTGTCACACCCCTGTAAAACACCGGCTCTAAGGCTCGGCGCCATCTTGAACCGAGGATATGCCGATGAAATCGTTTGTTTCCGTCGTTGCCGGCGCGCTTGTCGCTTCGCTGCTTTCCACCGCCGCCTTTGCCGAGAGCCTGGTGCTTTACACCAGCCAGCCGAACGAGGATGCGCAGGCGACGGTCGACGCCTTCAAGGCGGCCAATCCCAGTGTCGAGGTGGAGTGGGTGCGCGAAGGCACGACGAAGCTGATGGCCAAGCTGATGGCCGAGATCGAGGCCGGCAACCCGGTTGCCGACGTGCTTCTGATCGCCGACACCGTGACGATGCAGCGCCTGAAGGAAGCCGGCCAGCTGCTCGCCTACAAGTCGCCGGAAGCGGCCAACTACGACGCGGCGCTCTATGACGCCGACGGCGCCTATTACTCCACCAAGATGATCACCACCGGCATCATCTACAACACCTCGGCCTCGACGAAGCCTCAGGGTTGGCAGGATCTGGCGAAGGCCGACGCCAAAGGCCTGGTGACGATGCCGAGCCCGCTGACCTCGGGTGCGGCCCTCATCCACGCCCAGACGCTTGCCGGCATCGACGGCCTCGGCTGGGATTATTACAAGGCGCTGGCCGAAAACGGTGCCACGGCTGCCGGCGGCAATGGCGGCGTGCTGAAGGCGGTCGCCACCGGCGAGAAGGCCTACGGCATGATCGTCGACTTCATGGCGATCCGCGAGAAGGCCAAGGGCGCGCCGGTCGAGTTCGTCTTCCCGGCCGAGGGCGTTTCCGCCGTCACCGAGCCGGTCGGCATCCTGAAGACCGCCAAGAACCCTGACGCCGCCAAAAAATTCGTCGACTTCCTGATCTCGGTGGAGGGCCAGAAGACGGCGGTGAAGATGGGCTATATCCCGGCACGCAACGGCGTGGCGCTGCCCGAAGGTTATCCGGCGCGCGAGACGATCAAGGTTCTGCCGATCAATGCTGCTTCGGCCGTGAAGAATTCCGACGCCGACCTCAAGACCTTCTCCGGCATCTTCGGTACGAACTGATCGCCTGAATGTCCGAACAGGGTGAAACCATGCGCAGCCGGCACCGCTGGCTGCGCTTTCCCATTGCGGGGCTGCAGCGTCCGGGGCGGGTGAGGTCAAGCGAGCCAGGGTCGGGTCGCGCGAGACCGGGTGCTTCGCCCGCCGGCGAGCCGCGCTGGCTGGTGCCCTTCGTGCTCGCCTGCCTTTTCTTCCTCTGCGCGCTGCCGCTCATCAGCCTCGCCAAAGCCGGCTTTGCGGGAGTGATCAATGGCAATTCCATCGCTGTCTTGACCGAGCCTGCGACCTATGCGGCCATCCGCAACACTCTGGTGACGGCGACAGGCGGCATGCTGATCTCGCTTGTGATCGGCGCGCTCTTTGCCTTTGCCGTGGCGCTCACCGATGTCAGGGGCAAACTGTTTTTGAGTTTTGCCTTCATGTTGCCGATGATGATCCCGCCGCAGGTGACGGCCCTTGCCTGGGTGGAGATGACCGGGCCGGCAAGCCCGCTCCTGAAAACGCTGGGGATCGCACCGCCGCTCGGCAGCCCGCAGCCGCTCTATTCGCTGTTTGGCATCTCTCTGCTTCTCGGGGTGCAGCACGCGCCGCTGGTGTTCCTGGCGCTGAAGGCGGGGCTGGCTGCGTCGCCGCGCGACGGGGTGGAGGCGGCAAGACTTTCCGGCGCGTCGCCGTTTCGCGTCTTTCTCGATATCGTTGCGCCACTGGCCGCCCCCGGGCTGATCGCCGGTGCCGCAATCGCCTTCGTCTCCGGCGTCGGCAATTTCGGCATTCCGGCGATCCTCGGCATTCCCGCCGGGATTTCGGTGCTGCCGACGCTGATCTACACGCGGCTCGCGAGCTTCGGCACCGGCACCTTCGGCGAGATCGCGCTGCTCTCCAGCCTGATCGCTGTGATCGCGGCCGCCGGGCTGATCCTTCAACAGCGCGCGCTGGCGGGCAGGGACTACCGCATCATCGGCCTTTCCGGCGCCAGCGCCGCCTTTTCGCTCGGGCGCTTTCGTGTGGCTGTCGAACTGGCGCTTTCGGCGATCCTGTTTCTGGTGTTGGTAGCGCCGCTGGCGGCGCTGATCGCCAGCTCGCTGGTTCCGGCCTATGGCGTGCCGCTCAACCTTCAGACCGTCTCGCTGCGCGCCTATGAAGAAATTCTCTTTCGCCAGACGATGACGCTGAGCGCCTTTGGCAATTCGCTGTTCCTGGCGAGCACGGCGGCGCTCGGGCTGCTCGTCGTCGCGGTGCCGGCCGCCTATCTCATGAACCGGCGCAAGGGTGCGCTTTCAAGCACGATCGGCATCCTGATCGAGATTCCCTATGCGCTGCCCGGCATTGTTTTGGCGGTTGCTTTCATCCTCACCTTTGCAGCGCCGCTGCCGATCCTCAAGGTATCGCTCTACGGCACCATCTGGATCATCCTGATTGCGTATTTCTCCTCGTTCCTTGCCGTCAGCCTGAAGCCGGTTATGAGCGCCTTCCTGCAGATGGACCCATCGCTGGAGGAGGCGGCGCGGCTGTCGGGCGCCGGTTTCTTCCGACGCATGCGCGACGTCATCCTGCCGCTGGTGGCGCCGGCGGCGGGCGCTTCGATCATCCTCGTCTTTCTGATAGCCGCCAATGAGCTGACGGTTTCAGCCCTGCTGTGGTCGGCGGGTACGCAGACGCTGGGGGTGGCGATCTTCAACCTCGACGACAGCGGCTCATCCGATCTGGCGTCGGCGCTCTCGGTGCTGGTCGTCATCATGGTGATGGTACTGATGGCGGCGCTCGAGGCCCTTGCAAACTATCTACCGGAAGGCGTGCTGCCGTGGCGCAACTGATCCTCAATCACCTGACCAAGGATTTCGGCGGCGGTCGTCCTGCCGTCTCCGACGTGTCGCTGACGGTGCGCGAAGGCGGGTTTCTGGCGCTGCTTGGGCCATCTGGCTGCGGCAAGACCACGGTGCTGCGCATGATCGCCGGCTTCGAGCAGCCGACCGACGGCTCGATCGACTATGGCGAGCGCCGGCTATCGGATGCCTCGCGGGCGCTGCCGCCGGAAAAGCGCAACATGGCGATGGTGTTCCAGTCCTATGCGCTCTGGCCGCATATGACCGTGGCGGAAAATGTCGGCTATCCCCTGAAGGTGCGCGGCATTTCCGGCGAGACCTGGCGCAGCCGCGTCGGCGAGGCGCTGGCGCTGGTAAAACTCACCGATTATGCCGAGCGCCGACCTGCGGCCCTTTCCGGCGGACAGCGGCAGCGGGTGGCGCTGGCGCGCTGCCTGGTGACGTCGCCCGATGTGGTGCTGCTCGACGAGCCGCTCGCCAATCTCGACCAGCACCTGCGTAAATCGATGGAGGAGACCTTCCGCATCTTCCATGAGCGCTCCGGCGCAACGATGGTCTATGTGACGCACGACCAGTCGGAAGCGATGGCGCTGGCGACCGATGTTGCCGTGATGTCGGAGGGGCGGCTGGTGCAACTGGCGCCGCCGGCGGAAATCTATACCCGCCCGGAAGGCAGTGTTGTCGGCGGGCTGATCGGCCGCGGCTCGATCCTCAGGCTACCACTACCAGAGGGCGCGCCGAGGGCGCTGGAGTGGCCGATGCTCCGCCAGGCGATCGGCTCCACCGACAGCGGCCTTCGTCGCGACGTGCTGGTGCGGCCCGAGCATGTGCGGCTCACCGCCGACGGCATCGCGCTCGAGGTCAAGGCTTGCGTCTACGAGGGCGAACGCTTTGCGCTGACGCTGGCGCTGCCGGACGGGCAGGCACTGAAGGCCTATGGCGGCACGGCCATTCCTGTTGGACAGAAAGCGACCTTCGCGATTGCCAGCAGCTGGCGGCTTTGAGGGCATAGGATAAGCGCCGATCGCGACCGACGGTCGGCAGCATCTGCGCCGGGTCGACAGGCAGGCAGAAACATCAATCGCAACGCGGTCTGTCGAGCTCCACCTTGAACTGTCTTGGTCCGACCAGCCCCGGCTCTGCCGGCAGGCCGACGATGTGGGCGATGACGGTGCATTTGCCGGCGACCACCGTATAGCGGTCGCGCCCCTGGCTGATGATCTTGTCGATCGGATATTTCGGCACTGCTGCGGCAACGGCGCTGATGATCGCGGTCAGTTCGTTGGCGCGCTGATAGTTCGGCGCAAGGGCGGCATGGGAAGCGCCGGCGCCGAGAAGCGCGACAGCCGAAAGGGCCAGGGCTCTGATCTGCATGCGCGGCTCCTGTTTGCAGCAGCAGTCCACGGAGCCCGGCGGTGTTCAAGTCGGGTTACCTTTGCGCCTGGCGACTTTGACGCAGTCGGCTTGCGCAACCGCGGCTCGAAATAAACTATATAGTTAAATAAAACTGGTTGCTAAAAACAACTGGTATGGCATAGTGGCTGCATCACGACGGGGCGGCAATCATGCCGTGCGAGCCGATGGGAGGAAGCGATGAAACTTTATCAGGGCATGGGACCGAATTCGTACCGGGTGCGTATCTTCATGGCGGAGAAGGGCATCGAATTGCCGATGGTGGACGTCGATTTCGCCAAGGCGGAGCACAGGGGGCCCGAGTTCCTCGCGCTCAATTCGCTTGGCCAGATCCCGGTGCTGGAACTGGATGACGGCACCGTCATCACCGAGAGCGTCGCCATCTGCCGCTATCTCGAGGAGACGCACCGCGAACCGCAGCTTTTCGGCAGCGACGCCGTCAGCGGTGCCAAAGTGGAAATGTGGAACCGGCGGGCCGAGCTGGTGATTTTTGGCACCATCGGCAATGTCGCGCTGCATTCCGATGCTTTCTTCAAGGACCGCCTGAGGCAGTTTCCCGCCTTCGCCGAGACCGAGCGGCAGGCGGTGCCGAGGAAATGGGGTTGGCTCGACCGGGAGCTTGCCGATGGCCGGCCGTTCCTTGCCGGCGACAAGTTCTCGATCGCGGACATCACCGCCGGCGTCTGCGCCTGGCTTGGCGACGTCTTCGGCATGGAGGTGCCGGGAGATCTCAGGAATGTCCAGCGCTGGCTGGAAAGGGTGCGGGCGCGGCCGAGCTTTGAGGCTTAGACCGCCCGTCGAGGGACGGGGTTATCGCGGTGATCCGCCCCTCATCCCCCTGCCGGGACCTTCTCCCCGCTGGCGGGGAGAAGGGACTTTGCGGCACCCGCCGAGACGCATTCCGCAAGAGGGATGGAATTGGACGTGCGGAGAATTGGAGGGGGCCGCACGCTCGGTTCTCCCTCTCCCCGCACGCGGGGAGAGGGCTGGGGTGAGGGGCAAATCTGGCCGCCATTTGCAGTTCACGTTTGCCCCCGATTGGCACTTGTATTGGCCGATCCGCCCTGTCGACATAGAGTGGGAAGAGATGCGCCGCGCCGTTTCGGTCCATTGAAGCAAGAAGAGGGTGGCGCCGGCTCGATCCGAGGCAAATGGCGGTTGCCTATGTGGAAATGTAGCAAGTCATTGATAAAAAGAATTAATTTGGTCGCCACGACGAACTGGGCGAAGGACTGAAATCCCACTCGAACGGCAAATGACAAATCATGTGTGGAAAGTGGCATCAGCCTTTTCTCTTGCCTTCTCCGTGGCTTTTTTCAATTCCTAAAATAACAGCTGCCCGATTCGCCCCGATCCGTTGTTTTGGCGGCGTTCGCCCTAGGAGACAAAGCCATGAACGATTTCAAGAAGCCCACGATCACCGAAATGCGCCCGAAGATCACCGTCATCGGTGTCGGCGGCGGCGGCGGCAATGCCATCAACAACATGATCACCGAAGGGCTCCAGGGGGTCGATTTCATCGTGGCGAATACGGACGCCCAGGCACTGGCGATGTCGAAGGCGTCGCGGTTGATCCAGCTCGGTGCGCATGTGACCGAGGGCCTTGGTGCAGGTTCGCTGCCGGAAGTCGGGCGCGCGGCGGCGGAAGAATCGATCGACGAGATCATGGATCACCTCGGCGGCACGCATATGTGTTTCGTCACCGCCGGCATGGGCGGCGGCACCGGCACCGGTGCTGCGCCGGTGATCGCGGCGGCAGCCCGCAAGGCCGGCATCCTGACGGTCGGCGTCGTCACCAAGCCGTTCAGCTTCGAAGGCAAGCGCCGCATGCAGATGGCTGAAGAGGGTGTCGAGCGCCTGCGCGAAGCGGCCGACACCGTTATCGTCATCCCCAACCAGAACCTCTTCCGCATCGCCGACGCCAAGACCACCTTTGCCGATGCCTTCGTGATCGCCGACCGCGTGCTCTATTCCGGCGTCGGCTGCATCACCGACCTGATCGTCAAGGAAGGCCTGATCAACCTCGACTTCGCCGACGTGAAATCCGTCATGAAGGGCATGGGCCGGGCGATGATGGGTACCGGCGAGGCGACCGGCGAGGGCCGCGCGCTGATGGCGGCGGAAGCGGCGATCGCCAACCCGCTGCTCGACGAAGTGTCGATGCGCGGCGCCAAGGGCGTGCTGATCTCGATCTCCGGCGGCATGGACATGACGTTGTTCGAAGTCGACGAAGCGGCCACCCGCATTCGCGAGGAAGTCTATGACGAGGCCGACATCGTCGTCGGCTCGATCTTCGACCGCACGCTCGACGGCACCTTCCGCGTGTCGGTGGTGGCAACCGGCCTCGACAGCCAGCGCAACGCGGCAGACCCGGCAAGTGCTGCGGCGAACGCCGGCCAGCCCGGCCAGCCCGGCCAGGCGCCGACCCGCACGCTGCAGTAACGGCTCGGCCTCACGCGCTGCCAGGTTCCTGGCGGCATCGAAGCCTTCTGCCTTTCTTTGAAAATCCTCCCGTGCGATGACAGCCGCCCGGGGGGATTTTTCGTATGGACGAGACGGGCATGATGGACGCGGAACGAGACGGTCAGGCGGGTTTGCCCGACAACGACGCCACGGCCGCCCAGCGCGTGCGGGCGGTTCGCACGGCCGAAACGATCCTGAACGAGCGCTATCCAGGCGCGCTGTTTGCCATCGTTGCCGGCTCGATCCTGCGCGGCGAGGGCACGCCATCCTCCGATATCGATCTGGTGGTGCTGCACGAACACTTGAGCAATGCCTGGCGCGAGAGCTTCATCGCCGGCGGATTTCCGGTCGAGGCTTTCGTCCACGATTTCGAGACGCTGAACTGGTTTGTCGATCAGGATCTTGCCAGCGGCTATCCCGTGCTGCTCGACATGGTCGCAGGCGGAACAGTTGTCGGCCGGGACATCGATCGCGGCCTGGCCCTCCAGAACGAGGCAAAGGCCAGGCTTTCATGCGGGCCGGGTCCGCTCAAGGCGGAGCGGCGGGACATGCTTCGCTACCAGATCACCGACCTGCTTGACGACCTCAGGGATAGGCGGCCGACGGCGGAAATGCGGGCGATCGCCGCGGCCCTCCACCAGCCGCTATGCGACCTGGCGCTGCTCGGGCGCGGCCACTGGTCGGGCAAGGGCAAATGGCTGCCGCGGCTCCTCCAGCGTCTTGACCCCGCGCTGGCGCAGCGCTTCGACGACGCTTTCCGGTTGGCTGGCGAGGCGCAGCCAGATGTGCTGGTGACTCTGGCGCAGGACGAGCTCGAGCGCCAGGGTGGGCCGCTGTTTGACGGTGATCGCCGCGATGCGCCGCAGACTGCACGGCGGCAGGGTGGGCTTTCGGGCTAGAGCATCTCCAGGAAAAGTGCGAAGCGGTTTTCCGCCAGGAAATGCCGTGGCACGGCGCGCCGCGATTTCCAGGGTGCGCTTCAAGCTCGTGTATTAGCAGCATGTCGCTGCGCACGTTTGCGCGACAAGCGTTATGTCTCGGCGGCGGCCGCTTCGGGATCGATCGGCTTTTTCGCCAGCCTCGCATTCGCCGCAGCCACATCGGCGTCGCTCAGGCCACCGGGGCCGGAGCGCACGGTGACGGCATTGGAGGCGAGGCTGAGGCCGGCCTCGCGCAGCGCGGGCAGCAGCCGTTTCATCGCCTCGCGCTGCAGGATGCTGGGGTTGCCCGGCCGGGCGGTGAATTTCAGCCGCACGACCAGCGAGTTTTCGGTGACGTCCTGGATGCCCTGCATCTTCAAGGGTACCAGGAACTCCGGCCCGAACTCCTCGTCCTCCAGCATGGCAAGGCCAACCTTCTTGATGGTCTTGCGGATTATTTCCGGATCGTCCTCGCGCTCGAATTTCAGCTCGAACTTCACCGTGCTCCAGTCGCGGCTGTAGTTGGTGACGGCCTGAAGCTGGCCATAGGGAATGGTGTGGATCTGGCCGTTCTGGTGGCGCAGGCGCAGCGAGCGGAGCGAAATGCGCTCGACCGTTCCCTTGAGCTTGCCGGTGTCGACATATTCGCCGACGCGAAATGCGTCGTCGGCGATGAAGAAGATGCCGGATACCACATCCTTGACCAGCGTCTGCGAGCCGAAGGAAAGCGCCAGGCCAAGCACGCCGAAGCCGGCAAGCAGCGGCGCGATGTTAATGCCGAGCGCCGAAAGCACGACGAGGCTGGTGACGGCGAAGATACCGCCGAAGACGAGATTGCGGATCAGCGGCAGGATGGTCGAAAGCCGGCTTGTCTGATGGATCTGCGCCTCCTCCTCGGTCTCGCCGGGCATGGAGACGCGGGCGGTGGGCGCAAAGGCCTCAAAACTGCGCCAGAGGAAGCTGCAGATCACCCAGCTGGCGACGACGGCAAGGCTGACGCGCTCTAGAATGACGATCCAGTCGACGGCGGCGGTGGTATCGCCCTGGATCATGATCGGCCTCCACAGCACGATGATGATATGCAGCCCGATCAGCCACACGGCGCCGGCAAGGGCGGTCTGCACGCTGCCGGCGATGGCCAGGTGCAGCGGCGAGGAGGCGGGCGTGCGCCGGCGATCGGCGGCCGCACCCGCCAGCGAATGGATGCCGAAGGCGAGGATGGGAAGGCCGAGCAGGATGACCTGCGTCGTGCCGCCGGCAAAGCTCCACTGAGCGCTGTTGGGGCTGCCGGCGACGATGCAGCCCATGAGCCAGAGCGTCAGCGCACTCAGCGCATAGAACTCGGGAACGACGAATGCGATGGCGCGGCGGACGGCGCCGGGCGCTTCGCCGGCAAAGAGATTGCGGATATCGGTGCGGCCGGCGATGAACCAGTAGAGCTTCAGGAACGTCACTGCGGTGACGCCGATCAGAAACCAGCCCTCGATGGCGGCGGGCTCCAGGGCACGCTCGTTGGCGAAGCGCACGCTGGCGCCGACGACGGCACCGATGGCGCCATAGGCAACCAGCATGGCGAAATGGAAGCGTGGCCGGGCGATGGGCAGCAACCGCGTCTGCGGCCGCGACGGGGCGAAGAGAAAGCGGCCGCAGACCGCATAGGCGGCCGTGGTGACGGCGACGGTTACCAGCGCGCGGGCCAGCTCTTGCGAGGCAGTGCCGGCGGTGAGGAAGAACCTTAGCATCGCATGCGCGACGCCTGCGAAGATGACGAGATGGATGATGTCGAGACCCAGTCGCACCAGCGAAGCGCGCACGCGGTGCAGCACGTCGACGATGGCGAAATGGCTGCCGATGAGGCGGTGGAAGACAAAGCCGAGCAGGCCGGCGGCGGCGAGGCCGGCAAGAATGGCCGCCAGCGCCACCGAGGTGACCGAAAGGATAGACCGTCCCTCGGCGCGCACGCTGGCTGCGACATCGCCCATGACGGCAGCGATGGCCGAGGTGCCATTCAGGCCCATCTGCAGGCCATTGACGAAGCGAGCCGATAGTCCCTCGAGCGCGTCGTCGGCCGCGGGCGACTGGGGCTGAGGCGTTGTGGCGGCGGCTGTGGTGGCGTCGATCGGTGCCTTTGGTGCGGTGTCCGGCGCATCGCGCCATTCGACGGTGACCGGCCGGCCGGAAGCGGCTGCTGCCCGCAGCGTGCTTTCGATCTCCTCGCTTGGCTGACCATGGGTGAGAACGACGGTCACGGGGGGCCGGCGGCGTCTGCGCCCGGGCGTAGAGCGGCGGAAGGAGCATGACGAGAAGGGCGAGCAGCGCAGGCAGGCGAGGCGACGTGGGCAGGAAAGACGCCATGAAATCCATCCGTGAAGCGCCGGGGCGTTGGATGCCGCAGCAGGTCGAACGGCCGCCCGCTCCGGTCGATCTTCCGTCGGCGGAGCAGGGCGGCTCGTTTATGAGGCTATTGTGAAATTTCTGTCCTGTCGACGGGCGGCGCCAGCACCGCCCTTTGCCGGTCACTTCGTGGTGTAGCCGCCATTGACGAGGATGGTCTGGCCGGTCATCCACCAGCCGTCGGAGACGAGGAAGCGGATGAAAGGCACGATGTCCTCGATATCGGTAAGGCCTGTGGTCGAGAACTTCGACAGCGCGGAAGCAGTCTTGTGATAGGCAACGGCATCGGCGCCTTCGGCAGGATAGAAGAAGGGCGTATCCATCGGCCCCGGGCCGATCGCCGTCACCGAGATGCCGCGATCGCCGAATTCCTTGGCGGCGGCGCGGGTGAAGTGTTCAACCGGCGCCTTGGTGCCGGCATAGGCGGCGTAAAACGGCGTGAAGGCGCCGAGCAGCGAGGTGACCAGCGTGCAGACCTTGCCGTTGTCGCTGACATTTTTGCCGGCTTCCTTCAGGAAGAAGAAGGCGGACTTGGAATTGACCGCGGTCATCTCGTCATACTCGGCCTCGGTGATGTCGACGAGCGGCTTCTTCACCACCTTGCCGACCGTGTTGACGGCGATATCGATGCCACCGAGCGCGGCCTTGGCATCGGCAAACAGCTTTTCCACCGCGCTGGCGCCGGTCAGGTCGGCCTGGAAGGCGAAGGCATTGGCACCAGCCGCCTTGATCGCAGCCACGGTCTCCTCGGAGGGGGCCTTAGTTGCGGCGCTGTTGTAATGGATGGCGACGGCGCGGGCGCCCTGTTCGGCAAAATCGCGCGCCAACAAACCGCCGAGGTTTTTCGCGCCGCCGGCGATGAGAACGGATTTACCTCTGATGCTGTGATCGGTCATGGCCAGAACCTTTTCGGTGCTTGAAGGCCGCCCGCTGCGGCCGTCTTTCCACCCGAAGCATATCGTCGGCATCTCTGTTATAAAGCCGCCGTCCGTGACATAACCTGTCAGGAATCTCGAACAATAAGCGGCTGACCATGGACCGGATCGAGCTTTTTCGCATTTTCACACGCGTCGTCGACTGCGCCAGCTTCACTCGCGCCGCCGACACGCTGGATATGCCGCGCTCGTCGGTGTCGGCGGCGGTGCAGGCGCTGGAAACCCGGGTGGGCACGCGGCTCCTGCATCGCACCACCCGCAAGGTTTCGCCGACCCAGGATGGGGCGGCCTTCTACGAGCGCTGCATGCGGCTGATCGCCGATGTCGACGAGACGGAAAACCTGTTTCGCCAGGGAGAGGACTGGCCGACCGGCCGGCTGCGCGTCGAGCTGCCGGATCGGCCGGCTGATCGTCGCCCTGAACTCGCCAGCTTCCTCGAGCGATATCCCGGTATCGACGTCGACCTTGGCATGACCGACCGGGCGGTGAACCTGATCGAGGAAAGCGTCGATTGCGCGCTGCGGGTCGGGCCGCGCAGTGATTCCGCCCTGATCGCCCGGCCGATCGGTAACCTCAAGCTCGTCAATGTCGCAAGCCCGGCTATCTCACGCGCTATGGCACGCCCGAAAAACCGGAAGACCTGGCCCGGCATTTCGCCGTCAACTACGCGTCGCCCTCAACCGGCCGGGTGGAGGAGTGGGAGTGGATCGAAGGTGGCGAGACACGGACCGTGGCGATGGCCGGCCGCGTTACCGTCAACAGCGCCGAGGGCAGCATCGCCTGCTGCCTGGCGGATCTCGGCCTCATCCAGATCCCGGCCTATGACGTCAAGGCGCATCTGCAGGCCGGAGACCTCGTCGAGGTCATGCCCGGCCATTGCGCCGAGCCGATGCCGCTGGCGCTGCTCTACCCGCACCGCCAGCATCTTTCCCGTCGCTTCCAGGTGTTTGCCGAGTGGCTGGAGGGATTGATGCGGCCGTTGCTCGCCACCTGATGGGGTGCGTGGCGGCGAAGGCGGGCAGCCGCTGATTGCAAGGGTGGCGAGGCGCGTCGCGGGTTTTGCGGACAAGAGGAGGCGTCCGGTGCGGCGATGGCCCTTACTCATTCGGGCTTCGGACTGTCATGGATGGCCGATCCGCGCCTCTGCCTGGTGCCGGTTTCCAAGTGCCTCATGCCAGCGGATGACGTCAGATAATGCGGGGTGACCGCCGCCCGCGGATGGGGCAATATCAGCGATTACTCTTGTCATCCCCAGCGCGGTGCCTCACCGACAGTGGGCTTTCGCGCGGAGGCATTGTAAGAGCCTGCCGCGTCCAAACGGAGTTCGATCGTGAGCGTTGCCTTCACCAAGGAAGAAAGTGCCGAAACCGCGGCGGAAACCCTTTTGCCCGACCGCCCGGTTTCGCCGCATCCCAACCTTGTCACCGAAGCGGGCCTCAAGGTGCTGGAGCAGCAGCAGCGCGAAGCGCGCGCGGCCTATGATGCGACCAGCGGGATCGAAGACGTCAACGAGCGCCGGCGGCAGGCGGCCGGCCCCTTGCGCGACCTGCGCTATCTTGCCGAACGGCTGCGCACCGCCCAGCTCGTCGCCGCCCCGACCTCGACTGACATCGTCGCCTTCGGCAGCACCGTCACCTTCAGCCGCGACGACGGCCGGGTGCAGACCTATCGCATCGTCGGCGAGGACGAGGCGGACCCGAAGGCCGGATCGATTTCCTACGTTTCCCCGGTGGCCCGGATCCTCATGGGCAAGGGGGTCGGCGATGTGGCTGCCATGGGCGGACACGAGCTGGATATTACGGGGATTTCATAGGGCGGGCGTTTTGTCCGACGGCCATTTCCTCTCGATGCAACGGCGTCAGTCGGGCATTCTTGTGAATGTTCATTCGGTGCGATCCTGGAAAACTGAGGTGTGGTAACTCCAGTCTCCTAAATCTGCTCCAAATGGACAACCTCCTGAAAGTTCACAGCTAGAGGCGCTGGCTTGGCTGCTACTGGCCCGGGATGGGACGATGGCTATCAATCACGGCTATCGTGGAAAGAGAATTCGATATTATATTCAATCAACAAAGGCTTCGAAACAAACTGGTTTTGCCATGGCGCAAGAAAAACCTACAGTCATGCGGCGCACGGTCGTGCTCATCAAGATCGTATGGTCAGTGTCGATCATCGTCGCAGCGACAGCGGTGGGAGCTTCGACTGGCTGGGAGAACCATGGACTTGTCGGAGCGCTAGCTCTTGGATTCGTTGGCCTCTTTGTTGGCGGCTTCCTAAGTTCGCCTTCGCTGCTTTTGCAACTGATAACTTAATATCTCGCCGACGTTGAGCCACTTCACATCGGGGGTGTTTTTCAACGGTATCGGCCAAAAGCTGCCGCTGCCTTTCACCCGGCTACTCGACGGTCGGGGGCGAGCCACGCCGGGTCGTGAGCGGTTGAGTCAGTATCAAGAGCGCAATCTGTGTGGTAGTATTCCGCCACATCCGGAAGACTGATCCAAGCGGCGCATCAATGACGCCGTCCGGTTGCTCGCATTCGCTGCAATCACTGCCGTCACGTCGTCCTGCTCAGAAGCGTCATCGCTGAAATAATCAAGGTGCCGATTCTGAAAGCTCCGCCGATGTTGCCGGCCGTGCCCAAGGCGACCAAGGGCACAGTCCTACGTCTCTACAGTCCGATCGAACCTTTCTTCAGTATGGAATGGCCGCCGAGCGAGATCGAAATGGTGCAGTGCGCGTCCGCCCTCGGACGGAGCTGCCACGAGGGGAGGGTGTTGACATGCGTAGCATGAAATCGACCGCGATTGCATCGACCGCCATCATCACAATCCTGATGGGGTTTGGTGCGGCGAGCGCACAACAGATCACCGGCACACCGGGCAACCCGGATGCCACGACGACGGTCGACGGGCGATATCTCCCCAACCCCCCGCCGACATTCGGTGGTGCGATCGGGCTCAGCGCGAAAGACTCGAAGCCCTATTGGCCGCCGCAGATCGTGCCCCCAAAAGGCGCGCCGAACATCCTTTTGATCATGACCGACGACGCGGGCTACGGTGTCCCTGGTACCTTCGGCGGTGTTGTCCCCACGCCTGCATTGGACCGGATCGCGCAGGCGGGGCTCCGCTACACCCAGTTCAACTCGACGGCGCTCTGCTCGCCCTCGCGCGCGGCTCTGATTACCGGCCGCAATCATCACTCCGTGGGTTTCGGTGTGATCTCCGAGCAGGCCACCGGTTATCCAGGTTATGATTCCATCCTCGGTCTCGATAACGCCAGCGTCGGTGAAATCCTGAAAGACAACGGCTATGCGACGTCCTGGTTCGGCAAGAACCACAACACGCCGAGCTATCAGTACAGCTTGGCGGGCCCCTACGACCAATGGCCCTCTGGGATGGGTTTCGAATACTTCTATGGCTTCATGGGCGGCGAGACCGACCAGTGGACACCCTACCTGTTCCGCGATCACACACAGATTTTTCCATGGATCGGAAAGCCCGGCTACAACCTCACGACTGACATGGCGGATGAGGCGATCGGCTACATGCGACAACTCAGCGTCGTTGCGCCTGATAAGCCGTTCTTCCTCTATTACGTGCCGGGCGGCACCCACGCCCCCCATCATCCAACCCAGGAATGGGTCGATAAGTTCAAGGGCAAGTTCGACATGGGCTGGAATGCCATGCGCGACCAGATATTCGCCAATCAGAAGAAGCTGGGCGTCATTCCGGCGAACGCCCAACTGACGCCGTGGCCCAACGATCTGCCCAAGTGGGATACGCTCGACGCCGACAGCAAGAAGCTCTTCGCGCGCCAGGCGGAAGTCTATGCCGCCTATGTGGCCTACACCGACAATGAGATCGGACGGGTGATCCAGGCGGTGGACGATTTGGGCAAGCTCGACAATACGCTCGTCATCTACATCGAAGGCGACAATGGTACCAGTGCCGAAGGTTCCACCGTTGGCACGCCGTTCGACCTGGCCGCGATCGAAGGCATCAATGTTCCGGTCAAGGAACAGTTGAAATATTACGATGTCTGGGGTTCGGACAAGACCCAGCCGCACATGTCGGTGGCGTGGTCCTGGGCCTTCGACACCCCATTCAAGTGGACGAAGCAGGTGGCATCGCACTTTGGCGGCACCCGGCAAGGCATGGCCATGGCCTGGCCGGCCCGTATCAAGGATGCCGGTGGAATCCGCACACAATTCCACCATTTGATCGACATCGTCCCGACGATCCTCGAGGCGACCGGCATTCAGGCTCCCGTGATGGTCAACGGCGTGGCGCAGAAGCCGATTGAAGGCGTTTCCATGGCCTATAGCTGGGACAAGGAGAACGCCAATACTGCGTCTAGGCGTACGACGCAGTATTTCGAAATGCTGGCCAACCGCGCCATCTACCACGACGGCTGGATGGCATCCACAACGCCGCCGCTTGCGCCGTGGTTGCTCGGTTTGGGTAAGATGCCCGAAGTGGTCAATGGCTACACCTGGGAACTCTACAATCTCAACGAGGACTATTCGCAGAACAACGACCTCGCGGCCAAGATGCCTGACAAGCTTCAGGAGTTGAAGGAACTGTTCCTCGTCGAGGCGGCGAAGTATGGTGTGTTTCCGCTCGACAACGACTTTCTCCAGCGCGTTCTCGCACCCCGCCCGAGTGCCACGGCCGGAAAAACCTTGTTTACGTACTCAGGCGAAATATCCGGTCTTCCATCCGGAAACGCGCCCGACATCGTCAATAAAAGCTACACTGTCACGGCTGAGGTAGACGTGCCGCAAGGCGGCGGCGATGGCATGCTGGTCACCCAAGGCGGTCGCTTCGGCGGGTACGGGCTCTACCTGCTGAAGGGCAAGCCGGTCTTCCTTTACAACCTTCTGGCACTGGAAAAATTCCGTTGGGAAGGCCAGGACGCGCTCACTCCGGGCAAGCATACCATCGTCTTTACCTTCAAATACGATGGTGGCGGCCCCGGCAAGGGCGGCAGCGGAGTCCTGAACGTCGACGGCAAAGAAGTCGCCAGTCAAAAGGTCGCAAACACCGTGCCCTTCCTCATGACGATTGACGAGACCTTCGATGTCGGCGTCGATACCCGCACTGGCGTCGAGGACGGGGATTACCAGGTGCCATTTCAGTTCACGGGAACCATCGACAAGCTGTCGGTGCAACTGAACTAAGCAAGGGCCGGTTCGTCCGTCTGCGCCCCAAGAGGCGTCTCGTACATCCGTGCCGGCAGGGAGGATGAAATGACAGATGTTCAATTTAGTGGGCTTCAGGGCGAAACGGTCACCCTTTCAACCGACCTTTTGGAGATGTTGGGAACTCGGTGTCGCGGGAACGTGTGTTTGGCCGGCCAGGCTGGTTACGACGAGGCCAGGACAATCTGGAACGCCATGATCGATCGGCGGCCTGGGGCTGTGGTGCGCTGCCATGGCGCAGGAGATGTCGTAAAGGCGGTGCAGTTTGCCCGCGACAACGGATTGCTCCTCTCTGTACGCGGTGGCGGTCACAACATATCCGGCAATGCCGTCTGCGAAGGCGGACTTTTGATCGATCTTTCGCCGATGCGTTCTGTCCGGGTCGATGACAAGGCACGCACCGCGAGGGTCGAGCCTGGCGCGACGCTCGGAGAGTTCGACAAAGAGGCGCAGGCGTTCGGTCTTGCCACCCCGCTCGGTATCAACTCAACCACAGGGGTGGCCGGTCTCACGCTTGGGGGTGGTTTCGGGTGGCTCAGTCGCAAATACGGATTCACGGTAGACAATCTGATTTCGGCCGATGTGGTGACCGCCGACGGCGAGCTTGTCCATGCAAACACAACGGAAAATCCGGACCTATTCTGGGCTCTTCGCGGCGGCGGTGGAAATTTTGGCGTGGTCACGTCGTTCGAGTTCAAGCTGCATCCGGTCGGTCCCGATCTGGTATCCGGGCTGATCGTTCATCCGTTTGCCCACGCCCGTGAACTTCTTGCGGGGTATCGCCGCGTGGCGGCCGCTGCGTCCGACGATCTTACCATTTGGGTGGTCCTGCGTAAGGCGCCGCCATTGCCGTTCCTGCCCGAAGAGGTGCACGGCAAGGAAATCCTCGTCTTCGCCGTCTGCTATGCCGGTGAGCCGAGCAGAGCCGAGGAGGCACTTGAACCACTGCGTTCGCTTGGCGAACCGATCGCCGACGTCGTCGGCGTGCAGCCATATTCCGCATGGCAGACGGCATTCGATCCGCTTCTCACGCCAGGGGCATTCAACTATTGGAAGTCGCACAATTTCACGGCCCTGAGCGACGGGTTGTTTGAGATCCTGAGCGAACATATAGGGACGTTGCCGACTGATGAATGTGAAATCTTCATCGGGCAGCTCGGTGGTGCCAGCAGCCGCGTGGCACCCGACGCGACCGCCTATCCGCATCGCGAGGCCAAGTTTGTCATGAACGTTCACACCAGGTGGCGTGACCAGGCCGACGAACAACCCTCCATCGATTGGGCGCGGGCAATCTTTGCCGCGGCTGCGCCACATGCGACAGGTGGCGTCTACGTCAACTTCATGCCGGAGGATGAAACCGAAAGGGTCGCCCAGGCCTATGGTGGCAACCATGCACGGCTGGCGGCGCTTAAAGCCAAGTACGATCCTGGCAATCTCTTCCGGCTCAACCAGAATATCCAGCCAGAACGAAAATCGGGCTAACGCGGCAAAAGCTTTCATGCAGCGAGGAATTCGCGCGGTGCCTAGGAACGCCAACGTGCCGGCGCTCGGCACGTTGGCCATGCGCCCACCGCCGTCAGGCTTGGGACCGCGAATAGACCAGCTCGACACCGGCGTGGAAACAACGCTGGGCCATGGCTGCTGCATCAAGCAGCGGGCAGAAATCCATCCGCTTCATTTGCTGTATTCCGGCGGTTTCTCATGGGGTCGCCTTTGTCGGCACGAAAAAACTCTTGGTTTTCGCCTTCACGGTGGTCTTCGGTTGTTTCGAAGACACGCAGGCGTGTGCTTTCCACATCACTGACCGTTCGCTGGACAACAAGCGTTGGGGGCCACTCAGGAGAGGCTCCCGCACCTGCCGGGAAATCGCCCTCGACATTTGCGCTTCAATGCCTAATCTCCGCGGCAATTCAGTTATGGAATTGCTTGATGTCCCTTCGACTTGCCACCTTCAATATTGAAAATCTCATGAGCCGCTTCGATTTTTCCGGCTTCCGCAATCAGCTCAAGCAGGACCGGGTGCTCAGACTCTTCGAGGTGAAGAGCGAGGCGGAGTATCAGCGGCTGGAGGAGGCGCGGACGATCGCGCATACGGATGATACGCGGCAGATGTCGGCGCTGGCGATTGCCGATTGCGATGCGGATATTCTGTGTTTGCAGGAGGCCGACAACATGGCGTCGCTGCAGGCGTTTGAGTACAACTATCTCTTCCGCATGGTCGGCAACGGCTATCGCCAGAAATACCTGATCGAGGGCAATGATTCGCGCGGGATCGACGTGGCGGTGCTGATGCGCGAGGAAACGCGCGATGGCCAGCCGATCGAGTGCCTCGAGGTGAAGAGCCATGCGGGGCTGACCTATGCGGATCTCGATATCTTCAACGATGCGCTCGCTGCCTCCAGCCGGCCGAACGACCGGATCTTCAAGCGTGATTGCCTGGAACTGGACCTGCGGATCGGCGGGCGGCCGCTGACGCTTTATGTCGTGCATTTCAAATCCATGGGGCCGGCACGCGACGGGCTCGACGGGCGCCAGGCGACGATGCCGGTGCGGGTGGCCGAGGCCAAGGCCGTGCGCCATATCATCGAAAGCCGCTTTGGTCGCGGGCATACGGCTGACAAGATGTTCGCGATCTGCGGCGACATGAATGATTATCAGGAGAAGGTCGACATCCTTGGCGACCGGCGCAACGGCTACGAGTTCGTGCCGCGCGAGGAGGAGGAAAGCGCGCTCGATGTGCTGACTGCAGACGGTTTTGTCGAAAACCCGATGCTGCGCCGGCCGGTGCTCGACCGCTGGACGCTGTTTCACAGCCGCGGGCCGCAGGAGCGGCACCTCTGCCAGCTCGACTATATCTGGCTGTCGCCGGCGCTCGCGCAGCGCAATGCAGCCCAAGTGCCGGAAATCATCCGCGGCGGCCAGCCCTTCCGCACGATCTTTCCGCCGGGGCAGGAGGTGGAGCGCTATCCGCGCACCGGCTGGGACCGGCCGAAGGCATCGGACCATTGCCCCGTGGCCATGACACTGGACGTGTGACGATGGATACTCTCGAAAGCAACCTTGCCCACTGGCCCGAAGAAGGCGAGATCCTGCCGATCTCAGGCGTCGATATCCGGGTGAAGGAGGGCCCGCATCCCTTCCATCTCGATCAGGTGGATACCGCGCAGGAAAACTGGCGGGCGGAGATCGCCGCTAACCCGCATCTCTTCGACGGGCAGATGGTGCTGCAGCGGGCGCTCCGGATCGAGGACGGCCGCGTGGTCGGCGAGGGGCATGTGGTGCCCTATTCGACCTTTCTGTGGTGGCGCAAGACCCGCGCGGACGCCGCCTTCCACCTGTTCGCCATGCCGGTGATCGTGTCGTCCGATGGTGCCCTGATCCTGGTGCGCATGGGATCGCACACGGCCAATCCGGCCCGGGTCTACAGCCCCTCGGGCTCGCTGGAGCCTGATGACGTGGTCGACGGCCGCTGCGACATTCCAGGCAATATCCGCCGCGAGGCGCTGGAGGAAACCGGCATCGACCTCGATGCCGCGACTGCCGAACCCGGCTATCACGTGCTGCACATGGGGCGGGCGGTGACGGTGTTCCGGCTCTACCGGGTGGCGGAAACGGCGGAAGCGCTGGTTGCAAGGGTGGCCGCCCATATCGCCGGCGATCCCGAGCCGGAGATCGACGAGGCGATCGCCATCTGGGGGCCGGATCCGGGTGCGCACAACTATCCGCCGTTCATTTTGCCGATCCTCACCTGGCTGTTTGACGGAAAGCGGTGACGATGTCTCGGGGGCATGGCCATTGCGCTGTGCGGCGGCGGAGCGCGTCGTCTTTGAGATGTGGTCAACCGGTGCGCGGAGCGGCCCTGTTCGTCGGCAGGCGGCGAACGGCAGCGCTATCCATGGGCGGCGCGCGGCTGCTTGGCGTATGCCGGAAAATGGCAGGGGCTGATTCAAACGGTCGGCGTTGGCTTTTCGGCGAACGATCGGCGCAACCGTCAACCGTGCGGAATTGAGACGCTCACAGCGATCGACCCAAGACTTCCATTCTGTGCTGCTTTGTCCCGATGGGGACCGGCCCTGCGGTGCGCACCATCTCGAAGCCCTGGCCTTCCCAGAAGCGAAGGCCCTGTTCATTCTCTGCGAAGACGGCGAGCTCCACGCGGTCCGCGCCTTGTGTCTTCAGCCAGCTGAAGAAGTCGTCGCAGAGTGTTTTCGCCGCGCCGTGCCGGCGAAAGGCCGGATCGATCATCAGCAAGGCGATCCACCAGGACTTCTCCTGCGGATAATTGCGGTCGCAGGCGAGCATGCCGATGAGGTTCCCGGCGCCCGATTTCAATCCGAAGACGAACTTGTCGGCCTCGGTTCTGCCCGGCGGAAAGCTTTGAAATTCTTCGATCGCCACGGTTGCATCCGGTGGATGGCCGCGCTCCAAAACCACATAGTCCTGACAGTTCTGGTAAAGCGGCATCAGTCGCGGTGCATCCGCTTCAATCAGCCCTTCGATCTCAAAACCGGAGAGCGAGATCGGGAATGTCGTGGTCTTATCCATGGCCGGCACATTACATGGCAAAGCTATCGGTACAATCCGCATTGTGGCGGTGCGGCGGCGCCTGCACATCGGTCGTCAGGGAGGACACGGCGTCACGGTCGATAATGTCGATCGTGCCTCTTTTTGGCGTTTCGGACCCAATGCCGAAGAATGATCGTGGCTAGGCAGGCGGCTGCGGCCGGATAGATCGCGGGCCACTGGAACAGCAGTGCGACGATGGCACCCACGTAGCTGGCGAATGCACAATAGATGACGATGGAAAACGACCCGGCATAAAACGAGGTGATGCGGCGATAGTCCTGCAGGAATTCCGCCAATCCCCTGGCGAACGGCGACAAAAGCCCCCGAGACGGTGGGCGTTCGACGCCGCGCCGCGCCTCCATCTCCCTGAGCTTGTTGAGTAGCCGCTTTGTTGTGCTGGGCATTTGTCGATGTTGATGGGCGTCGTGACAGGATTTCATCCGAGATTATCGCAAGAGCAGTTTCGGCAAGGTAAAGGCAACTCTTCCGCGTAGCCGCATTCAATGCGTATCCGACCCCGATGGTGCCCAATGGTCGGGCGTTGGCTCGGATCACCAAAATCCTATAGCCGTAAAGCATGAAGACACTCGCTTGCCTCATCCTATCCGCCGCATTGGCGTTTGCTTCCAGCCTGATCATCGCGGGGTTGTTTCTACCCGTCTACGGCATTTTCGAGGGCGGGACGCACAACTGCCTGAATGACGGTTTGCGGGCGTGTGTCTCCATCATCCCGCTGAGCGCGCTGATTTACGGACCGTTGTTTGTCTTCGCCGGCGTCGTGGTCGGGACGCCCATTTTCATGACGATGCTCGCATCGCGCGGTTGATTGCTGTGGTTGGGTGCGCAGATATGCAGTCAGCAGCGCTCGCCAGATGCGGGGTCCGGGCTGGTGGGCATGATGTCGCGTTGCTGGTGCAGCGCCGCTGGCAGGGGCGCGAGACGGAAGGCCGACATGTGCCGACCCATCCGCACGCCGGCGTCAGGCCTCGATCTTGCGCGCTATTGCGATCTTCGGGTTGCGGAAGCCCATGGCGATCCAGGCCCAGAGAAGCTTGGCGTAGAAGGATACGGTGTGGGTCTTCAGGTTGGGGATGTCCTTGGGCAGCCAGGAAGCGTCGGGCAGGTCGCCGACCATGGTGCGCAGCTCGGCCTTCGGCCGCGTCTCGGCCGGCCAGAGGTGCAGATAGAGGCTGAGCCAGTGCGCGCCCTTCATTTCCAAAAACATCGGCGTGTTGCAGCAGGTGGCGACGACGCGGCGTGAGCCCGCACCCTCTGACAGCCGGAATTCGCTGAGGTTCTCCTCGCCGGAGACAATCGTGATCCGGTCCTTGCGGTATTCGGCGCTGGGGGTGGCCTCATAGGAAGTCAGGATGTTGCGGGCGCCGGGCAGGGCGCCAAGGCGGGCGGCGGCCGCCCTGCAGCTGTCGCAAAGGCATTCGGAAACAAGGATCGGCGCTCCCTGCACTTTCAGCCGTGTCTGTCCGCAGGCGCATCCGATATGGGTGGTATCGCTCATGTCGCATCCTCCTCAAGTGACGTGAAACAGGTGCCGGATGTACCGGTCGAGATGGTCGAGGCTTTCGCGCGCAAGCTCGGGGTCGTTGCCGGCCTTGGCGAGCACGAAGCCGCCCTGGATGACGGCCTGCGTGTGCCGGGCCAGGCTTTCGGCCGTCCAGGCGTCGACAATGCCGCGGTCGCTGCGTGCGGCCTCGATGTCGGCTTCGAGCGTGGCGGTATGACCGAAGATGCTGCGGGCGCAAGCCTCGCGAATGTCGGGCGCGCTGGCATAGACCTCCTGCGCCAGCGTGCCGACCAGACAGGTGAACTCGGTGATTTCACCGAGGATGATCGCCTTGCGGAAGGCGACGTAGGCGAGAACGCGCGCCAGCGGATCGGGCGGTCCGTGATAGGGGGCGGCGGCGAAAAAGTCGGTCGTCGTTTCCGCCCAGTAATCGGCCGCAGCGACGCCGAGCGCGTCCTTGCTGGCGAAATGGTGGAAGAACGCGCCCTTGGTGACGTCAGCCGCACGGCAGAGGTCGTCGACGCTGGTGGCCGCAAAGCCTTTTGCGCGAATGACATCGCGCGCCGCATCGAGAAGCCGGATCCGTGCGTTGCCGCGTTCGGGTGATTGCTTTGTTGGTCTGGGCATTTAACCAACATACCATACGGTCGGTATGTGTCAATGGCGGGATTTTTTGGTAACTGGGCGATAGGAGCGATCCCGAGCGGCTATGAGGGTGATTTTCGTGTCATTGCATTGACGAAGGCCGGAATGGGACGCGACACGGGGTACCTCACGGGCCCGGATCATGATGGGCAAATGCCTGAATTTATTCAAGGAATTGCGCGCGCTATTTAACGCAACGCAACATCTCCATGCGGCCCCGGTTTTGGCGCAACGCGCCATAACGGTTTGGCGCCGGAGCGATGGCGAAGGGCGGGTAATGCGAGGGGATGGTTCGCGACCATCAGTCGGCGGCAGTGTCGGCGATGGGAAGCCCAAGGTCCTGCCATTGCTCGCGCGGGATGGCATCGCCGACCTTGAAGTCGAAGCCGACCACTGTCGTTCGATCCGGCGTGACCGAGCAGGAATAGGCGATGCGCCACCATTGCCGTTTGCTGCGAAACGCTCCGCCATTGGTCTTCAGCGTTTCCCCGGAGAACTTCACGCCCGACAGGGCATAGGCGACGAGGTAATCCGGATCGAGGTCGGCCTTCCAGCGGTGGACCTGTTCCATCGCTTCGAGATTGCAGAGCTGCACCACGCGCTCTTCGGGCGCCAGCTGCGCCAGACCCTTACGCGCCTGGCGGCTACGCGGCGAGGCGAGGATGCCGGCGGAATAGAGGTTTTGGGCGTGCACCAAGCCTGGGGCCTGCGGCGCGGGCTGGTTGCCGCGGGGGCGCTCGTCGGTCGTCTTGGCCGGCGTCTTCAGATTTTCGCGCTGCGGTTCTGGCACCGGCAGGCTCGCTTCCGACGCGGGCACGGCAGGTTTCGGCTTTTCCGGCACGCCGGCCAGGATTTCGACCTCGATGCTGTCTACGGCGCCCGGCGGGGGCATCAGCTTCGGCGGCAGGCGCGAGAATGCGGCGAAGGCGAAGGCATGCAGCACCAGCGCAAGCGCCAAGGCCCACCAGATCGTCGTGTCATCCGCCCGTCGCATCGTTTGCTGCATGCGCTACTGCCCGCTCCTTAAATCCTATTCGATTTAAGGATAAAAACATGCAGCCATTCAAAGTGCTACAGCGACCTTTGCGCGTCTAATAGATGCGCGGCGCTGTAGATCACGTCGTTCAAGATCGGTTTGCTGCGTTGTGTTTTGAAGTGTTGCCCGTTTCGACGGGGTCGCAGAAGCGCTCTACCTCTTTGTTCTTAGCTTTTCCTGACGGAAATCCGCTTCGCACTTTTCCTGGAAGTGCTTTGGCTTCTCGCCCTATGCACGTCGTGACGCGGAAGCGCGGGACATTTTCGGGCGCCATGCATGAGATCAGCACCAAATCCGCGGCACGGTCGCGCATTGGCGGCCGCGGCGATCACTTTTCCGGCACCGGCAGGGGCGTTCTTGCGCAGTCGTGCCGCTGACGGGTGTCCCATGCGGTCAACGGCGGCCTTGTTTTCGGCCCAGTGGCGAGGGGGATCGGATAACGATGGGTGTGGTGCACGATGGCGTTTTTGCGCTTGCCGCCCGGGCGATGACATTGCAAGTTCGTGGCCGGACTATATTCGCAAGGGGGAATAAATGCCGCTCAGCTACGCGATCTACGATGTCTTCACGCAGAACCGGCTGGAGGGCAATCCGCTGGCCGTCGTCTTCGGGGCGGATGCACTCGACGATCAGGCGATGCAGACGATCGCGCAGGAGTTCAACCTTTCGGAGACGGTGTTCATCCGCCGGCCGGGCGGGGCGGCGCATACGGCGCGGCTGCGCATCTTCACGCCGGGGCGCGAGCTTCCCTTTGCCGGGCATCCGACCGTAGGTGCTGCGGTGGCGATCGCCGAAAGAGCCCACGGCATGGCTGAGGAGAGCGCCGATCTCGTGCAGGTACTGGAGGAGAAGGTGGGGCCGGTGCGCTGCGCCGTGCGCATCAAGCCGGGCGAGGCGAGCTTTGCCGAATTCGACCTGCCGCGCAGATCGACCCGGCTCGACGCCCGCTTCGACAAGCAGGCGCTTGCCGACGCGCTGAGCCTGAAGACCTCGCAGATCGGCTTCGAGAACCATGCGCCGTCCTTCTGGAGCGCCGGCGTTCCCTTCGTCATGGTGCCGCTGCACGATGTATCCGCGGCCGCTACCGTCGAATTCGACCCGCAGCGCTGGGAGCATCTGGCGCCGCTTGCCGAAGGACGCCTAGCGTCTGCCTATCTCTATTGTCGCGGCGGCATCAACCACACGGCGCGGTTCCACACCCGCATGTTCAGGCCCGAGATGGGCCTTGCCGAGGACCCGGCAACGGGTGCGGCGGCGGCAGCACTTTCCGGTGCCATCCACCACTTCGACCAGCTGGTCGATGGCCACCACCCCTTTCTGATCGAGCAAGGGGTGGAGATGGGGCGGCCGTCCTTCATCCACCTGCATCTCGATGTGGCGGGCGGCCAGATCAACACGGCGCGCATCGGCGGCCATGCAGTGAAGATCGCCGCCGGCGAGCTGCTGCTTTAAGGGAGCATGGCGCAGGGGCGGATGTCAGGGCGCTTGTAGCGTGCCGCGATCCCTGGGGTTGGCCAGTCGGACTTTAGGCGTGTCGCTACCCGCAAACCGGCTGCACGCTTTTGCGCGACATGCGCTTGGGTTCTTGTCCTCGATGTATTTAGCCTGATGCATGTCGTCGTCCCGAGGCCGCGATATGCTTTGGGAGGCATGCATTCGCCACAGACGCGGCGTTCAAGGTCGGGCAGGGGAAAAGACGGCGTGTTGTTTCAGAGGCTTATGGTGGGTGCATCCAACGCAGTTGGCGAGAAGGGCGGCAGATCCTGTGGAAAAAGCCTGTTTTCCGCCCGTCTGAAATTTTTTCCCAAGAATTTTACAAAGGACGCTAGACAAGCCGAAAGAACGCCTTTATACGCCCCTCCAGACCGCAGCGACAAACACCGAAGCGGTCCGGATGGGTGATTAGCTCAGTTGGTAGAGCAGCTGACTCTTAATCAGCGGGTCCACGGTTCGAGCCCGTGATCACCCACCAAAACTTCCTTAAGCCGCTGATTTATTTCCAAAATTCCTGCTCTGTAAGAAGTTGCCGGTTTCCAAGAATTTGGAAACGGATTCCAATTTACATTGCGTTCTTGTTCCGGAAAGCAGCCGGTTCAATCTCGCTCCAACGAGCCTCCATCAGCTTCATTGCGTCCTTCGCCAATGACCGCAGCGCGACCTCTCGGCCGTAGTGCTGAACCATCTGCGCCGACATGTTGCAGATCGCCCCGACCTGGTTCTCGGTGCACCCAACTTCCAGCAGATTGATGACCGCGTTTTTGCGCAATCCGTGAAAGTCAATCCGCTCGTCGCGGAACCGTGTGAACTCGTGCTTCTTCATCAGCTTCTGCCATTCGGTCCGGAAACCGTCGGCCGACTTATAGGAGGGGGCCTGGGGCGGCCCACTACATGTGGCTGGAGATCGAAACGGCCACGGAAAGCCCACCAGATTAGATCAACTTGGCGAGCTTGGCGCCGTAGTAGCTCAAGCCACCGCTGACGATGAGGCCGACCCAACTTACCCACATAGGAACTGTCCAGCCGTCGATGACAACCGAAAAACCTATGAGAATGCGAACCAAGTGCACCATTGCAACGATCCCGAATATTGCGGCCGCAATCGTCAAGAAGGTCTTCTCGGTCATCGGAAGTTCCTCGTCTCAGAAACAAATAGTCTCTATCACACGCGCATCAGGGTCGTCTTGCGCCGGATCGCTCTGTGACCATACCGCAGCAGCTATGGTCGCCATGTGCAAAGTTGGTATAAGCAGGGTGAGCACTTGCAGCCAGCTAATGTCCACGTGGCGTGTCCTCGTTGTCGGCAAGTTCCATCAGCGCCGTCGCCACTTCCTCGCGTGACCGTCCGGCCTGGAAGGCCCGATCGGCAATCGACTGAAATTCGGCTTCTATCGCCTCCTGGCAATGGAGGTCGCGATCTGGATGGCATTTGGGATGCTTCGGCGCGGCGATTTTCGGCATGGCGTGTCCTCCCGCAGAAGATGGTAGGGCGCGGGTTGCCGTTCTCAAGGCCTAGCTAATTCACTGATGCCTTCTCGAACACGATGTGCATGTCGGTCCAACCGCGCTGGTAGGCCTCTTCGAGCACGTCGCACGACACGTCGTCGTCGACCCCGTTGACCCAATTTGCATGAGCAAGGTGGAAGATGCCCACTAGGCAAAACTCACGCAAATCGTCGTCGTCAAGCTCGGTGATGAAGGGGGTTGCTTCCATGATGGTCTCCTTTGATCGGAGGCTAAGGCGCATCGGTTGCGGTTGGCTACTCTCACTAGTGATAGTGATTTTTCGGGGTAGTCGACTCGACAAGAGCACGGATCGAAGAATTGGCCGGAGGGTTTCCCCTCCGGCCCCAGGCGCTGTGATGCCGAGGGTAGCGTCGCACGGCTCACACGCAAGGCTGCCACTAGCGCGATCAACGTCAGGCGTCATTCCCGGAGGTCTGTACCGCAAAACTTGACGTCGACCTTTTGAACCTGCCTATTCAAGAAATCTTAGGCGGACTTCCGCAAAGTGGATGCACGCGCGCGCCGGAGAAAACATGAAGTGCAGGAATAGTCCGATATGAAGGCTTCAACTGCCATCCCGCTTGCTCTGCTGCTCGGCGCTGCCACGATGCCGTTCTTGGGAACAACCGACGCGCAGGCACAGAACCGCGACGTCGATCAGTCGGTATTCGCCTTCGGCGGCACGATGGTCGACGCGGACATGTTCCAGTCAGCCAATCCTTTCGGCGTCAAATACGCCGACCTCCCGATCGTCGGCCTCGGCTACCAGTACTTCCCGGTAAGGATGGGCTCCTTCAGGTTTGGACTGGAAGCGGGGCTCGCCGGAAGATTCGGCGGGCATCCGAATGCGGAATTCTGGGGCGGCGTCGTCGGTCGCTACGACGGTTTCGAGATTGGCGATGCTGTCCGTATCTCGCCAGCCCTTACGTTTGGCATCAGCTATGTCACGCATGCCCAGGAGGGACGGGAGCGCCAGAACGAGCTGGAACGCAACGGGAATGCCAGAACCCTGTTCTATCTCGGCCCCGAGTTGAACCTTTCCTTCGAAACCATGCCCGACGTTGATTTCTTCTGGCGGGTTCACCACCGGTCCGGAGCCTGGGGGACGCTCGGCGACATGCACGGAGGCTCCAATGCAAATGTCCTTGGCGTGCGGTTCAATTTCTGAAGGACCTTCTTCGTCTCCAAATCTTCCGAATGCCACGATTTATGTTCTCTATCGGTTGCGCCATCGCACTGCAGCCGATCGAATTCCTTAGTTCACCAAACGCCGAACGGCATTGGCAATGTGTGTCGGTCGTTTGTGGAATTACAGAAAATAATCTAAATAGCGATCAGAATCGGTTGCCAATTCGCGATATGTTCCGGCGTTTCTCGTGCTTTGTCCTAAGCACATTGGAAACAGCTTTACTTGGGCGGTGGCGTTTTCAGCCTAAAGTCAATTACTCTTAATCAGCGGGTCCACGGTTAGAGCCCGTGATCACCCACCAAAACTTCCTTAAGCTGCTGATTTATTTCCAAAAGTCCTGCTCTGTAAGAATCGATCGGCTGGCTTTGGTCGACCGTTTCGCGTCTCATGTTGACCATTGAGGACAGCTCCGCCGGTTCCCTTAAGTAGACATCGTGCAAAAAACTCCAGAAATAACAGAGCCCTGGCGTAAAATGAGTGGTTTCGAACTCTGTTTGCTGCTCAGTACCGTAGAAATATGAATGTCGCGCAAGCAAAGCCGTCTTGCGACGGCGTGCAACACACACGTCCTACTGCATTAGCGAGGGGCAGACCATGACGACCAGACGGAATCTCCTGCTGGCAGCCACAGCCGTCGCAGCGACGGAAGTGCCACTCAGACCGCAGCACGTCGTCCGATACGCCCGCCACTGAAGCCTCGTTGCCCCGAAGGGCGCATCGCGTTCGAGGTTTAGTTACACGCTCGTAACAGTAATTTACGTTGCTCTAAGCCCGGAAGCGACGCAGCGTAAGTGGTGCACTGAGGGAATTCTATTTCACAGATCCAACGGAATTTTAAAGGTTCGGCCATGAGAGCAATGATACGTACGACGAGACTGCTTTGCGCCGCCGCCGCGGCAGTCCTGATAGGCTTGAGTACTGCTTCTGCTGCCGATACGGCGCAGACCTACAAGATGACGACGCCCTTTGCGTCGGGCGTCGCGGTTCCGGATAAGATCGAGTCCTCGATCGGGACGCTGAATCTCAATTACGGCTACCCGTCGGCCGATACCGTCGACAAAATCTACGACAACCTCGACCGTTCGCGCGCGCTGCAGGCTTATCTGCTGGCGATTCCGATCGTAAATCAGGCCGGCATGCGCGACTCGATACGCAAGTTCGGGCCTGATAACCAGACCGACGTGATCTGGGAAAATCTGGTCGATCCGAAGTCCGTGGAGCTGACGGCCAACGATAACACGATCTACAACTACGTTTGGGTCGACACGAGCAAGGGACCGTTGGTGGCCGAGATACCGCCCAAGGTGCTGGGGATGGTCGACGACTTCTGGTACAAGTGGGTGGCCGACATCGGCATCACCGGGGCCGATAAGGGCAAAGGCGGCAAGTACCTCCTGTTGCCGCCTGGATTCAAGGGCGACATACCATCGGGGTATCACGTGGTGCGGCCGAGCACTTTCGGCAGCTACCTCGTCTTTCGCGCCTTCGTTGTAGACGGTTCCACCCAGCCCGGGGTTGACTCGGTCAAGAAGCACCTGCGGATCTATCGCCTGGACGAGGCCGCCAACCCGCCGCCGATGAAATTCGTCAATGCCTCCGGAATTCCGGCGAATTTCGTCTCGCCAGGCGACTATTCGTTCTGGAGCCTGTTGAACCAGGTCATCCAGGAAGAGCCGGCGGACGGTTCCGATCCCACCACCTTGGGCCTGTTCGCCTCGATCGGCATCGTCAAGGGCAAGCCCTTCAATCCCGATGAGCGGATGAAGAAGATCCTCACCGATGCCGCCAACATCGGCGCCGTGACGGCCCGGACGATCGCTTTCAAGGTTCGCGCGAAGGATGCGTATTTCTATCCTGACAGTACGTGGCGCCTGCCGTTTTTTGGCGGCTACAAGTTCGAGTCGGCGCCCGGTGTCAGCAACCTGGATGGTGCTGTCTTCTACTATTACTTCGCCATCGGCGTGACACCGGCGATGGAAGAGAAGATGGTGGGCGAGGGCTCGCAATATCCGTGGTCGGTTCAGGATTCGGAGGGCAATCCCTTTAATGGCGGCAAGACCTACAAGCTGCGCCTGCCGCCAAATGTCCCGGTCAAGGATTTCTGGTCGGTCATCGTCTACGACAACCAGACCCGGTCGATGGTGCAGACCGACCAGCAAGCCCCAAGCGTCAGTAGCCAGAACAAGGGCGTCAAGGCCAATGCGGATGGTTCGGTGGATGTCTATTTCGGACCGAAAGCCCCGGCGGGAATGGAGAACAACTGGGTGCAGACAATCCCGGGCAAGGGCTGGTTCATGATCCTTCGCCTGTACGGTCCGCTGGAACCTTGGTTCAACAATTCCTGGCGGCCTGGTGAGATCGAACTGGTGAAATAGGGGAAAACAGTCGAACGAGCGGATGGTTCGCCATCCGCTCGTTCGATCGTCAGGCGAAGGTTCGTCTCGCAGCGCCGATCGGAGCCGTGCGCTGGCCAAGGCCAGCCGCTCTGGAGGTAAATCCGCGCGCCACCCATCTTGAAAAATCGCAATTGTCGGATTACCGGATATCTCATGAAGATCTTCTCCGGAATTGCGTTTGCTGTTGCTACCCTCTTGCTTGTTTCGTCCTGCAGCGAAACTGGTCCGTCCGGGGATTCCCGGGCTGGCGTCGAAAATGCCCATCTGAGCGAAAAGGCCAAGGCGAAGCCTGCGAGCGGCAAGAAGGCCAAGACTGCAACTGCGGCCGAGGCGAAGGCGCTGGCTGATGCGAAGAGCCCAAGACAGTGCAAGACCCCGAGACAGCAGTGCGGCTATGGCGCAGGTCCGGCCGGCGAGCCGTGTTCGTGCTGGTCGAACGAGGGCTCGCCCGCAATGGGCGTGACCGTCAAGTAGCGAGAGGCAATCTGTCCCGGCCGCCGCGAATCTCTGCGCCTATGTGCCGAGGGCAGGGGTAAGGGCGTGGTGCATCTCGCCCTATTGTTGACCGTGCACTATCAAGTGATCTGTCTGGCTCCATCAGCCGTGTTCGGTTGATGGGGTCTTTTTTGTCGGCAGCGCTTCCGTTTCGACAGACGCAATCCACTGCATCCTCACCTTCAGGCCTTGCCGGCATGCCAACAGGCCGCCGCGCTCGAGCCTCTCTCGCCGATCCTCCAAAAATATTTCGGACGCATGTCGAAATCCGACGGCGGCTTCCGTTCTTGGGTCGTACGCAACTCAAACCGGGGATATCCCCATGATGCTGACGACCACTTCCCTCTACGCCCTCCTGCTCATCCCAATCTGGTTCGTTCTCTGGATCAGGGTGAGTAACGCCCTCCGGCGCAGGGCCGGGATCTCGCCGAGGAGGCCCTGTTTCTGTGCCGGCTGCTGAACCGGCTTCGCCCTGAAGATCCAGAGATCGAGGGGTGCCTTGCGCTTGTGCTGATCACGCATGCGCGCTGCCTGGCGCGCGTCGACGGCGATGGCGTCACCGTGCCGCTCGGCGAGCAGGACCGGACGAAATGGAACCGGGGGCAGATCGACGAGGGGCTCGGGTTGATCGATACCGCCATGCGGCGGCGCGCGCCGGGGCCATACCAGATCAAGGCCGCCATTGCCGCCTGCCACGTTCAGGGCGAGGCATCCGACTGGGCGCAGATCGTACTGCTCTATGACAGCCTGCTGCGGCTGGAGCCGACGCCTGTCGTGCGGCTCAACCGGGCGGTGGCGCTGTGCGAGGCGGGGTGGCAGGAACCGGCGATGCGCTCGCTCGACGCGCTTTCGGCCGAGCTTCGGGACTACCAGCCCTATCATGCGGCGCGAGCGGAGCTCCTGTCGCGGATGGGGCAAGCGGACGAAGCGGCAAAAGCCTATGCGATCGCCATTGCTCTCGCCGGTTCGCCTTCCGATGCGGCCTTCCTGCGGCAGCGGGCAGAACGTCCTTTGCGAACAGCCACTTGAAGTTTCACCTTGCAACAACCATCTCGAATCCAGGGCGTGCAACTGCGCGCTGGCAGTGACGCCTTGGTGAAACTTCATTCGTGGAGGTTATCAAATGGCGTACCATTTCATGGAAGGCAAAAGAGGGCAGGATTGGTGCAATCTTGCGCTGGCAGTGTGCCTTTTCCTTTCTCCCTGGGTGATCGGGTATAGCATGGAAACCGTTCCGGCTTGGAATGCCTGGATTGTTGGGCTTGCGCTTGCTGTGCTGGCCTACGCTACTCTCTCGGTCTTCGCAGAGTGGGAGGAGTGGGCCAATCTGGCGCTTGGGGCATGGCTGGTCGTGTCGCCCTGGGTGCTCGGCTATGCGGTCAATATGAGCGTGATGTGGACGCACGCCGTCCTCGGGCTGCTCGTGGCCGCCGTGTCGGCCTGGGCGGTTTGGGCGCATCGCCACGATCCGCATGCGCATGCGTGAAAGAGCATCGTCTGATAATCCATGATGGCCCCGGTAGGCGCAAGCCGAAGGGCCATCATGGACGAAGGACAGGTTTGATCGAAGGGTTCTCAAGGGACTGACGACACGTGCGTTCATTGGAACTGTTCGTTAAGTTCTCATGGCTCCGGGGCTGGGCTCCGGGTCTGGGGCGGAGCAGCGTCTTGCAATGCTGGTTGGGCCCTACAGCGCCGCGCATCCTGTTGGACGCGCAAAGGTCGCTGTAGCTTTGAATGCTGCATGTTTTTGTCCCTAAGCCGGATAGGGTTTAAGGAAACATGCGGTAGCAATGAAATCGGAAAATCGCTGGAATGATAGACCAATGGCGAGCGCCGACGCCGGCTTTCCATTGTCGGGCCGCGATCGCGGGCGGCGGCTTTCCGGACCGCGAGGCGCCGTTGCGCCCACGGCGCCGGCGTTCAGCGGTTTATGGGCAGCAACCGAGGCGTCTGCAGGCGAATGTATAGGTCCTGTCGGGCGGCTCGAAGACTTGCTGCGCGGACTGCAATGCGGACCAGACGACACTCCTGACGTTGTCGGCAAATAGGGCAAGGAACGTTCCGATCGGGCCTTCCGCCAGCGGGCCGTGGATGGCGGCATGACCGAGCCCCTCGTCGAGTTCGTACGACTGCTCGGCGGTGATGTGCAGCACCTCACCCCGCGTCAGATCTTCCGGGTTGGGGACGCCGACATAGGCGAGCACGGTGGAAGCCAGGAGCTTGCAGACCTGCTTGCAGGCGCGGCAGGACAACTCGCTGGCGGCACTGACAAAGGCGCTGCCGATGCGAGCGATGATGGCGCGAAACCGGCTGCCGGGTCGGGCGCGGATCTCCAGAAAGGCATCGTAGGCCCGCCGCGCGGGGGGTATGATATAGAGCCGCACGCGATCGGCGAAATCCCTGGCCAGGTTTGCGACATCCGGGCCCCTGAGCGTGAAGGTGACGTCGCCGGCCAGGATCTCCAGAAGCAGAACGATGTGGGAATCCTCGTCATCGAACAGGATGCGCTCGTCGATTTCGACGCTGCCTTCGCCAACGAACTCCCGCACCTCTATCGTGTGCTCGCGGATTTCGGTTCGTTGCAGAAACATTGCCGCCCCCAGGGTCGCAACCGTGGGCATATCCTACAATGCGGGGCGGAACCGGGACATTAGCCTTATCTGAGTATCGACCCCGTTTGCTGACTAAGCCTGCGGAGTAACGCAAGGGCAAGGGCCGTATCTCCGACGCTTTGCGAGGTAAAGCGCATCACCGGGAATGCCACGCGGACGGGAACTTTTTGCCGGGATTCGACTTTCCGTAGCGACAACCAAACAGGAGTATTTGCGATGCTCAAGTGGGCGCTGATCTTCTTCGTCGTTTCATTGATCGCCGGCTTTCTCGGCTTCTCCGGCGTTTCGTCGGCAACGGCGGGCATCGCCAAGATCCTGTTCTATCTTGCTTTGATCGTCTTCCTGATCTTCCTGGTGCTGGCGTTCATGGCCGGTAGCGTTGTCGTTTGAGGTGACGAGGGCTGCGGCGCCGACACTGGCGGACATATCGAATTTTCTGTCGCCGCCGTCAGCGAGATGATACGGACCCGCGCATGAACCAGACCTTCCTTGCCGATCGCGCCTGCGGCACCTGCACGCTCTGTTGCCGGCTGCCGGATATCGATGCGCTGGCAAAGCCGGCCAACGAATGGTGTGAGAATTGCGTCGAGGGCAAGGGCTGCCGGATCTATCAGCGGCGGCCGCAGCTTTGCCGCGATTTTCTCTGTCTATGGATGACGGATGAGCGGCTCGGGCCCGAATGGGATCCTGCGAATTCGCACATGATGATCTATCGGCAGGGGCCGCAGATCACCGTGCTTGTCGATCCGGACTTCCCCGATATCTGGAGACGCGAGCCCTATTGGCGGCAGCTTTCGGACTGGGCAAGCGAGCCGACGACGGAGGGGCAATATGTCATCGTCTTCGCCGGCGATGCCGTCTTCAAGGTCGATTGAAATGTTTCCGTCATCGACGGACGAAAACCGCTTCGCATTTTTCCTGGAAGGGCTCGGTCTCTTTGTTTTTCGCATTTCCTAACGGAAAACCGCTTCGCACTTTTCCTGGAAAGGTTCTGCGCCCGGTAAGAAAAAGCCCCGCGCGATGGCGGGGCAAGCAAGCACCCAAAATGGCTCAGGGTGCGGGGAAGCGCAGTTCATAAAGGAACGTACTGCGCGGTACGGTAAATACTATGCCGACCTTGGGCTGGGGAAGGTCCGATTCGGCGATTCCGGTACGCCTGATGAAATAAATACGACGGGCGAGCTGTAGCGGCGCGGTTGCGCGGGCCGGCAGTACGGCTCAGGGCCGCCGGGGCGAGACAGGTGGCGGGCCTATTCCGGCGTCGTCAATTCCTCGTCCCAGGCCTCGAGGCTGCCCAGGATCTCCCTCAGCGTCTCTCTTCCCTGAACCCAGAGGCCTTCGTCCGGGATCGGCTGCACATCACCGCCCGCCGCCGCGATCGCGCTTCTGACCTCTTCCGGGCTTTCGCGGACATATTGGCGCTTGCCGCCGATATCCAGCGCTGACCCTAGGCCAGGCACGCGGTGGTTGGGCGCAAGCGGCATTGGCCCCTTGGCCGCGTGCACATTGACCCAGACCGGCGCGCCGATGCGATGGGTGAAACGATAGAGGGATGGCAGCTCGGCCTTGACGGCAGCGGCGACGGCCGCTGCCTCCTCCTGGACGAAAAAGGTCTGGCCGGCATTGATCAGCGTGTTGCCGAGACCGTCATCGAGGCGCGGATCCGTCTTGCGGATGCGCAGCACCTGGCTTGCCTCTAGCTCCAAAGGGGTGCCACTCCTTCGCATAAGCCTGATCATGAAATCCTCTCGAACGACAGGTTTAAGAGTGCTCCAAGTTTCGGAAGGTGTCGAGTGGGCGGTGCCGGCACGAAACTGGTTTAGTCCTTGTTTTTGTTGTCGGACACGTTGATTTTACCAGCGGGCGCGTCATCTCGTCAGGCGAGGCAAATCAAGACGGAGATGAGGATGTCCAGGGCCACCATCGCGCTGGTGTGTCCGGTGCTGCTTTCGCTGACGGCCTGCGGGAACACGGTGCGCGGATTCCAGAAGGACGGCACCGAGACCGGCCTTGCTCTCGACAATGCGACGTATCGGGTGCTGAAGGCGAGCGCTCAGTAAAGAGCGCCCGGCCTTGCCACCGGGAGACGGCCGCGCGTCTTTGCGAGCCAGCGCGGTTCCGGTAAAGACGGAAACGCGCTAGCTCCTTGTTTTTTACGAAAACCGCTTCGCACTTTTCCTGGAAATGCGCTGGAGCGTTTCCCGTTTAGACTGAGCCGCAGAACGCTATGGCTCTTTGTTTTTACGCATTTCCTGACGGAAAACCGCTTCGCACTTTTCCTTGAAATGCTTTAGCGCGACGGCACCGCGGTCGGCCGCGTCACCGTCTCGCTGCTGCCAAAGATGATGGCCGCAAACAGGAGCACGCCGATGAAGGTGATGACCGACGCGATGGCGACCACCGGCTCCAGTTGCGGGCTGCCGGTCAGCATCAGGTACAGCGACGGCACCAGCAGCGCGACGCCGGCGGTGTAGACGCAGTACTGGATCATCGCCAGACGCTTCTGCGCCTTGGCCGGGTTCAGCGCGTGGTAACCACCGAAGATCGCCATCGTCACCCATCCCAAAAGGTTTGCATGGGCGTGGGCGCCGATCGCGCTGTGATCCTGGCCGATGGCCATGTGCAGGCCCATCGATATGCCGATGATCAGAAAGATGATCGCTGTCTTGAAATACAATTGTGCTAGGCGTGGCATAAAGTAATTCCCCTCTGTTCCTGCCCCACCTGATTATTAGCATTTTCGCAGATGATTGCTGCCTGCCTTTATTGGGTAGTTCTTTGGGCTGGGTGCGAGATCAGCAGCTGACGGCGATACCGCGATTGGCGAAGAAACGGTCGAAGGTGGAAAGCGGCACGACGACATCGGCTTGATTGGCCCGGTCATGGCCGGAAGGATTGTGAAACCGGACGCTCTCGCGCGAGGCGGCCGTTACCAGCACGAGGTGTCCGCCTTTTGAAGGCGGCTCGCGCTGCGGCCACCGTATGGCGCTGCTGACCGAAGCGATGAAGAAGCGGCCTTCGGAAAGCACCTCCGGAATGTCCGTCGTCGGGATGTTGGTCAGCGTTTCGGCGGCAAGCCCGAAGCGCTCGCCGACGAAAGACACGAAGGGAGCGTAGATCAGTCCCTTGATCGAGGCATCGGCCTCGTTGACGACATAGCCGCCATAGTCGGTGCAGCCGCGCGCAAGCGACAGGATCGGGTGCAACTCGCCGCGTGCGGCCAGGATCATCTTCAGGCAGGCCATGCCGCAGACATTCACCGCCCAGCGCGCATATTCCTCAATCGTCTCAGCGCCCGAGTTGCGCCAGAGCGGATCGCGGTGAAGGGCCGCCGCACCCTCCGACAGAACCGCCAATGTCATCTCCGGGCTTTCCCATTGGCTGAAATAGGGGACCTTGTGTTCTACTGTTTCCATACCGCTTACTCCGTCGGGCGCGACGCAACTTTTGTCATTGGCGCAAGCCCCTATCAAGCCGGTAGAGCAGCGCGTGGAACTGGCCCTTGCTTGGTGCGCGCGCCGGCATTCGCTGCACGATGTGCCGGACTTCGGGTGGTGCCTGCGCGATCGCCCAGCGGACTTCCGCTTCGATGATGCCGGCCGGATCGACGGCGGCGAGCGCTGCGGCTTGCGCGCCGTAGGCTGCCGGGCCAAGGATGTGGTTGACCTGGTGAGGGGTGGCGATCGGATGGGCGTAGGCGGATCCGGCGGCAGCCATTGCGGCGCGGGCGGCGGCGGAGGCTGCGGGATCGCCGGCCTGGCGTGCAGCGGAATTGGCCGCCCAGGCTAGCTTGCGCAGCGCTGCAGTCCGCGCACCGCCTTGCGCAAAGGCGCGGATGGCCGAGAGAGCTGCGCGCGGGCGGGTATCATCAGGGGCCTCCGTCTCGAAAATGGGGAGGGCGCGTTCGGCGCAAACGGCAGCCCAGAGCGCAATATTGCGCAGGTCTTCTTCGTTCAGCAGTGGCGGATTCGTTTCGATGGGCATCATCTGCGGTCCCGGCGCGATGGGCGTGTCGATGTCTGTTTCGATGAAGCGGGGGATTTCGGCAATATCAGGGCGTGGCGTGGAGCGTCCCCCAAAGGCTGTCACGTTCAACGCCTCTCTACGGCCGGCCAAGGGTGTTTCTAGTCTCAGAACCGCTGCAGCGCTTTGTTTTCACGCATTTCCTGACGGAAAACCGCTTCGCACATTTCCTGGAAATGCTCTATGCGGCGCGGAAACAGAACACGATTTCGGGGTCGTTTTCATCGAGGTTGTCGATGTACCCGCTTGTGTGAAAACCGGCGCCGCTCAGGAGCTGCTGCATTTGCCTGTTGGACTGGTTCGTCGATGTGAAGATCTTCGGCGTTGCGCATATGCTCTTGAAATGTTCGACGAGCGCCATTCCGAGGCCCTGGCGACGAAACTGCGCGCCGACCATGACCATTTCAATGAAGCCGTTGCCGAAGAAATGGTAGGCCAGGACACCATAGGCTCCGACGGATTTGTCCGTCTCGGCCACGTAGCAGCAGCCTGTCTCTATCCACGCCCTGATATGATCACGGCGCTCGGGGTCGCCAGCCGCAATCGTATCGAGGGCGACCAGGCTGTCGTAGTCGGCGATGGTGGCGCTTCTGATTTTCATCAACGAATCCGGATGTGGTCGAGTCAGGGCGTAAAGAATCCGCCGAGCGAGATGCGGGCACGACGCCTAGCTTTAGGCGGCCAGCGCATCTTTTTCCATGGCGGATTTTCAGAAGCGTACAGCGGGACGAATGTCTGAGACGGGAATGAAGAGCGATCGCACGGGCAGCCAAGATCGGTATTTGAGCTGGCATTTTGGGTGATGAGGGCGGGTCGTTGCTCGACCCTCAAGTGGTGGAACAGATGCGAACGAGTGATCAGCGCCGCGCCGCATCAGGCTGGCGAGCAGTGGCGGCGGCAAGGGTGGCGCGCTTGCGGGTGGCCATCTCGTTGAATGGGGCAAGGCCCATGCGCTCGATATAGGCTGTTACGGCTGCCTCGACGCCCTTGTCGTTGCCGTCTTCCGTTTGCCAGAAGGCTTCCATGGCGGCGAAGAGGGCCGATTTGTCGAGTGCGATATCCATCAGGGCTGGGGTCCGAACTGCTGGCGGTGATTGAGCGTGCCGTGGCCCGGCTGGCAGAAGGGAGCGGCCTGGCGGAGGCCACCACCCGGCGCCTCGAAATCCGCGCACCAGCGTTCCCACGCCTCAGACGTGCGCACGAAGGCGGGCAGGAGGTGTTCATCGTCAGGGGTGCGATCGAAATCGTCGAGCCAGGCGTCGGCGACGGTCTCGGAGATGTCTTCGCCGGAGAGCGCTTCGAGATCGAAGCGGATGAGCTTGGTGGCGTGCTCGCCGTCATGGGCCCTCAGCCAATCGGCGGCAGTCGCAAAGATGGTGCCGATGCAATCGCTTTCCTCGATGAAATGGCCGCGCCCGAGCATGGTGACCGCGAGGATGATCTCGCGGCTCTGGGTGAAGGGGCTGACAAGCTTACCTTCTCGTACTGATGTCACTGTCATGCCTTCTCCCTGGCGAAACAGCAGGAAGGGCCGGCACGAGCCTTGAGGCGCGCTGCCGGATCCGGCTTTCCTCGTTTTCAATTGATGGTCACATAATAGGGAAAATCCTATTTATCCATCAATAGGAAAAATATATTCGGCAGGATTTTTCTGACTGGCCTGTCGATATCCTTCTGTTTGTTCTTGTTTTGTTCGGAAGATTGAGTCAGCTTAGGGCTGCCATTGCAGGTGGCAGAGAGGAGCATGACATGGTCACAAACTTCGTCGTTCAGAGCTTTACGCGGGGAAATCGGGGTGCCTTGCTCG
Organism: Ensifer sp. NM-2; assembly: GCF_003024455.1. NCBI lineage: Bacteria > Pseudomonadati > Pseudomonadota > Alphaproteobacteria > Hyphomicrobiales > Rhizobiaceae > Ensifer > Ensifer sp. NM-2. Next base: position 398,865 of record NZ_PVZR01000003.1, read on the forward strand.
CCGACACTCCGGTGCAGGCGACAGGGGCCGATCACGCGCTCCGGCTGGCCGAAAGGCTGGCATCGACCAAGGTGGGCGTTGTCGCATTCAGCCGGGCAGGGGATCTGTCGACCGGCGAATTCGAAGACGCGACCATCCTTTTTATCGGCGGCGACCTGCCGTCCGAGATGCAGGAGATCATGGCCGCATAGACGGATCGGCAATTGCGTGAGACGGGCCTGTCCGTCGGTCTCGCGTTCTTTTCCGGTGTCCCAGGCGGCGGGGTGCGTTGTGTGGGCGGGCGCTTGGGCGCCGGTGGGCCGCTTAAGGCTTCCCAACTGTCATGCGAGCCGGCGCCGGGCGGCCACGTTGCACGCGCCGGTTCCCGGGATTTTTACTGCGTGCCGGCTTCCTCTCGGCGGCGTGCCATTTCGGCTGCGTGCTCCGCTGCTGACAGTGCACTCCAGCGCCGCGCGTCTTATTAGACGCGCAAAGGTCGCTGTAGCGCTTTGAATTGCTGCATGTTTTTATCCTTATCGCCGGCTGCTCTCGCGCATGACGTAGCGTCAAGCAGGCGCCATTTTCGAAAAGCTATTACTTTTGAAGCTGTTGCGGAGCGGTGTTCCGGGCGGCGGCTGGCGGGCGATGCCTGCGCAGCGTCAGCGGGCGCTGTATTTGCCCACGACCCGGTGGCAGAAGGACCATTCCACCCGGCTCTCGGTGAATTCCAGATAGGGATTGTACTGCTTCAGCGTCCATTCCCGGTCGTTGAACGACACCAGGCGCTTGATGATCGCCTCGGCGTCGTTGGCGGGTGGCACGTGGTAGAGCACGACATCCTTGTCGCGCGCCGGCGGCAGGTGCGGATGCACCAGCGCCATGTCGCCGGGCTCATAGGCCGGAATCATCGAGGTGCCGGTGAGGTAGATGCCATAGGCGCCCTTGACGCCTTCGAGCACCGAGGGGCGCTTGACGTATTCGACCGCATCGAAGGTGACGATCACATGGCCGTCGCCGCCCTGGGCGGCAACGAAAATCGGCAGGTCGCGATGGCCGACGAGCTGCTCGCCGGGCACGATCTGCGGATTGAAACCGGTGGCGTTGCGGGGTTGGCCGGTTTCGCCCGCGTCCGGCGTCGCGCTGATCAGGTCGGTGATGGTGCGCACGTCACGTTCGCGCAGTTCGCGCGGGCTCTCGCGCTCGACGAACTGCTGGATATAGGCGTGGTTCTTCCCGATCGCGATGGACAGATCCTTGTAGGTCGTCCTCTTCGCGTCGACTGCTTCCCGGATAAGGCGCCGCAATTGATCCATGGCAATGGCATCCCAGATTCCGCTTCCTACGTCCAATAGGATTTTTCCTCTTGATAAAACGATACGATCCTATTATTGATAGGATATGAACGGAAACGAACAGTCAATCGAACTTTACGAGGCCGACATTTTCGGTCGCGGCTCCAGCCTGGAGCGGGCCGGCTGGCACTTTGCCGGGCATGCCAGGCGCGACGCCTCGTGCTTCGCGGGCGGGTGTGACCGACGAGGTAACGCGGCGGGCCGCATCGACGATGACTGCCTGCTTGCTGGAGTGAGCCGATGACTGCCACCAGAATCGCATCAAGGACAACCAGGCGCGCCACGCGCCAGCCGCTCGGCCTGACGCTGCGGCAGAACGAGCTGCTCAGATTCATTCGCTGCTACAGCGCCGACAAGGGCGGGGTCTCGCCGACGTTCGACGAGATGAAGGACCATCTGGGTCTGTCATCGAAATCCGGCATCTCGCGGATGGTGGCGGCGATGGAGGAGCGCGGCGTTATCCGCCGGCTGAAAAACCGGGCAAGGGCAATCGTCGTGGTGGAGGTGGCACATGCTTGAGCACGTGACGGACACGCTTCTCGGCAATCCTGTTTTCGCCGGGCTTGCAGCCTTTTCCGCCACCTCGGTGACGCTCGCCGCCTTCAGCTGGGCTGCCAGCCCGGCGCTTGGCTGCGGCAGGCAGCGCACGGGCAGGAGGAGGGCGGTCGGTGAGGCCGGGCTGGCCGGCCGGCTTAGGCGGTGGGGCATGGCGCTTCTCGCGGGCCGGATGAAGCTGGCGCCGGGGCTCGAGCTGATCGGCAAGGGGGACGCACCGGGCAAGAGGGACCTGCCGGGCAAGGAGGACCTGCCGGGTCTCGACTTCGAGGCATTGCAACGCGAGCTCGACGAGGCGTTCGCGCCGGTCTGGCGAGACAGGAGGAAATCGTGATGTCCGGTCCGACAGTCGTCATCGCCTTTGTCGGTGGCTCTGTCGCCGGCTGAAGGCGAGGTGGGGAATGGCTCCCTCCCTCAGGTGAACGGGAAGAGGCCAGGGAATTGTAGGCCATTGGTTCGTCGGCAACGACGGGTGAGGCCCTACTGCATGTTCCTTAAATCGTATTCGATTAGGGACGAAAACATGCAGCAATTCAAAGGGATACAGCGACATTTGCGCGTCTAACAAGACGCGCGGCGCTGTGGAAGAGACTGATCGTCGTCCTGCTGCTGCCCCCGATCTTTTCGGTGCCATGCGGCGCGGCTGCAGCGTCCCTTGCGTGCCGATCCGGCGCGCGGGCGCAGCCGCAGCGGCGATCACAGCGAGGGGCTGCTGCCCACCTCCTCCCCGGTGGCCCCTCGCTTCCATTTCGGCGCCGGCAAACCGTTTCTGACGCATGCCCCCGACGATCGGATGCGATCTCGGTGCGTGATCATGCGCGGGTTCGAAAGGCTGGAGCGGTTTGTGCGTCATGGGGGGTGCCAGGGCATCGTGGATGCCGGGGCATACCGGACGCGCAGCGCTCCAGCGCCACGGTCACGTGGCCGAACCCAGTCCCGCCCAGCAGGCTGCAGGCGGGGTTTCAGACGGCTTGCCGGCGAGGGCGCGGAGGAAAGTCAGACCAGGTGCAGGGCACGAAGAGCGATCGTCGGTTTGGGCGACGCGAACCTGTGCCGACAATCATGAGGAGCGACGTGATGCGAGAAGTGAGTTTGCAGAGATTTCTTTGTGCGTCGGTCCTGTCGGCGGAGAAATGGCCGCGGAGATGGGTGGCGGGTGCGAGCGTTTGGTCGAGCCGGCGCGTGCACGACCGTAGCGCCATGGCGGACCGGTCGTTGCGGCGAGGCGGCGTGCCTGCCGTTGTCGTGCCGGTGGATGGTCGTGTCCTTTCGTCTGCGAGCGGGATCTTGGCGACGCTTGCCCAGCCTGTTCGACCGCGCGCCATCGCCGGCCGGATCAACAGGTTTGTGCAGCGGCTTTTGCCGCAGCGGCATCGCGGTGTTTTCGTCCGCGTGGCGCTAGAGCGTTTCCGATTTAAACGGAACCGAACAAACGCTCTATCTCTTTGTTTTTACGCATTTCCTGACGGAAAACCGCTTCGTACTTTTCCTGGAAATTCTCTAGCCCTTGCGAGCGAGGACTAGGCGATGCGCATCACATCGATCGTCGAGGCTCTGGTCCAGTGCGGCGCGACGCCGGAGATGATCCTGTGTGCGGTGCGTGCGGCGGAGGCCGGCCAGCAATCGGGCATCGACAAACGCCGGGCCAGCGATCGCGAACGGCAACAGCGCCGCCGCGCTCACGTGACGTCACAGGTCGTCACGGCGACGGACGGCGTCCCCCTCTCTGATAAAGAAAGATCCCCCGCACCCCCTAAAGAAATTAACTCTCCCGACAACACCCAAACCCTTGCGCCGCGGCGTCCTGTGCCAGGTGGCAGGCGCGCCACGCGCCTTCCCGAGCAATTCGAGCCGGACCGGGATTTTGCCGCCCGGCTGGGCTTCGGCGCGGCCCAGGTGGATCTGGAGCTTGAAAAATTCCGGGATTACTGGACGGCGAAATCCGGTCGGGACGCGGCCAAGCTCGACTGGCTCGCCACCTGGCGCAACCGGATGCGCAATGCCGCAAGGCCGCGCAAGGATCACAGGCCACAGGCGCCGCCGCGCGAAAGCGCCTTTGCCCGCCACCAGCGGGAATGCCGACAAGCGATAGAGCGAGAACTCAATGGAAACCTTGGAAATGACGACCTTATCAACAAACCGATATTCGACCTTGAGCCGGGAGATTACCGCGCTCACTGAACGGCTGGCGCCGGCAAGCGACGATGCGATCCTGCGCAGCCTCAACGTGATGCAGACGGCCGGCATGACCATGCCGCAGGGCATCGATCCCCGAAAACTTCTGCCTGTCTACCAATATGCGCTGGCGGGGGTGCCCGCTTGCGGGCTTTCGGTAGCGACGCAGAAGCTGATCCGCGGCGACTATGCCGCCAACGCCAACGTGCTTCTGGGCACGATTCCGAAGCCGCCAGTGCTGGCGGCGCTGGCCAAGAGCGAGGCAGCAGCGACGCGCGCCGAACTGGCGCGCAGACGCGACCTCGCCGTGGCGCTGAACCCGACAGGGCCAGTGCCTGAGCGCTCGCCCGAGATCCGCGAGCGGGTGAGGGTGCGGCTTCGCCAGTTTCGTGCCGAGCAGGCGGCGGTCAAGGCGGCCAAGGCCATGCCAAGCGAGGCGCCAGCGGTCTCGCGGGCCGGGGTGCTGGCTGAGATGATCGGGCTTCCCGATGCAGCCACCATTACGACCGAACAGCGCGCCTATCGAGTGAGGCTGGAACGCGAGATGGCCCATCCCGCAGGGCGTGGGGCGGCGATGGATTTGACCATGGAGGTGGCGAGCGATGCAGCCTGAAACGAGATATTCGACGATGCCGACGGGCGAGCAGCTCGCCCAGAAGGGGTCCGGCAGCGTCGGCACCGCGCGCGGCAGGAGGGGCGGGCCGGATGCCGAGCCGCATTCTTTGGAAACGCGGACGGCGGACTGCACGACCAGCGGAAATGCCGGCGAAAGCGAGCCGCCGCAGGCGCCAACGCCCGACGCGTTGCTCGGCGCGCTCAGCGCCCATGTGAAGGCGCAGCGGCTGCGGGTGCTGGAGCTGGAGCTTGCGCTTGCCGACGCTGAAGCGCGGATCCTGTCGCAAGCGCAGCTGCTCTGCGGCACGAATGCCGACGGCGAGGGCGGCCTCTTCAGCCGCCGACCGGTGCGCGAGATCGTCGAGGAGGTGCTCATTGCCTATCCCGGCATCGGCTGGGCCGATGTGATCGGGGTTCGCCGGGAGCGCCGGCTGGTGGAGCCGCGCCACCGCTGCATGGCGGCGGTTTATGACGAGCGGGAGGACCTTTCGCTTCCGGCGCTCGGCCGCATCTTCCGGCGCGACCACACCTCGGTGCTGCACGCGGTCAACAAGGGCAGGGCGAAGCGATGAGCCGCTCTCTGAGCGGTCGGCCTGACGGATCGTGGCCCGGTCCACGGGCGATCGCGATCGGCGGCGACGGGACGGGGTGGCTTGGGCGGCGGACTATCGCCAGCTTCGGCTGGTGGGTCGCCGGCTATCGCCGGTGGCGGGCTGCAGTCTCTGCTCGCCGTCGCCATCGGGCGGGTGTGGCGGTGCCAGGCCCGGTGCACGATGGACGCACTGACGAACACGTATTTTCGAGGCGAGCACCCGCATTGCCGCGGCCAAGCGGGCAGGCAAGGCGGGCCGGCCGCGCAAGGCCGATGTGGCGCGCTATCCCGGCGGGCAGATCAAGCATGGCGAAACCGAAAGAGAGGTGCGCTCGGTCGCCATCGCCGCACGGCAAAGTCACCACTTTTCAGGAGCGAAGGGCGTCGATGTCGGCAGTCCCTTTGCCGGCTACACACTCGGCCGGATGTTTCTCGACGGCAAGCTGACCGCACACGAACGCGCGGCTGGCGACGAGTATGCCCGGCAGATGGCGCGCTATTACAGCCTGACCGGCATTCCCTTCCCAAGCGTGCGGGCGCAGTCGCTGTTCAGCGTCAAGGGTTTCGAAGGCGAGACGACCGAGCGCACCCGGGCCGCAATGGCTGCGACCAACCGGATGATGGAGCTCGAGGGCGTGCTTCTGAAGCTGCCGGAAGGGCCGCGGGTGAAGACCACGGTCTTCAACGTCTGCGTCATGGACTACGAGGTGCTGCGCACCATGCCGGAACCGCAACTGGCCTGGCTGAAGCGCGGCCTGACCGAACTGCACTGGCATCTCGGGCTTTCCAGGGAGAGGGAGGCGGTTTGAGTGGCGCGCGCCTGTTGCCGAGGGAGCGGTCTCAGGCAGGCCCCCTAGGCTCCGGGCAATTGCTGATAATGCCTGGGAGTGACCCCGTTGACCTTATCCTCGTCCCTGTGGCCGGGATCCAGCGACCTTTGCGCGTCTGATAAGGCGCGCTGGGCTGTAGGGTGAGGCGGAATCGCGCCGCGATGGCCTTGGTGCAACCATGATCCATGGCGACGCTTCGGCTTGCGTCATCAACGTCTGCTTGTACCTAAAAGCAGACGTTGATATTGTTTGGTGCCGAATGGCGATCGGCCTGACTGCGAACATGGCCTTGCAAGTGCATGGACGAGCGGTGGCTCGCGCCTCGGCCCATCGCAATGGATGCTGCAACTTTCTCTCGTGTGCCACGACCCATCCCTTCCTCAAGGTTGGAGAATCGCCGTGTGTATCAATTCTTTCGAATCGCAGGAGTTGATGAAAGCCACGTTTGTGACGCGTGCCTTGTCCCACGCCGTAGCCGTGTACGCTTGTGTCCGCACAGCTTTCATGGTGCTGCTGTCCCGCAGGCGGTGGATTGCGGCAGTTCTCGTGCTCGGAGCCTGCCCGGCTGCGTGGGCGGATGATGTGCTTTTCGAGAACGTCCGCATTTTCGATGGAAAAGGAGCGACCTCGCTTTCGGCTCCGTCGAATGTACTGGTCAAAGGCAATGTGATCACTCGGATCTCGACAAGCCCTGTCGAAGCGGAGGGTGCCCAGCGCATTGCCGGGAACGGCCGAACGCTGATGCCGGGTCTTATCGATGCGCATTGGCACGCAATGCTGGCCCGGTCCACTCCTGCAGAATCGTTCGGCGACGTCGGCTTCAACAATCTTGTGGCCGGCGACGAGGCGACGGACACACTGATGCGTGGCTTCACCACCGTCCGCGATGTTGGAGGGCCGGTGTTCGGTCTGAAGCGCGCGATAGACGCCGGTATTGTCGAGGGCCCGCGCATCTACCCCTCCGGCGCCATGATCACCGTGACCAGCGGGCATGGAGACTTCCGCCAGATGACCGACCTGCCGCGGGTGATCGGCGGCCCGCTCACCCGCATGGAGCAGATCGGCGGGAGCATCGTCGTCGACAGCCCCGACGAGGTGCGCATGCGGGTCCGTGAGCAACTGATGCAGGGCGCGGCGCTGGTCAAGATGACGGCAGGTGGCGGCGTGTCGTCACCCCACAGCCCGCTGGATGTAACTACCTTTACCGAGGCTGAGCTGCGGGCCGCGGTCGAAATAGCCGACAATTGGGGCACCTACGTTGCGGCACACGCCTTCACGTCGCATGCGATCAAGACAGCGATTGCCGCCGGCGTGAAGTGCATCGAACACGGCTTCCTCATGGATGAGGAAACCGCCAAGCTGATTGCCGACAAGGGCATCTGGCTAAGCCTGCAACCGCTTCCCGAGTTGTTGCGGCAAGGCTTTCCTGAGGGATCGGTCGAGCGGGCCAAGGCAGATGAGGTGTGGCCCGGCATCGGCAGAACCTACGAGCTGGCGAAGAAGTACAAGATCAAGACGGCGTGGGGCACCGATGTCTTGTTCTCCCGCGCATTGGCGCAGCAGCAGGGGGCGATCCTCGCCTCCCTCGTTCGCTGGTACACGCCTGCCGAAGCGCTCTCCATGGCGACTGGGACTAATGCGGAGTTGCTGGCGCTATCCGGCCCGCGCAATCCCTATCCGGGAAAGCTCGGCGTGATCGAGGAGGGCGCGCTTGCCGATCTCCTGCTCGTCGACGGCGACCCGTTGGGCAACATCGACCTGGTGGCCGATCCCGCCAACAACTTCAAGATCATCATGAAGGACGGCATCATCTACAAGAACACGTTGGTGAAATAAGGAACAACTAAAACGGCTTGTTGCCTGGCACACGATTGTGAGAAACGGTACAGCAGGCTGACGGCGCAGGCCCGAGCGGCGGCGGATTTGCCGTCAGATGATAGCCAGGCACAGGCGGCAAAGACGTACCCGGGAAGATGGCGTGCTCAATGCTGGTGTCGACAGCCGGGATTCGTTAGAACCCCAGCTCTCCGCAATGCATTGCCGGTCTAAGACGCTCTCAATTGCCGCCGATGCGTTCGCGCAGGCGGTCGTCGCGCTCGGCGATCTCCGGGGTGATCAGGTCGCCGAAATCGGCGGCCTCGAAGACTGGGCGGATTTCGATTTCGCTCGGGCCCGGCATCGGGTTGGGGCAGCGCTTCACCCAGGCGATCGCCTCGTCCATGTCCTTGACCTGCCAGATCCAGAAGCCGGCGACCAGCTCCTTGGTCTCGGTGAAGGGGCCGTCGATGACGAGGCGGCTTGCGCCGTCGAAGGCGACGCGCTTGCCCCTGGACGAGGGATGCAGGCCTTCGCCCGCCTGCATGATGCCGGCGTTGACCAGTTCTTCGTTGAACTTGCCCATGGCATCGAGCAACTCGGTCGAAGGCATCTTGCCCGCTTCGCTATCCTCGGTCGCCTTCACCATAACTATCACGCGCATGGTCTTTTCTCCTTTGATCGACGAAGCCACAACGACCTCTCTGCCTGAATGACGATCGGCCGACGACGGGGCCGACATTTCGCCGAAACTTTTTTCCGCACACCGTCGCGGCACTGCGTGAACCCCACGCAGAGAGGGAGCGCAGCGTTTCCGCAACGCCTGGCCGAGTGCTCAGGTGGTGTCGTCGACCAGCGCAGGGAAGACATCTTCGTAAAGATATGGCGATTGCCGCGGATGGCGAGATGCGCTGGCGACGAGATCGGCTGCGCTGTCGCGCTGGTTTCCGAGTGTGATGACCTGTCGTTCATATCTCTATGTTTTTAAATGATAATATGACGAAGGACGCATTCACCATGGGTTCACGTCAGGGGGACATAGCTTGCGCCTGTTCGAAACGGATAGGTATCGAGATGAAGAAGATAGGCATTGTGATCCTTGCGGCGGTGACGGCTCTGACGAGCTACACGCCTGCGAATGCCATGCCGGTTGCAGCCGTTCAGCTGACGCAGCAGAGTGACATGGACAGGGTACAGAATCGCGAATGGGGCGGCGACAGACATCGTCCGCGGCCGGGTTGGAACCATGGCGGATATCGGCCGCGCCCAGGTTGGCACGGCGGCTACCGTCCGCGTCCGCACTGGGATGGCGGCTACCGCCCGCGGCCGGGCTGGCATGGCGGCGGATACCGCTATGGCTGGTACAATGGTCACCGCGGCTACCGCGGCTATCGCGACGGCTATCGTCGCCACAATGACGGCTGGTGGTATCCGCTGGCAGCCTTCGGCGCCGGCGCCATCATCGGCGGTGCGATCGCTGCTCCGCCACGCCGCGTCGAGTCCGGTGTGAACCAGCGTCATGCCAGCTGGTGCTATGACCGCTACCGCTCCTACCGCGCCTGGGACAACTCGTTCCAGCCCTATGGCGGACCGCGGCAGCAGTGCTACTCGCCGTATTATTGAGCTGAAAGAGAACCCGCCGATCGGCTGCGATCGGCGGGTTTCCTCGGGACCTGCCAGACGCTTCGTTCGGTCGCGGCGCGCGCTTTTACTTGAGCTGCCAGGCCGAACCGAGCCCCACAGACGATGGACGCGCCTCCTCGCTGGATTGCCGGTGACCTACTGCATGTTTCCTTAAATCCTATTCGATTTAAGGATAAAAACATGCAGTAACTCAAAGTGTTACAGCGACCTTTGCGCGTCTGATAATACGCGCGGCGCTGTAGAGTGCATGGTGTCCCCGATGACCCCTGATGGAAGCGCGTGAGACATGGCCGATTTTGCCGTTCATATTGACGAGATCCGGGCACTCGAGGAGGCGCTTCATCGTCCGGAGCTGCGTCGCTCAAGAGCGGCCGTCGAGGTGCTGCTGGCCGAGGGCTTTGTCGAGTTCGGAGCGTCCGGGACGAAATATCACCGCGCGGAAATGATCGACCTTCTCTCAGAGGAAGACGACGACCCAGCGGGTGATGAGCTTCGAGCGACGGACTTTTCGCTGACGCGCATTTCCGCCCGGGGCGACGACACGATGTCGACCGAAGCAGGTGCTGATGCTCGCGCACAATGCTGCCTGGTTGATGGCCGCGGCTAATTCATCCGGGCGGGCGCGGCTTTTGCGTCATGTGGACCGACGTTGCGGTCAACTCCGGTTTCAGCGTTGTTTTTGCGCATGTCGTTATCGCAAAACCGCTTCACACTTTTGCGCAAGCGCCTAGAATTTCAGCGTGGCGTCGTCGTGTTTGGGTGGCGGGTGGCTGTCTCTCTGGCGGCGCATCCCGTAGGCGAGGGCAAGCCCCAGCACGGCAGAACCGATGACGACGGCGAGTAGTGCGAAGAAATTCTCCATGACATTCTCCTCCCGGCAGCGATGATAACACAATCGGACGCGCACAACCAAATTCCTGCACATCCTCGAGAACCGGCATTGGCTGCAGGCAAAAGTCGAGCCCGAAGGGACAACGAGGGCGGGGCGTGGGTTGTTCCGAGCGGTTTGAAGATATCCGGTTTAATCGGCCGGACGCGGGCTTTGGTTGTCCGATCTGCGTTTGGAGCCGTCGGCGAAGTCGATGGGACTTTGTCAGTTTCGCGTTGAGACCGCCTGGCCGCACGTGATGGCATGGTCCGGAATGTGCGGCCTCAAAAAAAGAACGAAAATAGAACAAAGTTTGTCCGAGAGGGTTGCCATTCGCCTAGAACCGGGCTAAGGATATTACAGGATGGTCGTTTCGTAATCGAAGCGGCCTTTTTCATTTTAGCGGGGCAGGCGGCCCTTCCGGGCGACACCTCTCGTTGTACTCAACACCTCTCGTTGTACTCAACGGCGCCCAGTTTCTCTCTGTTCGTCTTCGACCCTCTCCAGCGCCTGATTTGACAGGCTTTCCGCAGGCTTTCTTTCGACGGGTCCTTCGCGCCTTTCGCGGGGATCGAGTGCTGCGCACAGGCTGGCCGATGCCGTGTTCTGTTCGGGGCCACCGTCGTCCTGATTGCGCCTGTCGATCACCTGGCGGGCGCCGTGATGACCCTTGCGCGCGGCGCTCCGCAACCAGCGAAGTGCCTCCTGCTGGTCGGGCTCGACACCGATGCCCTTGTGGTAGATCGCTGCCAGGCGGGCTTGCGATGCGGCGTCGCCCTGGCGGGCGGCTTGGCCGTTCCAGTGGTAGGACGCAGCGTAGTTTTCCTTGCGGCCATCGTTGAAATAGATTTCGCCGAGCGCCGCCTGGGCGTCGAGATTTCCTGACGTGGCGAGTTCGAGCAACCTTGGCGAGACATTTGCGGCGGAGAGCCGCGGCTTAAAAATGGTCTTCAACCTTCTGACTGCATTTTGGATCATCAGACACCCGTCTTATTCATCGCATAATTCCTCAAAGTCGGCATCGATCGAACGGATAAATTATGCTGCGATTTGAAAGTGTTATGTCTTCAACCTGCCTGTCATATCCGCTGCGAGGCGCCTTTGGCCGCCCAGCGTGCCGCGAATGCGCTGCGTGTAAATTAGTATTGGTGACAGAATACAACCTAAGGTCAAGTAGGTGAATGCAATTCCCCGTGGATATCGGGTGGCTGTTGCCTGATTGCCGATGGCCGGGCGCGTGGGTGCGTGGGCGACATTAGAGAGCTTTGCGGCGCTACTGCATGTTTCCTTAAATCGACGCGTGGCGCTGCATGGGAGCCATCATCATGAGCATCGGTAAGCCAGCCAAGGACCCGAAGACCGGGCGCTTCCTGCCGCGTGTGCCGGGGGCGGCGACACCAGTCCGGACACGCGCCCGCAAGGCGGTGCGCACCAAGCTCGGCGAGCTGTTTCTCGAAGACATGCTTGTTGCCTGGGAGAGCCGGGGGGCGGCCGCGATCCACGCGCTGATCGAAAAGAGTCCGCACGATTTTCTCAAGGCCGTGGCCTCGCTGATGCCGAAGGACGTGAATGTCAATGTCAACCAGATCGGCGAGATGACGGATGCGCATCTGCCCCCCCTTTTCCTCCGGCTGCCGATCGATGCGCTTTGGCGGTCGTACTATCGATCATATGAATATCCGCATCGCCACACTTGACCAAAGCCTCAACCAGCCGCCGCCATATTCCCCGTGCCGACCAGCGATGAAACCGGTTGTAGATGGTCCTCCTTTGGTTGAGTGATTGAATCATGGCAACGAAGAATGTTCAATGGCTTGATTGGGTTTTGACCCTAGAGCCACAAGAACAAACCACTCATCGGATCCTTCAGCGAAGAATCTAAATCAGATGTCAGCCAAAATTATTGGGTCCAGAGCCTAAACGGCGATTGAGGCCGCAAGCACTGCCAGAAGTGTCGCGAGTGCGAGAGCGGCTCCGTACTTGGCCACTGTGATGCGGCGGCGGCGTCCGCCGGTCCAATCGTAGCTCATGGTCTTGCTCCGACGACTTTCATGTCGCGACGCGGACGATCGGTGATTCTGCTTAACAAATAGGAAAGCATTGTCGACAAAACTGCGCTTGCGTTTTGGGGATGCTGTTAGTCTGGCGTCCAGAGGCCCCTATGAGGCGGAGGTAGCGTATGCCGGATGCTTCGATCGACTTGGCGCTCTATTCGGCAGCGCTGAACATCACTGCGCCACCGGCGCTTATCCGGCCCTTTCTCGACCAGTTGGCGGAGGGCCAATTCTCCGTTGATGAAATCAGGAGGCGTTGCGCGGAGAACGGCGTCCGCCTCAAGGCCCATCTGCGCAAGGGCGAACGCACCCGCAAGGACCTGCGTGCGGCCTTCGACCTGCAATCGGTGGAGCGGCGGCACTTGGATATTCTCGACATGCTGATTGCGAGCCTGGAGGCCAAGGCTGCGCGTGACGCCAGCGAGTTCGATGGGCTGCTGGATGATTTCAAGGCGAGGGTTTCAACCCTTTCCGGCTCTGTCGATGTGGGGGAAGCGGCAGAGCTCGAAGAGATCTACAGGACGATCGAGGCGCAGGTGCGGGTGGAGATCGGTGAACTCGTCGATGTCGCCCAGTTCTTGCGTGGCCTGCGCTCGAGATGCGGTGACGACCGAGGCGAGAAACGCCTACCCGACAGCGAAAGCCTCAAGACGTTGCTGGGTTCGTTGTCGCCGTCCAAGCCCCCCTCTGTCTCCTAGTGCGTTTCCGGTCTAAACGGAGTCGTAGAAACGCTCTATCTCTTTGTCTCGACGCATTTCCTGACGGAAAACCGCTTCGCACTTTTCCTGGGAAGGCTCCAAACCGGCGAGAGTCCGCATGTCCTATTCGGTCGGACGCGGCTGTTACCGGCGACCCTGCGATGCAGGCGCCGCGACAGATGTTGTCCGCGAATTGCCGCTTGTCAGTAGGGCTGCACCATGATGACACAGCTGACAAGCACGATGACCAAAGCGGTCATCTTCACGAATGCGGCATCCATCATGGCTAGATCTCCCCTTTGATCGTTTCCTTAAATCCCATTCGATTTAAGGAAACATGCAGCAATTCAAAGTGCTGCAGCAATCTTTGCGCCTCTAATAAGACGCGCGGCGCTGTAGCAACACATTACCGTTGCTTCTGGTTCCCAATCTAAACAGGACAAACGACATGAACATGAACCGACGCATCAACGCGGCGGGCCTTGCGCTCGTCAAGCAGTGGGAAGGTCTGAAGACGAAGGCCTATCGGGACGTCGCCGGTGTGTGGACCATCGGCTATGGCCATACCAGCGCCGCGGGCGCTCCGGCGGTGACGCCGGGAATGGTGATCTCCGAGGCGCAGGCAGACGATATCCTGAGGGCGGATTTGGCGACATTCGAGGAACGGGTCTTGCGTCTCGTTAAGGTGCCGCTTTCCGACAACCAGTTCGCCGTGCTTGTCTCGTTCGATTTCAACACCGGTCGCCTCGGCAAATCGACTTTGCTGAACAAACTGAATGGCGGCGACTATGACGCTGTGCCGGGCGAGCTTATGAAATGGGTCAATGCCGGCGGCAAGCGCGTGAAGGGGTTGGTCAATCGCCGAGCTGCCGAAGCCGGGCTTTGGGCCAAGGGCGAGTTCGTGGCCTCCAACACCGTTATCGCCGCGCCGAAGCCGCCCGAAGCGGAACAAAGGAGAATATCTCCTGGCTCGCGGGCATTCTGTCCTCGCTCGGCTTTGCGTTGACCGGAAGTGGCCCGCTGCAATGGGTGTTTGCCGGCATCATTGTTGCTGCCTTCGCAATCGGCGCCTTCCTCTTCGTTCGCAAGCGGCTCGATCCGGCATGATCGCCCGGCCAAAGATCCTTTTCGGCGGGCTTGTGCTCGCTGCCGTCACCTGGGCCGTACTCGAGATCCGGGCGGACGGCGCCCGGTCCGTTCTTCATGCGATTGAAAGGCAGAATGATGACGCTGCGAACCGCGCTCGAAAGATGCGCCTTGATTACGATTCCTGTCTTCGCGCTGGCGGGCTATGGGATTTCGGCGCCGAAGACTGTGACCGGCCTTAAAAGCGTCGTCGGCGTCGACCTTGTCGGCGCGCGCGGCGCGACGCCGGCAGATCAGCGCAAGATCGACCGCACTGTCGTCGGTCTCTGCGCCGCGGCAGTCTGGTCAAAGGCGGACTGCGCAAGGCACGGAGGGCGTCAAGATGTCTCCAGCTGAAATCGATGTCAGCGTGCACCGCCAGCTCGGAGAGCTGGTCGCGGGCATGCGCGGTCTGCAGGAATCGATCCGGCGGATCGAGGAGGGCGCACAACGTGCCGAGGATAAGGCGACGAGCAGTCGGGCGGGCGTCCATCAGCGGATGGACCAGTTGGTCGATCGCGTCGGTGATCTCGAGGCTTCGGTCTCGACGCTTGGTGGTGACGTTGCAGAGATGAAGCCGGTGACCGACGACGTCAAACGCTGGAAGCTGATGGGCATCGGCGCCCTTGGTGTTACCGGCATAGCGGCGATGGCGCTTGGCGTCAGCTTTGCCGAGGCGATAAGGCGGATCATATTCGTCATTGTCGGAAAGGGGTGATGGTGTCGTTCGCAGCTGCTGCTCTGCCTTGGCCGAACAGGGGTGAGCCAAGCAACGTGACAGCGGCAAGCTGCCGCTGTCACTGATGTGCGCGTGAGAGCATGAGGCGTGAAGGGGGCCGCGGAAATGGTTCGATTGGCTCAGTCCAACCGGGCCAGCCTAATGAAGCGTCTGGACGGGATGTTCGGTGAACGTGTGGATGCCATCGCGTTCGATCGTGGCGAGGAATTCTTCGTAGGCGTCGCGGTCGGTGGGGAAGGAATCTTCCCAGACGGTGGAGTAGCCCTCCTCGTCGATCACCTCGAGCGTCCAGTCGAGATTGGAGCCCGTCGGGCGCGAGATGCGGATATGAACAACGACGTCGTCGTCGGCAAACTCGCCGGACAATTCCGAAAGCTCCAGGTCTTCTTCTGTTTGGGTCATGAGCGTTTATAACATGTCCTGAGTGAGCGAACCAATCTTGTGGCGGTTCCTGGCCTTTGCCTGCGTACGAAGGCTACGTTTGCGTAGCCGATTACTGCATGTTTCCTTAAATCCTATTCGATTTAAGGAAACATGCCGTAATTCAAAGTGCTACAGCAACCTTTGCGCGTCTGATGAGACGCGCGGCGCTGTAGGTGAGGGCGTTTGACGCCTTGATAGGCCGAAAGGCGATTGCCATACAATAGGATAGGTTTGGCCGGGGTTGCTTTGCAACCCCGGCGTCTTTTGCACGTCAAGATGGCGGCAATAGCGAAACGATCCCGGATCGCTACTGCATGTTTCCTTAAATCCTATTCGATTTAAGGAAACATGCAGTAATTCAAAGCGCGACAGCGATAGCAGGTCATGCCGGCGCCGGTCATCCTTGTTGCCTTGCAACGTCACTGCTCGGGAGCCAACGACCACGGCTCGCTTCTGCGCTCGAACCACAGAGCCCGCTCGCACAGGGCCGCCTCGTCGCGTGTGCCGGAGCGGAATTCGCCGATGATGAATTTCGCCAGGCGATTGGCACGGTAGTCACTGCGCGGCATCCTTGCTGCAAGGCAGGCCGTGTTGAGAACCCGCTGGAGCATGGCGATCTCAGCTGGATTGAATGCACAATCGAAGTGTTTGGAATGATGCTGCATTTTGACCTCCCTACTGCATATTTCCATAAATCGTTTTCGATTTAAGGATGAAAACATGCAGCAATTCAAAGTGCTACAGCGACCTTTTCCGCGTCTGATAAGACGCACGGCGCTGTAGGTGCGACTGCGGGAGCCTTCATTTCTCACTGTCGGCTTGTATCGTCGTGCACGCATGTATCAGGTGGTCAAGTTCCACCTTATAGGGGCCGTGCTTCGCGAAAATCTCGCGTGCCTCCAGCGGCGGCAGGCCGGAGGCGGCGATGAATTCCTCCAGGTCGTATCGTGTATTCCAGTTTTTGACGATCCGGCCGAACTGTCTTTTCGTATCTGACGCAAACATGATGAACCTCCCGTTCTGCAGGCTAAATTCGCGACGCGAACGGTGGTTCCACGGTGCTGAAAATTCCGTCTTCTGGGATGTGCCGGCCCTGTTTTCTCAGCTTGCATCGTTCGGGCGCCGCCGCGACGGCCTCGCGACCAGACAGTTATAGAGAAACGTCTGTGGCAGGTCAGAAATCGCCACACGCGACCCGTTGCAGTTGTGGTCCTGCGGGCAAGACAGGCGTAGAGTAAGCCATTGCACATCAATCTTGAATGCGGTCTCGGTTATCCACGGAGAGGCCGCATTTTTTTGTGGCGGCCTCAGCGCTGATGCGGACTGCGCCGGCCGGGTCTGGCAACCCAGATGTCGACGGTTTCGGTCTCTTCTGTCCTTGGCGGTATCCGGCGCCGTTCGCGCCACAGCGCGCATTCCAGCAGCGTGCGCTCGTCGCCATTGCCGATGCAAAATTCATCCATGATGAATTTGGCCAGCCGGTTGGCGCGTTCGCCGCGGCGTGGGACGCGGGCGGCAAAGCAGGTCGCGTCGAAGACCCGCTGCAGCATTTCGATGTCATCCGGACTTAATTGTCTGCCCGAGGTCTGCGGGAGATCATGCATTCGAACCTCCTTCATGGACGTCCATAGCCAGTGCCGAAGGGAGACAAGATACATCAGCCGTCTTATCGGGCAATACGGAAATATTCGCCTGCATCCCGGACGTGGTGTCGGCAGCAATTCCAAGTCCTACGGCGACCTTAGCGCGTCTAATAAGACGCGCGGCGCGGTAGACCGCGCCATCTGCGCACGATCGTTCAAGATCGATGCCCGCGCTCCATGCATGTTGGCACTTCATCGAAATGAGGAAAGACATGACGGAAAGCATCGAGACGTCCGACCGCAAGCCCATCAAATTCTCCGAGAAGCTGGAGATGATCGCGGAACTGTGGCAACCGCGCGTGATCGCCGAGATGAACGACTACCAGTTCAAACTCGTGCGCATCGAGGGCGATTTCATCTGGCACGACCACCCCGAGACGGATGAGACGTTCATCGTGCTCGATGGCATCCTGCGGATCGATTTCCGCGATGGATCTGTACAGATTGGCCCTGGCGAGATGTTCGTCGTGCCTCGAGGCGTCGAGCACAAGCCGTTTGCAGAGAGCGAGGTGCGGATGCTGCTGATAGAACCGCGTGGCGTTTTGAACACCGGTCATGCCGGCGGCGAGCGCACAGCGCAGAACGACCGCTGGATCTAGGGCAGGGCTGTCGCGCTGGCGTTTCCTTGATGCCCGCTCGCGTCGTATTCCTGTCAGGCGCCTACAGCGCCGCGCGTCTTATCAGACGCGCAAAGGTCGCTGTAGCACTTTGAATGGCTGCCTGTTTTTATCCTTAAATCAAATAGGATTTGAGGAAACATGCAGTAGTGATCACCCGCGCCTGATCGGCAATGCCGATGCTAGAAGGGGCAGGCCGGGCCGACGGCCAGGCAGGCACGGGCGAAATCGGCCCCCGGATCAGTGCAATGCTGGTGTAATGAAATCAGTAGAGTTTGCCGCCAATGCTCCAACGATGAGGATTGGCGTCATCCCATGTGTTTTCTCAGGATCGGTCTGCTGGCATGTCACCTGCTCGGGGCGTCATCCCAGATGGAACACAGCCGCCTCGAAGCGAGCGGCGACGATCGCTTTGCACTCGAGCGACAGTTCGTTCAGTATCGCCCGGATCCCTGCCGCGACGGGCGTTTCAGTGACGGCCGGCCGCGCAGCTGCGCGGAGCTTCGCCGCTGGCTTGACGACGGCGGCGACCCCGGCTGGCGAAAGCACCGGGAGGGATTGAGTTGGGCCGAGCGTCGCCGGCGGATCTGC
Organism: Ensifer sp. NM-2; assembly: GCF_003024455.1. NCBI lineage: Bacteria > Pseudomonadati > Pseudomonadota > Alphaproteobacteria > Hyphomicrobiales > Rhizobiaceae > Ensifer > Ensifer sp. NM-2. The sequence goes on from NZ_PVZR01000003.1 coordinate 417,180, forward strand.
ACCGACGGACGTTTCAGCGATGGCCATGCGCATACCTGCGACGAGCTGATGGAGCGATACCATCCGCAGGACGAGGATTAGAACATTTCCTGAGATAACCCCCTGCCGTATTGCATCCCTCCGATTTTCTGAAAAGTGGTCGAAAAATAATGGTCTTTCATCAAGCTAGCTCTTCATCGCCGCTACGATACTTGGTCTCCATCCTGTTGTGGCCGGCGCTTTATTTCGGCGGACTGGCCGCAGCCGGATTGGCTTTTGCCACATCCTCGCCGGTGCCCTGGTTCAACGTCGTCTACCTCTCGGTGGTGGCGATCATCGCGCTGTTCGAGCGCATCATGCCCTATGAGCCGACCTGGCTTGCTCCGGATGGCGAGACGCTCAACAATCTCGGCCATACGATGTTGACGAAGGGGATCGTGCAGATCGCGGCGGCGTTCGGTGCATCCTTTCCATTACTGGTCGCCATTTTCGCGCAGCCGTTCTTCGGGTCGCAGCCGCATATCTGGCCGGCACATTGGTCGATGTTCGCCCAGGTCGTGCTCGGGCTGGTCGTTGCCGAGTTCGGGCTCTATGCCGCTCACCGCCTGGCGCATGAGCGGCTTGGGCTCTGGCGCTTCCACGCGCTGCATCACAGTGTCACGCGGCTTTGGGTGCTGAACACCGGCCGCTTTCACGTCGTCGATTCCCTGCTGAAGGTGGGCCTCAGCCAGCTGCCGCTCTATCTGCTCGGGGCGCCGCTGCAGGTCTTCCTCTGGATCGGTGCCGTCACCGCCTTTACCGGCCTTCTGACCCATTGCAATGTCCAGATGCGCACCGGCCCGCTTGACTGGGTCTTCTCGACGCCACGGCTTCACCGCTGGCACCATTCGAAGGACATGGCCGAGGGCAACAGCAACTACGGCGAAAACATCGTGCTTTGGGACCAGCTGTTCGGCACCTACTTCAATCCCGACCGGCCATCCTCCACCGACATCGGCATCACCGGCAAGGTGTCGCGCAGCTTTGTCGGCCAGCTGGTGCAGCCTTTTTCAAAGAGCGGCGCGCGCCAGATCTTGGGGCGAAAGCCGAGCGGCGATTAACGGCGCCCGGAAAACGTGTTGGCGAAACATGCCGGCGTCGACGCCGTGCAGATCAGGCGGGCGCGGCGGCTGCAAGTCCTGCCATGGCCGGCCGTCGCGTGCCGTCCGACACCGAGAAGCGCAACCGGTACTCCCGCGGCGACAGGCCGAGGATCTTGCGGAAGATCTTGCGGTAGGCGTTGGTGTCGTCGTAGCCGCTCTGCCAGGCAACCTGCTCGATCGACAGGTGCGAGCGCTCGAGCAGGTCGCGTGATTTGGCGATCCTCAACCGCTGGCAATATTCCGTCGGGTTGAAGCCGGTCGCCTTCTGGAAGCGCCGGAGAAAAGTGCGGTCGCCGAGCCCGGCGCGCTCAGCCATCATCTGCAGCGTCACGCCCTTGGTGTTGGCGCCGTGCAGCCAGTGCTGGATTTTCAGGATCGTGCTGTCGCCGTGGTCGAGCTTGGGCGCAAAGACGCTGTAGTAGCTCTGTTCGCGGGCACCGGGATCGATGATCATGAAGCGGGCGGTTGCCAGCATCACATTGGTTCCAAGGAACCGGTCGACGAGTTTCAGCCCCAGATCGATCCAGGCCATCATGCCACCGGCAGTGATGATATCGCCTTCGTCGATCAATAGCTTGTCGGTATCGACACGGACATCGCGGTAGCGATCGGCGATCAGGTCCTGGTGCGACCAATGGGTGGTGATCGTGCGACCTGCGGCGAGCCCGGATTCCGCCAGCAGATAGGCGCCGCCGCAGACCGAGCAGACAGTGGTGCCACCGGCATGCTGCTCGCGCACGAAGGCGGGCAGCTGGCCCATGCGCCCGCCTACGGGCAGCTCCGCCAGCGTCGGCGGCAGGATCAGCGCGACGAGACCCGAGGAGGGGCCGGGGTGGGTGTCGAGCGTCTTTTCGACCGAGCCATCCTCCTGAAGCTGCCAGTGGCTGACGCGGATGCGAGGTGCGCGTGCGCCGCCCTGTTCTGTCGCCTGCATGCCGGCCACCTGGAACATGTCGGTCAGCCCATGGACCGCCGACTTCAGCGCGCGCGGATAAACGACGATGCCGATCTCCGCCGGTTCGCTTTCGAGTGGTTTTGTCACTTCTGCCCCCATCGTTGTCAGCTTTGCCGGTCGAGAGGGTAGGCCGGTCATTCTATCAATTCAACCAGCGCTCCGGAACGGAGATCGCCGGTCAACCGAGATGGAAGAGGGCAGGACAATGATTGAAGCAGAAGCAGTTTCCACAGCAGTCTCCACTGGCCTTTCGCGCCGCACAGTTCTTTCGGCTGCCTTTGGCGCCGCGGCCACAGCCGCCGCCGTTCCAGCCGTCATTCGCCCGGCGAAAGCCGAAACCGCATCAAGCACCACATCCGACACATTGGGAGTAACGACCATGGGCAGCCGCATCATCACCCGCGATGGCGTCGAGATCTACTACAAGGACTGGGGCTCAAAGGAGAGCCCGGTGGTCGTGCTCAGCCACGGCTGGCCATTGTCATCGGACAGCTGGGAGGCGCAGGCCTTCCACCTCGCCAGTAACGGCTTCCGCGTCATCACCCATGACCGGCGCGGCCATGGCCGCTCCTCTCAGCCCTGGGACGGCAACGACATGGATCACTATGCCGACGATCTTGCCGACCTGATCAATGCGCTTGATCTGAAGGACATATTCCTCGCCGGGTTCTCCACCGGCGGTGGCGAAATCACCCGCTATATCGGCCGTCACGGAACAAGCCGTATCGCCAAGGCCGGATTGATCTCGGCGGTACCGCCGCTGATGGTCAAGACCGACAGCAATCCCGGAGGGCTGCCGAAGGAGGTGTTCGACGGGTTGCAGGCGGCAAGCCTGAAGGATCGCTCCAAGCTCTATCGCGATATCGCCTCGGGTCCGTTCTTCGGCTTCAACCGGCCGGGTGCCGTGGCTTCGCAGGGCATGATCGACAGCTTCTGGCTGCAGGGCATGATGGGCGGGCACAAGAACACCTATGACTCGATCGTCGCCTTCTCGCAGACCGACTTTACCGAGGACCTGAAGAAGTTCGACGTGCCGACGCTGATCATCCATGGCGACGACGACCAGATCGTGCCGATCGATGCGGCCGCCCGCGCTTCGAAGCAGCTGGTGCCGAGCGCCACCCTGAAGGTTTATCCCGGCGCGCCGCACGGCATCACCGACACCCACAAGGACCAGCTCAACGCTGACCTGCTCGAATTTGCACGGTCTTGACCCTCGGCCCCCGGCCGGTGCCGCGGAAACGCGCTGCCGGCCGGTTGCTCTCGCTCAAAACAGAAGGAACCGATCCATGACCTGCACAGACGACAAAACCTCCGGCCTCAACCGCCGTTCCTTTCTCGCCGGCTCCGTAGCGGGCGCTGTATTGCCGCTGCTGCCGAAGGGCGTTTACGCCGCAGACACCCACCGCTTCACCCATGGGGCTTTCGATATCGCCGTCGTCAGCGACGGCTTCCTGACGCTGCCGGTCAGCATCGTGCTACCGGATGCGGCGCCGGAGGAGCGCGACGGAATCATGCGCCGGCTCGGCGGCACGCCTGAGGGCGCACCCTTCCACACCAACATCCCGTTCATCCGCACCGGCAGGGACCTGATCGTCGTCGACAACGGATCGGGCGGCAATTTCCAGGCGAGTGCCGGCAAGCTTGCGGCCAATCTGGCGACTGCAGGTATTAATCCGGCGGATGTGACCAAGGTGGTCTTTACCCATGCCCACCCGGATCATGCCGGCGGCACGGTCGGGGCAGACGGCAAGCTCACCTTTCCGAATGCGCAATATTTCGTCTCGGAGCGCGAATGGGCATTCTGGACGAACCCCGACTACGAGAAGGTCATGCCGAAGGCGCTGCACGGCTTTGCCCGCGGTGCGCAGCGCGATCTTTTCGCGGTCAAGGAGCGCCTGACGCTGGTCAAGCCGGGCGACGAGATCGTGACCGGCATGCAGGTGCTCGACACGCGCGGCCACACGCCGGGCCATATCTCGCTGGAACTTGCCGGCGACAACGGGCTCGTCATCTCAGGCGATGCGGCAACCAGCAATATTGTCTTCTTCGAGCACCCGGACTGGCACTTCGGTTTCGATACCGATCCGGAGCAGGCGCTGAAAACCCGCAAGACGCTGATCGACCGGGCAGCAACGGAAAAGCTGACGCTGCTCGGCTACCACTGGGGCTATCCCGGCATCGGGCGGGCCGAACGGAACGGTGCCGCGTATCGCTTCGTCGCGGGCGCGTAGGGGGCGAGGCCGCTGTCGCCACCAGGCGCAATGGCCAACGTTGGATCAGGGGTTCTTGCCATGGCAATGCCTAAACCGTCCTCATCTCTGTGCTTGTCACAGAGATCTCGCGCAGTTCCGTAGGAACTGCGGGACCAGCCCAAGTCTTTGGGCTGAAGGGTCTTTTGACTCGACAGACGTCGGGTCGCTGGATTCCGGCACAAGGCCGGAATGAGGGACTGGGGATGTTCCTACGCTCAAAGCAGGCCTGTCAGCTGTCAGGCCAGGGCGGCGCCTTGTTGTGGCGCCGCCTCTCTTGGCTCAAAGCTGAAGCTCGCTGTCCTTGATGTCGCTGATCGGCGACAGCATTTCCAGCTTCAGCGGGCGGGCCTCGCGCTTCTCAGTGGCGATGCGCGGCCAATCGGGATTGGCGAGCGCGCCGCGACCGAGCGCGATCATATCGGCGCCGGCCTGCAGCACCTGCTCGGCGCGGGCGATATCGTGCAGACCGCCATTGGCAATGACGAACAGATCGGGCGCATGCTGGCGGGCAAGGGAGACCAGCGATCTGCCGCCGGAAGCAAAGGCCGGTTGCCAGGCTTCGAACTCAGTCACGTGTACGAAGTCGGCGGGACTGGTGGCCAGCGCCTTGAAAACGATGGCAGCACCTTCTTCGCCCTCCGCCCATTTATGTAAGGGGTCGTTGACCTTGCCCTGGGACAGGCGGATGCCGACGGGCACCTTATCGCCGACGGCGCTGCGAACCGCGTCCAGCACTGCGAGGCTCAGGCCCAACCGCTTGCCGATGTCGCCGCCCCAGCGATCCTGCCGCCGGTTGGTGTAATCGGTGAAGAACTGGTCGAGCAGATAGCCGTTGGCGCCATGGATCTCGATGCCGTCGAAACCGGCGACATCGATGGAAAGCCTGGCGGCTTGCGCAAAGCCTGATATCGCTTCGGCAATCTCCATCCCATCCATCTCCCGCGGCTCGGCATAGAGACCCTCACCGTGGTAGGAGACCATCTGTTTGCCTCTCGGCTGCAGTGCCGAGGGTCCGACTGTGTCGCTGCGGAAGCGATTGCCCTGGGCGAGCGCACCGCCATGCATAAGCTGGGCAAAGATGCGGCCGCCCGCGGCGTGCACCGCATCGACGACCGCCTTCCAGCCTTCCGCCTGTTTCCGGTCGGCAAGTCCCGGTTGGTCCCTATAGGTTTGCGCATAGGCCTTGTCGGGATAGATGCCTTCAGTTGTCAGGAGGCTGAAGCCGCCCTTTGCGAAGCGCCGGTAGTAGTGCGCCATCCTTTCGGTCGGTACGCCCTCGGCAGTGGCGCTGATGCGGGTCATCGGCGCGACGGAAAGCCGGTTGCCGAAGGCCAGCCCTTTGAGCGTCGTTCCGGTCAGGATCGGCGAGGCGACCGTGCTGTGCGCGTTCATCTCAACGATCCTCGGTCAGCGCAATCGCCTCGATCTCGATCATCGCCTTCGGCGAATAGAGCGAGGAGACCTCGATGATGCTGTCGGCGGGATAGGGTGCCGAGAACCATTTGCGGCGCAGCTCGACGATCTTCCCGAAGTTTTCCATCGAGCGCAGGAAGATCGTTACCTTCACGACCTTGGAAAGGCTGGAGCCGGCAGCAGTCAGGACGCGGTCGAGATTGCGGAAGGCCTGCTCGGCCTGACGGTCGAAATCGTTCTCACCGACGATTTCGCCATCGTCGCCGATTGCGGCCTGGCCGGAGACGAAGACGAAACCGTTGGCCTTGATCGCCTGCGAAAGCAGGAATGGCGCGTAAGGATCGGGCTTGGTGATGACCTGTTCGAGAAACACGGGGAATCCCTCTATGCTTGAGTTCAACTCAGCTTGGCGGCGTTGCCTTGGCTGCTGAACTCAATATGATGAGGCTTCGCCCGGCTGACAAAAGACCATTTTTCAGCCGACAGATGAATTCAAGTCATTTGTTGCCGTCATGAGAAAATTGCCGCCGCTCGGCGCATTGCGGGTTTTCGAAGCGGCCGCCCGCCGCTTGAGCTTCAAGCAGGCGGCCGACGAGCTGAACGTGTCGGCGACGGCCGTCAGCCATCAGATCCGCCAGCTTGAAGATCTGCTGGAGCTGAAGCTGTTCGAGCGCGGCACGCGCCAGGTGCGGCTGACGCCGGCTGGGCAGACGCTGTTTCCGGTGCTACGCGATGGGCTCGACCGCTTCGAGCAGGCGATCGGCGAACTGCGCCGCAGCCGTGACACCAAGGTGGCGCGGCTCACCTCAACCGTCGCCTTCGTCGCCAAGCGGCTGGCACCGCTCGCCGGCAGCTTTCGCGACGCTCATCCGGACTGGAACCTGCGCCTCGACGCCTCGAACAGGACGGTGGATCTGGATGCCGATGCCGACGCGGCCATCCGCTATGGCGACGGGCAGTATCCCGGCCTGCTTTCCGAGCCGCTTTTCGCCGATCGTTTCGCGCCGGTCTGTGCGCCGCGGTTGGCGCCGATGTCCCTCGATGCGCTGCGAGAGGCGACACTCATTCACTTCGATTGGGGGCCGGCGCGGCGCGACGACGAGCGGGCGCCGGTCTGGCGGCAATGGCTGAGGCACGCAGGCGTCACCGATATCGACCCGGCTGGCGGCCTCTCCTTCACCGACGAGATCCATGCGGTGCAATCGGTCGTGGCCGGGCAGGGCATCGGTCTCTTGAGCCTGACCCTGGTTGCCGAGGAACTTGCCTCCGGCATACTCGTCCAGCCGTTTGCACTGTCGCTCGAAAGCTACCGCTACGATCTGGTCTATAGTCCGCGGGCTGCCGAGCGGCCGGCAACGCAGGTGCTGAGGGATTGGGTACTGCAGCAGTTCAACGGCGGAAGCCAGTAAGAGGCGAGGCAGCCGATCGCCTCGGCAAGCTCAATTGCCGCAAGGTAGGCCCCGCAATCAGTCGAAGTCACCGAAGACGTCGAGGCTCCTCCAGCGGCGGCTGACGAGGCGCAGCGAGCGATCCGGTTCGATCACGTAGGTCTCAAAGACCTGACGGCCGAATTGGTCGAAGAACTGGTGCGGCACGATACTGCCGACCGGCGCCTTCTTCAACTTGGTGCGAGGCTGGCCGCCATAGGTGATGCTGCCGGGGATCGGCTGAAGGTTCGGCGAGTAGCCGTAGGTCTGAACACCAGTGGTGCAACCACTGAGAAGGAGGACGACGGAAAGGGCGGCAAGAGCATGTTTCATATCGATGGTCCTCGACTATGCAGAAGGCGGATCGGAGTTCTGCCCGACGCCATGCGCAACTTCCAGGGCGTTACGACTTACTTTGGCGCCTGCGGGCGATAATCCAGCACCTTTCTCTAAAGTGTAGCGCTTCAACGGAAATTTCCAAGTTTCCGTGCGGCGATTGCCGATGGCGACAGGACCCTCGGTGGCCGCGTGTCTCATTAGACGCGCAAAGCTCGCTGTAGCACTTTGAATTGCTGCATGTTTCTACGCTTCTTCGCGGGTGAGGCCGTCGCGCAGCATCTGGACCTTTTCGTTGAGATCGATCATCTCGGGCACGGTAAATCCGGAACGACGCAGCAGCGTGTCGGTGAGGCATGCGGTCTTGGGGTGAAGCTCCTTGCCCTTCTCTGTCAGGAAAACCTCGACCAGCCGTTCGTCGACGGTGCTTCTGCGTCTTGAAAGGAAACCGGCCGCCTCGAGCCGCTTGACTGCCGGGGTGATGGTGCTCGGTTCCAGGCCGAGCCGATCGGCAATCGCCGATATGCTCAAGCCGTCCTGTTCCCACAGTGTACTGACGGCCAGATACTGCGTGTAGGTGACGCCGAGCGCGTCCAGCATCGGCTTGTAGGCGCGATTGATGGCGATCGCTGCCGAGTAGATCGAGAAGCAGAGCTGGCTGTCGAGCGGAAGCGGTGCGGGTTCGGTCATGGTCGTCTCCAATATTTAAGTCCGTGGCTTTTCATGAGCTTAGCACGAAAACCATTATTGCGATAATAAAATGCTGGACAGGTGATCGCGTAAGGCATATCTAATGATTACCGCGATAACAACTATCGCGCTAACAAATTAAGGAGTTGCGCAAATGTTGAAGACATCTCTGCTTGCCGCCGCCGCCTCGCTCACCCTGGCCGCCACCGGCACCACCGCGTTTGCCGCTGATGCAGGCGCAAAGAACGTCGTTCTCGTCCATGGCGGTTTCGTCGATGGCGCCGGCTGGAAGGGTGTCTACGACATCCTGAAGAAGGACGGCTACACCGTCAGCATCGTCCAGAACCCGACGACCTCGCTTGCCGCCGACGTCGCTGCCACAAGGCAGGCGATCGACAAGGCTGATGGATCGGTGGTGCTGGTCGGGCATTCCTATGGCGGCGTCGTCATCAGCGAAGCCGGCACCCATGAGAAGGTGCAGTCGGTCGTCTACATCGCCGCGTTCGCCCCGGATAAGGGCGAGTCGGTCTCGTCCTTGATTGCCAACCCGCCGGCCGGCGCGCCGGTGCCGCCAATCCTGCCGCCGGTCGATGGCTTCCTGTTCCTCGACAAGGCAAAGTTCGCCGCATCGTTTGCTGCTGACGTCGATGCCGAGACGGCCGCCTTCATGGCAGACTCCCAGGTTCCGTGGGGCGTCGAAGCGCTGGCCGGCGCCGTCACCGAGCCTGCTTGGAAGACCAAGCCGAGCTACTATCTGGTTGCGGGTGAAGATCGCATGATCCCGCCGGCTGCCCAGCAGATGATGGCCAAACGCGCCGGCTCAACCGTCGTCGAAGTGCCCGGCAGCCACGCCGTCTATGTCTCCAATCCGAAGGCGGTCGCCGATCTCATCGAGAAGGCGGCGGAAACCGCCAACTGATCGTCGGCGACGAACGACACAGCAACAATCGACCAACACAGGGCCGGGAGAGGGATCTCCCGGCTCTAAAGCGCGTCGCGATCTCCAGGATTCGCTTGCTGCCCTTTAAGCTCTTGTTTTTGCGCATGTCGTCATCACAAAGCCGCTGCGCACTTTTGCACGACATGCTCTAGATTGCCGACATACCCCAGAGAATCCTGTCTAACGGGAGGCTCACCCAGTTCTCCCTCATTCCGGCCCTGTGCCGGAATCCAGCGAGCTGACGTCTGTCAGGTCGAAAGACCTTTCAGCCCAAGGACTTGGGCTGACTGGATTCCTGTGACGGGCACAGGAATGAGGGTGCTTTGAGCGCCGTGAAGGCGCCCGAATGTCGAACAGGTCATATGGATGACTTTGTCATCAGTCTGAGGGGCGGGAGAGGGATCTCCCGGCCGTGTTTGCTGGGCAGGACCTTCCGTCTTCCGAACGGCCCGGCGGCAACATGCAGCTTGCCCACAGCTTCGCCGTTGATGGCCACGCTGGCCCATTGGTACAAGCCTTCCACCGTCAGCTGTGGGAAGAGGGCAGGTTGCGAGTTCGCCGCGCCAACCCGATGCGTTTCGCGCTCATACCCAGATTTGTCGCTGCGGCGAATTCCGATTTGGCGAAACATGCGGTAGTCCTTGGGTGAACTTCCCGTCGGATTGTGCGTCAGGCCCCAAGCGCCTGTCGCGCGCTCTGCTGTCGCCCAGTCCTTCTGCCGAACCCAGGTATTGCATGACCGCCGAACAGTCCCTCGCGTTTATAGTCATCGGCGCCATGATGGCATTCTTCATCTGGGGGCGGTTTCGATATGACGTGATTGCCTGTTCCGCCCTGATGCTTTCGGTCGCCGTTGGCATCGTGCCTTTCGATCACGCCTTTGATGGTTTCAGCGACGATATCGTCATCATCGTCGGTAGCGCCCTTATCGTCAGCGCCGGGGTGGCGCGCTCCGGTGTCGTGGATGCGGCGATCCAGCGGTTTCTGCCGAACATTTCCTCGGTCCGGGCGCAGCTTGCGCTGCTGGTCATCACGGTCACGGTGCTTTCCGCCTTCATCAAGAATATCGGCGCGCTGGCGATCATGATCCCGGTGGCGTTCCAGTTTGCCCGCCGTTCCGGCGTCCAGCCCTCGGTGTTCCTGATGCCGATGGCCTTCGGCTCGCTGATCGGCGGGCTGATGACCCAGGTCGGAACCTCGCCCAATATCGTCGTTTCGCGCGTGCGCCAGGAGTTGACGGGCGAGAGCTTCACCATGTTCGATTTCACCCCCGTCGGCGCCACGCTTGCTGCCGTCGGTGTCGTCTTCCTGCTGTTTGCCTACAAGCTGGTGCCGCAGCGCACGAGCCAGCATGTCTCGGTGCAGGCGGCGATCGAGATCACAGACTATACCTCGGAGGCGGTGGTTGCCGCCGGTACGCCCATGATCGGCAAGTCGCTGAGCCAACTCGTCAAGATTGCCGACGGCGGTGCCGTCGTCACCGCGATGTTCCGGCGCGGCCTGCATGTGGCGCCATTGCCTGACGTCAAGCTCGAGGCCGACGATATCCTGCTGCTCGAAGGCGGGCCGGATGCGCTCGATCGTATCGTCTCGCAGGCCAAGCTGAAGATCTCCGGCGACCGTTCGCCGTCATCCAGCGAAAAGACCGGCGCGGAGATCGAGGCGGTCGAGGCTGTGATCGGCGGCGGCTCGCCGCTCGAAGGCATGACCGCGCAGCGCCTGGCGCTGTTCAGCAACCACAACATCAACCTGCTTGCCGTCAGCCGGCAGGGCGAGCGGCTGAAGCAGCGGCTCGGCAACATTCGCTTAAGGGCCGGCGATATCGTCGTGCTGCAGGGCGCGCGCCGTGAACTGCCGTCGTTCCTGCAGGACTTCGGCTGCCTGCCGCTGGCGCAGCGCGAGATCCTGCTTGGCACCATCCGCAAGGCGACGCTGCCGCTCCTCGTTCTTGCCGCCGCCATGGGCTCGACGGCCGTCGGCCTCGTGCCGATCCCGATCGCCTTCTTCGCCGCGGCCCTTGCCATGGTGATCTTCCGCATCATTCCGCTGCGCGACGTCTACCGGTCGGTCGACGGGCCGATTTTGGTGATGCTGGCAGCGCTGATCCCGGTCAGCGATTCGCTGCGCACGACAGGGGGCACCGACGTGATCGCCAGCTGGCTCGGCACGATTGCCGCGGGCCTGCCGCCGGCCGGGGCGCTGACGCTGATCCTGCTCGCCGCCATGGCAGTGACGCCGTTCCTCAACAATGCCGCGACCGTCCTGGTCATGGCGCCGATCGCCGCCAGTTTCGCGACCACGCTTGGCTACCGCCCCGAAGCCTTCCTGATGGCGGTTGCCATTGGCGCAGGCTGCGATTTCCTGACCCCGATCGGCCACCAGTGCAACACGCTGGTCATGGGCCCGGGCGGCTACAAGTTCAGCGACTATCCGCGCCTCGGCCTGCCGCTTTCGGTGGTGATTGTCATCGTCAGTGTGCCGGCGCTGATCGCCGTCTGGCCGCTGCGCTAATCGCCTTCCTAAAGGTAGTTGCTTCCTCTAACGGCAATCGGACCGGACCCCAGACGTCACTTCACAGCGACGACGACTTTCCCCTTGGCACGCCCCGTTTCGACATAGTCCAGCGCCTCGTTGGTCCTCTCGAACGGGAAGACCCGATCCACTACCGGTCGTATGGCACCTGTGTCGATCAGGGAGGTGATCTGACCAAGCTGCCCACCGTTGGCCGTCATGAAGTGGAAGGAGTAGCTGATCCTTCGGCGCTTCGATTTTCTCCTGATGCCGAAACTCAGCAGGCGCATGACCTGTTGAAGCAGCCAGCCAGAACCGTTCTGCCGCGCGAAGTCCGGATCGGGCGGACCGGAAATCGAAATCAGCTTCCCGCCCGGCTTCAGAACAGCAAGGGATTTCTCCAGCGTTTCCCTCCCTAGGCTGTTCAGCACGACGTCATAGCCCTGCAGCACTTTCTCGAAGTCATCCTTCTTGTAGTCGACGACGACGTCTGCGCCGAGACTTTTCACAAGAGCGATATTTGGTGTGCTCGTGGTCGTCGCCACATATGCCCCAAGATGCTTGGCAAGCTGGATCGCGATCGCGCCCACACCACCGGAGCCGGCATGGATCAGGACCTTCTGTCCCTTTTGCAAGTTGGCCCGCTCGACAAGCACCTGCCATGCTGTCAGGGCAACAAGCGGAATGGATGCGGCCTCGTTCATACTCAGATTGTTCGGCTTCATCGCTACATCGGCCTCGTCCATGGCGATGTACTCTGCAAATGTCCCGATGCGATCCTGGGCCGGGCGTGCATAGACCTCGTCACCAGGCTTAAATCGCCGGACATTGGCCCCGACCCTGACCACCACGCCCGCTACATCGTTGCCCAGCACCAGTGGAAGGCGGTAGGGAAGGATGACCTTGAACTCTCCGTCCCTGATCTTATTGTCCAAGGGGTTCACGCCGGCGGCATGAATCTCAACCATGACATCGTTCTCACGCAACTCCGGCTGTGGGCCTTCGCCGAGCCGGAGAGCGCCGCCTTTCAGATAGCGATCGATCAGGAATGATTTCATCAGACTAACTTTCGTTTCTATGGTGAGCCGGCAGCGCCAGCAGTGCGGCGGCGACAGCTCAATCGGGAAGTCTGCTGAACTTCCGAAGGTTCTTGTCGACGATGGACTCGGGCAGGAAGCGACGCATGAAACGGACTTGTCCTGCAGCTTTTCCGGCGGTGTAGCGTCGTTTGGGCGATGCCGCATTGGCGGCCCTTACGACGGCTTCGGCGACCACCTCGGGTGCATCGCCCTTCGCGACGATGTCGCGCATCAGCCTCTCCGCGTCGGCGCGAACCGTGTCGTAAACGGCAAGCGGGCGGTCCGGTCGCGTGATGTTCTCTTCGAAGGATGTGCGGGTTACGCCGGGCTCGACAAGCACGATGCGGATGCCTTGCGTTCGCACTTCGTGGTCAAGAGACTCCGAATAGCCTTCGATGGCATGTTTGGTCGATGCGTAGAGCGCATTGTAGGGGGCGGGGATCAGCCCGAGTATGGAGCTGAGGTTGACGATCCGTCCTCGATGCTGCCGTCTCATCGTGGGCAGCACCGCATTTGTCATGCGTATGATGCCGAACACGTTTACGTCGAAGACGGCTTTCGCCTGTTTCGTCGTGGATTCCTCAGCGCCGCCGAGCAGTCCGATCCCGGCATTGTTGACAAGAAGATCAATCCGTCCTGCGCGACTTAGAACCTCGTCGACGGTTGTCTGCACCGATGCGTCATCGGTTACATCGCAGATCAGCATCGTGATCCCGTCCGGGGTATCGGGCATCGGCTTTCGGCTGGTACCGAAGACACGGTAGCCATCGTGCCGCAGCGCTCGTGCTGTCACCAACCCAATGCCTGAGGAAGCGCCCGTGACCAGGGCAATGCCGCGTTCTGTCTTGCTCATCGGCTTGTGCTTTCATTTTATCATGGAATATCGCTGAACATTCAGTTACTATTAAATTAGTAGTTAGTCACTATCAAAAAGATACTAACATGAGAAATCTGTCGAGCCAGCCATGCCTGATCGCCAGGAGCCTTGCGCTTGTGGGGGATGCCTGGAGCATGCTGATCATGCGAGATGCCCATGCGGGCCTGACCCGCTTCGATGATTTCCGCAAAAGTCTTGGTATCGCGCCGACGATGCTGACGGGGCGGCTTTCAGCGCTGACGGAGGAGGGGCTGCTGGAGAAACGCCGCTATTCCGATCGTCCGCCACGAGACGAATATGTCCTGACCGAAGCTGGCCAAGACTTCCTGCCGGTTCTGTTTGCCATCGGCGCGTGGGGACGCAAGCATCGCGGCGGGGGCGAGGTAACCCGGTTCTTCGACGCCGAGACCGGAACGGAGATCGATCCCGTCACCATCGACCGGGCGACCGGCGCTCCAGTCGGGACACGTCCCATTCGTATCGCCGCACCGGAATGAGGCACCCCAGGCAGATGAAGTATCGCCTGACAACGCCTCTTGAAATCGCTTCCAGCACAGAGTTGCCGGTCCGTTGGTCGAGCAATGTCTTATGACCGTCGCCGGCAAACGCTGATGCCAGATTAATAGGTCCGGTTGACAGTCGCGATCGATCGTCCTGATGGCGTGAGAAGTGCTCTGCCAATGTGCGTCGCAGGCATCATTCGTTAGCTTGTGTTGTATTATGATATTACATAACAGATGAATATGAAAATATGCCGCATGTTGATATGCCAATGCCGCACCTTTGCGGTAAACGTCGGAAGCTGCTGGAACAATGACGGCCCGACTGCTTAGGTGGCAACGCCTTCCAGCGTCATGATCCGCGTCTTGGCGCAGCGCTCTCGGATCGCCTTGAGGCGTTGATACGCCGGCGAGTTGTACCACTCGAGCAAGGAGTGCATGTCCGGGAACTCGACAATGACGAGCCGGTGCGGCTCCCAGTCTCCCTCGAGCACCCGGGTAGCGCCACCGCGCCCCAAATATCGGCCACCATAGCGCGCCTCCGTTGCCGGCACTTCCCGTATGTATTCTTCAAAGGCCGCGGCATCGGTGACCTCGACATCCGCAATCAGATAGGCGGCCATGGCAGATCTCCTTTTCCACACAGGCGCCATCGAAGGATACGCCCGTTGGTCGGTGCGGGCGAGTTGGTCAACATATTTTTGTGTTGAATAATGTTATGTTATCACATAACAAATGCGCATGAAAAAATGCGACATGTTGATAGGCCAAGGCCGTGCTGTCGCGGCGGTTGTCACCTCCGCCGAAGTGTGCGACGAAGGCTTTGATGGTGCTGCAACCGCGACAATGCGGAAGCGGCTGAAAAGGGAACACGGAGCGGACGACCCAAATGGGGCCGAAACCGTGGCTGCCCCCGCAACTGTGAGCGGAAAGCGCATTCACACCATGTCACTGGCGATCAGCCGGGAAGACGTGGATGCGCCGCGACCCGCGAGCCAGGAGACCTGCCATCGAACCGATCAACCACAACGGACGGGGTGTTCCGATGGAAAAGAACTGGTTTTTGCGCGACGGTCATCCGTCATCATGCCGCGTTGCCACATTCTCTCCGGACCAATCCGGAGGAGAAGAGACATGGCCAATCCGGTTTCCCGACAGCACACGATAACGGTCTGCACCGATTGCCGTTTCACCGGCGGCCCATGCCGTCCGGGAGCGGATCTGATCCAGCGGCTGAACCGCAGTATTGCCGCGCTCGGCGAGCCGCTCGACCGGGATTTCTCCATTACTGGGACGGTCTGCATGGCCGCGTGTACCAGGCCTTGCACCATCGCTTTCCAGGCAACCGGCAAGGCGACCTACCTCTTTGGCGATATCTCGCCCGAGGAGGATATCGATGATCTCGTCTCGTTCGCGACCACCTATGCCGGAAGGGGCGATGGCATGACGCGGGCGGCCGAGAGGCCGCGCGGGCTCAACGGCAAGACGCTGGCGCGCATCCCGGCAGCGATGCTGGTCTCCGAAGACATCGGCTGGCATTTCCAATGATGGCGCGGGGAGGGACGAGCCGATGAGCTGCACCGCGACAGGGGCCGGGCTTCGGGTCCACGCCCTGGATTGGGGACCGCGCCCGGACCTGCGGCTGGTCCGCGAGATCGACTTTGCCATTGCGCCCGGCAGCCGGCTTGCCATTCTCGGGCCGAACGGTGCCGGCAAGACCTCGCTGCTGCGCTGCCTCTATCGCTCGGCCCAGCCGATAGCGGGCGCAATCGAGGTCGATGGCGTCGACATCTGGGCGATGACGGCGCGCGAGGCGGCAAAGATCATTGCCGTCGTGCTGCAGGAAATGCCGAGCGACTTTCCCTTCAGCGTGCGCGACGTGGTGATGATGGGCCGCATCCCCCGGCGTGAGGGCATGAGCGGCTGGACCGCGAGGGACCGCGAGACGGTTGCGCACGCGCTCGAGCATCTCGATCTCACCCACCTTGCCGGGCGGCAATTCGCGACGCTTTCGGGCGGCGAGAAGCAGCGGGTGCTGATCGCCCGGGCGCTTGCCCAGCAGCCGCGCATCATCATTCTCGACGAGCCGACAAACCATCTCGATATCCGCCACCAGCTCGAAATTCTCGAGTTGTTGCAGACGCTGCAGCTGACGATCGTCACCACGCTGCACGACATCAACCTGGCAGCCGAGTTCGCGACCGATGTGGCGATCCTGACGGAGGGACGCATGACGGCCTTCGGCCCGCCCGAAGACGTGCTCAACCCACAAGCGCTTTCCGCCGCCTTCGGCGTCACCGCCACTGCCCACAACAATGCCGTTTCGAGCGGCGCACGCTTTTCCTTTTCACTTGCTCGACAGGAACTGATTTCATGAAGACCTTCATTGCCCATTCCGCCTTTGCCCTGCTGGTTCTGGCGGCAACGCCGGCGCTCGCCTATCCCGTGACCGTCAAGAGCTGCAACCGCGAGGTGACCTTCGATTCAGCACCGAAGCGCGCCGTTTCCAACGACGTCAACCTCACTGAAATGATGCTGGCTCTGAAATTGCAGGACCGCATGGTCGGCTATACCGGCGTATCCGGCTGGAAGACGCTGGACGAAAAGCTGCGCGAAGGCGTCAAGGCGCTGCCGGAGCTTTCGGAAAAATATCCGACCAAGGAAGTGCTGCTCAATGCCGACGCCGACTTCTACTTCGCCGGCTGGAACTACGGCATGAAGGTCGGGGGCGAGGTGACGCCGGAAACGCTCGAACCCTTCAAGATCAACGTCTATGAGCTGACCGAATCCTGCATTCACGTCATGGCCAAGGGCAAGCCTGTCATGGACGACATGTTCGTCGATATCCTCAATCTCGGCCGCATCTTCGGCGTCGAGGATCGGGCGCAGGCGCTGGTCGACGGTTATCGCCGCGATCTCGACAAGATCACTGCAGACACCGGCGGCATCGAACGCCCGACCCGCGTCTTCGTCTATGATTCCGGCGAGGAGAAGCCGTTCACGTCAGGCCGGTTCGGTATCCCGACGGCAATGATCGAGGCGGCGGGCGGCGTCAACGTCATGGACGACATCGAGAAGAGCTGGACCGAGATTTCCTGGGAGCCGGTGATCGACAAGAACCCTGAGGTGGTGGTGATCGTCAACTATGGCGAGGTCACCGCCGAGCAGAAGATCGCCTTCATGAAGAGCAACCCCGCCTTCAAGAACATCGATGCCGTCAGGAATGACCGCTTCGTCGTGCTCGATTATGTCGAGGCGACACCGGGTCCACGCAACATCGATGCCATTGCGCGCCTTGCCAGGGCCTTTCACGGGCAGGCGATGTAACCGAGGCGGCCTGCGGGAGCATGCCGTTTCGCATGCTCCCGCCTTTCCATTCCAATAATTGACCAGGGACGGACTGTGAAAACCACGACCGCCATTCTCGCGGCGCTGCTGTTGCTGTGCCTGACGATCACTGCCGCCGTCTCATGGGGTTCAGCGCCCATCCCGGTCTCGACCGTCTGGTCGATCATCGCCTCGAAGCTGTCGCCCGGCAGCGTCGACGTCGTCTGGTCGGCGGGGCGCGAAAGCATTGTCTGGGACGTGCGCCTGCCGCGTGTCGTGCTTGCCGGGCTGGTTGGAGCCGGGCTGGCCTTGACCGGCGCCGTGCTGCAGGCGGTTACCCGCAATCCGCTTGCCGATCCGCATCTGCTCGGTGTGTCCTCCGGCGGCGCGCTCGGCGCGATCATCGCGCTACTGCACACCGGACTCATTCTCGGCCTTGCCACGGTGCCGCTGTTTGCCTTTGCCGGCGCGCTGGCTGCGACCGCACTTGTTGCGCTCGTGACAAGGGTGCTCGGCACCAATGCCGACCGGCTGGTGCTATCAGGCGTGGCCGTTGCCTTCACCTTGACGTCTGTCGGCAACCTGATGATTTTCCTCGGGGATCCAAGGGCGGTGCATACGGTGATTTTCTGGATGCTCGGCGGTCTCGGGCTCGCGCAATGGCCGCATCTTGTCTATCCCGCGGTGGTGCTGACAGCCTGCCTCGGCTACCTCGTGCTGAGGGCGCGCGAGATCAATGCGCTTGCCATGGGCGACGAGACGGCAACGACGCTCGGCATTCCCGTTCGCCGGTTCCGCCTCGTCCTCTTCGTCGTCACCGCACTTCTGACCGGGGTCATGGTCGCTTTTTCCGGCGCGATCGGCTTTGTCGGCCTGATGGTGCCGCATTTCGTGCGGCTGTTTGCCGGCAGCGACAATGTCCGGGTCATCCCGCTTTCGGCCTTCGTCGGGGCGCTGGTGCTGATCTGGGCGGACCTCTTTTCCCGCGTCGTCATGGCGCCCGAGGATATGCCGATCGGCGTCATCACCGGGCTTGTCGGCGGCATGGCTTTTATTGCCATTTTGAAGCGTCGCGCGTAAGCCAGCGGCATGGACACGGTGCGATTGCCGCCTATCTGATAGGTCGACCGTCCCCACGGCATGACATGAGGAGCGAATGACCCATCAAGCTGAGGCCTGCACCCCGGATGAAGTGCTGAAATTCTGGTTCGAGGAACTGTCGCTCGACCACTGGTTCAAGCCGTCGCGCGAGCTGGACGAACATTGCTTCCTGCGCTTCCAGGCGTCGCACCTCGCCCTTGCCAGGGAGATCGGCGACATCTGGCGGGCGACGCCGGAAAACCGGCTGGCGGCAATCGTGCTTCTCGATCAGTTGCCGCGCAACATGTATCGGGGGACGCCGCTTGCCTTTGCGACCGACGGCCTGGCGCTCCGGGAAGCCAAGCTCGCCGTCGGCGCCGGCGCCGACATGGCGGTCCGGCCGGAGTGGCGGGCGTTCTTCTACATGCCGTTCGAGCACTCGGAGAACCTGACGGATCAGACGATGGCGGTGAAGCTTTTCACCGAGCTCGGCGATCCCATGTATATCGATTATGCAATCCGGCACCGGGAGGTGATCGAGACCTATGGTCGCTTCCCGCACCGCAACGCCTTCGTCGGTCGGACGTCGACGGCGGCGGAACTGACCTATCTGGCGCAGCCGGGCGCAGGATTCTGACAGTTTTACGGGCTGTGAAGGCATGTTTACCGTGTCTTTGCATCTTTCCGCCGTCTTTCGTATTCAAACCGCATTGTGACGGCTGCCGGGGCGATTCCGCATCCGGGCGAGGTCTGGGCTTCCGAGGGTTTTGAAATTGCATTTCGTGGCAAAGTTGTTCGCTGTTTCTGTCTGCCTGCTGTCGCTGGCCGGTGCCGGCACTGTCGTGGCGCAAAACGCCCAACCGGTGCAGACGACGACGCAACCCGGCGAGAAGCCCGCTCAAGCTCCGGCAGTGCCTGCCGAGGGCGGCGCGCAGCCTGCCCAGAACACACAACCGGCCGCCGACGGCAAGGCGCAGCCGGCAGCGAACGTGCAGCAGCCTGCAGCGGGTGCTGCCCAACCGGCGCAAAACGCCGCGACGCCAGCGCAGCCGACCGACGCAGCCGTTGCTGCCGAAGCCGGCCAGAGCCAGACGGCGGAGCAACTGGCTCACGCCGGCAAGGAACTGGCGCGGCTGAGGGACCTCATTGCCAAGGCCAGTGACGACGACATTGCGCTTGCCGAGCTCAAGGTGCAGGTCGATGCCGTCGCCAAGCAGATCATCTCGACCTCGATCGCCACGCGTCCGCGGCTGGACGAGATCAAGGCGCGGCTGACCGAACTCGGCGATCCACCGGGCGCGGGGCAGCCACCGGAAGCCGATATCGTCACGGCCGAGCGCAAGCGGCTGCTTGCCGAACGCGGCGAGATCAATGCGCTGACGGGGGAGGCCGAGGGCCTTTCGGTCCAGGCGACGAAACTGTCGAACGGCATCACGGCGACGCGACGCGCGCTGTTTTCCAACACGCTGTTGAAGAACACCGACGTTTCGGTCGAAATGTTCGACGAGGCGCTGTCGGCAACGGCCAATGAAACCAAGGTGCTGTCGCGCAGCACGATGAGCTGGCTGACCTTCGTCTGGAAATACAAGCGGATTCCCTTGCTGACCGCGATCTTCCTGTCGATCTGTGCCGCACTCGTCTTCCTCGTCGGCAGTAACAAGCTGTTTTCACCCTATATCCACCACGACAAGTCGGACGAGGAGCCGAGCTATTTCCGGCGTCTGTCGGTTGCCTTCTGGTCGACATTCATTCCGACCATTTCGACAGGCGCCTTTGCGCTGTCGAGCTTCTTCTTCCTGCACAGTTTCAACGTGCTGCGTTCGGATATCACGCCGATCATCGCGATTGCGCTTGCGGTCACGGTGGTCGGGTTCTTCGTGACCACGCTCGCCAATGCGGTGCTGTCGCCGTCGGACTCGCGCTGGCGCCTCGTGCGCGTGTCGGATCGCGGCGCCAAGGTGCTTTTGGTCACCATCTTCGCCATGGCGCTGGTCAACGGCCTTGACTACATGTTCGGCGGCGTCAGCGAAGCGCTCGGCTCGCCGGTCGTGCTGACGGTGGTGAAGAGCTTCACCGCCTCTGTCATCATCGGTCTGATCATCATTGCTTCGGCCTGGATCAAGCCGACGCTCAAGCACGATGAGCCTTTCGATGCGCCGGGTCGCCCGTGGCCGCGCCTGGTCTCCATCGTTCTGATCCTGACTGGCGCGTCGCTCATCATCGCCGCCGCTACCGGCTATGTCGGCCTGTCCCGCTTCATCGCCACGCAGATCATCATTACAGGCGCGATCCTGGTGATGATGTATATCGGCTTCCTCACCGGCAAGGCGGTCTCGCGCCAGGGGGCGTTCGCCGAAACGGCAGCCGGGCGCTATCTCGAGCGCCGCTTCAAACTTGAACAGGTCGGGCTCGATCAGGTGGGCCTGGTGGCAGGCCTCAGCATTTACGCGCTGGTGACCCTGTTCTTCATTCCGCTGATCCTGCTGCAATGGGGCTTCCAGGTCGCCGACATCGAATCCTGGACCTATCGCGCCATCACCGAGATCAAGATCGGCACCATCACCATCTCGCTCATGGGCATCATGGCGGGCATCCTGTTCTTCATTCTTGGTTACATCGTCACCCGCTGGGTGCAGCGCTGGATCGACGGCAACATCATGGCGCGCAGCCGGGTGGATGCGGGCGTCAGAAACTCTATCCGCACCGGCATCGGCTATATCGGCGTTGGGCTCGCGTGCCTGATCGGCCTTTCGGCTGCCGGTATCGACCTTTCCAATCTCGCGCTCGTCGCCGGTGCCCTCTCGCTCGGCGTCGGTTTCGGTCTGCAGAACATCGTTTCGAACTTCGTCTCGGGCCTCATTCTCCTGGTCGAGCGTCCGTTCAAGGTCGGCGACTGGATCGTCAGCGGCACGACGGAAGGCTTCGTCAAGCGCATCTCGGTGCGCGCCACCGAGATCGAGACCTTCCAGCACCAGTCGATCATGATGCCGAACTCGCTGCTGATCAACGCGTCGGTCGGCAACTGGACGCACCGCAACAAGCTCGGCCGTTCGGAAATCGCCGTCACCGTCACCTATGCCAGCGAGCCCCGGCGGATCATGGATCTCTTGGCCGAGATTGCCGCCGCCCATCCGATGGTGCTGAAGAACCCGTCGCCAAGCGTCGGCTTCACCTCCTTTGGCGATGACCGCATGACCTTCGAACTCCGGATCTACGTGGCCGATGTGTTGACCGGCGGCGGCGTGCGCAACGATCTGCGTGTGGCCATCTACGAGCGCTTCCGCGACGAGGGCATCGGTGCACCGTTCCCCTTGAAGATCGAGGACGTGCCGATCGAAGATCAGACCGGCATCGAGAGCCACGAGCCGGAAACCGTCGGCGAGCCAAAGGGCGCAACGTCGGCCGAGGCGAGGGCCACAGCCTCGAAAAAGG
Source organism: Ensifer sp. NM-2 (assembly GCF_003024455.1). Taxonomy (NCBI): domain Bacteria; kingdom Pseudomonadati; phylum Pseudomonadota; class Alphaproteobacteria; order Hyphomicrobiales; family Rhizobiaceae; genus Ensifer; species Ensifer sp. NM-2. The sequence goes on from NZ_PVZR01000003.1 coordinate 439,123, forward strand.
AAACCGCTTCCGCGGCGCCGCTTGACGAGGAAAATGAAGAGGAAGGCGGCAAGCGCCGCGCTTCCAGCCGCCGCTCAAACCCCAACCGCTGATAAACGGAGCGTTCAGCCGCTATTCAGCCTGCCCGCGATAAAAAGCATGCAATTCTTCTTTTGACGGTCTAGGCTGTCATGGGCTGAAGAGGTGGCCGGAGCCACCGTCGCTTATCCGACGGGGCGGACGGCTGTGCAAAAGGGCGGCGCCGCGGGCGTCGATGGGCGATGAAGACATTTGTGATTGCTTTGCTTTCCGGCGTGCTGGCGGCAGGGGCGGTTTCGGCCGCGACTGTCACGAACAAGGATGGCGAGACTGCTGTTCTGGTTGTCGTCGAGGGCGAAAGCCGCATGGAAGTGGCGATCAGCGCCGGCGCCACCGAGATGATCTGCCCCAGCGGCTGCTTCGTCACCACGCCGAGCGGCGACCGTATCGGCCTGCAGGGCGACGAGAATGTCGAGATCGTCAACGGTTCGGCGATCGTCAAGTAAGCGCAGCTCTTCAAACGGAATTCGAAACGGCGTCGGGATCACCCGGCGCCGTTTTCCGTTTCACGACATCGCGCCAGATGCATCGGTGCGCGACCTCGCCGGCAAAAGCGGCCTGCGCGCAGCCCTAAACCGAAGGGGTGAGGACGCGCTAATCCCATTTGGCAATTGAATGAAATGCGGCGATCGCCCGTTATTCCAGAGACGAAGCGTCCACAAGGTTTCGCGCAGACCGGGTGACGCAAGGGCGGGTCGGCGGCATTGACAGGGCCGGCAATGGATCGCACCCTTGCGACAACAGGCGCTGTGCGGCGGCGGGGCAGGCGAGTTAAGACAGCGCCGCGCGTCTTATCAGACGCGCAAAGGTCGCTGTAGCGCTTTGAATTGCTGCAGGTTTTATCCCTAAATCGACAACGATTTAAGGACACGTGCAGCGGGGGGCATGCATGGGCATGCCCGGGGGGTATGGCATGCATTGGCTTCGCATCGTCATCGCGGTCTTCCTGGTGCTGATATGTTCGCAGGCGCTTGCCGAAAGGCGGGTGGCGCTGGTCATCGGTAACTCGGCCTACCAATATGTGCCAGAGCTTCCCAACCCCGACAACGACGCAGGCGACATGGCCGCCAAGCTTGAAGCGCTGGGATTCGAGGTCGTCGTCGGTCGCGATCTTGATCTTGCCGGCGTGCGCAACACGATCCGCGACTTCGTCGGCAAGCTCGACGGTGCGGACCTCGCGCTGTTCTACTATGCCGGCCACGGCCTGCAGGTGAACGGCGAGAACTATATCGCTCCCATCGACGCCAAGCTTCTCTCCTATATCGACCTTGAATTCGAGGCGGTACCGATGAACCTGATCCTTTCGGCGATGGAGCGCGAGACGCGGGTCAATCTGGTGTTCCTCGATGCCTGCCGCGACAATCCGCTGGCAGTCAATCTTGCCCGCTCGATGGGCACGCGCTCCAGCTCGATCGGCCGGGGGCTGGCGAAGGTCGGTACCGGCATCGGCTCGCTGATCGCCTTTGCCACCCAGCCCGGCAACGTTGCGCTCGACGGCGCCGGGCGCAACTCACCGTTCACGGCGGCGCTGCTGCGCCACCTCGGCAAGCCCGGACGCGACATCACCCGTGAGCTGATCGACGTGCGCCGTGACGTGCTGGAGGCGACCGATGGCAAGCAGGTGCCCTGGGACAATTCCTCGCTGACCGGCGAGGTGGTGCTGAAGCCATCGACATCGACGGAGCCTGCGGCGTCGGCCGGCGGCGACAAGGGCGACAACGCCGCCGAGCTTGCCTATTGGGACACGATCAAGGGATCGAGCGACCGAGACCTGTTCGACGCCTATCTGCAGCAATATCCTGGTGGTGCCTTCGTCTCGCTGGCTCAGGCGAAAATCAGGATCATCGAGCGTGCGGCGGCCGACGTTGCGGCTGCGCAGCTGGAAGCCGAGGGGGCGAAACAGCAAGCACCGCCTGTCGGGGGGCTGCCCACCGCAACGGAGCAGGTGGCTGCATTGACCCAGCCGCTGGCCAACCAAACCCCGACGCTTGAAACCGCCTCGCCCGACCGGGAGCTGGTGCGCTCGATCCAGAAGGAGTTGAACCGCGTCGGCTGCCGCGCCGGCAGCGAAGACGGGCTCTGGGGTCTCGGAAGCCGCAGGGCGCTGGAGCAGTTCGCCAAACTGATCAAGGTCGAGCTTGCGGCCCTTGAGCCGTCTGATGGCGTGCTGGAACGATTGCGGACGCAGAAGGCGCGGATCTGCCCGCTCGTCTGCGCCCAGAACCAGCAGCTGAAGAGCGGCCGCTGCGTCGATATCAAGCGCGAGGCGAAGCTGCCGGAGCCGGCGAAGACGCGCAGCACCGACGAGACGCCGACCAGGAAAGCGCCATCGAACACCATTACGGCGCCTGACGACGCCAAGAAAAAGAGTTTTGCCAACTGCCCGGCCAGTGCCCAGCTCGCAGCCCGCCAGACCCTGGAGCGCGGCACGGGGCGCGGACGCACGATGAGATCCGCCATGCATTCCTGCGGCCGCACCTTCGTGTGCCACCGCGCCGCCCGCGGGCAGCCCTGGGACTGCAGCTGGCGGTGACAGGGCCGCGGCATGGCGACCGACCGGAACGGCGTCGCGGCCACACAACAGCGTGATCTTCGGACCCAGATGGAGGATAGTCAGCATGAGCCAAGCGATCCGCGCACTGCAACCGGGCGAGCCTGCTCCGGCCTTCTCGCTACCCGCCGCCAACGTCGGGGGCGTGGTTTCGCTCGCGGACCTGCGCGGACGCCCGTTTCTGATCGGGCTGTTTCGCGGCCTGCATTGCCCGTTCTGCCGGCGCCAGCTGCGGCAATTTTCCGCGCTCCAGCCCGCCTTGCGCGAGGCGGGCGTCGAGACACTGGCCGTGATCAACACGCCGCTCGAGCGGGCAAGGCTCTATCTCCAGTTTCAGCCGACGCCGGTGACGGTGTTGTGCGATCCGGAGTGCCGCACGCATCGTGACTTCGGCGTGCCGCGCGTGGTCTTCGCCCCGGCCGACGGTGAGGAAAAGAAGCAATGGCCCTTTCACGCCAGCTTCGAACAGTTTGCCGCAGCGCGCATCAATCCGAACGACGAGATGGCCGAGCCGGCACACCCGATGGAGGCCAATACCGTGCTCAACACCAAGGATGGCTTCGAGCTGAATGACGTCGACCGGTCCATCTTCGAGAACCATGGCACCCAGCTTGTCGGCCATTTCCTTGTCGATGGGTCAGGCCATATTGCCTGGGCCGAGGTCGAGGCACGCAACGGCCCCGAGGGCCTTGGAACCTTGCCGACCGCCGAGCAGATCATTGCCGCCGCAGGAGATGTGGCGGTTTCCTCCGCCAACCAGGGGCCGCGATGATGGATGCTGCCGTGGCGAAATCAACCGCGCTCCTGCATGCGTGATGTTTCAGTCGCGCCGAAGACCGAAGCTTGTTGTTGCGCCGCGCTGGGGCTGGCCTGTCTCGGCCGGTCCGCCCGTGTGTTTTCGGCTGGCGTAGATGAGATAGACCGAGGCAGCGATGAACAGCGACAGCGGCAGGCCGGGATAAAGGGTGAAACGGTGCAGGTAGACCTTGGCCCAGGTCAGCGCACCGTAGAGACCAAAGCCATGCAGGCCAAAGAAAAATGGCCACAGCATTATCGCAAGCCCGAGCAGGCCGTACGCCATCATGAGAACGAGCAGGGTGGACCAGACGCGATACGCGGCGGCGTGGCCCTCGTTCATCGGACCGCTTGGTGCGCGTGCAAGACTCAGCGTGATGATGGCAATGACCGCGCTCAGGAGCGAAGTGGGTAATTGCGGGCCGGCGAAGCCGAAAAAGAAAGCGACGCCCCAGTGCGCCCCGAAAATGAGCGCAAAGGGAAGATCGGACAGGGCAAGCAGGACGATGTAGATGCCGATCTTGCCCGGCATGCCGACTACCTTGCTCCGGGCGATCGAGATGCGTGCAAGCGACGCTGCGAAGGTCAGGTAGATGATCGGCTTCAAATAGACGCCAAGCACCACGGCGAAGGCGCCGGCAGCGTCAGTTCTGGCGGCGCCGCTCATATGGACCAGGGCATACACGATAAACGGAAATGCCAGGGTGACGACGACGAAAAGGCCAAAACGCCATGCCCATGCCCGCGCGTAGGCTCCGCCGCTAATGACGTTTTCCACGATGTCTCTCCCGATTGCTCGTGCTTGTCGCCACGTTTGGCGATAGGTCGTTAAAGTTCTGCTCGGTAGAACAATGCAACTTTAGGGATTGTCTCCTTTGGCGGTGGTAATTGCGAACGCGGGCAGTTCCCGCGGTCGGCGCTCCCAGCCCCATCCGCGTCGTCGGGACCACGCCGCGTGTCCGGCTCGCCCGGCCGTGGTCGCATTTCGGGGCTTGATTTTGTCGCCGCAATCGTAACCATCCGGCGACCGTCAAACACCTGATGTCGCCAGAGGATGCGCCCCATGAAACTGCAGCTGATCCGCAACGCCACCTTGAAGCTCGACTATGCCGGCCGCACGGTGCTGATCGATCCCTATCTGGCGCCGAAACACAGCCTGCCGTCCTTTGCCAACCGGTCCGAGAACCCGATGGTCGAGCTGCCGGTGTCGATCGAGGCGATCCTTGATGGCGTGGAACTGGTCATCGTTTCGCACCTGCATTCCGACCATTTCGACGATGTGGCCAAGGAACGGCTGCCGAAGCATCTGCCGATCTTCTGTCAGCCTGGCGATGAAGGCGAGATCCGCGCCGCGGGCTTTACCGACGTGATCCCGCTTGTCGACCGCGCCAGCTGGCAGGGGCTGACGCTGACGCGGCGCGAAGGCAGCCACGGCCTTGGGGCCGTCGTCGAGCTGATGGGCTCGGTCATGGGCTTCACGCTTGAAGCTGCGGGCGAACCGTCGATCTACTGGGCCGGCGACACCGTGCTCTATCCGCCGGTGGCAAGCGTGATCGCCGAGACGAAGCCCGACATCATCGTCACCCATTCCTGCGGTGCCCGCTGGGACGGCGACCTCATCGTCATGGATGCGCAGGAAACCGTTGCCGTCTGCGAAACATCCGGCGATGCCGTGGTCGTCGCCACGCATATGGAGGCGCTCGACCACGCCACGATCACCCGGCATGACCTGCGCGAAGCTGCTGATAACAGCGGGATTTCGGCGATGAAGCTGCGAATCCCGGCCGATGGTGATGTCCTGGTTCTTGAAGGGGCTGCGACATAATTTCGAGCGCGGGCGCCATCGCGAGTCATGCTGGCCCTCAGCGGAAAGGCGGCTCTCGCATTCGCAGACGGCTGCCGCCGTCTAACTCCGCTCTCGCGTCTGCATTTACAGTAACGCACTTACGTCTGCGATCGATTCGGACAATGCTGTAGCTCCACGGCCAATTGGCAGGAGGGCAGCATGAGGCGGTTGTTTTTTGCGGCGATGGCTCTGGCGGCGATGTCGTCGGCCGCCGCAGCACTTTCACCCGATGAACTCGCACGGCGGACGATCGAGCGTCGTGCGGTGGAGGCAGTGATCTGGGGCATGCCAGCGGTCAATTATGATCTGATGCTCCAGGAAATGCTCACCAAGACCAAGGGCAAGGTCAACGAGATCGTCTACTGGTCCCGTCCGCTCGATTGGCAAAATCAGACGCTGACGCCCAACCCGGATGCGATCTATCTGATGACCTTCACCGATACCCGTGATGTCGGGCCGGTGGTCATCGAGGTGCCCCCTGCCGAGGGTGGATCGATCAACGGCAACATTGTCGATGTGTGGCAGATGCCCCTGGAGGATGCCGGTCCGTCCGGCGCCGACCAGGGCGAGGGCGGAAAGTACCTCGTTCTGCCGCCGGGCTATGTCGGGACGATCCCCGAAGGCTACATACCACTGAAGTCGAATACCTATGGCGGTTATGCGCTGTTGCGGTCCAACCTCGCCAGCCACGCCGACGCTGATATCGAAAAGTCCGTGGCCTACGCCAAGAGGCTGAAGGTCTATCCGCTGTCCCAGGCGGCATCTCCGCCGGAGACGGTGTTTACCGATGCCAGGGACGTGCTGTTCGACAGTACCATCCGCTACGATGTCAGCTTCTTCCAGTCGCTCGATCGCATTGTCCAGAGCGAACCATGGCTGGCGCGGGACCGGGCGATGATCGATCAGCTGCGGTCTCTCGGCATCGAGAAGGGAAAGCCGTTCAGGCCGGAAGCCACGACCACCGAGGCGCTCGCGGTAGGAATAGAGGAGGCCCGCGAATGGCTCGAGTTGAAATACGATGCCGGCTTGAAACCCTTCTATGACAAAGGACGCTGGAATTTCCCGGCCGACCCGGAGCTCGTCAAGGCGGCGCAGGCGTCGTACGATGAGCCGGATGCCTATCCCGTCGATATTCGCGGCGTCACCTACAGCTATGCCTATGTCGGCATCAAGCGCCTGGGGGCGGGGCAGTTCTACCTTATTGCCATCAAGGACAAGGACGGCCAGGCTTTCGAGGGGTCGAAGACCTACCGGCTGACGGTACCGGCCAATGTCCCGGTCGAGCAATACTGGTCGCTGACCGCCTACGATCGCCAGACCCACGCGCTGATCCGCAATATGCCGCACGCCAGCCGTTCCTCGCAGGTCGCCGAACTGCAGAAGAATGCCGACGGCTCGGTCGATATCTACCTTGGTCCGAAAGCTCCTGATGGAAAAGAGTCGAATTGGATCCCGACCGATTCGCAGCGCGACTTCGAACTTATGTTCCGCCTCTACGCGCCGACAAAGGCCTTGTTCGAAAAGACGTGGGTGCTGCCGGACGTCGAGCCGGTACGCGAATGATCCGGGATCGGTAACCGGGGCAGCCGTCATGTGGCTGCGCGTCGTGTGCCCCTTGCGGTGGAGAACTCGCGCGTCGCACCACACGCCGCGATAGGTGGCGACCGGCTGCACTGCGGCCGGTCACCTTGCCTCGGTATTGATCGTGGCCTCAGTACTGGTCGCAGCGGCGCACCCATTCCATCGGGTAATTCAAGCTGTCCTCGTCGCGGCCCTTGGGTACGAGGTCGAGGAAATGGTAGGCGCCGTTCAGCATCTCGACGCCGCGCGAGTAGCAGGAATAGGTGTGGAACAGCTCGTTCCTGTCGTCTCTGTAGAATACGCTGATGCCCACCTGTTCCGACACGGTGCTCGGCTGGATCTTGTAGTTGTAGTAGGCCTCGCCCTTGGCGAGCTGTTCGGGCGTCCGGGATGCCTGATAGTCGAAGTTGAAGTCGCTGCCGAAGGATGACACCCATGGGAAGCTCCAGCCCAGCCGCTTCCTGTAAGCCTCGATCTGGGTGAGCGGTGCGCGCGATACGGCGGTGAAGGTCACGTCGCGATGGTTGAGATGAACCGGGATGCCGTTGAAATTGTCGGCCCAGAACGAGCAGTGCTTGCAGCCTTCCTGCCAGTCGGGACCAAGCATGAAGTGGTAGACGATCAGCTGCGAGCGGCCGTCGAAGAGATCGGTGAGCGACAGGGCGCCGTTCGGCCCGTCGAACTGGTAGGATTTTTCCACGCGCTCCCAGGGCATTTCCATGCGGCGGCGCGTCAGCGCCTCCCGTTGACGGGAGAATTCCTTTTCGGCGGCAAGCAGGTCCAGGCGCGCCTTCAGCCACGCCTCGGGTGAAACGATTTCGTTCTGCATCGTGGTCTCCAATGAAAGAACACAAGGGGCGAAACGCCTTCGATTGGCGGCTTTTCCTTGGGTTCGGTTGGTTATTGATCGGCATTTTCGCCGATCGGCTAAATCTCTTCCTTCCGCGCGACAGGCATCT